>JAZNQZ010000019.1:0-140554 GCA_045590475.1 Christensenellaceae bacterium
AAGTTTTAAAAATAACAAAAAAATAATATAGTTAAACAATGAGTTAACAAAAAAAGTAATGAAGAATAAGATATGTCTTTTATAGAAAAAGTTAAACATTATGTTGCGCACCCTAGAAAAATAATTATTAGATTAGGTAAAAATTCATTTTTAAAAAACGTAAGTGATGAAAAATATTTGAAGTTAATTTTTAAAGAAAGAATGGGTTATCCATTAAATTTAAAAGATCCAAAAACTTTTAGCGAAAAACTTCAGTGGCTTAAACTTTATGATAGAAAACCTATCTATACGACTATGGTCGATAAATGTGAAGCAAAAAAATACGTTGCTGAAAAAATTGGCGAAGAATATATTATTCCAACACTAGGAGTATGGGATAAGTTCGATGATATTGATTTTGATACTCTACCAAATCAATTCGTTTTAAAATGCACGCACGATTCTGGTGGACTTGTTATCTGTAGAGATAAAAAGGATTTAAATAAAGCGACGGCAAAAGAAAAGATAAATAGAAGTTTAAAAAGAAATTACTATCATAATAGTCGAGAGTGGCCTTATAAAAACGTTAAACCTAGAATTATTGCCGAAAAATATATGGAAATGGGTAATGATAGAGATTTAATTGATTATAAGTTTTATTGCTTTAACGGTGAGCCGAAATTTTTATATATATCACATGGATTATCAAACCACGCAACCGCTCGCATTAGTTACGTTTCTTTTGATTGGAAAAAACAACCATTTAAAAGAAATGATTTTGCTAATTTTGAAGAACTTCCACCAAAACCTATTAACTTTGATAAGATGATTGAACTTAGTAGGAAATTATCAGTAGATGTTCCTTTTTTAAGGGTTGATTTTTATGAAATTAACGGTAAAATATATTTTGGAGAATTAACGTTTTTTCCAGGTTCAGGACTTACTAAATTTGACCCACCAGAATGGGATAGAAAATTAGGAGACTTGATAAAACTACCAAACAAATAATTTTAACTAACTAAACAGTGTTATATGGAAAATATATAAAAAAGTTGAGCAGTTAACAGAAACATTAAATATAAAAAAGTCGTGTATTATATTTTAAAACCCATTTAAAACGCGATATGAAAAGTTTTTATTTAGATTGTAAACAAGAGGATATAAATGGTTGAAACAAATTTTTATAATCAAAAAAGCGTGTATTATAAGTTAAATCTACGCGATATAACGTGTAGTGTTTTAGCAATAACTATCTTTTTATCTATAGACCCTTTTTTTGTTTGGTCTTCCTTTGGTAATGGTATAGGGTTAACAATTTTTAAAGTATTTCAAATTTTAGCTATGATTTTATTAATTATTCAAATAAAGTTTGAAAAAATGTCACTTCCTGTTTTTTTATGTGGAACAAGCATGCTGGGGATATTTTTCTTTTATTGCTTTTTTACAGGAGTAGAGACTGGTACTACTCATCCGTTATTAATAGGCAATATTTTAATTTATATGTTTTATGCGTTAAACGTGATGACGGATCGTGATATTTTATTAAAATCATTTTCACAATTGCAAAAGATATTTGTGGTAATATTGTTCTATACTTTAATTATTTACATATTACTTTTGTTAAATATTAAAATTCCGTATACGATTTTAGAATCGGGAGAAGCTGGTCGAGTTAAGTATGGAAATCAATACTATCAAAATTATTTTGGTTGTTTATTGATTAATCAAAGTGGCGAATTACTTTATAGATTTACATCAGTGTTTACGGAACCTGGTGTTGTAGGAACATTTTGTGCATTTTTCTTAAGTGCTAATGATTTCAACGTTTCCAATAGTAAACGTAACAAAATTTTTCTTGTTTCGGGCATTTTGTCACTATCCGTTGCTTTTTTTGTGTTAACTATTTTTGCTTATATATTGAAATTGTTAAGAAAAGGTGGATATAAAAATATTGTTGGTATTGTATTTATTATCATTCTTTATTTTGTGTTTATTAATGTTAATTTTTCAAATACAATTATTTCTTCATTTCAAGAGCGTTTAACTATAACAAAAAGTGGTTTAGAGGGTGATAATAGAATACATGAAATAGCAGAGGCTTCATATCAATCATTTCTTAAAAGCGATTTAGAAACTGTTTTGTTTGGTTATGGATTTCCAAGTTTAGCATCAGAAAGGGTTGCATGGCAAGCTACAGCTTCGTATAAAGAATCAATATATCACTTGGGTGTATTAGGTTATGGACTTATGATTGTTTGGTTTGTTTTATCGCCCATACTATGTTATAAGTCTAATTGTAAAACTAAAAATAGCTTAATGTATTCATATATAGCAATTTTTATTTTATCACAATATCAACGACCTTATATGAAAACGCTATTTCTTGTTTATATACTTTTGGCGGGATGTTTATATAGCCAAAAAAGTACCGAAAGAGACAATCAGTGTTAATGTAAAATAATAACATAATACTTTGTATTATTGTAATATCAAGGAGGATTTTCGTGCGCTCTAAAAATACTTTTAGAAATCTAGCAGTTTCCCTTTTATATGAAGTGTTTATCTTGCTGTTAGGCTTAATTGTTCCGAGATTTATAATTCTTTCGTATGGGGACAGTATTAATGGATTAACCCAAACCATTAATAGATTATTAACCTTAGTAAATTTACTTCAAGCGGGTGCTGTTGGCGCTTCAATATATGAAATGTTAAAACCTGTTGCTGAAAATAATTATGAAATTCAGAGCGCCATAATGTATTCTTCGAAGAAATATTTTTATAAAATTGGTGTTATTTATCTTAGTATTGTTTTTGTATGTGCGATATTTTTTGGGTTTTATTTACATGATGATAATTTAACGGTGATTGAAATAATATTGTCTTTTTGTGTGCTTGCTGTTAATGGTTCTTTATATTTTTTCTTTACTTCTAAATATGACATTATATTCTCAAGTTATCAAAAAAAATATTTGCTTACTCTAGGATCATTTATAGAAAGGATGGTATATTATTTATTACTATTCTTGGTAATAACTGGTGATTTATACTTTATTTTTATGTACGTTGCTTTGTTGTGTGGCGGTGTTGTTCGAGTATCCATAAACTCTTTCTTTTATAGAAAATTAATCACAGGTAAGATTGTTAAAAATCCAAAAAACAAAAATTATAAAATTAAAGATAGAAAGTATTTAATGTTAGCTAGTATAGGGGATCAAACGATATCTGCAGCACCTACCGTTATTGTAACGATGGTTGTTAATTTAAATGCTGCTAGTGTTTTTTCTGTTTATTCAATGGTATATATCTCGATGAAGACTTTATTAAATTCATTTCATCATTCAATATCAGCAATTTTTGGCAATTTAGTTGCAAGTGCTCAAAACACATTAATTGCGCGTGTGTTTGATGGTTTATTTTATGTTTTTGCAATGCTAGGAACACTGTTGTCATCTTGCTGTGCTTTTCTTTTTATGAAATTTATTGATCTTTATTGTGTAGGGTTTAATGGACAATCATATATTCAACCAATATTAGCATGCTTTATTGTTGCATATATAGCAATATTTGCAATCAAGAGCGTTATTACAATTCTCAGCAATTCATATGGATTATTTAAGATAAATTGTAAAACGACGTTAATTTGTGGCTTTGTTAGTTTAGTTTTATGTATTATTATAACTGTTTTGTTTGGTATGCAGTATGTAATGGTTGGAGTTTTGTTTTATCATATTAGTACTTTATGTGTTTTTATATACGTTATGAGAAAGAGAATTGATTGGTTTAAATTAAATTTCAAGTGGATTCTTCGTGCTATAGTTTTAATATCTTTTCCTATATTATCGTGGAATGCTCATAATTATTTTTTGTTTGATGTGAATAGTTGGGTGGGATGGATTATTTTAGGTATTATATTTGCATGCGTAATAGCAATGTGTTTACTAATATATACGTTAATATTCGAAAGAAATGTGTTTTTAATGTTGATTAAATATTTAAAATTAATATTTTCTTCTTCGAAAAAGAAAAAGATACGGGAGGAATAGATGAAAAAATATATAATATTTGGTTCTTCAAACGATTATTTAAGAGCATCATACAAGGATATATCTAAAGTTAATGAAGCGGTTTACATACCAGGTTTTTTGCCCAAAGCATCTATTGTGGAAAAGAAAGCACATTCTTTAATTGCTCTTCGAGGGAAGTCCCCACTTAGAAAACTATGGTACAAGAAATATTTTTCACATAAATATCAAGACTCGGATGAGTATGTTTTTATTTTTTTGTTTCAATGGATAACAATTTTTCAAAATGGATACATTGAATATCTAAGGAAAAATTATCCTAGTTGTAAATGTGTTTTATATTTAGGGGATATCAATCTTGCACGGACTTTGAATATTGAAGAGGAAAAACAGCGTTTCGACCATATTATGGTTTTTGAACGAAATTTTGCTAAAGAAAACGGTATTGAATATTATCCTTTAGTCTATAGTGATTACCAGCATGAAGTAAAAGTTGAAGAAAAACAAATTGACTTGCTTTTTGTTGGGTGGGCAAAAGGAAGATATAAATTCTTAAAACGAATATATGATTATCTTGTTGCAAATGGTGTTAATTGTCAGTTTTATTTATCTAAAATAGATGAAGAGGTTGTTCAAGATGATGGAATACATATTGTAGATTGGGTATCATATGAGCAGTATACAAAACTGTTAAAAAAAGCGAAATGTCTTTTAGATATTATTCCTGCAAATACCGATTGTAATACACTGAGAGTTAACGAAGCAATATCTTATAAATGTAATATCTTAACTAATAATTCAAAAATATGTTTTGAAAAATTTTATAATGAAAAAAATATTTCAATTTATAATGTTTTAGAAGATATAAATGTTGATTTTTTGCTAAAGGAGTATTCAAATCCTGATTATAATGGATATATAGAAAAAATGACTCCCAAGTCATTTATTGAACATCTTAATAAAGTTTTATTTAATAAAGGAGAATAACGAAATGAAAAATTCTATGTTTAAAGGTGCAACATTAATGATTACAGGTGGAACAGGGTCCTTTGGGAACGCTGTATTAGAAAGATTCTTGAAAACGGATATTAAAGAAATCCGTATTTTTTCTAGAGATGAAAAAAAACAAGATGATATGCGTCACTTCTATAATAATGACAAGTTACATTTTTATATAGGTGATGTAAGGGATATTACATCATTGCAAAGTGCTATGCATGGCGTGGATTATCTTTTTCATGCAGCTGCCTTAAAACAAGTTCCGTCATGTGAGTTCTTTCCTATGGAAGCAGTAAAAACCAATGTCATAGGTACTGATAACGTGTTAACAGCTGCAATCCAAGCTGGCGTTAAACGAGTTGTATGTCTTTCTACCGATAAAGCCGCATATCCTATCAATGCGATGGGAACGAGTAAAGCAATGATGGAAAAAATAATAATTGCTAAAGCAAGAAACGTTGATTCTACAAAAACACGCATTTGTTGTACTAGATATGGGAATGTTATGTGTTCACGCGGGTCTGTAATTCCATTATTTATTGATAAAATTAAAAGTGGATTACCGCTTACAATAACAGATGGAAATATGACAAGATTTATTATGAATCTTGATGAAGCGGTTGACCTTGTGTTGTATGCGTTTGAGAATGGGTCACAAGGAGATTTGTTTGTGCAGAAAGCAGATGCTTGTACTATTAATGTGCTAACGCAAGCAATTAAAGAACTTTTTCAAGTTCCTAACTATCCAACACAAATTATTGGGATTAGACATGGAGAAAAAATGTTTGAGACCTTATTAACTAATGAAGAATGTTCTCATTCTGTAGATTGTGGAATGTTTTATAGGGTTTTAGCAGACAATAGAGATTTGAATTATGAAAAGTATCTTTCTCGTGGTAACATTGAGAGAAACCCTCTTACTGAATTTAATTCAAACAATACGAAGTTGCTTGACGTTGAGCAAGTAAAAAAGAAATTACTTACCTCTAAATTGGTAAGGGAAGAATTGCAAAGTTGGAAAAAAAAGGTGTAATTTATGAATATATTAGTAACGGGTTCAATGGGGATGGTTGGCACTGCGCTTATAAATAATTTAAAGAATATTCGTGATAACAAAAACAGAACTAGACCTAATATAAAAATAGATGAAATTTATGAGTATGATATGCATTCTAGTGCGAAAGATTTGGATTTGTATTGTAAAAAAGCTGACTTCGTTTTTAATCTTGCGGGAGTAAATCGTTCTAAGAATCCTAAAGATTTTATTAACGGTAACTTAGGATTTGCAACAAAATTAATCCAAAATCTAAGAAAGCACAACAATAAAGCTACTCTTATGGTTTCATCTTCGATACAAGCTTCTCTAGTTGGTCGTTTTGCTGGTTCTGATTACGGAATCTCAAAGAAAGAGGTCGAAAAAGTATTTTTTGATTACGCAGATGAAACAGGTGTAAAGGTAGCTGTATATCGTTTTCCTAATTTAATGGGACACTCAAGACCAAATTATAATTCTGCTGTGTCAACTTTTTGTTGGGCTATAGCAAACGATGAGGATTTTACTGTAAACGATAGAAATACTGAATTAGAATTGCTCTATATTGATGACCTAATAGAAGGCTTGTTTGATTTATTAGAAGGAAAAGAAGAGCATTGTGAATTTGATGGAGTTGAGGTAATACCAAACGACAATGGTAGATATTGTTATGTACCAATTACTCATAAAGTGACTTTGGGTAAAATTATTGATTTGTTGCATATGTTTAAGATGCATCCAACTACGTTAATGATGCCTAAATTACCGGAAGGTTCATTCGAAAAAAAATTGTATAGTTTATATTTGACTTATCTACCAATGGAGAAATTTAAATATAAATTAAACATGAATGTGGACGAAAGGGGAAGTTTTACAGAGTTAGTTCATACAGCAGAATGTGGACAAATTTCAGTAAATATTAGTAAGCCAGGAACAACAAAAGGACAACATTGGCACAATAGCAAATGGGAAGTGTTTATTGTTGTTTCTGGAAAAGCTTTAATTCAAGAGCGAAATATTAATACTGGGGAAATTGTGAGCTTTTATGTTAGCGGTGACAAAATTGAAGCAGTTTACATGATTCCGGGGTGGACACATAAAATTATTAACATGAGCGAAACGGAAAATTTAGTTACGATCATGACTTGTAATGAAATATTTAATCCAAATAAACCTGACACATTTTTTGAATTAGTTTAAAAAGGTATAGGTATATTTATGTTTTGTAAAGATAAGTTTTTTGAAATTTACAAAAAGAACCCAACGGGTGTTGCTTTTACTCCGTATAGAGTATGTCCTATCGGTGCACACGTTGACCATCAAAATGGTAAGATTACGGGCTTTGCAATCGATAAGGGTATTTATATTGCATATTCGCCAAAACAAAACGGCGTTATTGAACTTAGTTCTATGCAGTTTTCTAAGCGCGCTCAATGGCACGTTAATTCCGTTCCAAGCGAAAAACAAGGGGATTGGGCTGATCATTTGCGTGGGGCAACCATAGCGCTTGGCAAAAAGTATAATCTTAGGGTTGGATTATGTGCCGTTGTTGAAGGGGAATTACCTATCGGTGGACTTTCATCTTCTGCAGCGATAATAATAACTTTTTTATCAGTACTTTGCAAAATAAACGGAATAGATATTTCAAAGCAAGAGATGGTTGCAGTTTCAAGAGAAGCAGAAAACAGTTACGTTGGCGTTTCGTGCGGAAAACTTGACCAAAGTTGTGAAATTTATTGCAAAAAAGACCATCTTTTATATATGGATTTAGAAAACGACGGGATAGAACTTATCAAAAAGCCGAAGAATATGAAAGAATTTAAGATTGCAATATTCTTTTCAGGGTTAGAGAGAAGTTTGGCAAGTTCTGCCTATAATATGCGCGTTGATGAATGCAGAAGTTCAGCATACGCATTAAAAGCGTTTGCGGGCATTCCTTACGGTAAGTTTAACGAAACAAATTTAAGAGAAATTCCAAAAGAAATTTTTGATGAATATAAGCAAAAACTTCCTTTAACTTGGCAAAAAAGAGCAGAACATTATTATGCTGAAATGGATAGAGTTGAACGTGGTGCAAAAGCGTTTAGGGAAGGAAATATTGAAGAGTATGGAAAACTTTGCACGGAAAGTGGATATTCATCAGTTCACGTTTGGGAAACGGGGTCTAAACAACTTAAAACTTTATATGAGATAATCGTTAAAACCGACGGAGTATACGGTGGTAGATTTAGTGGGGCAGGCTTTAAGGGGTGCTGTATGGCAATAATTGACCCTAAAAAAGAAGAGAGTATCTTAAAAGCCGTTGAAGAGCAATATTTAGAGAAATTCCCAGAATTAAAAGAAAAATATTCAGCATACGTTTGTGATACGGCTGACGGGGTGAAATTATGAAATGTATGATTTTAGCGGCAGGATACGCGACTAGACTTTATCCTTTAACGGAAAATTTTCCAAAGCCTTTACTTAAAGTGAAAGATAAAACCATTTTGGATTGGCTTATTGACGATATAGATTCAATAAAAAAAATTGATGAATACATGATTATTTCTAATCATAAGTTTTATGAGCATTTTACAAATTGGGCAAAGGAAAAAGAACAAAAAATCACAGTTGTTGATGATGGAACTTCATCAAATGAAACTAGACTTGGCGCTGTAAAGGATATTCAGTTTGCTATTGAAAAACTTGAAATTAACGACGATTGTTTAATAATTGCAGGGGATAACGTATTAGATTTTTCTTTAACAGAATTTATTAAATACGCGCTTAATAAAAAAACGTCATGCGTAATGCGTTATTATGAAGCGGATAAAAAAAGGCTTTCAAAAAGTGGAACTATTACCATTGATGAAAACGATAAAGTGTTAAAGATGGAAGAAAAAACACCAGAGCCAAAGAGTAATTGGTGTTGCCCACCCTTCTATTTTTACTTAAAAAGTGATTTAGCAAAGATACCTATGGCTATTGAAAGTGGTTGCGGGGTAGATGCACCGGGAAGTTTTGTTTCTTGGCTTTGTCAAAGAGAAGATATGCACGCATTTGAAATGCCGGGAAAACGCTATGATATTGGCAATTTAGAAAGTTACGAAAAAGTTCAACAAGAATATAAAGGAATTAATAAATAAACTTATATAGGAGCGTTAAATGAATCAAAGAACAACTGAATTATTCTTCGCACTGTTGCGTTCTGCGATTCTAAACGCAAAACTAACTAAGGAAGAATTAGAGTTATATTCTATCGACCAATTAAAAGAATTATTTAAGATTGCAGTTAAACACGATTTAGCGCATCTTTTGGCATTAGGCTTAAAACAAAACGGATTAATAGACAAAGAAAAAAAGAGCCTTGAAAAGTATATTCTTAAAGCCGTTTATCGTTATGAAAAGTTAAAATATGATTATGATAATCTTTTAAAAAGCCTTGAAAATGCAAAAGTTCCCTTTGTCCCACTAAAAGGTTCAATTCTTCGCAAGTATTATCCTGAAGAATGGATGAGAACTAGTTGTGATATAGATATATTAGTTCATAGTGAAGATTTAGAAAGGGCAATAAATTATTTAACTAAAAATCTTAATTACCAATTAAAAGAACGTTCCACGCACGACGTTTCTTTGTTTACTGAAAACGGAACTAACGTTGAACTTCATTTTGATTTAGTGGAAGAGGGGCGAGCAGTTAACTCTAATGAAGTGTTAAGCACCGTTTGGCAAAACGTTTCACTTTTTAGTGGAAGAGACTATCAATATGAAATGAGCGATGCGTTTTTTTATTTTTATCATATTGCCCATATAGCCAAGCACTTTGAAACGGGTGGCTCGGGAATTCGCCCTATTATAGACTTATATATTTTAAATAACCTTGAAGACGCTAACTTTTTAGAAAGAGAAAATTTAATTAATAAAGGTGGACTTACACGCTTTAACGAAGTTTTAAAAAATTTAAGTGAAGTGTGGTTTTTAAATAAAGAAATTGACGCGCTAACTAAAAAAACACAAGACTTTATCATTGACGGTGGATTATACGGAACGGTAGAGAATAGGGTAGTTCTAGGTCAAAAGAAAAAAGGCGGTAAAGTGGGATATGTTTTTTCAAGAATATTTATCTCATATGAACAACTAAAAAGATATTATCCAATTTTAGAAAAACACAAGATTTTAACACCTTTTATGCAAGTAAGACGTTGGTTTTCCTTGTTAAAACCAGGCGTATTTAAAATGGCAAAAAAAGAAATAAAAGCAAATAAAAACGTAGATAAAGAAAACGCTAAAAAAATGAAAGAGTTTTTAGACGATATTGGACTTAAATAATATTTATATAATAAAAAGCACTTAATCAGCAAGATTAAGTGCTTTTATTGTTAAATAAAGTTAAATTGTTTTTGATAGTTTCTTTTCAATCTTATGGGTTAAAAAGCGTAAGAATTTATAGAAAAAGTAAGAGCCTGTAACAAAACCTAAATCTAAAATGGTAACAATGATAACGTAAATGGTTTGAGTTAACGGTCTACCGAGTTTTTCCATAATAGAAAGCCTAATATTTTCAAGTGGTGGAACGTTGCATTGATAGAAATTGTTAAAATTAGTTTCTAAAATTTGTGAAGTTACGCCCGCAATCACGCAATAAACGGCAATAAATATCACGATTGAAATTAGGTCTTTTTTAGTTGCGGGAGAGTGTAAATCAAGCGCTATCATAAGCACGAAGGTAAATGTCGCGATTAAGTGGAAATATACGGTGTGGAAGGTGAAAAAATTCTTATAAGTTTCACCGATATTGCTATTATAAATAAGCGCGGGATAAATGCTCATTAAAAGGAATAAAGCACCGCATATAGCCGAAGTTATTGCGCGTACGTTATCTTTATATTTTCCATTGTAAAAGGCAGTGATTGGCAACATAAAAATAAAAAGCGAACAAAAATGTAAGGGGATATGATATAAATCGTAACCTTCGCTAAGACTTTTAATTTGCTTTATAATTTCAAGTATAACGATAATAACCGCGCAAATTTGAAATGGTATAAGTCTTGTTTTTTCTTGTTTTTTTCCAAGAAAAATTCTAAGAATAACGCCCGCGATTATCATAAGTATAAAGGCAGGTAAAAGAGTTTTTAAGTGATAATTTGTCCAAAGTTCCATAAACTTTCTTCCTTTTGTTTTATAGATAAATTTTACACTATATGGAAATATATGTCAAGGAAAAAATAAAAGCACAAGAAAGGGGAATTCGGTGTCGTGCTTTTGTTTGGCGGAGAGGAGAGGCATTTCTTCTTGCTTTTTGCAAAGCAATTTACGGGCATCTCCAACTTATGCTTTGCAAAAATCTTCGGTCACCGCTAAAACGGTAGGTGACTACCGTTTCTTAACGCTGTTTCAAATCCTCTCCCAACTGCTATCTTAATCAAACAAAAATAGCACCCTTGTGGGTGCTATTCTTGTTTGGCGGAGAGGAGAGGATTCGGCGCCTGTGCGCCCATACCCGATAAACAGTGGGTATCCACTGTTTACCCTAAAGGGAAATTGCTTAAAAGCAATTTTCTCCTTAATTCAAATCCTCTCCATTTACTATACAAACAAAAAAATCCCCACACAAAAGTGTAGGGATTTATTTCGTGTGGCGGGCAAGTGGTGATTGCGTTTGAACTTTTTTTTACAAATAGTTGATTTTTATTTTATTTAATGCTACAATGATAGTGCCAAATCAATTTAATATATGTGTGGAAAGGTGTATTTTCTTTTTAGGGAATATATTTTTGTTGCTATGTCTATATTAGAATTTGATAAAATGCAAATTCCTACAATGTAGATATGGTAACACCTTTCACATTAAATTGGTTTGGCGACTATCGGAGTTTGCGTTTTTGTGCGACAACTTCGGTTGTCGCACTTTTTTATTAAATTTTAGGAGATATTAATATGCTAGTAAAATGCCCTTCTTGTGGGAAGCCAATTAGTGATATTGCAGAAATGTGCCCACACTGTAAAAAATCATTTCCCAATGCAAATCGCAACAATTACACTGAACTGTCACAAATAGAAAAAAATAAACTACTACAAGAATTTAAGAAAGAAAAACCAGAATTTATAGAAGATGAACGAAGTCTATTAAAAGGCAATAAAGCCGTAAAATTCTACACAATATTTCTCCTTGTTTTTACTTCTCTTGCAACTATAGTTATCACACTTAATATTCGTGGGATAATTACCTTTAGTATATTAGGTGGAATCTTGGCTTATTTTATAATATCAGCAACATTTTGTTTTACATTTGTAAAATTAGTTGGTTACAATGCAAAACAAAAGAGTTTGAGCAAAAAAATGGTTCAATACGAATATGAATATAGAGATTGGTTAGAAACAAAAGGCTACAATGCAAAATAATTTTTATAAATTAGATAAGATTTAACATCATAGAGGAAGTTATTGTTATGATTTTTAATTGTCCAAATTGTGGAAAAGAAACAGTATTTTTAAATAACATTTGTGAACATTGTAATTGTGAAGTAAAAAAATGCCCGGAATGTGGTAAAATTTCTTTAATTAATGCCCAAACCTGTAACTATTGTGGTTACAACTTAAAATCAAATAAAAATTATAAACAAGAAGAAAAAGAAGAATTTAAAATTTTAACAGAAGTAATACCCATAAATGAATATGCAATAAGGATGATTGATATATTTGGAATAATTGGTATTGTTAGTTTTTTATTTTTTATTACGTTAATAGGTATTGCAATAAGCAAGCTTACTTCCTTTGGAAATATATTTAGCTTAGATATAGATGAAACTTTAATTAGGCTTAATAATATCTCTGATTTTAAAAAGGAGACGTCTATAATTCTTGTTGGTGGATTATCTGTTTGCTTGGCATCTTTTATATTCATTAAAGGGAAAAATTTGTTTGCTTGGCATTTCGTTAGTAATAAAATGCAAGAATTAAAATTTAATAGCGCTGATTATTATAAAATTGCAGTTAAACGATATGAAACAAGCAATGTTGATAAAAAAAATTATCCCTTGATTTTAGAATTAATTACCAAATTTCACACTTTTGATATAAGAAGTAAATATTTTGTAAAATATTTTATTGATATATTTATTTTATTATTTAGCCTGGGTTTGATTTATTTAGGACTAAAAGAGAATATTTTGTTATACATTGATGATGTAGCACATAGATTACTTGTAGATGTTACACTTGCTAGCAAATATAGTTTTGATTTTAATATGTACTTAATCGCTGGATTGCCTTTGTTTTTTATATCTATAATATATACACCAGTAAGAGTTCGCTTTAACAAAAAAATGATTTATATGTATTAGATATTACAATTAACCGATAGATTTGATAATTTATCGGTTATCTTTTTGCTCAAAAGTAAACATTATCCCAGCATTACCTTTAACGAAGATATATTTAATTGTGGTAATAGAAAAAGCGACTCTATTTGGGTTCAAATAGAATCGCTCTTGGCGGAGAGGAGAGGATTTGAACCTCCGATACGTTTCCGTATACACGCTTTCCAAGCGTGCACATTAGACCACTCTGACACCTCTCCGTTAGTTAGTTACACTATGATAATATATTTTTCTAAAAAAATCAAGTGTATTTTATTTGCTATAAAAAAATAATTTTTATATTTTTTTAAAAAACCTATGTACAAAAAAATAAAATTATAGTATAATATAAGTGCAAAATAATATATATAAATTATTTACTAATTTTGGTGTAAAGTCGCAATAAAATTCATGCGCTTTATATAAACATTATATAATATATATGGAGGATATTTATGACTTGGTTTAACAAACAAAGCCGTTTAGTGCAAATTTTATTGTTGCTTATTCCTGGCGTTAACTGGTTGACTGAAATCATCGTAAGATGGTCAACTTGGAGCAAAAAAGGTGGACTTTTAAGATTGGTTATTTGTATTTTAGTTACAATTCCATCAGGTGTTGCATTTGGTTGGCTCGACCTTATTTGGGTACTTTTATTCGGTAAGTTCTTCTTGCAATAATACTAAAAAAGCACGAAACGCTTTCTCTTTACTAGGGAAAGCGTTTTTTTTATTGAAACACAATATATTGTGTTTTAAATTTTAAAATTAGACAAAATATTGTGATAAACCGTTGACAAGGAAACATATATTGTGGTATAGTAAATACACTCACTAAATATTTAATCATTTACGAATAGGAGGAAATATATATGTTTCAAGTAAGGAAAAGAGACGGGAAATTGGTTGAATTTGATATGTCTAAGATAACCACTGCGTTATCAAAGGCATTTAACGCTAAGGGAATTGACTATACTGCTGATATTTTGAACACTTTAGCGCTTAAGGTAACGGCTGATTTTTCAAAGAAAGTTAAAGACGGCGTTATCAGCGTGGAAGATATTCAAGATAGTGCCGAAGTCGTTCTCATTCAAACGGGCTACGTTGACATAGCAAAAAGTTACATTTTGTATCGTAAACAACGTGAAAAAGTTCGTAACATTAAATCTACTCTCGTTGACTACAAAAAGGTTGTTGACGATTATTTGCAAGTTGCCGATTGGCGTGTTAAAGAAAACTCTACCGTAACTTATTCCGTTGGTGGACTTATTCTTTCTAACAGTGGCGCCGTAACTGCAAACTATTGGCTTTCTGAAGTTTACGATGAAGAAATCGGTGAAGCACATAGAAACGCTGATATTCATATTCACGACCTTTCTATGCTAACGGGTTATTGCGCTGGTTGGTCTCTTCGTCAACTTATTAAAGAAGGCTTAGGCGGTGTTCCTGGCAAAATCACGTCAGCACCAGCAAGCCACCTTTCAACTCTTTGCAACCAAATGGTAAACTTCCTTGGTATTATGCAAAATGAATGGGCTGGCGCGCAAGCATTTTCTTCTTTTGATACATATCTTGCTCCGTTCGTTAAAGTTGATAACTTAACTTATAAAGAAGTTAAACAATGCATTCAATCATTCATTTACGGTGTTAACACTCCATCAAGATGGGGAACACAATCACCGTTTACCAACATTACTTTAGACTGGGTTGTTCCAAACGACCTTGCTGAAATGAACGCTATCGTTGGTGGTAAGGAAGTTGACTTTAAATATAAAGATTGCGTTGAAGAAATGAGAATGATTAATAAGGCGTTCATCGAAATTATGATTGAAGGCGACGCAAACGGTAGAGGTTTCCAATATCCTATTCCAACTTATTCAATCACCAGCAATTTTGACTGGTCTGAAACCGAAAATAACAAACTTTTATTTGAAATGACCGCTAAATACGGTACTCCATATTTCTCTAACTACATCAATAGTGATATGGAACCTAGTGACGTTCGTTCAATGTGCTGTCGTTTGCGCTTAGACTTAAGAGAACTTAGAAAAAAATCAGGTGGTTTCTTTGGTTCAGGTGAAAGCACGGGTTCTATCGGTGTTGTAACCATCAATATGCCAAGAATTGCATATCTTTCTAACAACGAAGAAGAATTCTATGCTAGATTAAAGAAAATGTTAGATATTTCTGCTCGTTCACTTAAGGTTAAGAGAGATACCGTAACAAAACTTTTAGAAGCAGGATTATATCCATATACTAAGAGATATTTAGGAACGTTTAGTAACCACTTCTCAACTATCGGTCTAGTTGGTATGAACGAAGCGTGCTTAAACGCTAAGTGGATTAAGAAAGACTTAACTCAACCTGAAGCGCAAAACTTCACTAAAGACGTTCTTAACTTTATGAGAAATAAACTCAGTGATTATCAAGAACTTTACGGTGACCTTTATAACTTAGAAGCAACTCCAGCAGAATCTACTTCTTTCCGTTTGGCTAAGCACGATAGAAAGCGTTATCCTGATATTATCACTGCTAGTGATAACGATAAAACGCCATACTATACTAACAGTTCACACTTACCTGTTGGTTATACTGAAGATATTTTCTCAGCACTTGATATTCAAGACGAATTGCAAACCCTTTATACTTCAGGTACGGTATTCCACGCATTCTTAGGTCAAAAACTTCCTGATTGGAAAGCGGCTGCAACTTTAGTTAGAAAGATTGCTGAAAACTATAAACTTCCATATTATACTATGAGCCCAACCTATTCAGTTTGTGCTGACCACGGATATATCGCAGGCGAAGTTTACGAGTGTCCAAAATGTGGAAAAACCACTGAAGTTTACTCAAGAATTACCGGTTACTATCGTCCTGTTCAAAACTGGAACGACGGTAAGAGAAAAGAATTTGAAGATAGAAAAGTTTATAACATTGAAACTTCAAAATTCACCGAAAAGAAAGTTGATTGCGAATGCAAGAAAGAACCTACTGCAACGGTTGAAATTGAAGGTCCAATTCTCTTTACTAGAAACGGTTGCCCAAACTGTAAAACTGCAAAAATGTTACTCGATAAAGAAGGCGTTATTTACACTGTAATCAATGCTGAAGAAGATAAGGAAACAACCTTAAAACTAGGCGTTAAGAAAGCACCTACCTTGTTAGTTCCAAATGGAAGTGGATACGACGCTTACGATAACGCAAGTGAAATTAGAAGATACATAGAAAGCGTTAAATAACAAAAGAAAAGAGATATAATTATGTATGATTTAATAGTTATAGGCGCAGGCGCAGCAGGAATGACCTCTGCGCTCTACGCTTTAAGAAACAGTAAAACCGTGCTAGTTTTAGAAAGTGAAAGTTTAGGTGGACAAATTGCCAATTCTCCAAGACTTGAAAATTACCCTTCAATAAAGGAGATAAGTGGGGAACAGTTTGCCGATAACCTTTACGAACAAATCACTTTTCACGGTGCTGAACTTGAAATAGAAAAGGTTGTTTCTATTGAAAAGTTAGGCGAAGGGAATTTTAAGGTTAAAACTGAATATAACGAATATTTTTCAAAGAGCGTTATTATAGCGTCGGGTGTAAAACATAAACACTTGCGCACTAAATCTAATCGTGACGACCTAGTAGGAAAAGGCGTTTATTACTGTGCTATTTGTGACGGTGCGTTCTATAAAGGTCAAGAAGTTATAGTAATTGGTGATGCAAATACGGCGCTTCAATATAGTTTGTTGCTTTCAAGTTATTGCAAAAAGGTGTATATTTACACACTTTTCGATAAATTTTTTGGCGATAAGGCGCACGTTAAAGCGCTTATGAGTAAAGATAATATCGAATGGCGCCCAAATACTAGTGTAATCGATTTTATCGGGGATAAAGAACTTACTGCAATCGAATATAAAGACGCAAACGGTGAAATCAAAACTCACGAAATTCCTGCAGTGTTCGTTGCAATCGGTCAAGTTCCAGACAATAAAGCGTTTGAAAACTTGGTTGATTTAGATTCTTTAGGTTATATTATCGCTGATGAAACTTGCAAAACCAAAACTGAAGGGCTATTCGTTGCTGGGGATTGCAGAACGAAAGCAGTTCGTCAAGTAGCAACGGCTGTTGCCGACGGAGCAATCGCTGCAACTAACGCATGCCTTTATATTGAAAGTTTAGATTAAAGTTAAACCGTAGTGAAAAAGTTTTTACTACGGTTTTTTTCTTTTTAAGTCAATTAATTCAAGTAATTAATTGACAATAATTTATATCCGTGTTATACTTTTTGTGATTGAGAGAACGATTAGTTTTCTCTGTCGATTATAAATAAAAACTTACGGGTGATATTATGCAAAAAGAAACCTTAACTGCTGTAAAAGAAGCGTATAAAATCGAAGCAGAATGCATTAATACAATGCTAGATTATTTAGATGAAAAAGAATTTTCAAAAGCCGTTGAATTATTGAAAAATGCAACTCGTATCGGCACTTGTGGTTGTGGGCATTCGGGAATTATCTGCCAACACTTAGCGCATCTTCTTTGCTGTATTGAACAACCTGCAAGATTTATTTCTCCTGCAGAAGCCGTTCACGGCGCAACCGGATTTTTGCAAGAAGGCGACGTTATGGTTTTTGCTTCACGCGGTGGAAAAACCAAAGAACTTTTACCAATTATCGATATTTGTAAGGCAAAGGGCGTTAAAATCATCTCTATAACCGAAAATATGGAATCACCACTCGCACTAAACGCTGATGCAGTTATTAAACAATACGTTAATAGAGAAACGGATAAATATAACTCACAAGGTACGACTTCTACAACTGCGCTTTGCATGATTTGTCACGCACTTCAAACTGCACTCATTGAAGAAACGGGCTTTAAGAACGAACAATTTGCGCTTATTCATCCGGGTGGGGCAGTTGGTGAACGCCTTAATCAAAAAGGCTTATAAAATATAGTTTATTTTAAAATAAAAGTATTATATTTTAATTATGGAAATATTTTTAAGATTCCCAAGTGGAAAAGCAAAAGCATTAACTCTCAGTTATGACGATGGCGTCATATACGACCAAAAACTGATTGAAATAATGCAAAAATATGGTATTAAAGGCACTTTTAATATCAATAGTGGATTATTTGGGCAAGGGAGAAGACTTAGCGAAGAGCAAGTTAAAAGCCTTTATCAAAACTCTGGTATGGAAGTTGCCGTTCACGGCTTATATCACTTTTGGCCAAATGCTTTACACGGAACTCAAATTTATAAAGAATTCATTACCGATAAAGAAAATTTAGAAAATTTATTCGGTGGCGTCGTTCGTGGTATGGCTTACGCGCAAGGCGTTTATACCGATGAAGTTATTAATGCCTTAAAGGAAATTGGTATAGTTTACGGAAGAACGGTTACCGATAACTTGCGCCCGTTTGATTTACCTACCGATTGGTTAACGATTAAACCAACCTGTAAACATACTTCGCCAAGGTTAAAAGAACTCACCAATTTATTTATTGATACTGACCCCGATAAACAAAGAAACAAACAACCTATGATGTTTTATCTTTGGGGACATAGTTACGAGTTTGAAGATGCAAATAATTGGGGTTTAATCGAAGATTTTTGTAAAACCGTTGGCAATAGAGAAGATATTTGGTATGCTACTAATATCGAAATTTACGATTACGTTAAGGCTTTCGATAGTTTAGCCTTTTCAGTTGACGGAACGAAAGTTTATAATCCGTCTGCTACCGACGTTTACCTTCGCGTTGGTGGAACTACTTGCGTTGCTTATGCTGGTAAAACTACTAAAATTAGATAAAATTATTAATATTTAAGGAGAAGAATATGTTAAAGAATTACAAAATTAGTGAACCGTTTTTTGAATATGGTCCTAAATGCTATATGTATGGTGAAACCTTACTTAAAATGGCAAAGGGACTTGATAAACTTGCAAAAAAATATAACGTAGACGTTATTTTGGATATTCCTGATACTGAAATTTATAACGTTGCTAGACACGTTAAGAGAGTTCACGTTTATTCTCAACATATGGATAGCATTCCTGTTGGTAGGGGTATGGGTAGAACTTTACCAGAAGCAGTTAAGGCTGCGGGTGCAGTTGGCGTAATGCTTAACCACGCTGAAAGAAAACTTACTTTAGAAGAAATTGAACAAGCAATCAAACGTGCTGACGAAATGGGTTTAGCAACTATGGTTTGCGCTGACTCTATTGAAGAAGTAAAGGCGATTGCAAAACTCGGTCCAAATATTTTAGTTGCTGAACCAACCGAACTTATCGGTACGGGCAAACCTGCTGATAAAGAATACGTTGACGAAGTTATAAAAGTTATTAGAGAAATTAACCCTGATATTAAACCTTTCCCATCTGCTGGCATTTCTAAAGGTGAAGATTGCTATAACATAATTAAAGCCGGTTCTTCTGCTTCAGGTTGTTCTTCAGCAATCGCAAAAGCCGAAAATCCATTAAAACTTGCTGAAGAAATGATAGCGGCGGTTAGAAGGGCATACGACGAACGTCAAGGTAAATAAACTTCGCAATACTGCGTTATCTGCCATAAGCAAAAAACTTCGATAACCAAAAGGTTAATCTCATCTTTTTACTTATGTCGAGCCTTGTCTTGCTCGCTTCTTTACCTTGACGGAAAGTAAAAGTGCTATCCTGATAGGGTATAGGCAAATAAACTTCGCAATACTGTAAATTAATATTTGAAAAAAAATAAAAATATAAAAACATTTTTTAAGGAGAATTACTATGGAATTCAAAGTATTTCAAAAAGAAATCGAATTACAATCAAAAGGTTGGAGACCAACTTTCCACGACGTTACTAGCGACATTTTGAAAATCGTTGCTGAATCAGGTATCAAAAACGGTACTGTTGCAATCGCATCACACCACACCACCTGCTCCGTTATGGTTCAAGAATGCTCTCACGATATCGACTTATATGATTTAGAATTTTTACAACACGACCTTTTAAAGATTATGCAAAAAATTGTTCCTGATTATTCAGAAAACAACGCATATATGCACCCAGGTCCAATCCACACTCAATTTGGTAGATTCGTTAACGAACCAGGCGACCACACCAGTTTAAACACTGATGGTCACTTACGTTCAGTTTTCTTCGGTAGAAGCGAAACTATGACTATTAAAGACGGCGTTCTTGACGGTGGTGAATTTGCTCACGTATACTTTATTGACTGGGACCAAGTTCGTGCACGTCATCGTCAATTAAACGTTACCGTTATGGGAACTACTGAAGCAGTTAACGATAGAAAGTATAACGACGGCAAGGTTGTTGATACCACCGTTCGTAAGTATACTCCTGAAGAAAAGGCTGACGACGTTCACTATACTTTAAACTGGAAAAGATAATTTTTCATAATTAAACCTACATTCACTGCCAAAAATTTTGGCAGTGAATTTTATGCTTTTTATTTATAATTACTTACAGGAAGTCTATTAAAAATGAAATTGTTTTTAACCACCCTTGAACAGGCGGGAATTTTATTATTATTTATATTGCTTGGTTATTTTTTTCGCAAGAAAAACGTTATTAACGATAGTGGAAGAAAGGTTCTAGCATCACTTCTTGTTAATCTTTTTGCACCTTGTTATATTGCGATGAGTTTATCTCAAGTGGTAAATATTAGCGAAATTTCTAAGTATTTATCTTTATTATTGGCTGGGGTTTTAGTAACTTTAGGGTTAATATTTTTAGCAATACCGTTTGCTAAAATTTTTGGAAAAGACAAGCATCATCAAAACATTTTAAAATATGCTTTTGCATTTGGTAATATAGGTTACTTTGGGTATCCGTTAATTTTTGGTGTATTTGGCGCAGTTGCAAGAGCGCAAATGATTTTATTTTGCTTGCCGATGTCAATCGCAATTTACTCATACGGATATTACATTTTAACTACACCTGCTAGTGAATTAGAAGTTAGAAAGGAAAGAAGTTTTGCTCAAAAAGTTTCCTTTTTATATTCGCCTCAAATGATATCTGCTTATCTTGGTATAACTTTGGGAATTTTACAAAGTGGCTTAAACTTTAAATTGCCTAATTTTATTGAAACTTTATTGACAAGTGCTGGGAATTGCCAAAGTGTTCCTGCAATGCTCATTACGGGTTCAGTATTAGCAAATATACCTTTTGGAAAATTGTTTACTTCAGTTAAATCTTATTTTATAGGATTAGTGAGACTTTTGGTGTTTCCACTTGCGTTTGCTGTCGTGTTTGCAATTTTATATTTGTGCGGTTGGCAAAACGAAATGTTTGCACGCGTTGCTTTCATTACGATAATTTCCGTTTCACTTCCTGTTGGTATGAACGTCGTAGTATATCCGGAATCAGCAGGGCTAGATAGCACGGAAGGTGCAAAAACGTGTTTTGTTTCTTACATTTTGGCGCTTGTAACTCTGCCCGTAGTATTTACTATTGCACAAAATTTACTAAACGTAACCTTTTAATTGATTTAATAAACTAAACGCGCTTTATTTATGCTAAAGCGCGTTTTTTATATTCCGTTGGGGTTAAACCAACCACTTTCTTAAATGATTTTGTAAAATAATTCGGGGTATCAAAACAAAGTTTTTCGGCAATCTCTTTTACTGAAAGAGAACCATTTTTTAAGAATTCTTTTGCTTTTTTAATTTTTAATTCTAAATAATATTCCATTATGCTTTTACCGATAGATAACTTAAACTGTCTAAAAAGGTAAGCCTTGCTATAATTAATGGCTTTAGCAATATCTTCGATGCAGAGTTTTGCTTCAATATTATTTTTAAGGAATTTAATAACTTCTTCGGCAATTTTATTATTGATTTCCGTTTCTTGTAAAAAAACGTCGTTACCACCTTCGGTTTCGGTCATTGAACGCATAACGTCAATTAAAAGTGTTTCAACGTTGTTTTGAATTAGTTGTTCGCCACCAAGGGTTGGTTGGGGAAGTAGGTTCATTATGTCGGTATCTAAATTATAAAAGGTGATATCGTAAGTTTTTTTAGCAGTTTCTATAATATCTAAAATAATCTTCATTTGACGCTTGTTTAGGGAAACTTTTCTTTCCTTAAAAAAGCCCATTGCTTCGGATAAGCATTCAAATGAAAGCACGAAAACACCCGTTTTTGCACTTTCTTTAACGGCTAAAGAATGAACTTCGTTGGGTTTATGAAAATAAATATCACCATCGTTTAATTGAAATTCTTTTCCGTCTGCAGTAACGCAAACTTTACCGTTGACAGCGCAAACCATTTCCCAAAAATCGTGGCGTTCTTCGGGGTGAAAAAACTTCTTTTCAAGTTCTAAATAATGAATTACTACAATTTTATTTACAAGAAGTAAACTTTTAATTTTGTGCTTAAAATATTTTTTCATATTTAGAGTATAACTCACTATATTTTTTTTGTCAAGTAGATTATTTTACTCTTTTTGTATACTTTATGACATTGTAAAAAAATTTTAATTATAGTATAATTAAAAAAATAGTTAAGGGGTATAATCTAAATGAGAATTTTAGCAATAGGTGCTCATCCTGACGATATTGAAATTGCTTGCGCTGGAACTTTAGCAAAATGCGTAAAGCGTGGGGATACGGTTATAGTATGTCACGTTTGTAACGGTGATAAAGGTCACGAAATTATTAAGCCTAAAGAACTTGCTGTTATGCGCGCTCAAGAAGCCAAAAATGCAGGTAAACTTGCTGGCATAGAAGTTATTTACGGTGGCTTTAGTGATTTAGACGTTTATGAAAATAATAAAGAAGCACGTGATAAAATCGTTGACGTTATAAGGTACGCTAACCCTGACCTTATCATAACTCATACGCCTGACGATTATATGCCTGAACACGTTTCGGTTTCACGCCTTGTGTTCGATGCAAGTTTTGCTGCAACTTGTCCTAGTTACGTATGCGATAAACTCACTTACAGTAAAAAAGGTGATAGGGCAAAACTCGTTCCTATTTACTATATGGATTCTTTGGCTGGCGTTAACTTTAACCCGACTATGTACGTTGACGTTACCGATACGATTGATTTAAAGATGCAAATGTTAAATTGTCACGAAAGTCAAATAGTATGGATGCGTGACCACGACCATATTGATTTTTGTGATATGGTTAAAACTTGTTCACGTTATCGTGGATATCAATGCGGTGCTGATTATGCTGAAGGCTTCACTCAATGTCAAGTATATTTAAAAGGCACTACCAAAAGGCTTTTACCTTAATTAAAAGGAAAAAATAAAATTTTGTTATAAAAAAGGAGAGAAAATTATGGATTTTAATTCAACAGTTAAAGGCAGTTTACTTGAAGGCTTTTACCCAGAAGGTTGGGACTTTGAAAAGATTGACGCTTGTTGCGCAAATAAGCCTGAATCAATCACCGATAAGCAAGATTTCTGGAATAAAGATTTTACACCTATTCAATGCGAAGACCTTGGTGAATTCGAAGTAAAAATGGGTCACGAAATTGCTAACGAAATTAAAAAAGCAAACGAAAACAATCAAAAAATCGCTTTCATTTTACCTGTAGGTCCTATGGGTATGTATAAATGGGCAGTTTACTTTCTTAAAGAATGGAAGGTAAATTGCAAAAACGTATGGTGCTTTAACATGGACGAATGGGCTGACGGTGAAGGTAACACCATTACCGGTGAAGCATCTTTCCAAAACGCAATGGAAAACGCTTTCTATAATCCACTTGGTGAACTTACAGTTCCTGTTGACCACAGAAACTTTGCAACTAAGGAAAATCTTCCAACTTATCCTGAAAAAATCAGCGCATTAAAGAAAGAAGGTGCTAAACTTGTTCTTGTTTACGGTATTGGTAGAATGTGCCATATCGCTTTCTGGGAACCACACTTTGGTTCGGAATTCACTTGCGATGCTGATTGGAAAGCACAACCATATAGAATTGGTGCTAAACTTCATCCATTGACCATCGAACAAAACGCATTGACTTCATTTAAGTCAAGAACTTCACTCGTTCCATGCCGTGCTAACACTATTGGACCTGGCCTTATGTTCCAAGCAGATTATGCAATTGGTGGTGCTGACGGTGCGTTTAACCGTGGTATGCAATGGCAAGGTATGAGCCTTTGGATGACTCTTCGTTACGGCCCAACGAGATTTATTACTTCTTCTTATATTCCAACTATTCCAGGTAGATTATTCTTCGTTAAAGAACTTGCTGGTCCTTTAGCACCTGAAATGAACTAATTTTAACTTTAATTTTATAAATAGTTTTTAGCCCCTTTAATTTAGAAGGGGCTAAAAGCGAGTAAAAAAGGTGAAAAAATGAAAAAATTTGTAATGTACGGCGCGGGTAACATCGGGCGTGGTTTTATTGGACAGTTGTTTTCTTTGAGTGGCTATTCGGTTGGTTTTGTCGATATTAATCAAGAAGTTATTGCAAGACTTAATGCTGATAAATGCTATCCCGTTGATATCGTTTCAAACGAAGGCAACGAAGAAATGATAGTTGAAAATGCTTACGGCATTGACGGAACGGATATTGAACTCGTTTCTAATGAAATTGCAAGTGCTGATATTATGGCAACTGCAATCGGCGTTAACGTTTTGAAATTTATCGCAAAGCCTATCGCGTTAGGATTAAAGAAGCGTTTTGAAAAAAATGCAAAACCTTTCAACATCATTATTTGTGAAAACTTAATTGGTGCAGATTCTTTCTTAAAGGGCTTAATCAAAGACCAAATTCCAGAATATGCTGATAGAATTGATAAAGAAATCGGTTTTGTTGAAGCAAGTATCGGCAGAATGGTTCCCGTTGTTCCTGAAGAAAAGAAACAAGGTAATCCACTTCGCGTTTACGTTGAACCTTATAACATTTTACCGGTTGATAAAGATGCATTTAAAGGTGAAATTCCTGAAGTTAAAAATCTTTATCCTTTTGCTCCGTTTAATTTGTTTATTCAACGCAAACTCTTTATGCATAATATGAGTCACGCAACTTGCGCTTATCTCGGTGCTTTAAGGGGTTATAAGTATATTTACGAAGCGATTGCCGACTTTGATATTAAGTTTGTTGCATCTAAAGCACTTATGCAATCTGCAACTGCAGTTGCAAAAGAAAATAACGTTGAAATGGACTTCCTTTTATCTCACGCTGAAAACTTATTGTTCCGCTTTAAAAATAAAGAACTTGGCGATACCGTTGAACGCGTTGGTAGGGATACCATTAGAAAATTAAGTTCAAACGATAGACTCTTCGGTGCTATTAACTTGGCTGAAAAGCACGATTTACCTTGTGAATATCTTTGCTTAGGGGTTGCTGCAGGTCTTTGCTTTAATCCTGAAAGCGATGCAAGTAGCATTGAAGTTTCAAATTACGCAAAAGAAAACGGCGTAAAAGAAACGCTTAAAAAATACTGTGCTTATGAAGGTAAGAGCGTTGAACTTATCGAAAAACTATACAATATGATAATTGCTAAAAAGCCTATCGCTGAAATCGTTGAATTTTGTGCCGACCAAAGCGGAAAGGCTATAAGGGTATAAAAATGGAAAGAAAAGGTATTGCATTAGCAGGTAATATTTTAACTGATAACGTAAAAATGGTTGAAAGTTATCCTGAAAAGGGTATGCTTGCAACTATTAAGAGTGAATCTCTTGCAGTTGGTGGTTGTGTTCCAAATACGGCTATCGATATAATTAAGGTTGACCCAACTATGGATATTTCGGTATTTGGCAGAGTCGGTAACGATTATAAGGGCGAATACGTTGTTAACGAAATGAAAAAAGTTGGAATTAACACCGATGGCGTTAAGATTTCTACTACTGCTCCAACAAGTTATTCGGACGTTATCACCGTTTCTGGCACGGGTGAAAGAACTTTCTTTCATAATCGTGGCGCAAATGCTGAATTTTGCCCAAACGACGTAGATTTAGATGCAATAGACGCTAAAATTTTGCATATTGGATATCTTATGTTGTTGGATTCTTTTGATAAACTTAATGCAGACGGCACTACGCCTATGAGTGAGTTTTTGAAAAAAGCGCAAAGCAAAGGTATTAAAACTTCTATCGATTTAGTTAGCGAATCAAGTGGAAACTTTTTTAAAGTTGCAACTGCATCTCTTCCTTATTGTGATTACGTTATTATTAACGAAATCGAAGCAGGGGAAATCGCAGGTATTAAACCTAGAAAACAAGACGGCAGTTTAGATTGCGACGCAGTTAAAATGATTATCGAAAAACTCTTTGCGTTTGGCGTTAAAGAAAAGGTTATTATCCACTGCCCAGAAAAGGGATTTTGCCTTGATAAGAGTGGGGAATTTACCGTCGTTCCGTCGTTAAAATTACCCGATGGGTTTATTAAGGGTAGCGTTGGCGCAGGTGACGCATTTTGTGCAGGTTCTCTTTACGCAATTTATAACGGATATGCAGATAGCGATATTTTAAGTTTTGCTAATTTGGTTGCAATAAGTTGCTTATCTAAACCGGATTCTGTTAGTGGAATTCTTCCAAAAGAAAAACTTGATGAATTTAAATACTGCTTATAATAAGTAGCAAAAATTAACTCTTCGTACCTTAATTTTAAGGGTAGGGAGAGTTTTTTTATTTATCAATTTAATTTGTTTGCTAAAAGGGGGAATCTATGTTAAAATTAATCTAATGAATTTTGGAGTGAAAAAATGAAAAAGTTAAAAACTTTGTTTTTATTATTCTTCACTTTTTTTAAAATCGGTTTATTTACTTTTGGTGGTGGTTACGCCATGGTTGCCGTTTTTGAAAGGGAGTTTGTGGAAAATAAAAAGTGGTTAACTAACGATGAGTTTTTAGACGTTTTGGCAATCGCTGAATCATCCCCCGGTCCAATCGCCGTCAATAGTGCGACTTACGTAGGGTATAAGATGGGTGGAATTTTAGGTTCGATATTTGCTACGCTAGGGGTAGTTTTACCTTCGTTTATCATCATTTTAGTTATATCTTTCTTTTTTAATGCTTTTATGGGATTAACTTGGGTGCAATATGCATTTAAAGGCATTCAAGCGTGTGTAGTATTTTTAATTTTATCCGCTGGATTAAAAATGTTAAAAGCGTTAAAGAAGAGCGTTATGAATATTATTTTATTTTCTTTAACCATTTTGGCGCTAGTGGGTTTTTCGATTTTTGCCGTAGATTTTTCATCTATATTCTTAGTGTTAATCGGTGGTGTTGTTGGCGTTTCGGTTTACTTAATTTCACTAATTAAAAATAGTAAAGAAAAGAAAACGCAAAAAGATGAAAACAATCAAGGGGGAAATGAATAATGATTCTTCTTGAAGTGTTTTTAACTTTTCTAAAAATCGGTGCAGTTTCTTTCGGTGGTGGATACGCGATGATTCCACTTGTTACCGATGAAGTTGTTTCGCACGGCTGGATGACTTACGAACAAATTATGAATTTTATTGCCGTTGCTGAATCGACGCCAGGCCCAATCGCAATCAATATGGCAACCTTTATCGGCGCAACCCAAGGCGCAACTTTAGGTGGGGGTATATTTAGATTATTGGGCGCTATTCTAGCAACGCTAGGTGTCGTTTTACCGTCGTTTATAATTATTTTGATTGTCGCTTCAGTTATTAAAGGTTTACTAAAATTTGCAGGCGTTAAGGCGTTTTTGGAAGGACTTCGTCCGGTAGTTGTGGGCTTGATTTTAGGAACTTCAATAACCTTGTTTTTAACAGTGATTTTATCGTTAAAAACCGTTTACGACGTTGTTGTTTTTGATTGGAAAGCATTAGTGATTTTTGCTCTTGTTTTAATCATAAACGCAGTTTATAAAAAATGTTTTAAGAAAAAAATTTCACCAATTCTTTTAATAATTATTTCGGCAGTTTTAGGCATAATCTTTTACGGCTTAATAGGGTAACAAAAATTTAAAAAATAAAAAGGCTAATGAATTTGTTCATTAGCCTTTTTTATTATAATTTATATTATTGTTTTGTTCCACATTCTGGACAGAATTTTGCTTTGCTATTTAATTCAGCACCACAGTTAGCGCAGAATTTCTTTGCTGGAATTTTTGCTCCACATTCAGGGCAGAATTTTGCGTTTCCACTAACTTCAGCACTGCAAGAAGGACAAATTTTAACGTTTGCTGGTTTAACTTGTTCAGGGGCTTTTTCTTGCGCGCTCTTAAATGCGTCAGCGAAAACCGAACCCATACCAGCGCCTGCGCCAATACCAACGCCTGCACCCATAAATGCACCACCCATACCTTCGTTTTTAGCAGCGTCTTTCATGGCTTCTGCAGCGGCAATCTTCATCATAACGTCAGTCTTGTCACCCAAGATACCAAGTTTAGTGCGTTCATCGATAGCCTTTTCAACTTCTTCAGGAAGCGACATATTTTCGATAAATAAATTAGTGAGTAACAAACCTAATTCTTTAAATTTAGTTTGAATAGTAGCCTTAACAATTTGGTTAAATTCCAAAGTATTGCCTGCTAAGTCAAGTGCAGAAATTTTGCTTTCGCCCAAAGCGTCGGTTAGGGCAGAGATAAGCATGGTTTTTAGCCAATTGGTAATATCTTCGGTTTTAAAGGTTGAATTAGTGCCGAAAAGTTCTTTCATAAATAAACCGGCATCGTCAACCTTGAAAGCATAAGAACCGTAACCCTTAACTCTAATAGCGCCGAATTCAGGGTCGCGCATTAAAATTGGATTTGCAGTTCCCCATTTGCAATCGGTAAATTGTTTAACGTTAACGAAATAAACGTCAACTAAAATAGGTGTTTGAAAACCATATTTCCAACCGGCAAGTTTAGATAAAATTGGGAAAATATCAGTGTTAAGATTGTAAGTTCCTGCAGGGAAAATATCGCAAATTTGACCTTTATGAACAAAAATTGCTTGTTGAGATTCCCTAACTACTAATTTACTTTTGTGGTTAATTTCTCTACCGCTTTTTTCAAGTGGAAGTTTATAAACGAGAGTATCTTTCGATTGGTCAGCCCATTCGAGAATTTTTAAAAATAATGCCATAAAATAATCTCCTAACGTTTTTCTAAAAAAAATTATATCATAAAAAAAATGAAATATCAATATTTTAGAAAAAAAAGCGTTTACTTTTTAGTTTTTTTTATGTATAATGTTTTATTGTTAGAACTAAATTATAATTTTTGTCATGCGGGTGTAGTTTAATGGTAAAACAACAGCTTCCCAAGCTGTGGTCGTGAGTTCAATTCTCATCACCCGCTCCAAAAGTGAAGGGCACACAAAGGTGTGCCCTTCACTTTTGGAGTGGATTTAGCAGAAGAACTCTAGTTCAGTCGTCTATGACGGGCAAGAAAAAAGGGCAAGACCATCGTAGCGAAGCGGAGATGCTTCTCCTCACATAAAGAATAGTGGCACACAAAGGTGTGCCCTTTACTTTTAGAGTGGATTTAGCAGAAGAACTCTAGTTCGGTCGTCTATGACGGGCAAGGAAAAGTAAGAGAATTATTTATAAGTTAATTTGATTATTTTTTCGTATTAAATTGGCTAAAAGTGTTTAAAATACTATTGACTTATTTTGGAAATAATTATATAATTATACAGTAAAATATTTAGAATAGGAGAGGTGTGTTATGGAAAAGAAAATAACCAAGGATACTACTATATTTGAAGCAATTCAATTAAACCCAAAGGCAGGGGAAATTTTAATGTCACACGGCATGCATTGTTTAGGTTGTGCGCTTGCTCACGGTGAAACCGTTGGTGAAGCGGCAGACGTTCACGGTGCTGACCTTGACGAAATGCTTGAACAATTAAACGATTTTTAATTTTTTATCAATAGCAAAAAATGTCTAGCGAAATGGAAAAGGGGTTTGTGGAAGAAAACCAAGTTGATACCGAAGTTGTTAAGTGTGAAAACTGTGGTTCAAATATGGTGTTTCATCCCGACACGCAGTCTTTAATATGTCCACATTGTCAAAGTGCTAAAAATTTTGGAATTTCTACCTTTAACAAAGAAGTTGATTTACTTTCTGGATTAAACGATGATTCGGTTTGGAAAAAGGAAGAAGTTTCGGTTTTTAACTGTGAAAATTGTGGGGCAAAAGTAGTGTTAAAGCAAGGTGAAACGGCAGTAAAATGTCCGTTTTGCTCAACTTCGCACGTTACTAAGACGGAAGAACTTGGGGGTATAAAACCACACGCTCTTTTACCATTTACTTTCAGCATAAAAAAGGCTGTTGAATATGCTAAGGAATGGGCAAAAAAACGTTTTTTTGCTCCACGCAAGTTCAAAAAAAATATTAAAGCGGAAAACGTAAACGGCGTATATACTCCGTGTTTTACCTTTGATTCAAAAACCTTTTCTTACTACGAAGGGAGAATCGGCATAACTAAAACGAGAACGGTTGGCTCGGGGAAGAATAGGCGTACGCAAGTTTATACCGTGTGGCGCAATATTCGTGGAACTTATTCTCATAATTATGATGATATATTGATTACTGCAGGGTCTAAGTTCGGTCAAAAAGAACTTGAAAAAGTTTCTCCGTTTGACACGAATAACGGTAAAAAGTATGAAGAAGAGTTTTTGCTAGGCTTTATGGCTTATCACTACGATAATGAATTAAACGATTGTTGGACTCAAGCAAAGGGTAAAATCGACGGCGATTTAAGAAGAAAAATCTTAAGTCAATACGTTCACGATAAAGTCGCCTATCTAAACGTAAATACTTCGCACGAAGACGTTACATATAAATACGTAATGTTACCCGTATACGTCGGCTCTTATCATTATGCTAAGAAAAACTATAATTTTTTCGTAAACGGCAATACCGGAAAGGTTTACGGAAAAACTCCAATATCACCAATAAAAGTAATATTGACGGTACTTTTAACGGCACTAGTAATAGTGGGAATAGTTCTTTTAACGCAATCTTAGTGATAAAAGGTACAAAAACGATATAAATTAACTAGAAAATAAACGAATTTTATTGACCAAAGCCCTTATAATGTTGTATAATTGTTAAGATAGGCTTGATAAATTCGGGAAGAGTTTCCCGTATCGGAGGCAAAAATGAAGAAAGGCAAATCAATAACCTTATTGTCTATAATCAGCGTTCTAATTGCGTTCGTGTTGTTTATGACTTTCGTTCCATTTCAAATGGGAATAAAAGATTATAACGCACTAATCGGCGCAGTGGACTTAGATTATGATTTGGAAGGTGGCGTAGCGTATACGCTTACCCTTGCTGAAGACAATGAAAATGAAGTTGAAGACGTTAATGAAGTTATTGACGTTTTAGAGTATAGGCTAAGTGCACTTGGTTACGGCGTATATTCAGTTAAGGCATTAAAAAGCACTGATGCAGGCGTAAAGGATTACTCAATTCGCATTGAAACCGAAGCGAGAGACACGCTTACTGAAGATATAAAAGTAGTTGCTGCTCACGGAGAACTCAAATTCTTCGGTGGTACGAGTGAAGATAGTATTAACACGGAAATTTTGACCGATATGAAAGTTATTAAATCGGCAAAATACACGGGTCAAGCAACTACCGGTCAATTTGAAATGAAGATTGAATTTACCAAAGAAGCGTATGATGAGTTGATTAAACTTATCGAAAGCGAACCTGCTTACTTCTTAAAGGTAACTTTAGGCGCAGGCGAAGCACACGGCGACCACGCTCACGAAAATATCTTGTTCCAAGATAAAATCGATGCAACGTATTTTAATAGACGCGTTATGCCATTATATTCAACGAGTGAAACTTCTGCAAGACAAATGGCTCTTCAAATGCAAAGCGGTGGTCTTGCTTACGAATATGAACTTGACGACGGTGTTTTAATTTCTGCTCCTTACGGGGAAGATGCTGGATTAAAATGTGCAGTTGCAATTATCGTTACGGCAGTTGTAATTATGGCGCTTTTAATTCTTGCTTATAAAGGATTTGGTATTGTTACGGCACTTTCAACCTTATTATTTATACTAGGTGAAAGTTGGCTTTTAATCGGTATACCAGGCATCGTTCTTAATATCGGTGGTGTAATTGGTATAATATTAGCGACCGTTCTTTGTGCGTTTGGTATGATTATTTTAGCAAATCGCGTTAGAGATGAAATTGCAACGGGTAAAAAGACCGTTAAAGCAGCAATCAATCAATCTTTTACTAAATCTTTAGTTCCAACTATTAGTGTTAACGTTATTGCAGGCTTAATCGCTCTTATGCTTTTTGCCTTTGCAAAAGGGGTTATAAAAGGTTTTGCAATTACTTTTGGTATCGGCGCAGTCGTATCGATTATTGCAACGTTAGTATTTACTAGAATGTTTAATTCACTCATTATGCCTCTAGTTAAAGATAAGGAAAAATTCCTTGGCGTTACTAAAAACGACGTGGAAGAGGAGGCTTAATTATGAATACGTTATCAAAGAAAAATAAATTGTTTATAGTTATCACTCTTGCTGTTTTAGTTGTTGGCTTAGCATTGTTTGGAATTTTTGGTTTCAATCAAACTATCGACCATAGAAAAGGATATGAAGTTAAGGTTAGCGTTGACCAAGATGCTGGTAACTCACTTAGCATTTTAGAAAGCGCAACTGAAGAGTTCTTTGCTAATAACGGACTTAAAAACGTTGAGTTTGCTACCCAAAAGGCAGACGATAATAAAACCATAATCTATAAGTTTAACACTGACGTTAAAGTTGATGAAGTTAAACTTGCACAATATTTAAATGATAAACTTATCGCTGATGAAAGCGTTAAAGACGTAACTGCAACTGCAATTTATAGTGAAGTTATCGGTTACAATGAATTTAACGTTGGTGGATTATTGATTGGTGCGTTGGTTGGATTAGCGTTAGCATTTATATATGCTTTAATTATGGAAAAACTTTCAGGCGCAGTTGCAATGATTGGTTCATCGATACTTTCAGCGTTGGTGTTCGTTGCATTAATGGGATTAGTTCGTATCCCTGCATATCCAGCACTTGGCGCTTCAATTTCAGTTGCATTAATTCTTTCTGCACTTTTATCTATCACAACCGTTTCAAGATTTAATAGAGCGTTTAAGGCAAGCGTAAATTCTAAGCCAAACGCTGATGAAATCGCAGAAAAACTTATTAAAACTGAATGTAAAAAATATATTTACACTGCTATTGCTGTTTTGGTTGGCTCAATTGCAATTTCGGCATTTTTCGTTCCGTATATGCTCTTTGCTGGTCTCCAAATCTTACTTGCAGGTTTAGTTGCTTTAACCGTTTCATATTTTGTAACACCATTAGTTTGGGCAACGGTTAAAGGCGCAAAGAAAAAATAAAATAACAAAAAAATAATTTTACAATTATCAAGGCGGAATAAATTTTTCCGCCTTATTCTTTAATAAGAGTTAAATTTATGAAGATTGTTTACGGTAAAAACTTGACTGAAGAAGAAATTTCAGTCGTTAGCAATATTGCGTTAGAATGTGGTGTTTTATTTGACACCGCAAGGCTTTTATTTTACCGTAACGTAGATACTGTGGAAAAAGCCAAAGTATTTTTAAATTCAAATAAGAATAGATTACATAATCCTTATTTATTAGACGGGGTTAGAGAAGCCGTTGACAGATTAATTTTAGCAAAAGAAAAAGGTCAAAACGTTTTAATTTTTGGGGATTACGATGCTGACGGTGTTTGTGCAACTGCAGTTTTATATAACGCCTTAAAAGATTTTGGAATTATCGCTAAAAAAACTATTCCTGAAAGAGAAGATAATTACGGCTTAAATTTAAATATAGTAAATAAGTTTAACGATGAAGAAAGAATTGACCTTTTAATTACGGTTGACTGTGGAATAAGCGACAGCGATAAGATTGAAGAAATTAAAAAACTTGGGATTGACGTTATCGTTACCGACCACCATGAACCGCCGGAAGAATTGCCTGACTGTATAAAGATTAATCCTAAAATTAACGGACAAGCATACCCTTTTAAAGAACTTTGTGGGGCAGGCGTTGCGTATAAATTAAGTTATGCATTAATCGGCGAAAAAGCAAATAAAAATTTAGATTTTGTTGCTCTTGCTACCATTGCCGATAGTATGGATTTAGTCGGTGAAAACAGAGATATCGTTAAAGAAGGACTTAAACTTTTTAACGATAGAAAAACTTTGCGCTTACCGTTTAAGTATTTACTTGGCGATTATAATAGAGAAGTTACTGCGCAAACTCTTGCATACACCATTGCGCCTAGAATTAACGCAGGGGGTAGAATGGGTGATGCTTTAACAGCGCTTTCACTTTTTACTTCTTCTAATCCAAACGAAATTTTTGATTTAGCAGTTAAACTTGAAAACTATAACAATCAAAGACAAGTTGAGTGCGATAAAATTTATAAAGAAGCCAAAGAAAAAATATCTAGAGAAAAACGAGATAGTGATTCAGTTATTTTAATTGCTGATGATAATTGGCGCACGGGATTTATAGGCATAGTCGCTGCAAAATTAGTTGAAGATTACGCGCGTCCCGTAATAGTTTTTGCAGGCTGTGAAGGTTATTATAAAGGCTCTGCTAGAAGCGTTGATGGGTTTAATATTTACGACGCGATAAACGCACAAAAAGATATTTTAATTACTTTTGGTGGCCATTCTCAAGCCGCAGGGGTTTCGGTTAGTAAGGAAAACTTTTCTTTATTAAGAGAAAGAATTAACGAATATATAAAATTTGAAGATGTAAATCTAACCGTTGAACAAAAAATATACGCTGAGTGGGAGATTGATAAACCGATTGATATTCGTTTTGCTAAAGAATTAGAATTATTAGAACCTTTTGGTGTGGGTAATCGTCGTCCATTATTCGTTACTAAAGTAAACGAAGTAGAAGCAAAGGCGTTAAAGGTCGGTTCACCTCACTATTCATTTTTATCACCATATTTAGAAATATTGAATTTTAACGGGGAAAAAGACGTTGAAAAACTTTCTTTTCCAATAGAAAAGAGTGTTTTATTTGAACTAAATTTATCAACCTTTAAGCAAAGGGAATCATTAAAAGGGTATTTAAGAAATATCGTTTTAGAATTTAACGATAGTGACGAAGAACTACCTTATAAGTTTTATACAGAGTGCGAAAAAATTATCGCTGGTGCACCGTTAAAAAATTCTACACTATTTAATAATATAAGCGTTAATAGGGAAGATTTTAAGGATTATTTTATTAGGCTAAAAGAATTGAAGGGAAAGTTTTTCAAAAACACCGTTGAGTTTGCTAAAAAATATTTTAGTGATTTAGAACTTTTACAAGCGATATTTGCAATAAAAGTATTTATCGAACTTAACATTTTTGAAGTGAATAACGGAAGATTCCTTTTTAACGAAAAAGTTCAAAACGCATTGACAAATTCTAAACTATATAGTAAAATTTATTCATTAAAGGTATAATATGTTGGAAATTTTAACAAGACTTGAAAACACCTATAATGGTAAAGATTACGCGTTGTTAAAGCACGCGTACGATTATGCTCGCAAAGCGCACGTCAACCAAAAACGTGCATCGGGTGAAGAGTATTTTATTCACCCTTGTACTGTTGCGGGCATTTTAATTGATTTAGGGCTTGACGCGGCAACGGTTGCGGCTGCCTTTTTGCATGACGTTATTGAAGATACTCCCGTTTCGGAAGGCGATATTAGAAAAGAATTTGGCGATGAAGTTTTAGAACTTGTCGTTGGCGTAACTAAACTTGATAAAATCCAATTTACTTCAAAAGAAGAAGAACAAGCGGAAAACTTCCGTAAAATATTCGTTGCAATGGCAAAGGATATAAGGGTTATAATTATAAAACTTGCCGATAGGCTTCACAATATGCGTTCATTAAACTTTTTATCTATTGAACGCCAACAAAGAATGGCGCGTGAAACTTTAGAAATTTACGCACCGCTCGCTCATAGGCTTGGCATTTCACAAATTAAATGTGAACTTGAAGACTTATGCTTAAAATATTTAGAACCCGATTTTTATGAGTATTTATCTACTAACATAGACGAAAAGTTAAAAGCGAACGTGGAAATGGTAGACCACGTCGTAGAAGAAGTTAAAGAGATAATCGCCGAATGTAATATCAGCGGTGAAGTTTTCGGTCGCAAAAAGCATCTATATAGTATTTATAGAAAGATGAAAGAACGCGATAAGTCTTTAGACCAAATCTACGATTTAGTTGCAATTAGAATTATCGTTAATACAGTTGACGAATGTTACGAAGTGTTTGGCAAAATTCACAACAAGTGGAAGCCTGTTCCAGGAAGAATTAAAGACTATATTGCAACGCCAAAGCCAAATATGTATCGTTCGCTTCATACTACCGTTGCAACTAATTACGGTAGAATTTTTGAAATTCAAATAAGAACTTATGAAATGAACCACGCTGCCGAATATGGTATCGCGGCGCATTGGAAATATAAAGAAAAGAAGAATATCGCTGACGACCTTGATACTCGCTTAACTTGGATTAGAGAAGTTATGGAATGGCAAGGTGGGTTAAAAGATAGTAAGGAATTCATAAACTCTCTTAAAGGCGATATTTACAGTTCGGAAGTTTTGGTGTTTACCCCTAAGGGCGACGTTATAAGTTTACCAAAAGAAGCAACCCCACTTGACTTTGCATATAGCATTCACTCTGCAGTAGGGAATAAATGCGTAGGCGCAAAAGTAAACGGTAAAATGGTTCCGTTAAATACAGTGTTAAACGTTGGTGACGTCGTTGATATAATAACTTCACAAAACTCAAAAGGACCGTCTTGGGATTGGCTTAAAATAGTTAAGAGTTCAAGCGCGCGCGTAAAGATTAAACAGTTCTTTAAGCGCGAAATGAAAGAAGAAAACGCTAAAACGGGTAAAATTATGCTCGATGCGGAAGCAAAGCGCCGTGGGTATAATTTAAGTGAATTATTAACTGACGATTCCTTTTTGCATTTAGCAACTAAAATGTCGTTTAACAACCAAGAAGAAATGTACTCTTCAATCGGTTACGGCGCAGTTAGTGTAAATCAAGTTATAATAAAACTTATTGATTATCAAAGAAAAAATCAACCAAAACAAGAAGTTACTAAGTTCTTTAAGACGGGTAAAAAGGGCGAAGGGAGTATAAAAGTTAAGGGTATGGCAGGGCTTTTAGTTAGGTTCGCAGGTTGTTGTAATCCCGTTCCAGGCGATGAAATCGTTGGCTTTATTTCTCGTGGGCACGGCGTTACCGTTCATAGAAAAGATTGCCCGAATTTAACTCATACCGAAGATGATAGGCTTATCGAAGTTTCTTGGGCTGAAACTGCTGATAGCGTTTATAACGCAGGTATTAAGGTCGTTGGCAATACCCAAACTGAAGTCCTTACAATCGTTGCGTCTGTCGTTGCACAACTTAAACTAGATATCGTATCTACTAACGGTAGAGTTGACTTAAAGACCAATAAAGCAGTGGTTGAATTCCATATTAGGCTAAATAGTAAAGATGAACTCAACAACTTGATTAAGAAGTTAAGTCAAGAGCCGAAAATTAGCGAAGTGTTTAGGACGGCGAACTGATGAAATTATATCATTTATCTTCAGGGCCACTCCGTGTAAATACCTATTTTTTGGTCAATGAAGAAACTAAGCAAGCCGTGGTGATTGACGGCGGGGAAAACTATAAAAAGTTTAAGCAAGTGGAAGAACAACTAGGTGTAAAAACGGTTGCGCTTTTACTTACGCACGCACATTTTGACCATGCTGGTAACGCCAAAAAAATTCAAGATGACGGAGCAAAAGTTTATATTAGTGCTATCGATGCGCCAAAACTCTTAAACGACGGAAATTTAAGCTGTCATTTTGGAAGAAAGTTTGATTATTTAACTGCTGATAAAACCTTAATTGACGGAGACGTTTTAGATATAATCGGCATAAAAATTAAAGTTATTGCAACGCCGGGGCATACTGACGGCTCACTTACTTTTTTAGTTGACGATATGCTCTTTACGGGGGATACTTTGTTTTTAGAGTCAATCGGCAGAACTGATTTCCCAACGGGAAGTTATCCTGAACTAGTTAATTCAGTTAAAAAACTTTACGAACTTAACGGAGATTATACCGTTTATCCTGGGCACGATGAGTTTACAACTCTCTCTCATGAAAAGATGTTTAATAGGTTTATAGAATATGATTGATACGAATTTACTTTTATTAGAAAGCGATTTAAAAGAAGTCATAAATTTATTTGACGGTGGTGAAGATTTAACTATTCGCCACCGTTTTACTGAGAACGAAAATAAATTCGTCAATACGGTAACCGTAAACGGCAAGGTATACGCATACGGTAATTTGGTTATAACTAATGGTGAAATAGAGAGAAAGCGCCTATTAAAAAGGTATGCAAAACTCTCAGTCTATAAAGCACTTTCAAAGTTTTTTGAAAAGAATTTACCGTGGGGTGCGTTAACGGGGATAAGGCCGACTAAACTTGCATACCAACAACTTGAAAAAACGGGTGAATTCACTGAATTTTTTACCGACACTATGAAGGTGAGTGAAGAAAAAACGCTTTTAACTAAGTCGGTGATAGATACCCAAAAAGGTATATACGAAATAAACGATGATAACACTGATTTTTTTGCGTTTATTCCATTTTGCCCGTCAAGATGCAAATATTGTTCATTTATAAGCGCAGACGTTACGCGTGCTAAAAATTACGTTGACATTTACGTTGACGCATTGATAAATGAAATTGAATTTAGCAAGCGTTTTATTAAGAAATTAAGAAGCATTTATATTGGCGGTGGAACGCCCGTCGCGTTAACTGATATTCAACTTGAAAAAGTGTTAAAAGCAATAAGCACTATTAATAATGGTGTAGAATTTACCGTTGAAGCAGGAAGACCTGATAGAATTACGAAAACTAATTTACAAATTTTAAAAGATTATGGTGTAACAAGAATTTGCATAAATCCACAAACCTTTTGTGATGAAACCCTTATTAAACTTGGAAGAAATCATACTTCTTTTGACGTGGTTGAAAAATATATGCTAGCAAAAGATAATTTTTCAATCAATATGGATTTAATCGCAGGGTTAGAAGGCGAAACTTTTGAGATTTTTAAAGAAAGTATTGATAAGGCGATTTCACTTTCACCTGACAATATTACCGTTCACACTCTATGCATAAAGAAAGGTTCAAAGTTGGCGGAAACGGAAACAAGATTATCGGGAAAAGAAGTATCTCAAATGGTTGATTACGCTAGTAAATCACTAATAAATTCTGGGTATAATCCATATTACTTATACCGTCAAAAATATATGGCTGGAAACTTAGAAAACGTTGGTTATTCAAAGCCTAATAAGGCTTGCGTTTATAATATTGACATAATGGAAGAAATCGCTAACAACGTTGCTTGTGGCGCAAACGCTATTTCAAAGCGCGTGTTTAACGGTGGGGAGAGAATTGAAAGAGTTGCGTCACCAAAAGACGTTTTGACTTATTTACAAAAAAAGGAAGAAATTAAGAAGAAAAAGGAGATTTTGTTTTCTTAAAATAATGCACTAAAAGATACAAAGAGATTATTAAAGGAGAATATTATGAAGAGAATTACTTTTGCCGTACCTTGTTATAATTCATCAGCGTATATGAAAAAGTGTATCGACAGTTTGCTTATTGCCGGAGAAGATGCTGAAATAATCATCGTTAACGACGGCTCTAATAAAGATAATACTGCTGAAATTGCCGATAATTATCAAAAAGACTATCCATCGATAATCAAAGTAATTCACAAGGAAAACGGTGGTCACGGTGACGCAGTAACCGTGGGGATAAAAAATGCAACGGGAAAATATTTTAAGGTCGTCGATTCTGACGATTGGCTAGAAGAAAACGCCTTAAAAAAACTAATGGAATTTTTAAATTCTTTAGACGATGAAAATTCACCCGATACCATAATTTGCAATTACGTTTACGAACACGTTAACGAAAACAAACAGCGTTTTGTTAACTATAAAAAAGAATTTCCCATAAACAGGATTTTTAGTTTTGAAGAAAGTAAACCGTTTGCTGTTGGTAAATATATTGCAATGCATAGTTTAATTTATAAAACTAGCATTTTGCATGAAATAGATTTAACCCTGCCAAAACACACCTTTTACGTGGACAACGTGTTTATCGTTAAACCACTTATGGTCGTAAAGACTTTTTACTATTTAGATTTAGACCTATATAGATATTTTATCGGTAGAGAAAGCCAATCGGTAAACGAAAGCGTGATAATGAAAAATATCGACCAGCATATTCGTATGACTAAGGTTTTGATAAACGATTGCGACCTTGATTTGATTAAAGATAAGCACCCAAAAAGGTATGAATATTTACTCAATCACTTTGCCATTTTGTTTACGATAAACAGCATTTATTTAATAAAAATCGGTACGGAAGAAAGTGAAAGAAAACGCCTTGAATTTTGGGAAGAATTAAAGGAAAAAGCACCTAATACTTATAGAAGAATTAGAAAAAAATTCGTAGGTATTACTGCAAGTAAAAGTAAATTAGTTTGTTGTTTTAGTAAGATAGGGTATACTATTGCACGAAAAATCTTTAAATTTAATTAAATTTTGTCATAAATTGGCAAGTTATTAGAGAAAAACAGTTTACAAAAATAAATAAATTTGATATACTTATTTGGCTATGTACTTTAGGCAAGGTTTCGTGGCTCTCCACCCGATACTTTGTTTAGAGCGAATTATTCCATAAATATAGGAGGTAAAATTAAAATGGAAAAGGCAAAGAAGTTAGAAATCATCCAAAAATTTGGTCATCACGAAGGGGACACCGGTTCTGCCGAAGTTCAAATCGCACTTTTAACTGAAAGAATTAATCATTTAAATGCGCACCTTCAAGCGAACAAGCACGATAACCATTCAAGACGTGGTCTTATGAAGATGGTTGGTGAAAGACGTAGTCTTTTAAAATATTTGCAAGAAATTGATATCGAAAGATATAGAAAAATTATTGCAGATTTGAATTTAAGAAAGTAAAAATAAATCGGGGCGACATAATTTTTTTTGTCGCCCGATTTTTCTTAAAATCAAACTTAATTAAATTGAAAAAATGTGCGTCCATACGGGTTGTATGGTCGTTTCAAAAAATATAGAGTTGAAATAGGAGAGAACAATGACAGAAACTTTTAGAGTATTTAAGACCACCGTCGGTGGAAGAGAACTCGTTGTTGAAACCGGCAAATATGCCGAACAAACAAACGGCTCTTGCGTCGTTCGTTGTGGCGAAACTGCAGTTATGGTTAACGTAACTATGGCGTCAGCACCAAGAGATGGAATGGATTATTTCCCTTTAGGCGTTGACTTTGAAGAAAAGATGTATTCTATCGGCAAAATTCCAGGTGGATTTAAGAAGAGAGAAGGTAGAGCGTCTGATAAGGCAATTTTAACTTCAAGACTTATCGATAGACCTATCCGTCCACTTTTCCCAAAAGGACTTTTTAACGACGTAATCGTTATCGCAACGGCACTTTCAGTTGAACCTGACGTTCAACCAGAAGTTCTTGCAATGCTTGGCAGTTCAATTGCTATCAGTATTTCGGATATTCCGTTTGCTGGTCCAACGGGTAGTGTTGTGGTTGGTATGGTTGACGGGGAATACGTTATTAACCCAGACGAAGCACAAAGAGCAAAGAGCGTTTTAACCCTTAACTTAGCAGGCACTAAAGATGCTATTATGATGGTTGAAGCAGGCGCAAATGAAATCAGTGACGACGAAATGGTCGGCGCAATTTTATTTGGTCATGAAGAAATCAAAAAACTTTGCGCTTTCCAAGAAGAAATCGTTAAAGAAATCGGCAAGCCAAAGAAGGAAATGGAATTATACCATATTCCTGAAGAAATCGATTTGGCTGTTAGAGAATATGCAGATAAAATGTTAGATGAAGCGCTTGATACTTTTGACCGTCACGAAAGACAAGAAGGTCAAGATAAAGTTGAAAAGGACTGCTTAGAACATTTTGCTGAAATTTTCCCTGATAAACAAAGAGAAATTAAAGATTCTCTTTACTATATGACCAAAGAAAAGGTTAGAGCAAAAATCACTAACACGGGTATTCGTCCTGACGGAAGAAAACTTGATGAAGTTAGAAAGATTTGGTGTGAAGCAGGCGTTCTTCCAAGAGTACATGGTTCAGGCGTATTTACTAGAGGTATGACTCAAGTGCTTTCAACTTGTACTTTGGGTATGCTTTCGGAAGTTCAAAAACTTGAAGGACTTGACGGAGACACTGAAAAGCGTTATATGCATCAATATAACATGCCTGGTTACGCTTCTGGTGAAGCAAAACCTTTAAGAAGCCCAGGTCGTCGTGAAATTGGTCACGGCGCACTTGCTGAAAGAGCGTTAGAACCTGTTATTCCTAGTGAAGATGAATTCCCATACGCAATTAGAATAGTTAGTGAAGTTATGAGTTCAAACGGTTCAACTTCACAAGGTAGCGTGTGTGGTTCAACTTTAGCACTTATGGACGCAGGCGTTCCAATCAAAGCACCTGTTGCAGGTATTGCAATGGGCTTGATTAAAGACACCGAAACGGGCAAAGTTTCAATCCTTTCGGATATTCAAGGTTTAGAAGACTTCCTTGGCGATATGGACTTTAAGGTTGCTGGTACTGAAAAGGGTATTACAGCAATCCAAATGGATATTAAAATCAAGGGTATCGACGAACAAATTTTAAGAAAGGCAATCGCTCAAGCAAACGTTGGTAGACAACATATTTTAAGCAAAATGCTTGAAGTTATCGATAAGCCAAGAGCAGAAATGAGTAAATATGCTCCAAAGATTATCTCTTTCTATATTGACCCAGAAAAGATTGGTGACGTTGTTGGTAAACAAGGTAAAGTTATCAATAAGATTATTGAAGAAACGGGCGTTAAGATTGATATTGACGATGACGGAAGAGTTAACGTTGCTTGCGTTGGTGACGGCGCTCAAGCAGAAAGAGCAAAAGCAATCATTTTATCAATTGCTAAAGACCCTGAAGTTGGCGATATGTTCATCAGTGAAGTAGTAAGAATTTTACCTAAGGTTGGCGCGTTCTGTGAATTAGCACCTGGTAAAGACGGACTTATTCATATCAGTAAGATGAGTTCAAAACGCATTGAAAGCGTTGAAGAAGTTTTGCATATTGGTGACAAGGTAAAAGTAGAAATTATCAAAATCGGCGAAAAGGGAATTGACCTTAAACTTCTAGAAATCGTTAACGACTAATTAAAAAATTAATTAAGGCAAGGCTTGGTCCTTGCCTTTATTTTTCTTTATTTAACAGCATTTTACCAACACTTTATCGCATAAAATATGCATAGAGGTGGGGGAAAATGAAAAGACTAAATAAAAAAGTAACTTTTATAACTAACCTAATTTTAACTTCGGTGTTATTAATAGTAATAGCAGTAAGTTTTTTACCTGAAAAAATAGTGCCGATTTATAGCGAGAATAATATAGAAGCGATATATAACGGCAATAGAGAAAAACCAAACGTATCCATAATGTTTAACGTTTACGAAAACACGGAAATTGTAAACGGTATTTTAGACGAACTGAAAAATAAAAACGTTAAAGGCACCTTTTTTGTTGGTGGCTGTTGGGCTGACGATAATAAGGAAACGCTTATTCGAATAGTTAACGAAGGTCACGAGATAGCAAATCACGGATATTTTCATAAAGACCATAAAAAGTTAAGCGAACAGGGAAACGTTGAAGAAATTTCTCACACAAACGTTATAGTAAAAGCACTTTGTGGGGTAGAACCCACCTTATTTGCACCCCCGTCGGGAAGTTTTTCCGTAACGACGTTAAAGGTTGCTGAACAAATGAATTTAAAAGTTATAATGTGGTCGAAAGACACGATTGATTGGCGAGATAGTGACGAAAATTTAATTATAAAAAGGGCAACAAAAGACATAGAAAACGGTGATTTTATATTAATGCACCCCAAAAAACACACGCTTAACGCTCTACCTAAAATAATAGATTATTATCAAAGCGTGGGTTTTTCGTTGGTGACTGTCAGCCAAAGTATAATTTAACAAAACGGAGAAAAAGATGATTCATTTTAAAGAATTTTCAAACGGATTAAAAATCGTTATAAATAAAATGCCTGGTTTCGTTTCTGCTTCTGCTGGAATTTTAGTTAAAACGGGAAGCATAAACGAAAGCGAAAGGGAAAACGGCATTTCTCACTTTATAGAACACGTGTTATTTAAGGGAACGCTTAATCGCACAGCCTTTGAAATAAGTGACCATATCGATAGAATTGGCGCGCAAATTAACGCCTTTACTTCAAAAGAACTTACCTGTTATTACACTAAATCAACGGGCGAACACTTAGAAAAATCTTTGGAAATTTTGTTCGATATTTTCTTTAATTCTCTCTTTGATGAAAGGGAATTAAACAAGGAAAAAGGGGTAATTATTGAAGAAATTAATATGAGTGAAGATACCCCTGAAGATATTTGTTTTGACCTTTTAGCCGAAGGTTATTACGGAAAGCAAGGGTTAGGACAAACTATTTTAGGGCCTGCTAAGAATATTAAAAAATTCACAAGACAAGACGTATTAGATTACTTAGATAAATATTATACTGCTGATAACGTGGTTATATCTATTGCTGGTGACGTGGATATTCTTAAGACGGAAAAGTATATCGAAGAAAATTTTGCATATAAATTTAAGAAAAATAAAGCATCAAAGCAATTAACCTATTCACCGGTCGAGAAAAAATCATTATTTAAGGTAAAACCGATAGAGCAAACGCACGTTGGCTTTGCAATGCAAGGGTTTAAGATGGACGATGATATAAGCGATGCCTTTTCCATAGCAAACGCAGTTTTAGGTGGGGGAATGAGTAGCAGATTATTCCAAAAAATTCGTGAAGAATTGGGGCTTTGTTATAGCGTTTATTCTTATGCTTCGCAATATAAAGATAGTGGTTTATTAGAAATTTACGCAGGTGTAAATACTAATCAGCGCGATTTAGCCGTTGAAGCAATAGTTGAAGAAGTAAAGAACTTTAAGAAAAATTATATAACCGAACAAGAATTCGTTAGGGGAAAAGAACAAATGAAAAGCGCCTTTATTTTAGGGCGAGAAAGCACTTCTTCACAAATGCTTTTATATGGAAAATACTTAATTTTCCTAAATAAAGAATATGATTTTAACGAGCGCGTTAAACAAATAGAAAAACTCACCTTAAATGACGTAAATAAGGCTATAGATATAAGTTTTGATATTGAAAATTCAATAACGGCATCGGTAGGACCGAAACGCTCAAAAATAAAAATCTAAAAAAATATTACTATTTATTAAAAGGACTTTTATCAATTAAAAGTCCTTTTTTTATTGTGATAAGAATATACTTAAACTATGAAAATTTTACGATTTATTCTAAGTATATTATTAGTTTTGTCTTCTGTTTTTACTTTTACAATAGGTGGCGAAAAAATTAAATCACAAGCCATTGATAATACGCCAAAAAAATACAAGGGAATTATTACCGTTTGGCAAATTGACGGATTTGAAGGTGGAATAGGGTCTAGAAAACAATTTTTACTAAAAACTGCAAGAAGTTTTGAAAAACAAAACGACGGCGTCTTAATTATGGTACTAAATCAAACTTTTGAAGGCGCAAAAGAAAACTTATTAAAGGGTAACTGTCCCGACTTAATATCCTTTTCAAACGGGTTAGATTATTCTAGTTTTTACGCCTTAAAAACCGATAAAAAATTTAAAGGTGGATATATCGGGGAAAATTGCTATTTAACTACTTGGTGTAGGGGGAATTATTGTCTATTTTCTAACCCGACAATTAGTAATGAAAACATGCCTAAGGAAATTGAAAAATTGGTTGTTTCAAAGAGTGAATTTACCCAGCCTTTACTAGCAATTTTAATGGAAAATATCAAGGTTAAAGAAGTTATAGTTAAAAAACCCTTAGACGCATATATCGACTTCGTTTCTGGGAAAAGCGATTATTTTTTGGGCACGCAACGCGATATTTATAGGTTAAATAATCGCGGGGTTAGTTATAAAGTTACGCCGTTAAAAAATTATAACGATTTATATCAATATATAGGGGTAACTTCTGCTGACGACGGTAAAAGAGAAATAGCATTTAATTTTATCGAATATTTATTGAGTGAAAAGGTGCAAAAAAATTTACACGAAATAGGCTTAATGTCAAATTATCTAAAAGTAGAATTCAATGATGAAAACTTAAATTCTTTACAAAATCTTAACGGTTTTAATACAGTTTCAGCCTTTTTGGGCAGTCAAAAATTACTTTTATTGGAAAAAGAAATTTTAGCAGAAATAACTAATAAAACTTACGACGTAAATAAAATTAAAAATATGTTGATTTAGCCTTGAAAAAAAATTAAAAATATAGTAAAATGATAAAAGGAGTTATATGGGCTTTAACGAAGAACTTATTAACTTTTCACACGCGGAAATTACTTTTAATCAACCGCTTAAAAAATTCACTACTTTAGGTGTTGGTGGAAGCGCAAAATATTTTGCTTATACCGACAGTCTTTACGGATTAAACAATCTTTTAGCGTTAGCCAAAAAACACAAGATAAAATATAAAGTTATAGGTAACGGAAGCAATCTTTTAGTTAGTGAAAAAGGCTTTGATGGACTTATAATAAATTTAAAAAAGTTAAACGACGTGTTTTTTAAGCGTGATTGCGTTCGCGCGATGGCAGGCGCAAATATCGAAAAACTTTTAACCTTTAACCTTAACCATAACCTTTCGGGACTAGAATATTTATCGGGAATTCCAGCAACGGTGGGTGGAGCAATCGTTATGAACGCGAGTGCTTTTGGGCATAATATTAGCGAACGTATCGAGACGGTTGAAGTGTTAAAAAACGGCAAGATTAAAGTTTACGATAAAAACGAGTGTAACTTTAAATATAGAAGCAGTCGTTTTCTTAAAAGTAAAGAAACGGTGGTTTCGGCAACTTTTTCTTTTTTGGAAGGCAAAAGGGAAGACGTATGTAATTTAATGAAAAACACTTTGGCTAAAAGAAAAGATAGTCAACCTTTTGGAAGAAGTTGTGGTTCAATATTTAAAAACCCTAAGAACTGTTTTGCAGGTGAACTTATAGAAAAAGCAGGTTTAAAGGGTGAAAAAATCGGTGGGGCAACCGTTTCGTTAAAGCATGCTAACTTTATTATAACTGACGCAAAGGCAACTGCCACCGACGTTTATCAACTTATAAATTTAATTAAAACTAAAGTGAGTAAAAAATTCAACGTAAACTTAGTTGAAGAAGTTGAATTAGTAGGGGATTTTTAATGATTTTAACAGCCGATTATCATACGCACACCGTGTTTTCACACGGAAAAGGTCAAATAATCGACAACGCTATCGTTGCAAAAGAAAAGGGGCTAAAAGAAGTGGGAATAAGTGACCACGGATTTAGTCACCCTGCTTTTGGCTTGACAAAATCTAAAGTTCCAAAAATGCGTTCTCTCTGTGACGTTGCTTCAAAAGAAACGGGAGTAAGAGTTTTATTAGGGGTTGAATCAAACATTATCGGCACGGATGGAACGGTGGATTTAAAAGAAAACCTTTACGATTATTTCGACGTGTTTTTGGCTGGAATTCATAAATTCGTGTTATATAAGTTTAAGAGTATATTTTCACTTGCAATACCCGACCTATACCACACTTACCTAAAGAGTAAAAAAATTCCTGATAGCGTTAGAAAAGAAAACACCAAAACCTTTATTAACGTTATAAAAAATAATCCCGTTGATGCAATAACTCACCTTAATTTTTGCTGTTTTGCAGATGCTGTTGAAGTTGCAAAAGTTGCAAGTGATTACGGAACTTATTTAGAACTTAACGCAAAAAAAACTCATTTAACCGACCAAGAAATAGTTGATATCGTAGATAAAACTAAAGTGAGATTTTTAGTTAATTCCGACGCGCATTCTCCAAATAGAGTTGGTGAAATATCACTTGTTGAAAATCTTATTAAAAGGCTTAATATTCCACTAGATAGAATAGATAATGTAGACGGAAAAATTCCATCATTAAGATTTAAGGCGTTTAAGGAGAAAAGATTATGAGTTTTTGCGACCAAGTAAAAAATGAAATTTTCTCTAAAAACATTAAAGAACGCCACTGTAAATTAGCCTTTATTGCAGGGATAGTTCGTGGGGCAGGTTCTCTATATGAAAAGGACGGCGATATCGGTTTAGAGATAAGAGTTTCAAACGAAGAACTTTCAACGTATATTGCAGATTACTTAAGAAATCTTTTTTCCTATGAAGTTAGGGAAGTTTCGGTCGGCGAAGATAGACTTAATAAAAAGGACAAGTTTATCTTAAACGTTTGGGGTGAAAAGACCTTTCAAATATTAAAAGAACTTGAGATTTTAGTTGAAAGGGAAAACGAACTTGCGGTAAATTTAAAGTTTTACGGCGAAATTACCAAAAAAGAATGTTGTTTGCGCGCGTTTATTAGAGGGTTGTTTTTATCGGCTGGAAATTTAACTATGCCTAACGAAAATGAAAACTCTAGCACGGGTTATCATTTAGAACTTGTATTTTCGCACTATACTCCAGCGCTTGAAACGAGTGAAAAACTTGCTGAATTCGGGGTGTTAACTAAGATTACCAGACGGCGTGAAAATTATATCGTCTATATTAAAAGTGGCGAAGAAATTAAAGATTTCTTAGCATTTTTACCAGCACCCGTGTCTGTTTTAAAAATTACTGATTTAATAATCAATAGAGAAATTTCAAACAATTCTAACAGGCAAAAAAACTGCGACTTAGGTAACGTTAATAAGCAGGTTGAAGCATCAGCAAAACAAATTGACGCGATAAATAAAATAATTGAAACCATCGGCTTAGAACAACTCAAAGAAGATGATAGATTGGTTGCAAAAGCAAGAATTGATAATCCGGACGACACGTTGAGTGAACTTGCAGAGAGATTAAAGATAACTAAGAGTTGTTTAAATCACAGATTAAGAAAAATTATCAGCATAGCAAAAGAATTATAAAAGGGGATACAAATGTCTAATTTTGTACATTTACATTTACACACCGAATACAGTCTTTTAGACGGCGCAACTAGAATAGATAAACTTTTTCCCGCGCTAAAAGAAAAAGGTATGGATACCGTTGCAATAACCGACCACGGCAATATGTACGGTACGTTATACTTTGCTGAAGAAGCCAAAAAGGCAGGGATAAAATATATTATCGGCTGTGAAATGTATGTTTGTGACGATTATAGAGAAAAATCGGGTAGGCAAGATTTTGACCACCTTATTTTGCTATGTAAAAATAAAAAAGGTTATAAAAATCTTATTAAACTTGATTCGATTGCTTTCGTTGACGGCTTTCATTATAAACCAAGAATAGACTATAAACTCTTAAAAGAACATAGCGAAGGGCTTATATGCTTATCGGCATGCTTAGCAGGTCGTGTTTCTAAAAGATTGGTTCAAAACGATTATGAAGGCGCAAAAGAAACGGCGTTAATGCTTAAAGATATTTTTAAAGACGATTTTTATTTAGAAATTCAAGACCACGGTTTATTAGACCAAAAGCGCATTAATCCCTTACTTATTAAACTTTCAAAGGAAATAGAAGTTCCGTTAGTTGCCACTAACGACGTGCATTATTTAGAGCGAGAAGATGCCGAGATGCAAGACGTGGTTATGTGCATCAGTATGAAAAAGACTTTTAGCGACCCAACTAGATTAAAGATGGAAAGCGACCAGTCGTATTTAAAATCGCCTGAAGAAATGCAAGAACTTTTTTCATATCTTCCTGAAGCGATTGAAAATACCGTTAAGATTGCTGATAAAATCACAGAAGAAGTTTTTCCATTAAATAAAAAAGGCGAACCGGAAAGAGACGTTTCGCTTATTCCTAAGTACGTTCCTGACGACGGAAGCACTTCTAAAGATTATTTAAGGCGACTAGCCGAAGAAGGCTTAAAAAAGCGTTATCCCGTTATAACCCCTGAAATAAGAGAACGTTTTGAATATGAATTTGACGTTATTAGTTCAATGGGTTTTTGCGATTATTATCTTATCGTTTGGGACTTTATTAACTATGCTAGAAGCGTGGATATTCCCGTCGGTGCAGGTCGTGGCTCTGGGGTATCTAGTATCGTTGCTTACGCCGTGGGAATAACTGACGTTGAACCACTTAAATATCAACTTATATTTGAAAGATTTCTCAATCGCGAAAGGGTAAGTATGCCCGACTTTGACGTTGACATTTCAGATGCAAGACGTGGGGAAGTGGTTGAGTACGTTAGAAATAAATACGGTTCGGATAGGGTTGCTCAAATCGTAACTTTCGGCACGATGGCGGCAAAGGCTGCTATTAAAGACGTTGGTAGAGTTTACGAAGAAGATTTTGCAAGTATTAATAAAATCACAAAACTCATGCAAACGGGCGCAACTATTCGTCAATCAATCGGTTTGGATTTAACCAAAGACGGTGAAAATATAGGTGTGCCAGACCTTATCGAATTATATAACAACGATGAAAAGTTAAAAAAGATAATCGATATGGCGATTAAGGTGGAAGGACTTCCAAGGCAAACGGGCATGCACGCTGCAGGCGTGGTTATTTGCGAAAAGCCTATTATGGAAAACGTTCCACTTCAACGAAACGACGAAGATATTACTACTCAATTCGATATGATTGAAGTTGAAGCGTTAGGTATGCTCAAAATGGACTTTTTGGGATTAAGAACTTTAACCGACGTTCAACTTGCGTGTAAATACGTTAAAGAAAATCATGGGGTTGATATAGATTTTCATAAGTTGGGGTATGAAGACCAAGGCGCGTATGAACTAATTGGTTTAGGTGAAACCGACGGTGTGTTCCAACTTGAAAGTCCGGGCATGAAACGATTCATGCGTGACCTAAAGCCAAGCACGTTTGAAGATATTATTGCAGGTATTTCTCTCTATCGTCCAGGTCCTATGGATTCAATTCCCGATTATATTAAGAATAAGCATAATCCTGATAAAATCACCTACGACCACCCACTATTAGAGCCAATTTTGAAAAATAGTTACGGTATTTTAGTATATCAAGAACAAGTTATGCAAATTTGTCAAAGTTTAGGTGGATTTACCTTTGGTCATGCCGACGTCGTTAGAAAAGCGATGGGTAAAAAGAAGGTTGAAATCATGGAAGCGCAAAAATCCATTTTCGTTTACGGTGGTATAAACGAAAGTACCGGTCAACCTGTTGACGGTGCGATTAAGCGTGGTGTTCCAGAAGACGTTGCAATCAGCATTTACGATAATATGAAACCGTTTGCAAGATACGCGTTCAATAAATCGCACGCTGCCGCTTACGCTGTTTTGGCATACCAAACAGCATATCTTAAAAAATATTATGAAGTTGAATTTTTCTGTTCGCTTTTAAATAATAGAATAGACAAAATCGAAGAACTTTCTAAATATTTATCATACCTAAAGAGTAAAAACATTAAGGTTTTACCACCTGATATCAATAAGAGTAACGCTACTTTTAAGTGTGAAGACGGTGGAATTCGTTTTGGACTTGTTGGACTTAAAAACGTCGGTGAAGGTGTAATTGAACAAGTAATAAACGAAAGAAAGGAAAAGGGCGAATATAAATCATTTGAAGAATTTATTAATAGAACGGTTAATATCGGGCTAAACAAACGACTCGTTGAAAGTTTAATTTTATCGGGCGCGTTTGATTCGTTTAACGTTAATCGTCGTTCGTTGATGGCTGTTCACGGCGAATATATGGATAGAGTTTCTTCTGCTAATAAAAAGAAAAACGACGTTCAAATTAGCCTATTCGGTACGGTTTTAGAAGAAGACGAAGGATTGGAACTAGAATATCCAAACTTAACCGAATTTTCTTCAAAGGAAAAGTTAGCCTTAGAAAAAACGGTTGTTGGCGTTTATCTTTCAGGTCACCCACTTGCCGACTTTAAGGAACAATTTAACAAATTTTCGTTTAACTTAAACGCACTATCTTTCTATGAAGAAGACGAAGATGGTAATAAAACTTACACGGAAATTAACGAAGGCGAACACGTTGTTATGGGTGGAATAATTACCGAATTTAAGCGTTTAGCAACCAAGAGTGGTCAAGTTATGGCGTTCGTAAAAGTGGAAGACCTTTACGGGCAAATAGAAATTATCGTTTTCCCTAAAATTTATGAAAAAACCAAAGATTTCTTGGTCGAAGAAGAAGTTGTTAAAATATCTGGAAAACTTCAGTTAAAAGATGGAATTCCTCAAATTATTGCAGATAACGTTGAAAGATTAGAAGTTAAAGCCGATGAAAAACCTAGCGAAGAACAAGAATATATGGGGCTTATCTTAAGTGATGAAAACGCCGAAAAATTAGACGATATTTTAGATATTTTGTCAAGTTACGAAGGAAATATCCCCGTAATAATCGCAATGAAAGGCAAAAAATATAATTCGCGTTGTTCAGTCCGTAGGGCTGAAGGGTTGATGAGTGAACTCAAAACTTACGTAACCGACGACGATATTATATTTTTCAAGAAAAAACAATAATAAAAATAAAAAAAGTTTGTAAAATGTTGATAAAATGCCGTTTTAAAATTGATAAAAAATTATCGATGTGATAAAATGTTTTACAATACGAAAAATTTGATGAATTTTATTAGGAGATAAACTATGGATAGAATTGCAGTGTTAACGAGTGGTGGCGATGCACCTGGTATGAATGCTTGTATTAGAGCAGTCGTTCGTACGGCACTCAATAATAAACTAGATATTTACGGTGTAAATAGGGGTTATGCAGGTTTAATTAAGGGTGAACTTACAAGACTTAATACCCGTTCAGTTTCAGATATGATTCATAAAGGTGGCACTTTTTTAAATACTGCAAGATGCCCTGAGTTTAAAGAAGAAGAAGGCTTAAAAAAGGCTTACGATGCCCTTTCAGCATACGGTATTGAAGGGTTAGTCGTAATTGGTGGCGACGGTACTTTGCGTGGTGCTAAAGACTTATCGGATAAGTTCGGCATTAAGGTTATGGGCATTCCAGGAACTATTGATAACGACCTTGCTTATACCGATTATACCGTAGGTTTTGATACTGCAGTAAACACGGTTTTATGGGCAATCAACAATCTTCGTGATACCTTCCACTCACACGATAGAGTAGGACTATTAGAAGTTATGGGAAGAAATTGTGGCGATATCGCGCTTTACGCGGGCGTTGCAGGTGGTGCTGAATACGTTTTAGTTCCAGAAGTTTCTTATAATCTTGACGATATTTCATCTTCGATAAAAAAGAGTTATCTTCGTGGAAAAACTTCTAACCTTATAATTTTAGCAGAAGGGGCAGGCGATGCGGACGAAATTGCAGACTACGTTTCTAAAAAGAGTGGCGTAGGTGTAAAAGTAACAAAGTTTGGGCATATTCAACGTGGTGGTTCACCCGATATGTTCGACCGTGTTCTAGCAGCGCGCTTTGGCTATAAGGCTGTGGAACTTTTAATGCAAAACGCAGATAGTTGTGCAATCGGTATTAGAGATAACAAAGTTATAACCGTTCCATATGAAGAAGTTAAAAACGCTAAGAAGAAGTTTGATAAAAGACTTTACGATATAGCGCACGTTTTGAGTTTATAAAAATAATTAACTTATATACAAGGAGAAAATAAAATGAAAGGATTAAAGGGCGCGTTGATGTTCGCGCAATCAGGTGGACCAACTTCAGTTATTAACGCAAGCGCAGCAGGCGTATTTATTGAAGGCTTAAACTCTTCAATGATTACTGAAGTTTACGGTGCTGCTCACGGTATTAGGGGTATTTTAAACGAAGAATTTTACGATATTTCTAAGGAAGATATTAAAGAACTTGAACTCTTAAAATATACTCCATCGTCAGCGTTAGGTTCAGTTAGATATAAACTTAAAGATGCATCAGTTGATGAAACCGATTATAAAAGACTTTTAGAAGTGTTCAAAAAATACAACGTTCGTTATTTTTTCTATAACGGTGGTAACGACAGTATGGATACTTGCAATAAAATCAGTAAATATATGGCAAAATCGGGTTATGAAATGAACGTTATCGGCGTTCCAAAAACCATTGATAACGACCTTTACGGAACAGACCACTGTCCAGGTTTTGCTTCTGCTGCAAAATATATTGCAACTTCTATTATGGAAATTAACCTTGACGCTAAGGTTTACGATACCCCTATGATTTGCGTTATCGAAGTTATGGGAAGAAACGCAGGTTGGCTTACTGCATCAGCAAAACTCGCTAACGAAAAGGGCTTGGGTGCTGACTTAATTTATCTTCCTGAAGTTGCTTTCGATGTAAATAAATTCGTTGCTGACGTAAAGAACGTTATGGCAAAGAATAACAATAAGTGTATTGCAGTCGTTTCTGAAGGTATTAAAAATGCTGACGGCGTGTTGGTATGCGAAGCATTAGGTCAAGCGGGCGCAAGAGATAGTTTTGGTCACGCGCAACTTGGTGGTGTGGCTCAAACCTTAGCAAATATCGTTAAGGCTGAAACGGGTTCAAAAGTTAGAGCAATCGAACTATCTTTAATGCAAAGATGTGCATCACACTGCGCAAGTAAAACCGATATTGAAGAAACTTTTGGTGCAGGCAAAGAAGCAGTTAAGGCTGCTGTTAACGGCGAAACTGATAAGATGGTTTGCTATGCAAGAAAAGATGGTGATAAATACGAATGTGAATATAAACTTCTTCCATTGGAACTAGCAGCAAACACTGAAAAGACCGTTCCACTTGAATGGATTACCGATAACGGCACTAATATTTCAAACGAATTTATTGAATATGCGCTTCCGTTAATTCAAGGCGAAACCGACCTTCCAAAAGAAGACGGACTTCCAAGGTTTGCACGCCTTAAAAAAGTTCTAGTTAAGAAATAATTTTATTAAACAAAAAAACACTTACTAACTTTGTGTAGTAAGTGTTTTTTGCTTTTAAATAACTTTAAAGCGATTTTACTGCCTTGATAATAAGATAAGCAATTTTTAAGAGTTCATCGTAACCTAAAACGCATGAAGAATTAAGTTTTAGAACGTCGATAATTTTTGCAATTAAACTTTGTTCGTCCTCGTTATTTTGGGCAATTAAGTTTTCCAAAGAGAGAGCGGTTTTGGTAATTTTATCTTTGTCAACCAAATCAATCAACAATTCTTCAATGAGTAAAACGGTAGGCGTAAGCCCAACGAATTGACCTTTTTTTAGTTTGTTAAAAGCGCCGTAGAACACTAACGATAACGAACCACTTAAAACCCCTAAATAAAAGGCGTGTTCTCTAAAACAAAACTGTTTTATAACAATCATATCGTAAACAAAATTTACTAAAATAGCAAGTAAAAAAGGCAAATATCTAAACAAGGTTTTAGAAATTTTTTCGCTTAAAAATTTGTTTAATAAAATTGTCACGACACATACCGAAAAAGCGATGATTAGAGTTGGTAAACTGTAAGATGCAATAAAGTTTTTTAATAAAATGAAGTCCATAGTTTCACCTTTTAGAAAGGGAGAAAACAAAAACTATTTTTTCTCTTTTAAAGTGATTGCGATTAACCTTTCGTAAAACGAAGTGAAACGAAGATAGAGATAAGTTTTAATCTTATTTTCCCCCTTAAATTTATTTTTTTCCAAACGCCACCGATATGATAAACAATAAAAATAAAAAGTCAATTAGTTTATGACGGTTTTTTTGGACTTGCAAATTAGTATTTAGATAAGCCTTAAAACATAACTATAACACTAAGGTTAGAATTAACCAAAAATGATAAAGGGGTAAAGTATGTTCTTTGAATTTTTAAGGTTTTTAATTGCAAAACTAACGTTTTTTGCAGGCAGTGTGGTGGGTACTAATTCATTTCCAAAGCCGTTATCACCAGAAGAAGAAATGGAATGCGTTTTAAGAATGAAAGCGGGGGATAAGTCGGCAAAAGATAAACTAGTCACTCACAATATGCGACTTGTTGCACACGTGGTAAAAAAATACTCAGGCTCAGCCGATACCGACGACTTAATTTCAGTTGGAAGCATTGGCTTGATTAAGGCAATCAATACTTTTGAACCGGAAAAGGGAACTCATTTAGCAACTTATACTGCTAGGTGTATTGAAAATGAAATTTTAATGTTGCTTCGTTCTAGTAAAAAGTTTAAAAACGACGTTTATTTAAGCGATTCGGTAGGAACGGATAAAGACGGAAACGAACTTACCTTAAACGACCTTCTTTTTGAAAAAGACGACGAGGTTTTTGAAAAGGTTGATAAAAGCATTGAAAGAAAGAAATTCTTAAACTTTATTAAAGAACAGTTAACCGAAAGGGAATATACCGTGCTTTGTTTAAGATTTGGGCTTAAGGGCGAAAAAACTTACGCACAACGTGAAGTTGCTAAGTTTTTAAAAATTTCACGCTCATACATTTCTAGAATTGAGAAAAAAGCAATCGATAAATTAAGACTTGCCATAAAAAAAGGTCAATTTTACGGCTAAAAATTTTACCTTTTTATTGCAATAAAATTACTATTGTGTTACAATATTAAAAAGGAGAAAATATGGATACTAAAATTGCAGTAGTTGCGATAATCGTTAGCGATATTAAAGCCGTTGAGAAGATGAACGAATTATTACATAATTTTGGCGAATATATTATAGGGCGAATGGGGCTTCCTTATAAGGAAAAAAAGGTTAACGTTATCAGCATTGTGATGGACGCTCCACAAGAAATTATCAACAGTTTATCAGGTAAACTTGGTATGATAAACGGGTTAAGTAGTAAAGTTCTAACCACTAAATAAAAAACAAAGGAAGGAATTAGAAAAGTGAGTAAAGCCGACCAAATTTTTATTAATAATTGTAAAGATATTATTGAAAACGGATTTTGGGATAAAGATTTGCCCGTTCGCCCTAGATGGCACGACGGCACGCCTGCCCATACGGTAAAAAAATTCTGTATCGTCAATCGTTACGATTTAAGGGAAGAATTTCCAATAATAACCCTTCGTCGCACGGCGTTTAAGTCTGCTATTGACGAAATTTTATGGATTTGGCAAAAAAAATCTAACAACGTTAAAGATTTAAACAGCCATATTTGGGACAGTTGGGCTGACGAAACGGGTTCAATCGGTAAGGCTTACGGTTATCAACTTGGAATTAAGCACAAGTATAAAGAAGGTGAAATGGACCAAGTAGATAGGGTATTATACGACTTAAAACACAATCCATCTTCAAGACGAATTATGACTAATATTTATAATTTTGAAGATTTACACGAAATGCACCTTTATCCTTGCGCATATTCGATGACTTTTAACGTAAGTGGAAACGTGTTGAACGGAATTTTGCATCAACGCTCTAACGACGTTGCCGTTGCAAACAATTGGAACGTAGTTCAATACGCAGTTTTACTTATGATGCTTGCTCAAGTTTCCGGCTTGGTAGCAGGTGAATTAGTTCACGTTATTGCAGACGCTCATATTTACGATAGACATATTCCTGTAATCAAGAAAATGATGGAAAATCCACAATATCCAGCGCCAAAAATTAAAATTAACCCAAACGTTAAGGATTTTTATAAGTTTACGGTTGATGATTTTGAACTTGTTGATTATCAATATAATAAGATAGACGATAAATTTGAGGTGGCAATTTAATGAACGCAATCGTTGCGGTGGATAAAAATTGGGGAATAGGTAAAAATAACGACCTTTTGTTTTCAATCCCTGAAGATATGAAGTTTTTTAGGGAAACAACTAAGGGAAAAGTAGTGGTAATGGGTGCTAATACCCTTAGGTCTTTTCCAAACGGAAATCCACTTAAAAATAGAATTAATATAGTGTTATCAACCACTATAAAAAGAGACGATTGTATAGTCGTTAAAACTTTAGATGAACTTTTTAACGAAATTAAAAAATACGATAAAGAACAAGTTTTTTTAATTGGTGGCGCAAAACTTTATAAAACCTTGCTTTCATATTGTGAACAAGTTTTTGTTACTAAAGTTGATGCTGACGGAAAGGCTGAAGTGTTTTTTGAAAACCTTGATAAATTGGAAAACTTTGAGTTGATTTATGAGAGTGAAGTCGTTAATTCTAACGGTTATGACTTTAAGTTTACCACTTATAAGAACAATAAAGTAAAAGAAATTTAATATAATTCAATAAAAGAACGCACCGACAAGAATATTCTTGTCGGTGTTTTTTTTGCGTAAAAATTCTTAAAAAAATCGGTCATAATCACCTTGAAAAATTAAATGGTAGTGTTACAATGTGGCCGAATTTAAGCGAGTAAAAAATATGAGAGAGATTATTGAGAGAATTTTAGAAATAGAAAAAGAACAAAAAAATCGAAAAGAAAACGATTATCTTCTTTTATATAACACGGGGGAAAAGATACATAAAAAACAAGTTGCATTTCATAAATGCTTAAAGAAAAACCGTTGGGTTTTTGGGGGAAATAGAAGTGGAAAAACCGAGTGTGGCGCTGTTGAAACAATATATATGGCGCGTGGAATTCACCCGTATAGAGAAAATAGAAAAAACGTTTTCGGGTGGGTTGTTTCTCTTTCTCAACAAGTTCAGCGCGACGTTGCTCAGGCAAAAATTCTTCACTATCTAAATAAAAGTTGGATTGAAGACGTAACTATGCTTTCTGGAAAAAAAGAAAGTTTAGAATATGGTGTTATAGACCAAATACGGATTAAAAACGTGTTTGGTGGAATTTCAACGATTGGTTTTAAGTCGTGTGACCAAGGCAGAGAAAAATTTCAAGGCAGTTCCCTTGATTTCGTGTGGTTTGATGAAGAACCCCCAAAAGATATTTATGATGAGTGCAGAATGAGAGTTTTGGATAAAAACGGTGATATTTTCGGCACGATGACGCCGTTAAAAGGTCTTTCGTTTATTCACGATGAAATATATCTAAATTCGGGAAATTCTCCAGACGTGTGGCACGAATTTATGGAGTGGGGAGATAATCCTTATCTTGATAAAAAGGAAGTGGAAAAACTTACTAATTCACTATCAAAGGACCAACTAGAAAGCAGGCGTTACGGAAAGTTCAAAAGTTCAAGTGGGCTAGTTTACCCTGAGTTTGATGAAAACGTTCACGTATTAAGCGCGCCCTTTCAAGTCCCGTTTGATTGGCAGGATAATATTTCTATAGACCCCGGCTTAAATAATCCCTTATCAGCGCATTGGTACGCAGTAGATTACGACGGTAACGTATACGTTGTCGCTGAGCACTTTGAAGCAGAAAAGGATATAGAGTATCACGCAAAAAAAATCATAGAAATATCAAACCAACTAAATTGGAAAAGAGATAGAAATGGAAAAATTAGCGCGTTAATCGACTCTGCAGCAAACCAAAAGACACTAGCGTCAACGAAAAGCGTAACCGAATTATTTAATGAATATTCAATCAACGTAAACCCAAAGGTAAATAAAGATATGTTCAGTGGAATACAAAGGGTAAAGCAATATTTAAGGGGAAGAAACAACAAACCGAAATTATATATTTTTCCAAATTGCGTTAACCTTATTAAAGAACTTAAAACTTATCGTTGGGGCGAAGGTGACGTGCCGAGAAAAGTTGACGACCACGCGCTAGACGATTTTAGATAACACATTTTATAATATAAATATTATGGAAAATGTAGGTTTTTTGTATGTTTTACTTGTTTTTTTGCGTGTTTTATGCGTAAAATTTATGAACAGAGATAGTCTATATTTTATAATTGTGCCAAAAAGTTGACAAAAATTACTGTGCCAAAAATCAAAGAAGGAGATTTTATGAGTAAAAAAATAAGTGTATCTTGCCCTTTATGCGGGGAAAAACTAATAGATGTAATTGGATGCTGTGAGGGTGTTGTGATGAAGTGTTCTTGTTGTGGTGCATCTATAAAAACGGACGTGGAAAAAAGTGGGAATATGAAAATACTGTTGCAACCTGCTATAAAAAAAGTTGTTTGAAATTTTTTTTCGCACATACGTTTTACATTGACATAATTATTAAAAACAAGTATAATAGAAATGCTACATCTTGGGATTACTCCCTAAAAACACAACCTACACAATTAAATACCCTTTATGATGGATATAATTCAGGTAGAATTATATCTAATCGACATTTATTTCTATTCCATCAGGGGTAGTGTAGGTGAACAAGGTGTAGCAACTGACGAGAAGGTATATTTTCTGCGGTGCCGTTCTCGTTAGAGGACGGCATTCTTATTATTGCAAAGAACTTAATACAACAATAGAAGCCGAAGAAAAGAATACTCTTTTTCTATCGGCTCTTTTTGTTTTTTAGGTGGTTTATGAAAAAATTATTGCTTTCCATTTTGCTAATTGCATCTTTTGTTTTTGTGGGCTTGCCAATGAATTTAAGTCAGGCTAATGCTGCTTCATATAAAGAGCATTTCCCAACTTATTCGTTATATACAAAGGACAATATAATAGAAAAAGAAATAGTAAATTATGATATATCATCAGTTGAAGATTATAAGATAATCGAAGAGTTACAGTACAACGTTACTGCTGAGCAGGGAAGCGTTCACGACTTCTATTTGCCTATAAGCGCACCTGTTTATGATATACCGAGTATCGAAGTTAAGGTCAATGGAACAGCGATTGAAACTGAGTTATTGTACGGTAGTAATCTTTATCATTATCTCGGACAAAATGATATTGAAAAGGCAATAAACGACAGTTTTGGTAGGGCATTAGATGATACTATATCGGGAACGTTATACAAGTTTAATGTGGTAAAAGATTCATTAACTATAACCTACAAAAAAGCCGATAAACAGCCTATGATTTATCAGACAAGCAATAGCACTCAGTCGTCGTTTAATGATGGAAAAATTACTTATACAACGAACGCAAAAGCAGGGGATGTATATGTGATTTTTGCAATTAACGGGGAGTTGGAATTTGTTGAATCAGATGCCACTTTTACAAAAGAAACTGTAACGTGTAAGCAATTTGTTGACAATTATTATTCTGCTTGGGCTGAATATTATGTTGAATCGAACATAGAAAAAGAGTTTTTGTATTCAGAAATGAATAGGTTGCTCAACACAAAGAATAGCGAAACATTGGATGATTTCTTTTTCTCTATACATAATTATCGTCTTAACTTTTTGAAGTTTAGTATTGCTATGGAAACAACGTCATCGACGATTAACTATGTCAAGAAAGCGAGAGTTCAACGAGATACGACGTATGAGCCGTACATACATTTGTTTGAACGTGAGAAAACGGCGCAATACCCTACGGAATATACGATAAAGATGACGGACGAATTTCCGTTTGTTATAGGAAGTAATATCGCTCTAAATAAAGAGGGAAATATATATAAGGCAACAAGTAACGAAGATTCTTTTTACGCTATATATTGTAGCGAAGAATCGTCCAAAAGTAAGTTTGCAGACGAAGAAAATAAAAAGGATAAGTTAGTTTGGTATATTGTCATAGCAGGTGTTTCTGCTTTGGCGGTAGGTGTAATTACCTACTTTGTAGTAGGATATATTGAAAGGAAAAAAGGATGCAAGTAAAGACGTGTTGTTTTATCGGTCATAGAGAAGTTCCTGATAGGAGCGAAGTGTATAGCCGAACAAAAAAAGTAATAGAGAACTTGATTGTTAATGAGAACGTCAAGGTTTTTCACTTCGGGAGCAGAAGCTCCTTTGATGATATTTGCCACGAGATTGTTACTGATTTCCAAGAGAAATATCCCGAAATAAAAAGAATAAATTATAATCGTCGTAGTGAGTATGTTGTCAAGAAAGAAGAGAAAGAACGATTAGAAGAACAATGGAGCAAGGTTCTTCACGAACAGGTTACGTTGAAAGATTATGAGGGCGAAAAAATGTCTGAACGTGTTGCCCGTGCAGGAAAAGCATCATACGTAGAACGTAATAAGGAAATGATAGATGATAGTGATTACTGTGTGTTTTACTATAAGGAAGATTATAAGCCTGATGTAAGTAAATCACGTTATCCATCAAGTGGGAAAAGTGGTACAAAAATTGCTTTTGAGTATGCTACAAGTAAAAGCAAACAAATAATAAATGTAGCAGATGAGGGTGGCTGAATGTCAAAACATAAGGCTTTATTTAAGAAAATAGGGCTTTATCTTATGATTTCTCTTGCGATGATAACCGTTATAATGGGTGTTTCATTTTGGGGCAATTCAACGAAGCCAACGTATGAAAGAGTACCATATACGGTAGAAGAAGCAAGGGTGTACGTAACTAATTATGGAGACTGTTATCATAGTTCTGATTGCTCGTACTTGCACTCTTCAAGAAATGCAATAGGGAAGAATAAAGCAAGAAGTCAAGGTTATTATGCGTGTAGCAGATGTAATGGTATTCCGAGTGGAACAATAGAAGAAACGTACTACAAACAAGTGGAAAAAGATATGAAGAATGAGATTGTTTGGGGTTCGATTTTTGGAGGGTTGGTTGTAAGCGCAATCATATATGTACTTATACCGAAAGAAGAAAAGGAAGTGTAAAACGCTTCCTTTTTCTAATTTTGTGTAAATAAGATGTCAAATGTACCAACTTTTGGACATTTGACCGTTTACAATTGTAGAGAAAAGTGGTATAATATATATGATACAATCGGGGAGGTGTAATTATGTTAGCGCAGAACGCAACACGAATAAAACTCTTAAAGATTTGGGAAATACTTTGTCAAGAGACGGACGAAGAACATCCAATGGAATCTACGGAACTAATTGAAAAACTCGCAGAAATGGATATTCATTGTGAACGTAAGACAATTTATAGAGACATTGAAACTCTTATAGAGTGTGGCTATGATATTGTTTGCGAACGTGGAAAGAAGAATAGATACTATGTGCTTGATAGAAGTTTTGATTTAGCGGAAATACATATAATGCTCGATGCTATTCAGGCAGCAAGTTTTATAACCGATAAAAAGACAGACTTGCTTGTAGATAAGGTCGCAAATTTAGCGGGAAGCAGAAAGGGAGAAGTTCTAAAACGCAACATAGTGGCTTTCAATAAAACGAAGAATACTAACGAATCAATATTCTACTCGGTTGATGAAATAGTACGGGCAATAAGCAAGAAGAAAAAGATAGAGTTCAAGTATTTTGATTATGATGCGAAGCATAAGAAAGTATATAGGAAAGAAGGGGGTAGGTACGTGATGAATCCATATTCCACCGTTTTTTCTGACGATAACTATTACTTGCTTGCCTATAACGATAAATACAAAACTATAATGCACTACCGTGTTGACCGTATGGATAGCGTTAAGATGTTGGATGACGATATAGTTCCGCTTGAAAAGGGCAAAAAGTTCGATATTACGAAACACAAGAAAGGTGTGTTCGGTATGTTTACGGGAGACGAAGAAGAAGTACGTTTTATAGTAGACAAATCAATGTTAGACGTGGTGTTTGATAGATTTGGTAAGAACATACAACTGATGCAACACGATGAAGATAAATATTCATTTACGACTAACGTTCAAGTAAGCCCAATATTTATGGGGTGGTGTTGTGCTTTTGGCGATAAAATTAAAGTCGTAGCGCCTGAAACAGTTGTGAATAGTATAAAAGAACACATAAAAGGACTTTCAAACGTATATGAGTAAAGGTGCTGCTTGTAGGATGAGTATTCTGTATAGTGGTCTAAAAAAGGAAGTGTATTATGCCGAACTTAAATGATTATCATAATTATAAAAATTCGGGTGGTGGCTCAAATAATGGTGGTGGTTCAGGTTGCGGTGGATGGATAATAGGAATAATAATTTTCTTTTTGATTTCCTTTATTTTCGACGGGGCAAGTTGGGCTGCTATTGAAACATTACTTGCTCTCGGATTTATAGCATATTTAGTGTTCAAATAATAATTAAAAACACGGTAGGTATTATATGGGTGTGACAAAAACTGATTATATGCGTGGTATGCAATGTCCGAAAATGTTGTGGTTGGATAAGCATAAACCCGAAGAAAAGATTATTCCACAAGAAGTTCAAGCACGTCTTGATAAAGGAAATGAGTTCGGGGATAGTGCTATGGGTATGTTTGGCGATTATATCGAAGTAACAACCTATAAACCCAACGGACAATGGGATTATGGTCAAATGATAGAGAAAACGAAAGGATGTATCTCTCTTGGGGTGAATGTGATTTGCGAAGCATCATTTTCTTATTATTTCAACTTCTGCGCCGTTGATATTTTGAAGAAAGTAGAAAACGGTTATGAGATGTATGAAGTCAAAGATAGCCCCGAAGTTGCCGAACAATTTATAAAAGATATTGGTTTTCAGCGTTGGATTTTAGAAAAGTGTGGAATTAACGTAGTGAAATGTTGTATTGTCTATCACGGTGAAGATGAAAAAAATCCTTTTGTTATCAAGGACGTAACAAAAGATGTCAAGTCATATTCTTATGAAGTGGACGACAATATTTGGCGACTTGGTAGAATTAAAAAACAAGAAGAAGAGCCAATCATTCCAATGGGAGAGCAATGCAAATGTCCTTATGAGTGTTGGTATGTGGATTATTGCCAAAAAGGTAGCAAATAGTCTGTAATATCGGAAAAATGTAAGTCATCGCCACCATATCATATTGACTTTTTTTCAATATTAGTTTATAATAAATATAAACAACATATTAAAAGAGGTGTAAAATGATTAGCTATAAAAAGTTATGGAAAATCCTAATAGATAAGGATTTGAAAAAAAGTGACTTAGCAAAAATGGCGAATCTTAGTAGACATACTATTCATAAAATGAATCGAAATGAAAACGTTAATACTGATACTCTTATAAAAATATGTCAAGCGTTGGAGTGTAGTTTTGATGATATTATGGAGATTATTGACGTAGAAAAATAAGAAGAAAGGTAGCGATAATATATATGTTGTATAACAACGAGAATTTCCGAGACGTAATTAAGAATGTAGAAGAATTTCTAAGCGGCATTGAAGATATTAGTGCTGCTTATTTGCGTTCTTTAATATATGACGAAACCTTTCAAAGTTTTATAAAAAGTATTATTCAAGACGAAGAAAAAAAGAATACGACGGATGTATATGTTGAGGCAATAAAAAAAGGGTATCGTTTATGTGATATTCAAGCGTGTATAGACATAATAAATGATGAGGTCTTTAATAGTGTTTCTCTGCCAATAATAAAGACTAATGATGTAGAAAAAAATAACGTCATCAGTATTCAAGAACAAGAGGAAATAAATAAGGAAGAATATTTTTTCACAATAAAATATAAAACAACAGAGTATGTAGGAGAAGAAGCGGCAGAACAAATAGAAATTGAATCAAATTTGATTGATTTTGAATTTGTAAAAGATATTATTGTAGAAAGATTTGAACATTACAATTTCGACGATAATAAAATAGTCTTAGAAGTAGATAGTCAGATAGATTATTTTACGCAACTTGGTATGGAAAAATATCAATTGTCTAATTATACATACACCAAAGAAAGAAAAAAAGGTTATATAACAACAAAAGGTGATGGGTTAGAAGATGTCTATTATTACTTGCGCCACTATCTGTTTTCAATCAACGAGCGTGTTGAAGTAGAGAATATTTTCATTGAAATTCGTAACGAGATTAGTAAATTTAGTGATATAACGCAAAATGTAAAAATAGAAAGGGTAATTCAAGATGAGACGTTGGTTAAAAAATTTGCAGAAGATGCCTATTTCACAATTAAGGATTTATTAAGCGATACAATACTTGGAATTAGTCGAGATGAGGCAAACTATGTCTATGAAGTAATCACAAATCTTGATGTTGTGATGCCCAACGAACATTTACACAATATTATAAATACATTAGAGCCGAGAGAAATTGCCGTAATACGAGAACGTTATCTTGGTGATTGTATCCAACCACTTGAAGTTGTAGGAAAAAAATATGGATGCACAAGGGAAAGAATAAGACAAATAGAACAAAAAGCATACAAGAAATTAAGTCATCCATCAAGAAAAAAAGAACAACTAAAAATGATTGAAGTAATAAAGATGTATTGTGCGAATACTTCATTTGTATTTGAGGAGGAATTAAAAGAATATTTTGAAATAAACACATTTGGTCTGTTCGCTGACAAACTTTTGAATTTAATGGTATGGTCAGAGACTTACAATGTCGGATTCTTTAATAAGGATGTAGAACAATTATTTAATTTAGAGCTTGAAGAGTTGCCTAACGAGTTTACGATTTCAGAATTGGAAGATTATGCAGGATACATTAAAGATAATATAAGTGAGCTTTCAAAAGAAGAAATAAAAACGTTGATTTTGAGAAGATACAATGTTTGCGGAGATTTTATCGTAAAAGGTAGAATAAAATTAAGAGCCGTTTTATCTTTCTTAATGAATACATATTTCCCCAATGGGCTTGATATTTATGAGGACAATAGCATATTGTTTTTAAGAGAGAAAGCAAGGGAACATTTCGACGGATTTGAACTTGCAGAAAATGACCGTGCAATAAGAGCAAGATTGCAAGATTTTTGCACACCTGTGGGTAGAGGTGTTTGGAAATGGGATTCTGACGAAACAGTTATTACACTTGAATTAAAAAATGCAATAATTGAATTTATTGAGAATTATAATGCTCCCATTTTGCCCATACAGGGTATAATGGATGAATTTAGAGACGAACTTGTAAAATTAGAGATAGATAACAAATATTACCTGCAAGGACAAATAAAGAAGTTTATACCAACGGGTTATTCAATAAATAGAGACTATGTTTTCAAGGGGGATGCTGATTCTTTTTACAAGGTTGTCGAGGGATTTGTAAAAAATGCAAAAGGCATTGTAACGAAAAAGGATATAATGAAACAATTCCCCGGCGTATCGGAAATTGTTATCCAACAAGTAGCATTATATACGAAAGTATTGAATATGAATGGCTATTATGTCCACCTTGACAATCTAAACATTACTCAGGACGAATTGGACGTTTTTGAAAATAGCATAAAAGAATATGTTTGCGAAAAAATCATATATCACGCAAAAAATGTTTTTAATTATGTTAAAAATAAGAATTCAGGGTTGTTCTCACGTATAGGTATAATGCACTACTTACAATTCTATTATTTACTTAAAGAATTATTTCCTAACAAATATGAGTACAATCGTCCATTTCTTGCACCATTAGGTGTAAATGTAATAAGTGGCGAAGCGCAAGTTCTTGATAGAATATGTGATAAAGGTGAGGTTACAATTGCCCAATTACGTGAAATAGTCAAAGAAGTTGGTACAATAATAGATAGATATATAGAGTTTGTGGATGGAAATAGTGATTCGATAATCTTCAAAAACCACACGACAATAATATCTATCGATTGTGCAGGATTAGACGATAATTCCTTTGCCCGTTTAGATGAAATCTTAATGGATTATATAAAGGAAGAAAGTTACATATCGTTGTCAACGTTCTTTGATTATTGGAAGTTGCCATCGTTAAAATGGAATTGGAATGAATGGACATTATATAGTATAGTCAATAAATATTCGCAGATATTCAAAACAGCTGTAACGTCGAATTTTCTGCACGAGGCGACACCAATTCTTGTAAGAAAAGACTATGATGAAAAACTTATTGATTTTTCAAATATTGAACGGCAAGAAATGGAAGAGGAGCAAGAAGATTTATTAGATGTGTTAGATTACGATGATTTAGAATAATATGACAAACGATAAATACATTAGAGAAAAACAAATAGAAAAATTTGACTTATATTGGTCAAAAAAAATAACAAACCTTCCTAATACTACTACAAAAACATCACATTGCTTTGTTGAAATGAGAGGAATCAAGTATTATTTTAATAAAGTGCAAAGAGAAAGTGAAAAAGATTACTGTATTGTTTGTAAAAAGGGAGTCGCAAAGAACAATTCAGGCGAAGAAACTTTATCAGAACGCAAGGTGTATAGTAAGAATGAATTTAGGGAAGTTTTTGTGGATTATGATGAATATGAACGAGAACTGAAAAGTGTTCTTCGAGATTTTAATTATGATTATGAGGGAAGAGATGTAAGACAGGAAAATCATATTGCGAAGTTATATCGCCTGCAACAGGAGTATTCGTTAGCATTTTTAAGATATTTAGGATGCGACGTTGGACGAGAAAAGAAAATGCTGAAATACACAAAAGACGAAATAAGAAAATATGTGATTGAAAAGAAAAACACCCAAAATCTAACATCAAGATATTTTGAGTTTGCTTACTACAAGGCAAAAAGGCTACGTCGGTTACTTAAACATAAGATTTCAACTGTATTACTACGACCATCGGAGAAAAGGTTTACCGATTATTGCAAGGCAAATGGGTTCATAGATTTTCACGATTTAATACTAATACCGTATTACTCATTGACACTTATAGAAGAGTTTGGACAAGAGGTAATAGAGCAAATAATTAAGGATATAAAGTCATATATAGACGTGCAAGTTCTTTATGATACTTACGTAACAAGTGATGATATATAGCGAGGGAAAAATGAATTTCAAGGATTTAATAATAAAAAAGAGCTACATAAATCAAGGGGTGGATAATCTCGTAGACAATTTGTTGAACCCTGCGTTAAAATTAGCGACGTCTTACAAGAGAAGTGTAGGGTTCTTTTCGTCGTCCGTATTCAAACTAATTATAAATTCGCTACCGTCCTTTATTCAAAATAAAGGAACCATACAGCTAATTGTTAGCCCTGCGTTGAGCCAAGATGATGTTAGTGCAATTCAATTGGGGTATGAGAAGAAAAAGGATATAGTAAATCGTAAATTTATACAAGAATTTACTGATGAAATTAGATGTTTTGATGATTCTTCTCTTAATATTTTAGCAGAACTTATTGCACGTGGAATAATGGACATTAAGGTTGCATCGGTAAAAAATGATATAGGAATATATCACGATAAACTTGGAATTTTAACCGATAAAGATGGTAATCAAATTGTATTTTATGGTTCTGCCAATTCATCAGTAAACGCATATCAAAATAATTATGAGAAAATACGAGTTGTAAGAAGTTGGGAAGCAGGCGAGGGTGATAGCGTTATAGATGAGGTCTTTGAGTTTGATAAACTTTGGAATAATAAAAATCAATTTTTAGATGTATATGATTTTATGGATTCCGTAAAAAATAGTGTTCTTACAGTATTAGAAGAGAGAAAAAGTTCAAAAGGAAAATCGCCTATAACACTATATGACTATCAGGAACAAGCTATTAACGCTTGGGTGGAAAATGGTTATAAAGGCTTTTATGTAATGGCAACAGGTACAGGTAAAACGTGGACAGCGATTTACTCTGCAAAACGTTTATCTGAAAAAAATAAGTGTTTAATTGTTATTGCTGCGCCGTATAAACATTTAGTAAAACAATGGGCAGAAGATGTAAAAGCCGCCTTTCCCGATGCGAATCTTGTTTTAATATCATCTGAAAATCCACAATGGACAAGCATTTCAAAGCAGTTGGTTTTATCTCAGAAGTATAACCCCGAAAAACAGATAATTCTTATCACAACAATCAAATCATTTCACTCAGACAAATTTAATACGGTCATAGCAATGTCAGAAGAGGATAAGTTATTGATTGTTGATGAAGCACATCGTTTTACTCAGCGTTCAGACGAATTACATAAAAAATATAAATATTTATTAGGATTGAGCGCAACACCCATCAATGGTAAAAATAATGAAGCAGGTATAGAACTTGTTGAATTTTTTGGTGGTCAAGTATTCGGATTACCGATTGAAGAAGCATTAGAAAAGAAGTTTCTTGTACCTTATTATTATCATCCTATTTTTGTATCAGCTACAGAAGAAGAGGAAACAAAATTTGCTCAGATTTCGTCTAAGATGGCTGCCTGTTATAAAAATGGTGTTTTGGTTGACGTGGAATCTTTCGTGAAATATGTTAGAGCAAGATTACGTGTAATTTCAATGGCAGAAGCAAAAATTGACAATATAGATGGATTGTTAAATAAAATTTCTGATAAAAATCATTTTGTTGTCTATTGCGGAGATGGGCGATTATTTGATAAAGATAATGATGAAATTCGTCATATTCAATTTGTTAAAGAACATTTGGATAAATTAGGAATTAAAACGAGTCAATTTACTGCAAGTGAAGATATGGAAAGAAGAATGGAATTAGTTGATATGTTTAACAAGAATGAAATAGCATCATTAGTTGCTATACGTTGCTTGGACGAAGGTATAAATATTCCATCAATAAAAAGTGCTTTAATCTTGTCAAGTAATGACGATTATCGAGAATTTGTTCAAAGACGAGGAAGAATACTCAGAAAATATAAAGGAAAAAATAGTGCCAATATTTATGATGTTGTGGTTCTGCCATCAAGAGCAACTCCCAAGATGGCGATTATTGAACTGAGAAGATATTATGAGTATGCAAAATTAGCAATAAATAGTAAAGAACGTATCGAAGAACTTGAAGAACTTTTGGATGGATATATGTTAAGTTTAGATGACGTTAAATTCTATACTGAAATTGAAACGGAGGTTGATTTAGATGACTGATGAACAAATAGTAAAAGTAATGATTGAAAAAGTAGAAACAATCGTAAGAGAAAAGGTTAAAGAAGATTTCAATGCGGCAAAGCCGACAGACCGAAAAACTGTTTCAAAAGCAATTATCAATGAATTAGAGGCGGTAATGGCAGATGAAAATTAAAAAAATAGAATTTGAAAATTTCAGAAATTTCAAAGAACGTGGATGCGTAGAGTGTGCTACGGATGGCAAAGTAACTATTGTATATGGTGTAAATGGTGCAGGCAAAACAACGTTTCACCAACTTTTTCAGTGGATTATTTACGGAACTGTACGCTTTAACAAAACTGCAAGCGATAAAATGTATAATTTAGAGCTTGATAGAAATGCTAACATTGACGACAAATTTACGGTGTTTGGTCAAATTGAATTTGAACACGCAGGAGTAGATTACTCAATGCGTCGTGAATGGACGTATCAAAAGACATTGTTTGAAACTAAACGATTAGAAAGAACATTTACAATCATTAAAAAAGAAAGTGGAAAAGATTGGGTAAGACTTTCTAATCCCGAAGAAGTTATAGAACAATTACTTCCGTCAGGATTAAAGGACTATTTCTTTTTTGATGGGGAAAGTATGATTACCGACCTTAAAGCAAAAGGAAAGGATTCTGCACATAGTCTTAAAGAAGCATTATATTTAATGCTTGACCTTAGCATATATGATAAGGCAGTTGACTACATAGGAAGCACCGAGTTAAAAACAACCACATTAGGTACATTGTTTATGAACAAAGCAGGAATGGGTTCAAGTTCTGCTTTGGTAACATTGGGACAAAAGATGGAAAGCGCTCAAAATTCAAGAGATACGCAGGCAGAAACCGAGCAACGTATAAAGGATAAAATATCGGAATTGCAGACTAAAATTCAGCAAATTTCTGAAAAAATAGGTAGTGCTCAATCTCAACGTGATTACGAAGCACATCGTAACGAGCATAAGAGGTCGAGAGATGCGTATCTTGAAGCCGCAAAGAGAGAATATGAACACTTTGGCGAAGAGCTTATCTCTGTTTTTCCTAAATTGATGATTGCAAAAGTTGTTGAAAAGGCATCGAAGAAGATTAAAGAACAAGCGGATGGTACCAAGTTGGTGCAAGGTGTAAATAAAGAGCTTGTTGATGCACTTCTTCAAGAGGAAGTTTGTATCTGTGGAACTCCTTTGACGGAAAAGGAAAAAGCAAAATTAAAAGAACTTTATAAACATTTGCCCCCGCTTGGTTATGATAGTCTTTATCGTAATTTTACCGATATGGCTGCTCGATGGGGAAAAGAATATAATAGAGAAAAAATAGAATCTTATATAAAGCACGCACTTGAATATTTGGAACTTGCACGTCAAGAAGATGCTAAAATAAAAAAGATTGACGACAAGATGAGAGAAGATAAGCAATATGAAGATTTGGTTTTGGAAAGAATTAAAGCGGAAGAAGCAATAAAGGATTTTGATATTAAACTTGCGGCTTGTCGAGAGGAATTGACAAAGGCTAAACTATTAGTTAATAAGTTGAAAAAAGAAATAGAAAAATTAAGTTCAACCGTCGAAACAAACAAGATAATTGACCGTAAAATAGAAATAATGGAAAAGGTCAAAAAACATTTTGAGACGATTTTGCAAGAAAAGTCTCGAATTTATAGTCAAAAACTTGAAAATACAATTCAAGATTTGCTTAATGTAATGCTTGAAGCGAAAAGAAATGTTACGGTAGGAACGGATTTTTCATTGAAGGTATCTGATAGTTTTGATGATGAATCCAAGTCAGAGGGACAATTTGCAACAGTTTCTTTTGCTTACATTGGTGGTATATTTAAGTTGTTAAGAGAAGAGGAAATACTTTCAAACAAGGAATATCCATTGGTATTAGATGCTCCGTTCTCTAAACTTGGGGAGGAGCCAAGACAAAAGGTTATAGACACGATACCTGAGTATGCTCCGCAAATAATAATTCTTTCAAAAGATAATTTACAAGAATGTTTTGGAGAAGATAGGATTGGTAAAGTTTATACGATTCAATCAAATATGGAACAAAACGTTGCAAGAATAGAGGAGGGCTTCTTATGGAAATAACAAGTGATGTTATATTAAAAGGTTCCGATTGGAGAAAAGCACTTGATACGTTGTCTCCATTTTTTCCGCAAGCATTACAGCCGAATTACAGTATATATGTAATAAGTATGTCAATAGGCATAATGTATGATAAGCAAGCAGAGATTGCGGGCGAAGAAAATGACTTGGATAAAGAGAGTAGAGCGAGCGTTCCAAGAACTGTATTACATCCGCATAACACAGACCTTGACTTTTTATTTCAATCAGCAATATTAGCTTCATCGCTTGTTCCTTATAATGAAGAACAAAGAATGGACTTAGCTTTTAACCCATCTTGTGAAATAAAAATAAATAGACTTGAATTTCTCACGAAATTTGCAAACTTTGGGGTAACGAAACTATTAGAGCAAATCTCTGACGAGCCGACGGATACAATGGAAAGAATCAAGAGATTTCTCGCTTCAACGGTGGAGGGATACAACTACGAGATAGATAGTATATCGGAAGAAGATATTGAAATAGATGACATCTAATTTTGTAGGGGTAGACAATTATTATTGACAAAGGCAGGCAAATATGCTATACTTACGTATATACGTGAGTATAGCATATTTTATTGTGGAGTAACAATTATGTCTTTTAATTATAGTTTTTCAGTCGTGAAAGGAACACAAGCTAACAGGGAGTATTATATTGCAATGGTTCCCTTAGGAATTCTTACAAAATTGTTTCAAAACGAGGAAGAGTATATTGCCCCTGAGTATAGAGCGCAAAGATGTATTAACGAAACAAGAATACCTGAAATACGTGATTATATTTTGAATAATAGAAACACGTATGTGTTTTCAGCATTGTCCGCATCCATAGATGGAAATGTTCATTTTAAGGAATCTAATATAGATAGAAACTTAGGCATATTAGAAGTGGATATGGATGCGATTTTTCTTATCAATGATGGTCAGCATAGAAAAGCGGCAATTGAAAGTGCGATAAAAGAAGCACCTGAACTTGCAAAAGAAACAATAGCCATAGTTTTGTTTAAGGATGAGGGATTGCAAAGAAGTCAGCAAATGTTTGCAGACTTGAATAAGCACGCTGTAAAATCAACTATGTCGTTATCGACATTGTATGATAATCGTGATGATTTAGCAAATGCGGTAAAGGAAGTCGTTTTTAAGATACCTTTTCTTAGCAAATATATAGATAAAGAAAAAGATAATCTCGGTAAAAATTCATTAAAACTATTTACGCTTGCAAATTTTCTAAGAGCAAATAGACGAATTATACGTAGTAGTAATGTTGGTCAAGAAGATACATTGTTTTTAATTCAGTATTGGAGTGCTGTTTTTTCTAATGTAACTGAATGGGATAAACTTGAAAAAAGATTATTACCAAAGTGTTCATTAAGAGAAGATTACATATTAACGCTTTCAGTAACATTACAAGCCTTTGGGAGGTTAGGATATTATTTTTACGAGAGTAAATCCGATATTTCTATACTAAAACAATTGGCTGATATAGATTGGATGAGAGCAAATAAAGAATGGTTTGGTAGAGCAGTAGATAATCAGGGCAAGATTATTAGTAATGAAGATGCAATCATAAAGATGTGTAATCTTATTAAGATAAAATTAGGTATTCAATTATCAAGAGAAGAGGAAGTAAAAGAAAATGAAATTAGAAGATAATTTTTCTGAATTTGAAGCCATAATAGATGAGATGACTTACGTGTATAAACACGATAGTCGTCCTTGGTTGATTGGATATAGTGGTGGTAAGGATTCATCACTTCTTGTTTCATTAGTGATTGAGGTAGTAACTCGTTTACCTGAATATGAAAGAAACAAAAAAATATTTATAGTAAGCTCGGATACGGGAGTAGAGAATCCAATAGTACAAAGGTATATGCACTCTTCGTCTGCGAAAATAAATGAGTTTTCTAAAAAAATAAATGCAAATATAAGAGCAGATGTAATCTATCCTGATGTAATGCAATCTTATTGGAGATTAGTCATTGGACTCGGTTATCCAACGCCTGAACCCCCAGGATTTAGATGGTGTACTGAAAGATTAAAAATTCTACCAATGAATAGATATACTAACGAACTAATTGAGCAATATGGAGAAGTAATATTGTTATTAGGAGTTAGGAAAGCCGAAAGTATCAGTAGAATGAGAAGTATATCATCAAGGGAAATTGTAGGTAAACTACTTACCCCGCACTCTGATATTAGCAGGGCGTATGTATACAATCCATTAACGGAAATCAAGAATGAAAGAGTTTGGGAATATTTACTTAGAAACGATGGCGTGAGTTCTTGGGGAGTAGATATGAAATATCTATTCAGCCTATATCAAGGAGAAGATATGGGAGAAGAGCAAAGTGTTATTGGTCAAATTGATAAAGATAAAATTCCTGTTACAGGTAATTCGAGATTTGGTTGTTGGTGTTGTACGATTGTTAAGGAAGATAAATCATTGCAAAATTTTATTGACCACGGTTCTACTGAGTTAATTCCATTACGTAATTTTAGAAATTGGCTTGTAAGTATAAGACAAAACCCTGAATTTCGAGACAATAAAAGAAGAAATGGTAAAGTATATGTAAAGAGTAATGGGGAATATGGTTTTGGTCCGTTTAAGCTCACAGCAAGACAAGAAATATTAAAACGATTACTGCAACTTCAAAAAGAAACAGGATTTGACCTTATTTCAAATGAAGAACTTAAAACGATAGATACATTATGGGATTTAGAGGGTGATTTGTCACGTAGAAAACTTGTAGAAATATATTACGAAGTATATGGTGAAAAATTGGCTTGGGATGAATATAAAGAACCATTATATTCAAATGACATTATTGAAGCAATAAAGAATACAGCTGAAACGGCAGATATACCTTTTGAGCTTATCACTAAAATAATTGTATCAATTAACAACAATAAGTATGTTGCAAAGAGTTCTAAGATGCAAAAAGAATTTGATAAACTAATCAATCAAGAGTGGATTCATCACGAAACAATTAAGGCAGGATTAAACGATGAAGATTAAAACAATAACATTATACAATATTGGACCGTATATTGATAAGAATACGTTCAATCTTGATATTGCAGACAAGAATCGAAATATAGTTTTAATCGGCGGCAAAAACGGCGCAGGAAAGACCACATTTTTCAAATCAATCAAAACTTGCTTATATGGATGTAAAGTGTGGGGATATGATGCGGCGGGAAAAGATTATTTCAATATTATTTCCAATTTAGTGAATATGAAAATGCAATACGATAATACCGTAAAAGCATATATTGAAATTGAACTTATATTTGACGATGGTAAGCAAGTCAATTCGTATGTTTTACATCGAGAGTGGTTAAAAAATAAAAAGCATATAGAGGAAATGTTTGTTATAAGAAAAGACGGTTTTGTCCTTTCAGAGACAGAACAAGCTGACTTTTCAAATTATTTATTATCAATCATACCGCCTGATATGTTTAACTTTTATTTCTTTGATGGTGAAGCAATTTCAGACTTTTTTCTTGGTAATAACGGTGGAAAGAATTTCAAAAATGCTTTCTTAAAGTTATATGGATTAGATACATTATCTTTAATGGTAGAAAATTTTGAACGCTATTTTAAGAAGAAAGATGGTAAAAATACTTCATACGATATGTATCAAGATGCAAAAGCTGAAGTTGAAAAATGTGAAATAAAGTTAGATGAGTTACGTGCAGATAAGCAGTCGCTTGAAAATGAAATAGACTTAAAGCAAATCAAAATTCATTCATTACAAAAGGATTATACGCAAAATGGTGGTGTTTCTTTGGTTGAATGGAAGGAAATAAATGCTGAATTAACTAAGGAAGAAGCTCGTAGGGATGAAATAAATAGATGGCTTAAAGAAATTGCAAATCATTATTTGCCATTTATAATTCTTAGAGAAGAGATGAATCAGTTATTACAAAAATTAACTGCCGAACGAGAACAAAAAAAGAATTATGTAATAAAATCGGCACTAAGTAGTGAAAACTTCATTTCTCGTTTTGCTAAACATCTTGAAAGTAAAGGAATGGATAAAACGCTTGCTGATGACCTTGTAGCATATATTTGTAAAGAATCATTTGGCGAAAGTTCAGAAGAAATTCTATTTGATTTATCTGATGCTCAAACAAACAAATTGATTTCTCAAATTTATGAAAAAAATGATTTTGATGAAAAAAGTATAATCAAAGCATTAAAGGAACTTACATCGTCCCTTAATAAAAATAAGAAACTAAGAGAAAAAATGTCATCAAGTTCCATAGATGGATATGAAGAGTACTATGCTGTGAAAGAAAAACTTGAAAAGGACATTGCCGCATTATCAATAGAATTAGAAAAAAAGAATCAGGAAATATCTCTACTTGAAGCAGACTTAATAAAAGTCAAAAATAATTTTGTTAAAGCAAAGGAAGAATACGAGAAATTATTAAAGAATAAGTCTATTAACGAATTATCAATGAGAGCAATAGGGGCATATTCATTATTAGAAGAGCAGTTGATACGTAGACAAGGTCAAATTCTCCAAGAAGAGTTTATAAAATGTTTTGGTGCCATAATAAATAAAGATAATTTCTTGGATGGAATAGTAATTGATAAAAATATAAATGTAATTCCTTACAAGTTTGTTGATGTAACGTTTATTCAAATTGATAATTATCTTAAAATGAATGAACAAACACATTTTCTTGAATTGTTTGATAATAAATTCTTGTTAGAAATAAACAAACTAAGATTAGGTGATGTGGATGTTATCAGACTTCCTTCGCCAATAAATGCTCCATTTTCACAAGGCGAAAGGCAAGTGTATATAATGTCGATATATTTGGCATTGTTAAAAACAAGCAGGAAAGATATTCCGTTTTTTATTGATACTCCGTTTGCAAGAATAGATTCAAATCATAGAGAAAAAATAGTTGATAAATTTTTCAAATCAATTCCAAACCAACTTTTTATTTTATCAACCGATGAAGAAATTGTTGGTGAGTATGAGAAGCTAATAGATGAAAAAGTATCTAATAAATATGTTCTATCTATTGGTGGATATGGAAAGACATCTATCATATCAGGAAAATACTTTGAGGTGTAGAAAATGATTTTCAAATTAAAAACATCAAAGACAACAATGGAAATATTTGAAGAGGTTGGTGCAAGTGTGAGGTTGCAGCCTTTTGCACTTGCTAAGATTGCTATTGCATTATCTATTCGGGACGAAAAGGAATTATCTGAAAACGATTTCAAAACAAATAATGATGGATTGGAACTAAATCGTCAAACAATTACGGGTGAATACGATGATGTTTTCAAAGCATTGATAATAAGCAGGGAAAACAAACCATTAACAGATGAAGAATATTTCCCACTTTATTTGAAAGCACATTTAGATAGAGGAGCAATCTTATTACAAGCAGAGTATAAGTATAGTGGAAGTAAATTTTATCAGCACTTAGTTAATTTAGATAAAAGTTTATAAAATAGAAAAGGCAGTCTGAGGACTGTCTTTTCTATTAAAAAGTGTATTCTACAAAGTTCGACAAAAAAAGTTCTAAAAAGATGTCAAATGTCCAAGAACGTGGACATTTGACTCTTGACAACATCTTAAATTATAAGTATAATATAGGAACGAACATAAGTTCGCCCCTAAGAGAAAAAGGAGTAATTCTGATGCAAAAGAAGAATGACGAACGAAAGATTAAAATTTATAATTTCATAAATGAATTTATTAAGGAATATGGTGTAAGTCCTTCTTATGATGAAATTGCTTCTTCTATCGGTTGTGCTAAATCAACTTTATTTAAGTTTATGAAAAGATTAGAAGAAGAGGGATATATAGAAAGATATGGACGTAACCAAATAGTAACAGTAGAAAATTCTAATAGTATTGACCGTATTCCTGTTATTGGTTCAGTTGCTTGTGGCAAACCAAAACTTGCTATTGAAGATATAAAAGGGTATCTTCCAATGAATATGGATTGGCTTGGAAGAGGGGAGTATTTTGGTTTGGTAGCAAACGGGGATTCAATGATAAATATAGGAATTAAAGACGGAGATATAGTTATTGTTCGCAAACAAGAAATAGCAGACAATGGACAAGTTGTTGTTGCAATGATTCCCGATGAATATAGTGGAGAAATGACATCCACGCTAAAAAGGTTCTATAAAGAACGAGGAAGATATAGATTGCACCCTGAAAATGATGAGTTAGAAGATATTTACGTTGATGAACTTCTAATTTTAGGTATAGCGGTAAAAAATATTAGTGATATAATATAGTTGTTGCAGTTGTTTCCCTTGCAATATTATATAGAATCCACAATTACTATCTTGCTATGTAATTGGAGTTCTCAACCATTACAATATAGCTGATAAATAAAAATGATATGTGGAAATTGAGAAAGGAGGATATTTTAATGGCGAAAAAGAAAAATCCTTTGGCTTGTCCTTCGTGTCAAACAAGGTTAATGGAAAGTTGCGGAAAGTGTATAGGTGTGATGCTAACCTGTCCACATTGCGGTGCTTCAATATTAGCTGACATTGATGAAAGTGGACGAATGAGATTAAGTTATGAACCACCAACAATCGAAAAGCCATCATTAAAAGTGGCAACAAATTAGTATAGAATAGTTGATGACTATTTATATAACCATACATATTTAGTGGACTGCGGTAGTGAAGAACGTAAAGCCAACGCACGGTATGAATGAAGTTGCAAGAAACCGAAGTTATCCGTAAAAAGAAGCTATCCACGCCTTGTAAGATGCAGTAGAGAAAAATTTAATATTTTATACCATATACGTTTAGTGGACTGCGGTAGTGAAGAACGTAAAGCCAACGCACGGCGTATATGAAGTTGTAAGAAACCGAAGTTATCCGTAAAAAGAAGCTATCCACGCCTTGCAAGTCCGGACTAAACCAATAGGGTTATAGTCTTGATTTGTAGGGCGTATTTTATTTTCTTACAAATTAAGCAAGCCCTTGCAGCCGAGATTTAGTTCGGTAAAGCGAGGGCTTTTTGTTTTGCGAAAAAATCTTTAATTTCGTTGCAAGTTGCCTTCTATCGGCTGCAAAAAACAGCCAATAGGAGGATATAAAAATGGCAAAAAAATTATTTACTCAAATCGTGAAGAAGAACGGCGAACTCAAAGACGTATATGTATGCGTTGATGACGAAACGGCAAGAGTGCTTGAACAAGTAGACGAAGAAACAAGACGTATCTACTTGCAGGAAGAGTACGCAATGAAAATGTCAGACAATAAGTACAAGTTCTGCAATCAATCTTTGGAAAAGTCCTTAGACAACGGCTTTGACGTTATCGACGAAAACCAAGACGTAGAAGAAATGGCTATCAAGCAAGCTGAAAAAGATGCGGTTTTAGAAGCAATTTCGCAGTTAGAACCCCAACAACAATGGCTTATAAAGCAACTTTATTTTTTGGGAAGAACACAGGTGGATGTTGCAAAGGAGCTTGGCATTTCAAAGGCGGCAATTACTAACCGTTTGAAGAAAATTTCAGAAAAAATAAAAAAACTTTTGAAATAGGGGGTTTACTTTTGCCCAAAAATCGCCCTTTTAAGTGAAAGGGTATGAATCCCACACAAAGAAAGGAGCGAAAGAAATGCTATTAAAGATTGAAAAATTTGAAGAGTTGGCAAAAAGAAAAGGTTACCGTAACGGATACGAGCTGTCCCGTGAAGTTGGGTGTGGGAAACTTACCTACAATCTATTAAAGCAGGGACACCGTATCGGTTATGACGTAGTTGTCGAGATATACAATCGCTTTGGCGAAAAAGAAACCCTTGCAGTAATTGACTTCGAGGAGGAAACGCTTAATGGATTTACAAGTAAATTCGTCAAAGTCGGCAACCGATTATATTAAAGAAGAAAGCAAATATTCACTCAAAAAGCGAAAGTTGCAACAATGGATTTATCTTAATCAATTAACGCAGCCGTATGTAGCAAGACGGTTGGGCTTAGACCCGATAGAGTTCAAAGCAATGATAAAAGATAACGTGCCGTTCAACCGAGAGCAAATTACAAGGCTCGTTCACTTAATGGGTGCAAAGGATGCTTTCAGAGTTATATATTTCCCAACGAGCGGACAGCGTAGCGAAGTATATAAGAGTGTATTTGGAAACTACAAGGAGAGAAAAAATGAGTGAAACAATGAGATTATCAGAGCGTAATGCGCTGATACAAGCAATGTTATCAGATGCAGAACGTCTCAAAGACTTCTATCGTTTTACTGCTCAAAATCCCCACTTTGATTTGCACGATGCTTGTCAAATTATTGTAGTAAGACCTAACGCTTCCGTATGCTTTTCCTATGAAGAATGGAACGCAATGGGGCGCAGGATTACGAAAGGCAGAAAGGGTATACCGTATGCAGATAGGGACGGTGGAAAACATTTTGCTTTTGATGCCAACGACACGCACGGCGAAGATAGGTATATGCGACTTATCTATCCGATGAAAAGACTTCTAATTGGGTTGGACAAACTCAATGGCACGGAGTGGACGGAAGATAAACTTACCGATTATCGCAAAATTCAAGTAGGGATTGCTCAATATCTACAAGAAAACAACTACTTTACCGATGATGAAGAACGAAACAGCTTAATTTGTGAGGGCGTTGCTTATTCCCTTTATTGCAAGACGGGGTTTCCCAAGAACAATGGGATAAAACTGCACGGTTTACCGTATGGCTTAAAGGAAAATGCAGATTTATTCAGAGATATTTACGTTCTAACCGACGTTATAAAGGAAGAAATCGAAGAAGCATATAGCCTTAGCAAAGAAGAAGTAGAAGTTATCCACGATATTGACGAAGAAACTTTATCGGACGAACCTGTTGTTAAAGAAGAGCCTATCAAGGAAACCCCTAAACCTATTAAAGAGAACGTAAAAACCTTAGGTTCTCGTATCTATCAGAAGTATTTGGATGCACAAGAACAATACCCTGATTCAATCGTAGTAGAAAGAGTAGGCGATTTTTATGAAGTCTTTGGCGAAAGCGCAAAAGTAGTAGCCGAGAAGTTAGATTTAACACTAACGGGGCGAGACGTAGGCTTATCCGAAAGAGTATTGATGGTTGGTTTTCCGTTTCACGTATCAGAACAGTATATCGACAGTATTAGGGAAGAACATTCCGTTGTCGTTATCGAAGATGATGAGTTGATTTGGAAACCGTCTATTAAAGAACTTTTTGATGGAGAAGTAAAGAGCGACGAAGAATTAGAAGAAGAACAAGACGAAAATGAAAAAGCGGCAGAGTGGCAGAGCCGTGAGTATGTAAGAGATGATGAACCTGACGAAGAAGAGGACGACGAAGAAGAATATGAAGATATTGACCTTGACGAGTTAGAGGAAATCGTAGACGAAGAGCCACAAGAAAAACCAAAAGGAAAACCTATAAAAGAAAGAAAACGTAAGAACCCGCAACAGCAATTTTCTTTGTTTGACCTTATGGACGAAAACAAGCCTAAGGACGGAGAAGATTATCAAGAAAACGTTGACAAACTGATTGAAAAAATCTTGAAACGTGGTAGTGGGTTCGAGAACGGGAAAATGCGTATTTGTGATACGTATTCCCAAAATCCTACTGAAAGAGACTTTGCAGACTTCTTGAAGAAAGAATACGGCATAGGCGGTAGTGGCGACGGAGAATACAGTACAAGCCACGATGCACGTGGTATTAGTATGGTTTGGAAAAACTCTGAAACCAAAGAAACTATTGCCGAAGCAAAACTCAAATGGTCGCAGGTCGCAGTATGGATAGCTGACTTAATCGACGACGACAAGTATTTGACCGCATCGGAAAAAGAAGAGTATGAAAGTTATCGAGCGCAACGATATGGAACAGATGAAAGCCGTATTACGGCTATTGCCGATTCAATGGTAAAACGAGGAACGAGATACACTTGGAACGGTGCATATAACTATTGGTCGTTCGGAAATATTTACAAATTTGTTTTAGAACACTCAGACGAACTGAAACAGGAACTTGAAGCAAGAAAGGAAGTAGAAAGAGTAAACGCCAACGGCGCAGACTTTACGGTTTATTTCCACAAGGAATACTGTAAACACGAAATCGAAGAACCTGAGGTAGAAGAGAAAACGGACGAAAGCGCCATTGATTTGGATGCCGAAGAGGACGAAGATTGGGAAAAACTAATCGAAAACGGTGTGTTAAAGCCTATTGAAAGAGTAGATACACAGCCACAAAGTGAAAATACCGACTTAAACGAAATAGGGTTTAGTCAAGGCGAGCTTGGTGGAGCGAAAGCACGTTTTCAGTCTAACGTTGAAGCGATAGAAACAATGAAAAAGCTCTATCGTGAGAATAGGGAAGCAACGCCCGAAGAACGAAAAATTCTTGCAAAGTATGTAGGTTGGGGCGGTCTTGCGAAAGCCTTTGATGAACTTGATGAGAATTGGCAAAACGAGTATGAAATCTTAAAAGGATTACTAACCGAAGAAGAGTATAGTGGCGCAAAAGGAAGCGTACTCAACGCCCATTACACATCAAAAGAAGTCATAGACGGTATGTATTCTGCACTAAAAAGATTTGGTGTGGGAGCAAATAACCGAATACTTGAACCTGCGCTTGGAACGGGTAATTTCTTTGGTTTTATGCCGAAAGAAATAAGCGAAAATGCAAGGTTATACGGTGTTGAACTTGACACGTTGACGGGCAAAATTGCAAGTAAACTTTACCCAAACGCAAATATTCAGATTAAGGGTTATGAGCAAACGTCATTTACCAACGATAGTTTTGATTTAGTTGTATCTAACGTGCCGTTTGGTGCGTACAGCGTGTTCGATAGCGAATACGCAAAAAATAATTTCTATATCCACGACTACTTTATTGCTAAGTCCATTGACAAGTTGAAACCGAACGGTCTAATGGCAGTAATAACGAGTAAAGGCACAATGGATAAACTGAACCCAACCGTAAGAAAATATTTTGCGGACAGGGCAGAACTCGTTGGTGCTATAAGACTACCGAATAATGCTTTTAAGACTACCGCTAATACGGAAGTTGTTGCCGACATCTTGTTTTTCCGTAAACGTGAAGAGCAGATAAACGCCGACACAAGTAATACGGAGTGGTTGGCAACAGGCAAAACGGAAGAGGGATATGAAATAAACAACTACTTTATTCAACATCCCGAAATGGTGTTGGGTAAGTTTGTTAAAGAGTACGGTATGTATGGCGCTTTGGACGTAACTGTTCAGCCTGATGGCAGAGAATTATCCGTTGCCTTGAATGAAGCAATAGAGAAACTACCTGCAAATTTCTACATTAACCCCGAAAGTTCGACAATAACCGACACGAAAAGCGAAATTGAAGTAGATTACGACATCAAATCACTTTGCTATAAGGTTGTCAACGACAAGCTGTATATGCGTGTAGGCGACACTATGGAAGAAAGGGAAATACCCAAACGTCCACAAGATGCCTTTCAACGTATTAAGGGAATGATAGGACTTCGTAAGAATATCCGTGAAATTCTTGATATGCAGATTGCAGGGTGTTCTGATGAGCAGTTGAAAATTGCTCAATGGGAATTAAACGAAAGATATGACCGTTTTGTAAATAAGTACGGAATACTTAATAGCCAAACAAATACTAAGTTGTTCAGAGAAGATGCGGATAGTGCGTTGTTGTTTGCTTGTGAAAACGTATCGGAAGATAAGAAAACGGCAACAAAGGCAGATATTTTCTCCAAGAGAACGATAAAAGCCTATGTTGTTCCAACGCAAACGGACGACTGCTACGAAGCATTGCATATATCAATGAACGAGCGTGGCAAGGTAGATATTGCCTATATTGAAGAGTTGACAAAAAAGGACTACGATACCGTTATTTCCGAACTTGGAGATGCCGTATATAGAGACCCCGCAGAAGTCAATATCGAAGATAAGTATTCAGGTTTTGAGATTGCAGAACGCTATTTATCGGGGAACGTAAAGAAGAAATTGGCTCTTGCAAGTGCATTTTCTCTTGAATTTCCTAATAGGGGTTTTGAAAGAAATGTTGAAGCCTTAGAAAAGGTACAACCTGAACCGCTAACGGCGAGTGAAATCTCCGTGCGAATCGGTGCAAGTTGGGTAGACACAAAGTATTACAAAAAATTCTTAATGAAGATTTTGGATATACCTTACTACTATGACGACGGTGTTTCAATTTATTTTAATCCCCACGATAGCAGTTGGCGAATTGACAAATCGCAATATCTTAGAAATCACGCTTGGATGAAAGTTCACGAGGTCTACGGCACGGGTAGAGCAAGCGCATATCGTTTGTTTGAAGATTGCCTAAACCTTAGGGATACCAAAATTTACGACACCATAGAAGAGGACGGAAAAGAGAAAAGGGTACTTAATCAAGCCGAGACAATAGCGGCAAGAGAAAAGCAAAACAAGATAAGGGAAGAGTTCAAAGATTGGATATTCTCAGACCCTGATAGAAGAGATGAATTGGTAGATAGATATAACGACCTATTCAATCAAATCAGGTTGCCGTCGTATGACGGAAGCTATTTGAAGTTCCCCGAAATGAACCCGAATATCGAATTACGTCCACATCAAAAAGATGCCGTTGCGAGAATAAGTATGACAGGAGATAACACGCTTTTACACCACGTTGTAGGTTCAGGTAAAACCTATACGATGGGCGCAACTATGTGGAAGCTAAGACAACACGGAATTGCAAGAAAGTGTATGTTTGTCGTTCCTAATCATATCGTTCAACAATGGGCAAACGATTTAAGAAACTTGCTCCCTAATGCAAAACTACTTGTTGCATCTAAGGAAGATTTTGAAAAAGAAAACCGTAAAAAGTTTGTATCTAAGGTAGCACTTGGAGATTGGGACGGTATTATTATCGCTCAAAGCTCGTTTGCAAAGATACCTATTTCGGCAGAACGTCAAATCAAGAAACTTAGAGAAGAAATAGATAGAATCGAAGAAACGATTGTGGCGCAATGGGAAGAGAACAGTCATCCAAGAGGTGCTGTAAAGAACCTTGAACGTATTAAGAAAAATAGAGAAGCGCAACTGAAAAAACTTATGGACGATACGAAGAAAGACGACGTATTAACCTTTGAAAGTTTGGGTGTTGACTTCCTATTTGTTGATGAAGCACATAACTATAAAAACTTGTTCTTATTTACGAAAATGAATAACGTAGCAGGTATTTCTACTGCTGCAAGCCAAAGAGCGACTGACCTTAAATTAAAGTGTGAGTATATCAATGAATTGCACGGTGGAGATAAGGGAGTGGTATTCGCAACAGGTACACCAATATCCAACTCAATGACGGAAATGTATACGATGCAAACGTATCTTGGTTCTGAGACCTTAAAGGAAATCGGCATCAATTATTTTGATGCTTGGGCGGCAGACTTTGGCGAGACGGTAACGTCTTTGGAAATGGCTCCGTCGGGGCAAGGATACAAAGCAAAAACAAGATTTGCTAAGTTCACTAACTTGCCCGAATTATTAACACTTTACCGTTCATTTGCAGACGTTCAGACTGCGGATATGGTAAAACTTGCTGTCCCCGAAGTGGATAGGGCAGTAATAACGCTTAAACCGTCAGATACGGTTATTGACCTTGCCGAAGAAATCGCAGATAGAGCAGAAGCAATCAGTAAAGGTGGTGTACCGCCTGAGATGGATAATATGCTTAAAATCACAAGCGACGGTAAGAAGTTGGCGTTAGACCCAAGATGTTTTGAACCGACGTCTACTGATGAACCTGTAAGCAAACTTAATGAGTGTGCTGAAAGGGTTTACGAAGTGTGGAACTCAACGCACGACATCAAAGGAACGCAAATTATCTTTTGTGATTTATCCACACCAAAGAAAGCATTTGAAGATTACGAATACGGTGTTGACTTTGACGTATATAACGATTTGAAATACAAACTCGTTCAAAAGGGAATACCTGCACACGAGATAGCGTTTATACACGAAGCGAACACGGATAATCAGAAGCAAGCCTTATTTGACAATGTAAATGGCGGAAAAGTCAGAGTCCTTCTCGGAAGCACAGAAAAATGCGGAGCAGGAACGAACGTACAAACGAGGCTTGTAGCATTACACCACTTAGATACACCGTATCGTCCATCGGATATGCAACAAAGAGAGGGAAGAATAGTTAGACAAGGAAACACGAACGAAAGGGTAAAGATATTTACCTACGTTACGGAACGAACCTTTGATAGCTATTCTTACCAAATCCTTGAAAACAAGCAACGCTTTATATCTCAAATAGATAGGGGCGACTTAACGGTAAGAGAAGCAGAAGATATTGACGAAACAACGCTAACTTATGCCGAAATTAAGGCGATAACTGCCGCAAATCCTAAGATAAAACGAAAAATGGAAGTGGATACCGAAGTTGCGAGATTACGTGTTTTGGAGGGGCAATACAAGAAGAATTTGTATGGTTTACAAGACAAATTACGTAAGACTTTCCCCGACGATATTCGTAGGCAGGAATTACTTATCGAAAGGACAAGGGCAGATATAAAGGTAGTAGAAGAAAACTACAACCCTGAAAACTTTTCTATCAACGTAAACGGTGTAATTTATACCGATAAAAAAGAGGGTTCAAGAGCGTTGACGGATGCGTTGTATTCGAGTAAACCCGAAACGGTTGTTGCAGAATACGCAGGTTTTAAGATAAGTATGAATCCGCTTGTTTTGCTCACGGCAGAGAGAACAATTTGTCTTGCCGGCAACGGGCAATACAACATTGATATAGGTCAAAGTGCAAGCGGTAATATGACGAGAATTGAGAACTTTTTGACGGAACTACCGAACCGTGAAAAACGTTTAGTTGGAAAACTTGAACAGTTGAAAATGGATAAGGCAGTAGCTGAAGAAGAAGTCAATAAACCGTTTGAACACGCAGAGAAATTGGCAAGCCTACTCAAAGAGCAAACCGAACTCAATGCAGAACTTGACCTTAATCGAAGAGAAGAAGTCATTATAGACGACGATAAAGATGATGGAGACACGACCTTTATGGCATTACCTGACAACAATAAGACGGAAGCTGATATAAAGCCGTCCACAACAAAGAAAAGACAGCGCAAACAACTTACAACGAGTGATTGGCAATTCTATCAAAAAGTCAGAAACAAGGAAGATGATACTATCGTCCTTATGAAGAACGGAGACGGATACGACGTTATCGGTATTGAAGCACAAGAACTTTGCAAAAAGTTTGATAAAGAACTAATTACCGAAGAGTACGACGGGGAAGAGCAGGAAGTTTTCCGTATCAATGAAGATGAACTCGATAATGTTGTGAAATCACTTGTTCAATACGACGGTTACAGAGTGAAAATCGTCGAAAATGCAACACAAAATGTAAAAAAGGAGGAAAGTTTTATAGACGTGATAGACAAGGTTGAAGAAATGGACGTGGCAGTATTGCCCGACTATTCAGTAGACCAAGATTTTATTGCAGACAAGTATGGTTATTCTTGGAAAGGTATGCTCCCGATGTGGAAGAGAAGCGCAAAACGGTTGTATGACTTAGGTTTGCCTATTTACCGATTAAATCAGGACGATACTGAAACCAAGATAGAAAACCCTGAAATGATTGATGGCGACGGAATACTTTATGGTATTGAAAAGCCTGATTGGAAAGAGTTTATCGAAAGCGAAAGAGGCAAGAGTTATCTTGCCACGAGATACGAAATGTGTAAATCCGCAAGTACGCTTGTAAATGAAGAACTTTCTTATTTTGACGAGGCAATAATCGTTGATTTTAATGAAAGTAACTTCTTGGAAAAGGAAGCCCTTAAAAATTACACGTTAGGGTTCACGCCCGATAAACAGTATGTATCTATGATGCTTGACGAGTTCACACATCGAATATTCAACGATTCGTTTTTATATTACGGTTGGTACGAAACTGACGTAACGAAATCACTTGCAAAAAATCTTGAAAATGAAGAATTGAAAGAAAGTGCAGATGTTATAGCTAAACGAATTGCCTTAAATGATTTTATTCAAGCAGGGCTTAGAGAACACAATTCTTACAAGTATCTTCACGTTGGAGAAATTAAGGACGAAGAGCAAGCCGACGAGATAGCAACCGAGCTTAAATCTTGGTTTGAAGATAGTCAGTATGCCAACGGAATGAAAGGCGAAGAGTTTGACTATTGGTACGACGAATACGCTGAAAGTACGGTTAAACCTATTCTAATGGGCAGACCGTATATAGACGTTGACGAACTGTTTGAAGAAGAAACAAAAGATATGACCGTAGACGAGTTTCGAGAATTTATTGGACTTGACAAGAAAATGCAATTCACTATGTTTCATCAAGGAGCAGATAGGGTGTTTGAACCCGAAATTGACCTAAGCATAGGCGAGACGAAAAACGGTAAAACGATATATGGGTTGTTCGTTTCCTTAAACGAAAACACGTCAAGTGGAATACAACCTTATATAGATTTATCGCAACCGTCGCACGAATTTACACAGCCGAAAAATTCAACGTATATAAGTAATGACGAAAGGGAATTTGTAGACGAGTTGATTAGACAAGGCTATGCAAAAGATACGGGATTTAGGAAACGTATGTATCGTGAAATGTGTTCCTTGATAGAGTTTGATGCAGAGTTCTTGCGTAGTGCAGACAAAGAGAAATACGAGCAGTATTCTAAGGCTTATGACGAGTATTACGAAGCGAACAAAGAAGAAATTGATAATGCTCCGATTAACTATGTTGAGGAAGTTCAAAGAATCGTAGACGTTGAGTATTACGATTTGGAAGAAGAATTGATTGATTTACCGCCGAGAGAAATACTTGCGAGAAATTATGAATTGCACGTCAAGACTGAACTTTGGGACACCTTAGTAAGCGTAGAACTTGAAGAAGAGTATGCACAAGCATTGTATGCCGATAAAGATAAAGGCATCTTGAAAGAACTTTATGAAGATTATCTTGGAAGAGAACATTCGAGTGTAAACAATGGTTCGGACGTAATGGACTTTATAACCGATTACTGTGAAGATTACCATAAGGATATTATCGAGAAAGTTCGATACAAGGTAACGGACGATAACGTTATTTATTTCGGTCAGGACACAAATCACAATGCCTACTACTATTTTAAGGATAAATTATCTTTGGATAATGCAGAGCCGAGAATTGGGGTAGAAGCCGACGAGTATATTATCGCTGCGCCTGTTTGTTATCTTTCTCAGGAATATATGGAAGAACACAACATTACTTTCCTTAAAACGGGAAGAGACGTAGACGAAAGTATGCTTGAAAAGGAAATGGACTATTCTGCAAGGCAAGCGATGAAACGAGCATATAATCGTAAATTTCCGATGGAAGCAACAATGATTAACATCGAGTGTAGAGACGATATTCAAGATTATATCCGAAGAAACTTTGATGGTATGCGCTTGAACGTAAACTATATGTCTAATCTTATTGAAACGTATGGCATTGAACGTATGACCTATGTTCTCGCTAATACCGTACAAATCAATAATGAGGACGGAAGATACAGTCCGTCTAACAAAGAGTGGGCTAAGCAAGTGAATATCAACAACGAGAACAAGGATAGACGTATGTTTGTTATCAATTCGCACCCTGCGATTGTAGACGGTTTTGTTACCGCTTATAGGAAATTGGAAAAAGAGCATCAAGCAATGGAAGAAATGAAAGGTTTTGAAATCATTGACATTTACAGCGGTAAAACGAAAGTGAAGCCGACGGTAGAACTGTATGAAGTAAAAGACCAACTCTATGGCAGAGATATGAACGGTTTAGCGATTCAGTTATGGGAAGTAAACGAGAACAACGAAATGGTAAGTCCTTATTCGACTGTAACGAAAAACTTTGGTGAGTTCATTGGCTTGAAAAATACGGCTTACATTGACTTGAACAACTGTCCTTATGCAGTAGAACTACTTAAAAAGGGATATGCAAAAGACACGGGGTTCACAAAAGTAAGTGGTATGAACGTTGTTTATCCGCTTTGGCAGTTTGATGAAGAGTTCTTAAAGACCATTGGTGGAGAGAACTACAAGATTTATTCCGATGAGTGGGATAAATATATGGGCGAAAATACAATAGAACAAAATGAAGAAAAAGGAGATGAAATAATGCCTGAAAACGACAAAAACAATAAATGGGTAACCGTGAAAGTCTCGCATAATGCAATGCTTTCTGAGCAAGAAAGACATCTTTTTATGAAGATGCCGAACGGAAGTGAGTATAGCGGTTATACCTACAATATCTACAAGAACCGTGTAAAGGAAAGTAGACAACTTGTAGATATGCAAAGCGACGGACGAGAACTTTGTTATGAACTGCTTTTCCTTGAAAACGAAACGGTTGTGCTTCATAAAGGCGACAACGAAGTTACGCTCACGGCAGAAGAGTTCAAGAAGATTTGTGATAATACGTCGGATAAAGATTACGAAAGGGAAGAACCCAAAGAGCGAGTGTCTTTCAGCGTTTCAAGAGAAGTAATCAAAGGAACGTATGAAAAATCTTCGCTACTTACTATTCCCGAAGAAGAGAAATATGCAGGATATGGTTTTTACGTGCCTAACGCTTTTATCGAGGAAGATAAATCGAGAGAAGATGGTTATGTGAAAATCACGATGCCCGAAGATTTTAGTGTAACGGCACAAAATAGGGAAAGAACGGAAAAGGTAGACTTATCGGCAAGAGAGATTGCGCCGATGATGGATAAGAACTTTGTTGCAAATAGTGCAAACGCACCTGCACAAAGTCAGAGCAAAGACAAGAACGGGTGGAAACACGTGTTTGTACCGTCCGAGATGTTTATTAAGGAATACGAAAAGTCTAACCTTATGCGTATGCCTGAGGGTGAATATGACGGCTATGTATTCTATTTGCCGAGAAATCTTATGGAAGATGCGAAAGACGACAAACTTAAAATCAGTTTGCCGCCTGACTTTACAATTAGGCTTAAAAATAACCGAGAGGGCGCAGAACACGAACTTAGCGTAGACGAGTTCATTGAACAAGTCAAAGGTAAGAAAGTGGAATCCTATCAAAAGCCGAGTAATTCGCCAAGTGAAAAGTTTGCCGAAAGGAAGAAAATTCTTGACGAGAGTATTCCGCAAGAAATGAAAGACAAGCCAAATTGGGTAGTTTTGAGAACCAAGTACAACGAAGAAAAAGGAAAGGTTGAGAAATACTTGATTGACTGTCATACCAACAAGTTCGCACGTAGCGACGACCCGACTACTTGGACGGACTATGAAACAGCTTGTAAGTTCGCAAGTGAACACGGCGGTGTAACACTTGCCTATGCGCTTGACGGAAAAGACGGTCTTGCTTGTATAGACCTTGACCATTGTATTGATGACAACGGTAATTATTCTGACCTTGCAAAAGAAGTATTGAGTAAATGCGGAAAGACTTATATAGAAACGTCGGTAAGTGGAAAGGGCTTGCATATCTTCGGTACTACGGAAGGTATGGACGTAAGAACTTTCTCTAAGGACGGAGATATGGAATTTTACCGTAACACTCACTTTATTGCTATGACAGGGGAAGGAGCAAGTTATCAACGTTTTGAGAGTTTTGATAAGCCTGAAATGAAAGAACTTATTGAAAGAAAATGCGATAAACGTTCTGAGTTCGGTGGCAAAGGCGCAGGCGTTGAGGGGCTTTCTAAAATGTCTGATAGAGACGTGGTAGAAAAGGCTTGTGCAGAGAAGAAGCACGGCGCAACGTTTAAGGCGTTATACGAGGGGCAAGATTTGCAGAACAATCACTCTAATAGTGATATGTCTTTGATGAACCGTCTTGCGTTTTGGTGTAACGGCGACAAAGAACAAATGCTTCGTATTTTTCAATCAAGTGGTTTGTTCCGTCCCGATAAATCTCCCGATTATTACGAGTGTACGGTTGTGAAAGCAATTAAGGATACTACGGGACGATTTCAGGCGAATACGACGAGTACGTATAAGCCAAAACCACCCGTAAACTCATCAGGTAATGGCAAAAGGTAAGAAAATAAGAAAGTCTAATCGTGACTAATCAGATCACGATTAGACTGAAAATTGGAGGAACTATGAAAAAAAGAAAAATCAGAACGGAACTTCACGTTCCTTATGGTTATGAGTTTGAAGATTTGTATGATACCGAAGTCCCCGAAGAGTTAGGGGAGCCGATTTTGGAAGAGGAGGTGACGGTTAGTTTTGGAAGAAGCAATCAAACAAGTTGACTATGAAAAACTAACGCCACAGCGTAAGTTTTTGTTCGACGAGGTAATGAAAAATCTTGATGAGGGCGCAGGGATATGGAAAGCAGGATGGAGTATGCCGAAAGTTCCCGAATCTGCAATCACGAAAAAGCAATATCACGGAATAAACAATGTTACGTTATCTCTTGTTGCAATGTCACGAGGGTACGGGGATTATCGTTGGGTAACGTTTAATCAAATGCAAGAAAAGGGTTGGACTTTCAAAACCGACGAAGAGGGGAACAGCTTAGGAAAAGGGGCAGGCGTATCAATCGAATACTTTGACCTTATAGACAAACAAACGGGCAAAAGATTGGATAGGAGCGTACTTGACGGTATGACAATAGAGGAGAAAAATGATTATTTTACTCATAATGTCAAACCTATCAGGAAATTCTATCGTGTGTTTAACGGCGACGTTATCAATGGTATTCCTGCACTTGAAAAAACTGAAATCAATCCTATGGAAAAGGTGGATAGAGTAGAACAACTTTTGGACTATTGGAACGAAAACGAAGCCAAGATTGTATATGGTGGTTCGCAAGCGTATTACAGACCAAAAACCGACGAAATTCATCTTCCGAACAGGGAAAAATTCTTTTCAATGCAAGAATTTTATTCAACAGCATTACACGAACTTGGACACTCTACGGGACACGAAAGCAGACTTAATAGAAATATTGAAAATCTATTTGGAACGCCTGACTATGCTTTGGAAGAACTTAGGGCAGAGATTGCTTCTATGTTTATCGAGCAAGACTTGGAAATACAAGTAGATGCCGAGCATAAACGTAATAATTCAGCGTACATTGCCGCTTGGAAAAAGGAAATTAAAGACAATCCTAACGCACTTTTTACGGCTATCACCGATGCGGATAAAATTGCGAAATATGTTTCCTTGAAAGTACAGCAAAAGAAAAATCAAGAACAGGCTGAGCAGAAGAAAAGCATAGAAAAATATGCGATTGTAACGGACAAAAATCACTATGACGAGACTGTTTACAAGGTGTATATGGCAGGTGCTTACGGTCAAACGACACTTGCAATTAACTATGCGTTTTCGAGCAAGGAAGCCCTTATGGAAGAGTTTGATAAATTGCAGACTTTACCGTTTTGGGCAGATAAAGAATTTCAAGAATGTACCTTTGAAGAACTGCAAGATTTCAGTATTGAAAGAGCAGAAAAAGAACAGATACAGGAAGAAAAATCAGAGGTTTTTGTAAAGCCAAGCGAGATTGCTGCACGGGCAATGCCGGCAACAGCAGGCAAGCCCGTAGATATGTCTGAGCGTGGCATTGAAAGTCTAACGAGAATGGGGGATAGAGATGTTGTAGAGAGAGCAAGCAAAACAAGAGACGGAGCAAAATTTACACAGCTTTATCAAGGTATTTCGGTACTTGAAACGGAAGAGAAAAACGAGCGTTCTTTAATGAGCCGACTTGCTATGTTCTGCAACGGAGACAAGGAACAACTGCTCAGAGTTTTCAAATCATCAGGACAATTTAGAGACGAAAAACCAAACTCTTTTTACGAACGAATGGCAGAGCAATCTTTGAAATTTGTAGAGAGTATAAAGAGTAAACACGCAAGTCCTTTGCGCCCAACTTGGGGAAAAGGAAAAGGTGGGGTAAACGCCAAGACGTAATGAAGAAAAGGCGTTCCCTAATAGTCCTAACGGCAGTAAATGTTTTGATACTTGTGATGAGTATTTACTGCCTAATACGGACAACACAAAATAGCAAGTTTATCAATTCTTTTAACTCCGAATTTGATTATGAAGAGTATGAAAACGGCAAGGTAATTTTGACCTTAGAAGAAGAAAAGAGAATAACATTACAGTTTGGAAACAGTAGTGTAAAAGTGGTGCAATCATACCAAGCAGCAAGCAGAGAAGAGAGTGTTTCCGTAATGTTATTTATCCGTTATTATACCCATCAAAATGGGCTGAAAGTGCATAGAAGCAATACTCAGATTTTAGGGGAATACCGTCTACATAACCTATTATATACCGTTGGCTACAAGAGAGCGCACACGGGTGATGCAGACATTGATTTGGTTAAAGATAGGAGATGGTATGTGAATATAATCAGTTCGGTTTTTGGATGGATAGGCATATAAGAAAAAATTTTTTAAGGAGAAAAAAATGAAAGTGAATAATTTTAAGGTACGTGAAATCGACGGTGAAGTTGCGAAGATTTTAACGGATAAACAGGCAGGCGAACTTTATAAAGCAATCTGCGCATACAACTTCAACAACGAAGAATATAGGGGCAAGGATGCAACCGTCAAGTCGGTGTTTGCACTTATGAAAGAGTCGTTTGACAAGGACAAGTTCTTCCGTGAAACGGGTAAAATCGGCGGTGAAAAAAGCGCAAATTTAAGACGTGAAAACGATGTACTTGGTCCTTGCGTTGCAAGGGCAGTAATCGGTGGCGACATTGTATCGGATATGCTTAAAAACGTATTTGGTGAGTTCGATAAACCCGACAAATCTTGCAAAGGAGACGGGGCAAAAAATAAAGCGAATTTTGCAAAATCCTAAGCAGGTTAAGAAAAGTGCTTAAAAAATTATTTTCAGCACTTTTGAAGCAACCGTGCGGGACGGTTGCGAACAATCGGGAAACCCGATTTTCTTGGAGGAGACAATGACTGAAACAAAGAAAAAAGTAGGACGACCTAAGAACGGAGAACACGCTTTTTGGAGAGCCTACGTAAGAATACCTGACGTTCAAATTTATGAGAAACTGAAACTCTTAGAAGAAAAGAAAAATATCAAGATTGGGCAAGCAATAACCAACTCGTTGTACTACGGGTTGGAGCCGTACATCAAAGCAGAACTTGGTGAAATCGAAGCGGAAGAATATGTAAAAGATATTCCCACAAAGAAACCGCAAGCACCCATCGTTGTAGAGACGATACCTGATAAAGTAATCGAAGAAATGGTTGCACTTCTTGAAGAAATTGTATTGAACGTTACACTCACAAAATCTATGACGTCATCGCTATTCAATGAAAAAGCAAAAAACTTATACGGATATTCAGTTCGACCTGAACTCTTCGAGAGAGGAGATTTACGGGATACTCCACAATATCTTTTAGGACACGAAAAAATGGTAATGAAAAAAATTCAAGAGAGTAGGAGGAAAAACGAATAAGCAACCAACCAATTATTTTTGATGTAAAGTACACGCCTTATAAGTTATCAAAAAATGCAACGCCTGATGAAGTGGCTAAGCAGCAACGGAATCGTCCGTACTACGATATGAGTGGCGAAGTAAACATCTACAAGTACATTATGACGGAAGGTAAGCGTTCAGGGAAATACACCTTTCTTGATTATCTACAAAAGAATACGGGAGTGTTCAATCATAATGGTTTAATCGGAGATGAAGAAGTTAAAGCAATGCAAAAGAGGGCAGGAGAAAACAAAGGGAATATTTGGCACGGATTTATTTCTTTGAATAAGGAAGAATCAAAAAAAATTGATACACCCGAAAAATGTATAAACCTTATCCGAAGAACGTTCCCAACGTTTTTCAAAGATTGTCGCCTAAATCAGAATAATCTTGATTTTATGTGCGCTTTACACCGTGATAGACCTGAACACTTACACATCCATTTCGTGTATTGGGAGAAAGAACCAAAGTACAAAACAAAGCAAGGCGATGTCTCATATAAGGCAAAGGGGAAAATACCACCACAAGCAATACAAAATATGAAAGTACGACTTGCGTTAGCGATAAGAGATGACAAAGGGAATCTGCATAAGGCGAGAGACAATGCCTTGCGTAGATTAAAGGAAATGACTGCTGTCAAGACTGCGATGACGAGCCGACAGGATATAAAGGCGGAAATACTTGCTCTTGCAAAAGACCTGCCGAAAAAAGGACGGTTATCGTATGGAAGTCGAGATATGGAGCCGTTCAGAGGGCGGGTAGATAAAATTGTCAATATGATACTTGACTACGACAAAGAAGCACGTCAGTCGAACTTAAAGTTTTATTTGGAACTTGATAAACGGAAAAAGGTAATTGAACAAATTTGCGGAAAGAGTAAAGAACCGCAAAAGGGAAGTCCCACGTATCACGATGAAATTGATTTGAAAGATATTCATATCGTTGAAGATTTGGAAGCGGAATATAAACGCCGACAAGGGAATCTCATTATCAACCTTGCTAAGTTTATCAAGCCTGAGTATTACGAAAGGAACAAGAACGTCAAGTACAAGGCAAACGATAATCATCTGAAAAGGAAATTATCTATGTCAAGAAAAAAGATAACCGAACGGTTTAGAAAGTTCTTCACTTCGATTGGTAGAAATCACCAACTGTTGGAGCGAGACTTTTCAAGACGGTTGCAGGAAATCGAAGAAGAAATGAAAGCCGAGAAGAAGCGACAAGAGCAAGAAGCGGCAAGAAACAATTATAAAGGAGTGAATTATAAAGGTTGAGAAAACAAGCAAAATTACACAAAAAGCGCAAGTCTCATAAGCTCGGAATATTGCTATGGACTATCATCTTCGCACTAATTTTTGTCGGGGTAATGTGTCTGTTTGCTTATTTCGGCTATGAGAGTATTGGCGATATTTGGGGCGAAAGAAACTTTTGGCTTATTAACGGTGTGGTAGACGGAATGATAATGGTTGCCTACCTGTTAATGTACCGAGTGGATGCGCAGAATATCGCAATGAACGAAAACGACTTGGAAGATACGGAGTGGCTAACGGTTAAAAAGCTGAAGAAAATGAAAGAGTTTACCGTAACGAACTTTGATAAGGTCAATAGCAAGCCCGACGGTATCGTAATCGGTGCAGAGAAGAAAGGCAAAGAAATTGAAATTATTTCTACAAGCCAACTTCACGCATTGATTGTTGGTACGACGGGTAGTGGTAAGACGACGGGGTTCGTTGACCAAAACATATCCGTACTTGGCAAAAGTGCAGGCAAGCCGAGTTTAGTAATCTCAGACCCGAAGAAAGAGTTGTATGAAAAACACGCTCTTCACTTAAAGAGAGAGGGATATAAAATTTCCGTGCTTGACCTAAGAGAACCTTACAGTTCTGCAAGATGGAATCCGATGAACGTGCTAATCAGGAGAATCAGACTTGTAAAGGAACTGCAAAACAACTGTGTGCATAAAGACGGTAAGTATTACGGCGCAGGGGAAGAATTTATTTCCTATCGTGATGCAAGAACGAGAGTGCAAGAACTCAAAGACGAAATTTTTGAAAATGCTATGGACTTAGTTTATACGCTTTGTCCTGTGCAAAATAGAGACCAACCGACGTGGGAAGAGGGCGCACGAAACTTGATATTTGGTTTAGTGCTTGCTTTCTGCGAGGACTGTATTAACGGAAAGATGGAAGAAAAACAATTATTGCTTTTCAACGTTTACCATAACATTACGAAATACTGTTCAGAAGATACCACGAAACTGAGAGAATATCTGCTTGAAGGTAGAGACGAATTTTCAAAAGTTAAGGGTTTGGTGAACACCGTTCTCATTACGTCGGATAAAACCTTAACGTCGTACTTATCGGAAGTCAACAGTTATATGCAACAGCTCGCTGATGACGGTATTTTGTCTCTAACGAGCGAAAATGACCTTGACATAATCAATATGGACGAGGAACCTAATGCTGTATTCATTATCGTTCCCGATGAAAGGTTTACAAGACACCGTTTCGTAACGCTCTTTATTACTCAAATGTATAAAGAATTGGTTGAAAAGGCGAACTTAAATCTACGTAGAAAAGAAGAGGGAATTGATACGGCAATCTTAAAAAGAAATACGTACTTTGTTTTAGATGAGTTCGGAAACTTGCCTAAGTTTGACAATATCGAGGGTATGGTAACCGTAGCACGTTCACGTGGTATTCGCTTCTTGTTCGTGTTGCAGAGTTTTTCACAACTTACTGCAAAATACGGACGAGACATAGGCGACATCATAAAAACAAACTGTAACGTAAAGATTTTCATTGGTTCAGACGATGCGGACACTCGAAAAGAGTTTTCTGAGTTGTGTGGGCAGAAGAAAATCAAAAACTTTTCCGTAAATACGAACGCAGAAAACCCTGCATCAAGTAATACGGGCGCAAGTAATCAACCACTAATTACGGTTGGTATGCTTGAACGTCTTAACGGCGACGAAAAAGGTGATGCCATCGTATCAGTACGTGGTTATGAGCCTATTTGGACGAGATTTACACCGTCTTACGAGTTGGCAAAAGTGTATTTTGCAGACGGTAAAGCGGACATTTCAAAGAGAGAAGCCGTGCTATTTGATAAGAGTCAGTACGTGTTCGATATTGATAAAAGCGGACAAGGACAAAGCGTTGAGAATAAAGCTCTTGACGAAATTGCAAAGGATGACAAGAAAGAAAGTGCTTATTTAAGGGCAGAAGAAGAAAGACTTGCGGAATTAGACAAGAAGTGGCAGAAAGTAATAGATGATATTCACGTAAAGTTGAATGAATTTGTGAAAATGCTCAAAGGCAGAGATGCAAGCGCTGTTCTTAGTATTAAGCTCGAAAATAAAGCATCATTCTTGTATTCGATAACGGGCGATTATTGCCAAAGCGAAGCCTATGAAATTCGCAATATGGCAGACTATATTGACAAAATGACACACGAACTTATGGATTTACAAGCGAGTGCGGTCAAATAAAAAAAAGGAGAAGAAAATTGAAAAAGACTAAAAACAAACTGCTTATGACGGTATTGGCGATTGCCTTTACCGTGTTAGGTTGCGGTGCGTTGATGGGCAATGCAAGTGGCACTACGGCATTTGCAGCAGAGGCGGATAATGTTTGCGCTCACGAATACGAAACATTTGAGTATGCTCCGACTTGTACGAATAATGGTTTTACCGAATACACGTGTTCTCTTTGTGGAGACGTGTACCGAGACAACTACGTGCAAGCAACGGGGCATAATTACACCGATGTTGTAATAGAACCAACTTGTACGCATAAAGGCTTTACCACTCATTTTTGTAATGTGTGTGGCTATGAATATGCAGATAGTTATGTAGAAGCGACGGGACATACTTACGATGACGTAATAGTAGACCCGACGTGTACCGAACAAGGCTACACAACGCATACCTGTCTTGTGTGCGAGTATTTCTATGTAGACAGCGTTGTTCCTGAAAACGGACACGACTATGAATTGGAAATCAAGGAAGTAAGCTGTACTGAGGGTGGATATACGACCTATACCTGTCTTGTGTGCGAGTATTCTTATCAAGATAATATCGTAGAAGCGACGGGGCATAGCCATCAAGAAAGTAAAGTTGAACCCACTTGTGTTTCATACGGTTTTACAGTACACCTTTGCTCCGATTGTGGAGATAGATATGTAAGTGATTATGTAAAACCCGTAGGGCATACGTTTGAAGATACCGTGTATGAAGCGACGGCAGATAGCATTGGGTACACTAAGCATCAATGTAGTGTATGTGATTACAGTTATTTATCGGACTATGTAACGAGTGGAGACAACGGATACACGCAACTTCCCGAAGAACCCGAAGTTCCCGTAGAGCCTGAACAACCTACGGAACCCATTGAACCCATTGAACCTATTGAACCCGAAGAACCTACTGAACCGAGTGAACCTACTGAGCCTGAAAACCCTGACTTGGGCGGCGGTGAAGAAGAGAATCCCGATAACGTAGGTGGAGAAACGGAAACACACGAGTATGTATTCGGTTATCAGTATGATAACGAAAGCAAACTTTTAACGATTACATACGACTGTGAGTGTGGCGAAACGTATAACGGCGCTATTCAGTTCTTTATTACTGACAGCGCAGAGAATACGACGGTTGAAGTGTTGAACGGAAACGGAAGTATTGATTTTACGGACAAGCAAGACGATTACACGGTAATTGTTATTGAGGAATCGGGTAACGTTATCGGCGTGCTTGATGTCAAGAACAAGGTAGAAGAACCCGTTGTTCCCGATAAACCCGAAGTTCCCGTAGAACCTGACGTTCCGAGTGAACCTGATGAACCGAAAGAGCCGAGCGATACTACTGAGCCTGAAAACCCCGTAGAACCTAACGAGCCTACCGAACCTGAAACACCTAACGAAGATAAAGAAGAAAAGGGGAATAGTTCATTACTTCCCTTACTCTTGGTAATCTTTGTGGTGCTTGGTGTCGGTGGTGCAGTAACATATATTCTCATCAAAAAGAACAAAAACAAAAATAAAAATAAAAAAGAAAAAGGAGATAAGTAATTTATGATGAATTTATTGGCGGCTACCACTCTTAACGATAGCTTGAGTGGTATTGTAACTAAGTTGAACGAATTGATGGATTCGTTTTGGATTTACATCGTTTTAGCGATGGCAGCAGTAGTAGTGGTTTGGGGTGCCTACGTAGGTATCAAAATCGCTATTGCACACAGAAACGAGGACAAAATCAATTCTCGTGATATGATTAAAAACTTAATCATCGGTATCGTGATAATGTTTGTTATCGCAATGGGCGCACCCCTTCTCATCGAAGGTCTCGGTGCGTGGGTTGGCATCTCTGCGCCTACTACGGGTGCGGCAGTATTGCCTGTTGTATAAGAAAGGAGGTATAAGAGTATGACTAATCTTTTAGCGGCTAAAACTTTGAACGAAAGTTTAGCGGAAATTGTTGCTAATATCAGCACTTTGATGGACAGTTTTTGGATTTACATTGTACTTGCACTTGCGGCGGTTGTCGTTATTTGGGGTGCATACGTAGGTATCAAAATCGCCATTGCTCATAAGAACGAAGAGAAAATCAATGCACGTGATATGATTAAAAACCTTATTATCGGTATCATTATCATTTTCGTTGTGGCTATGGGCGCTCCGCTTCTCATTGAAGGTCTCGGCGCTTGGGTTGGTATTAGCGCATAAGCTAATACCTAAGACGGAAAGGCGGCAAGAGATTTCTTGTCGCCTTTTTCTATAAATAAACTAAAAAGCGAGGGTAAAAATGCTTATATTTTTTCAAGAACTAATAATGCTTTTATTCTTGTGGTTTCTAAGACTAATAGACGGAATTATGGAAATATTCTCTGCGATTGCAGGGGTTACGGACGTTACAGTAAACGGACAAAGAGTGAATATAATCGAATACCTGATAGGAGATTCGACAGTTGGTACTATCTTTTGGTGTGTATTCATATTGGCAGTAGGGCTGACTTGTATTTTTGGCATAGTTGCTCTTGTAAAAAATATGATAGCAAACAATAGAAATGTATCGTCGATTATAGGCAAAATCGGTTTGGCATTACTTGGAACAATGGCAATGCTTACCGTTGTAATCTTGGGTATTCTTATCTCAAACTCGATATTAACGCTTGTAGCGGAAATTTTCCAAATAGGGAATACAACCAAACTTTCCAACGCATTATTTAATGCTTGTGTAGGTGAGTGGCTTAACGGATATTCTTTTGCGGAAGTAGATATAACAAGTTGTAGTGTATCCACGATAATGGGCGACTACAACGCTACCGCTTTTGGTATATGGCCCACATCGTGGAAAGGAAACGGAATGATAAACCCTGATACGTTCCTTTATTTACCGTCTATGGTTGCATCTATCGCCTTAGTGATTGCACTTATAGTGGCAATTATAAATCTTGCAAAACGTATTTATGAAATTGTACTTATGTATATCGTTATGCCTGTATCTATGGCAACTTTACCATTAGACGATGGGGCAAGATTTAAGGTGTGGAGAGAGACTTTTGTAACGAAGATAATTCTTGCGTATGGAACTGTATTTTCAGTTAATATTTTCATCTTGCTATTACCGTTAATAACAAAAATGCACATAGACGGGGTAGGCAGTTTCGGTAATTCAATGTTCCTTATCTTTATGATAATCGGGGGAACTATGGTAATTCCCGCAGGTCAATCCCTATTTGCAAGATTGTTCGGTCAAGCTGACGATATGCACGCAGGTGGTAGCTTCTTACACAGCGCTTTCTACGGAGGACGTATTGCAAGTGCCTTAACGTTTGGTGCGGCGTTCAAACTTATAAAAGGTGGTATTGGCGCAGGAAAAGGAATTGCTAACAAGATAAAAGAATCTAAGAACAAAAAGAGTGAATCCGCAGACGATTCGGATAAGTTCAACGAAGAGAACACGTCTGACGGTTCGGGAAATACTGATGGAGGTAGTGAATAATGCGTATAATTCCCAAAAAAATTAAGGTAAAGAATACGGTATGGAAATGCTATTCGATGCCTGACATTATCGTTGCTCTCGTTGTGTTCGCTATTATCTTTATTAGTGTAACGGCAGGGAATTGGGGCTTTGCAATCGTAATGGGCTTAGCGGCAGTCATTATGTTTATGCCTACGAGCGACGGTATATTTTACTCGTGTATTATGGAGAACATTAAGTTCCTAATATCTAAGAAGAAATACACAAAAGATGCCGCAAAGGAAAAAGAGCGTATTGATACGCTTGTATCCTTAAAAGATATAAAGGAAAACGGCTTACTTGAATACAACAATGGCTACTATGGTCGTGTTATTAAGGTAGGTCAAAAGAACTTCGGTATTGAGGACATAGTTCAGCAAAACATTGACATCAATTATCTTGCAAATGCTTTTAAGTTTCTCGATGGAACGCAAATGGCAGACATTGTTAAGATAGACCGTCCTGTAAACCTTGACTCGTTTTCGGGAGAAGTGTTTGAAAGACTTTCGGCAGTAAAAGATGGTTTTGACTCGGAAGAAATTAAGAAGATTAAGACTAATCTTTTACAAGAGAGAATTGATAGAATTGACAAACTGAACAATATCCGTAAACAGTACATTTCAGACTATTACGTGGTTGTGTACGGAAGAAATGAAATCGACCTTGAAAACAATACGGTAAATATCGCATCAGAAATCAATAAATGCGGTATTGAAACGAAGATTTTAGGTCGTAGAGAAACAGCAATTTTCTTAAAGTACAGTTTTTCTCGTAACTTTGATGAAAGGGAAGTAAAGAGTATAAAGGACGAAGATTTACTTGATTGGGTAAAGCCTAAGGAAGTTGAGTTCAAGTCCAACCGTTATACGATTGACGGTACGGAAGCGGCAGTATTATCTATTGCAGATTATCCGTTAAGAGTTAAAAATGCTTGGGGTGCAGACCTTTTCAATATACCTAATACAAAGGTAGTTATGCACATAAAACCCGTAGACAAATACAAAGCAATAAAACGCATTGATAAGGTTATTGGCGAAATGGAAACAAAGCAAATCTTATCTGAAAAGGCAAGTGAAGCGAACAGCGCTGAAACGCATAGAGAAACAATGCACGCTCTTTTGGATAGTCTCCAAACTGAGAACGAATCACTCTTGGATGTAACGCTCACGGTAACGGCATACAACTACTTAGACGATACGAACTATAAAAAGAAAGTACGTCGTTCTATGCTAACGGGAAATTTCAAACCGTCTATGCTTTACGGTATGCAAGTAGAAGCCTTTAAGAGTGCAAACATTTCACCCACGTCAACGCTTAGCAACTATGAACGTGGTATCAACAGTTCGTCGTTGGCGGCGGTTTTCCCGTTTGTAAGGACGTTTGTAATGGATAAGGGCGGTTATATGCTTGGCGAGAATAAGAGCAACCATTATCCCTTTATCTTTAACCTTTGGAAACGTGGCAATCTTTATCAAAACTCTAACGGTTTTGTAATTGGTAAGTCAGGCTCAGGTAAGTCATATTTCTTGAAAAACCTTATTCTTAATGAGTGGGCTAATGACACAAGAATTATCGTACTTGACCCCGAAGCCGAGTATTTGAACGTAACCCGAAATCTCTCAGGCAATATTATTGACGTTGGTAATGCAAAAGAGGGTAGAATTAACCCTTTCCATATCTACAAGGTGTTGACCGAAGATGGGAATACGGCAGACCCCGTTGTAACGTTCAATACGCATCTTAAAATGCTCGAATCTTTCTTTAAGATAGTGTTTGTTGGTGCTTCTTCGGACGTTATTGAACTTATCAATAATTTGGCAGTTGAAACGTATGAAAGAAAGGGTATTACGGAAGCAACGGACTGTACCGAATTTACCCCTGAACAGTTCCCGACTTTTAGCGATATGTACGAAACACTTATGCTAAAAGATAGGGAAACAATGGATGCGCTTACGCTTAGAGATATGCGTACAGCAGAACTTTATTTGCAAAAGTTTGTGAAAGGACGTTATTCAGATATTTGGAACGCACCGTCTACATTGGAAGTGGATGCCGACCTTATCGACTTTAACTTTCAATCACTCTTTGCAAATAAGAATAATACCGTCGCTAATGCGCAAATGCTTCTCGTGTTTAGATTTATAGAACAAGAAGTTATCAATGCAAGAGAACTCAATAAAAACGGTAAAAATCTTCGCACAATGATTGTTTGCGACGAGGCACACCTTTTCATTGATGCAAAGTTCCCGATAGCGTTGGACTTTTTCTTCTCGATGAGTAAGCGTATTAGAAAATACGGTGGTAGTTTTATCCCTGCCACTCAGAATATTGCCGATTGGAACGCAAATGAAGAGTTAAGGGGAAAGACGAGTGCAATAATCAAAAATAGTCAATACACTTTTATTTTCAAACTTTCCGCACCCGATATGAAAGACGTTTTAGACGTATATAAGGTCGGAGAGAGTTTCAATGACGATGAACAAAGAATGATAATCTCGGCAATCACGGGACAGGCTTTCTTTATCGGCTCAACGGAACTGAGAACGAGCGTAAAAATAATTTCAGGTGATTACGCTCAAACGCTCTTTAACGAGCAAAAACAAAAGGAGGAATTAAATGAAAACTAAAACAACTAAATCAAGAAAGTTGCTTGTTCTTTCCGCACTTTTCGTGTTTTGTATGTGCTTTGGTTTATTCTTCGGTGGTTTTGGTACAACTACGGCACACGCCGCAGCAGTTGCGACTCCGAAATATGCAGTACCTATGACATATTCTTGCTACTACAAGAGCAATACTTCGACAGCAAATACGGGTTCGGGAACAGCAACAAGTTTTACAGCGAGAGTGGGTTCGGGTTCATATAGAACTTATTCTTTAAGTATTTATGGTACAAGTGCATCGGGAACGGGTACTTGGAATGGATATATAAACAGTAGTACAGTAACACTTTCGTTATCAGCATCTTCGGGTTCTCCCAAAATTACAGTAACGAATAGTTCGGGAACAACGGTAGGAAGTGGAACGGGAACGTTCTCTATTTCAGGTTTGGCAAACGGTACATATACGGGAACATTTGGCGATAGTGCAGGTTGGCTCGTTAATAACCGTCAGTACGACCAAGCAGGTTTCACTGCATCGTTTACGTTTTCGGTAGATGCTACAACGCCAACAATTAGTGGCGCATCTACGTCAACTACGGGTAAATATACAAATGCAGCATTTACGGTAAGTGCAAGTGATAGTGGCGGTAGTGGTCTTGCGGCATTATATTACAAAACGCCCGATTCTTCGTCCTATTCTTCGGTAGCATCTTCTAAGACTTTTTCGGCAGGAAGCACGAACGGTTTGTACTCATTTTATGCTAAGGACAATGCCCAAAATCAGACATCTACATATTACGTTTTTTACGATGATAGTAAACCGACAGGTGTGGTAAAAAATGCAAGTGGAACGACTTTAACATCGTCATATACAAGTGGGGCATTTTCCTATTCGGCAAGTGATGGTGGTAGCGGAATTAGTTATTTGCAATATATGACACCGAGTTCTACAAGTTGGGCGACCTATACTTCGGGTACGCAAATAGCGGCAAGTGCAGCGAACGGAAAATATCAGTTCAGGGCGGTGGACAAAGCAAATAATATTTCAGACGTTACGACTATTTATCTCGATTCGGTGGCTCCCGTTGGCGTGTTGTATAGCGGAACAACGGCTGTAAGTTCAGGTGCAAAATCTACTGCAAGTTATATTAAATATGTTGCTTCGGATGCTTCGTCGGGAGTTAAGACTGTTTACGTGAAAAAACCTAACGCAAGTAGCTATACTACCTATACAAGCGGTACACAGTTGACGGAAAACGGGTCGTACTCATTTTACTGTGTTGATAACGTGTCGCTTCAATCGTCCGTTATGACTATTTCGCTCGATAACAAAGCCCCGACATTATCTATTTCAAAGGGTAATTTTGGCGATACGCTTAGTGATAGTTTTACAGTAAGCGCATCGGATAACATTGGCGGAACGAAGTTATATTACAAAACACCAAGTGGCTCATTTGTTCAATCGGCAAGTACAAGCGTAACAATTTCCAAAACTCAACCTAACGGGACGTACTCATTTTATGCTGAGGACGGATATGGAAATAAGTCGGCAACCTATACTGTAATTTTAAGTATATCGGCTCCGACTGCTCAGATTGTAAGAGCAAGTAGCGGTACGCAAGTATGTGTAATTTGGACGGACAGTAATTGTTCAGGTACTCTTAACGGAGAAAGCTATGTCAACGGAACGTGGATTAAAGTAGAGGGCGACCATACATTTGTTTTGACAAATGATGCGAACCGTTCAACGACTTACACGTTCTCAATCGACCACTATTACGAAGAACAAAAAGTTGTTGTGCCGACTTGTACGACTGACGGATATACGGTATATGAATGTGCGAATTGTGGTGATACGTATAATGCAAATTATGTAGATGCGCTCGGTCATAACTATATAGTAACAAAGGTTGTAGAATCGACTTGTACGGCTGAGGGTTATTCGGTTTATACTTGTTCTCGTTGCGGCGCATCGTTTAACGATGACGTAGTTTCTGCAAACGGACACGATTATGGCAGTTGGTATGTAATCAAAGATTCCACTTGCTTGGATTCGGGTACTCAAAGAAGAGACTGTATCAGTTGCGGTGCATACGAGACAGAAACAATTTTAGCAAAAGGACACAATTATAAGGCAACGGTAACGGCTCCGACGTGTACTGTGCAAGGTTATACTACTCACGTATGTAGCAGATGCGACGATACGTATGTGGATACTTATGTAAATGCGAAAGGTCATAAATACGTAGCAAAGGTAACTGAACCGACTTGTACGGATAGAGGTTATACGACTCAAACTTGTAGTGTTTGTGGAGATAGTTATATCGAAAATTATGTAAATGCACACGGACACGAATATGGCGCTTGGAGAATTACGACAAGTGCAACGTGTACGGAAAACGGTTTAAGATATAAAACTTGTGCAACGTGTAATTATAAGTATAATGAAGCAATCCCTGCATTGGGACACTCTTATGAACCCGAAGTAATTGAACCTACTTGCGTGGACAAAGGTTATACAACTCATATTTGTTCAAGATGTGGAACGGGTTATAATGATACTTTTGTAGATGCGCTCGGACACGATTATCAAGCAAAGAGAGTAGAACCGACTTGTACGGAAGAAGGGTATATTGGTCAAAGCTGTTCAAGATGTAGTGATATGTATAAAACACAAATTTTGAAAGCAACAGGACACGATTATGTAGAAACGTATGTAGAAGTAACGTGTACGGAAGAGGGGTGTGTTCTTCACACTTGCTTGGCTTGTCAATATGAGTATAAGACAAATATCGTAAGTCCGAGTGGACACTCGTTAGAAACGCACGTTCTTCTTGCATCGACTTGTGATACTAAGGGCGAAAGATATTATGGGTGTTCAAAGTGTGATTATGAACGTATCGACGAAATTCCCGAAAAAGGACATAACTATCAGCTTGCAAGCGAAGAAAATATAGACGGTGTTATCAAGAGAACGTATATTTGTTCTACTTGTACCGATTCCTACGAGCAAGATATGGGCGCTCAGTATGAAAAAGTATCAAACTACGTTGATTATCTTTTTGATGAATACAGTCCATATATGATGTGGGTGTTCTTGGCAACGGCAGGTGTATGGTCGATTGCAATGGGTATTGCTATTATCATCGCTACGAAAAACGAAGATAAGGCAAAGGCTAAGAAGATGTTGGTTAATTACGGTATAGGTTTAATTGTCATCTTCGCAATTTTGGTTGCGGCTCCGTATCTTGTTAAAGGTATTGCAGCGCTTGTAACCTAATGAACAAACAGGAACTTTACTGTGGGGATTGCTTGGCAGTAATGCCGAGCATCCCTGATTCATCTATTGACCTTGTGTTATGCGATTTGCCTTACGGAACAAGCGTAGTTCATAAATGGAATAAGGCTTTACCGTTAGAAAAACTTTGGAAAGAGTATGAAAGAATTATAAAGCCCAACGGCGTTATTTGTCTTTTCGGTACGCAGCCATTTACTTCACAACTGATATGTTCAAATATTAAGTTGTTTAGGTATTTATGGCTTTGGAAAAAGGAAACGCCGACGGGATTTCTTAATGCTAATTACAAGCCATTGAACGCAATAGAGGAAATAGCAGTATTTAGTAAAGCAAAGGTGGGAAGTTTATCTAAAAATCCTATACCGTATCACCCACCTACATTAAAGGCGGTAGATAAAGTAAAAACAAACAAAGCAGGGAACACGTGGCGTTCTGCTATGGGGTATAAGTCAAAGAATAATCAACTTAACTCAGGAACGGAATACGTGCAAAAGTTTACGAAATATCCGACGACAATATTGGAATATGCAAGGGAAAAGGAACAAATCCACCCCACGCAGAAACCGACGGAATTGTTGGAGTTCTTAATAAAAACCTATACGAACGAAAACGATATTGTTTTAGATAATTGTATGGGTTCGGGCAGTACGGGAGTAGCTTGTGTAAACACGAATCGTAAGTTTATCGGCATTGAAAAAGAACGATATTTTTATGAGATAGCACGTTCCCGAACAACCAATTGAAATAAAAATCTCTAAAAATTAGTGAAAAATATCTAAAAATTAGTGAAAAGAGCTTGACACTTTCAATTTTATGTAGTAAGATAATAATACAAAGTCGTATATATACGACAAGTATAAAACAGGAGGCATAGGTATGAACAAACAAAGAATTTTGCAAAAAGCAGAAGAGAACGAAGAGATGACGGTAGCCGAGATTAGAGCATATCAGAAGATGATAAAGCCGCAGAAACACGTGTACGGAAAGTACGGTTCTATGGCGAAGCAATATCTTGAAGAGCATAATATCGGTAAACTGATGTCTCTTGCAGGTAATCTTCCCGAATACTTGCACGGTGTAGATAGGAGAGCAGGGGAACTCTATGACGTTATGTACGCTCAACTATCTCAAAAAGACGAGTATAAGAGAACGGGCGATTATATGGTGGATGTTCAAAGAGAGAGTGCTATTCAAAAGATAATTGAAGAAGCAATACTTGCTCAGATAGTTTACGAAACGGAATAAGGAGAAACAAAAATGAAAGTGTTAGGTATGATTTTTAGAGTAATCGGCGCAGGAATAATGATAACTGTAAATGCAATTATGAACGGTATCGGATATTTGATTGCGCTAATATGTGGAAGCAAATAACAAATAATAAAATATCGTAAAATGCCATAGGCATAATTACGAATACGAAAGGGTGTTGGTAATTGTGCCACACCCTTTATACATAAAGGGAGGTAAAATGGCAAAAGCAAGGATGCGTTCAATATATGAAGCGTTAGAGTTAATAAAGCAAATGGATTCTGAAACCGCTTTGACTTATAACAGCATAAGAAAATTATGTTTAGAAAACAAAGTTAAGCATTTTAGGTCAGGGAAAAAAATAATATTGAACTACGATGATTTACTTCGTGTCGTGGGAATAGAAGAAGAGGTGTAAATTATGGCAACAATAATCAGACGAGACGGTAAAAAAGGTGTTACTTATAAAGTGCAGGTTGCAATCAAAGATGTGGGCTTAGGTAAGATGGTAACAAAAAGTACAACGTGGAAGCCTGAAAAAGGTATGACTGAAAAAGAGATACAAACAGCTTGTACAATTTTTGCGGATGAATTTGAAAGACAAGTAATTGCATCGTTTACGTCTGCCGAAAACGAAAAATGTAATGTTAATATTACTTTTCGTGAACTTGCAAAAAAATGGCTAAATCGTTCTGAAAAAATATTTGAAGAAGGATATATTGGCTTAGCAGAGCAAAGTTTAGATATAGTCTTGCCGATGATAGGTGGATATAAGATAAGCAACATTACTCCAAGCATTGTGCAAGCTGTCTTTGATAAAATAGACGAATTAAAGGTGAAAAATTATCACATAACACCTAAAAAGAATCTAAGGTCAATTCTTGAACGTCAAGGTATTACATTTGTATGGTTAAGAAACGAAACCGAATTGAATTGTGCAACGTTAAGCCGTGTATATAATGGAAAGAATATAGGTATTAAGTTTGCAAAGATGTTTGCAGAAGTATGTAAAATGGATATGGATAGATTGTTTGACATTGAAATTACATATAGAGATTATGCAAAAGCAACCTTAAAACGATTTAAGACCGTAATATATAATGTGTTAGCGTATGCAGTTCGTTTGAGAATTGTTAATGAAAACTACGCAAGTTCTAAATTCGTGGATATGGGTAAAAAGGAAAGAAAACCTATTCAATGTATGGATGAAGAAGAACTAAATAAATTTTATAGTGCTTTATGTAAGGTCGAAAATATACAATGGAGAGTTGCCGTAAAAACTGTTCTATTGACAGGTATGAGACGTGGAGAACTATGCGGTCTAAATTGGGATGATGTAGACTTTGATAAGAAGAAAATATATATTCAACGTTCATATTCAGAACAACCAAGACACGGTGTAAGATTAAAAGGGACAAAGACCATAGGTTCTACTCGTTTGATTACTATTCCTGATATTTTAGTGGAAGAACTTAAAACCTATAAGGAATGGTATGATGAAAGACGAGAACTTTGGGGAGATGCTTGGGAAGAAAGTGGTAGTGTTTTTATTCAAAGGAATGGGAAAAGAATACACCCCGCAAATATAAAACTTTGGGTATCACAAACTTGTATATTAGCAGGGATACGTCATTTTTCAGTTCATAGTCTAAGGCATACAAATATTACTTTACAAATTATGGCGGGAGTACCTGTTACAACGGTTGCGGGTAGAGCAGGACACGTAAAGACGAGTACAACAACAGATACGTATGCTTATTACATTCAAAGTTCAGATAAGTCAGCAGCACAAACATTGAATAATATTTTTACTAATGTTGTAGAGGGAGATAATAATGTATAGTATTCGAGAAAGAAAAAATAAAGACGGTAGTATTTCTTTTAGCATACAAGTAAAAATTATTGGATTTGATGGAAATGAAATACAAAAGGCTATAACGTGGAAACCGACTAATAAATTAACGGAAAAGCAATTAAAATTAGCTGTTAATAGAGTTGCAAAGGAATATGAAGCAAAAGTAATTGACGAGTTTGCCGGCAAGACTAAGCCAAAGTTTAATCAGGATGCGTTTTTTGACGAGGTTGCTTTAATGTGGTTGGAAAACATTAAAGAAAAGAAAACCGCAAGCTATTATGCTTCGTCAAAGAACGGACTTGCAAAAATTCTACCTTTTGTTAGTGTGTATAAAATAAAAGATTTTACACCTTCGTTAGTAGAAGAAATAAACGAGAAGATTGACGAAATGAAAACAACACGTTATAAAGTATCTGCAAAGGTGGAATTATACAATTTAATACGTCAAAAATTTGGCTACAAGTTTTTTAAGATATTAAGCGAAAAAATAAAGGTTCCAAGAGGGACAATAAAAGATGCAGTAAAAGGAGAGAGAACATCTTACGAAACAGCAAAAAAAATTGCAGATGGTTTGGAAATGCCTTTGGAAGAGATATTTAATGTTCAATCTGAGATGGTTTATTATAAATCTTCATATTATGAATCAATGAAAAAAGTAATAAGAGGAACGTTAGATTATGCTGTTAAACTTGGTGTTATAGAAAGAAATTCTGCAAGTCGATTATATGTTACAACAAAGCATAAAGATATAAAGAAAATAGGCTCCTTGACAAAGGCAGAAGTTGTAAAACTAATAAACCAATGCCAAAAAATGGATATTAGAAAACGATTGGCGCTTATGTTTCTTCTTATGACAGGAACAAGAAAAGGAGAAATATGTGGCTTAAATTGGTCTGATATTGACTTTAATAATAAAATTGTAAGTATAAAAAGACAATATGAGGCGGTATCAGGTGCAGGATTACTTATTACAAAACCCAAAACTACTACATCTTATCGAGACTTTACAATACCTGAATGTTTAGTTGAATTGTTTTTAGAATATCGAAAATGGTATGATGACAAGAAAGAATTTGTTGGTGATAAATGGGAAGGCGTTGACGATGCAGTTTTTATTGGAAGATATGGTAAAAGATTACATCCGACTACTATAAGAAATTGGTTTGATGAAGCATTAGAAACAGCAGGAATAAAACATTATTGCGTTCATAGTTTAAGGCACACTAATGTAACTCTTTTGCTTGATGCAAATGTACCCGTTGTAACCGTGTCGCAAAGAGTTGGACACGCTAAAAGTTCAACTACCTTAAATATCTACGCAGACCATTTGGTTGAAAGTGATAGAGAAGCATCTAACAAGTTGGGAAGTTACTTTGAACAAGTTGAGAAAAACAATATATAATGTATGTATATATACGACAAAAATAATTGAAAAAAAAGTGTTGATATGGTATAATAATAAAAACTGTAATTGGAAAGGTTTTCACTATGCCACAAAAAATGGAAGATACAACACGTCGTATAACACGTAGAAAATACGAAGAAAAGAACAAAGAAGAACGTAAAAGCAAAAACGGTAATTTTCAGGCAATGATGCCGAGAACAACGCTTGAAGAAATCAATGAGTTCTTAAAGATTAACAATATAACAAAGGTGCAGTTAGTAATTGAGGGCTATAATGCACTCAAAAAGCAAACGAAAAAGTAGGGGGCGTTTATGATAGAGGGAGTTAAAATCAGTTATGATGGCTTGTGGAAACTCTTGATAGAAAAGAAAATTAAAAAGCAGGAACTTAGAGTTCAGGCGGGTTTGACACACTCAGTTATCACTAAACTCAATAGAGAAGAAACGGTACATTTAGACGTGCTTCTTAAAATATGTAAGGTATTAGATTGTGATATAAAAGATATTGTGTCGATTAGAGAAAATAAAACGAACGATTAACTAAATTGTGGAGGTGTATATGGACAAGCAAAGAACATATTTTGCAATAGATTTGAAGTCCTTTTACGCTTCCGTAGAATGTGTAGAACGTGGGTTAGACCCATTGACTACAAATCTTCTTGTTGCTGATGAATCGAGAACGGACAAAACAATTTGCCTTGCCGTTTCTCCATCGTTAAAGGCGTATGGTATTTCAGGAAGAGCAAGGCTTTTTGAAGCAAAGCAACAAGTGCAAAAAGCGAATAATGAGCGTAGAAGAAGAGCGCCGAATAGAAAGTTGGAAGGTTCGTCTTGGAATGATTTAGAGTTAAAGGCAAACCCTTCGTTAGCTCTTGACTATATCACAGCGCCACCGAGAATGGCATTGTATTCTAAATACAGCACTCAGATTTATAACGTTTACTTAAAGTATTTTGCTCCCGAAGATATACACGACTATTCAATTGACGAAGTGTTTATTGATGCAACCGACTATATCAAAGTAAGAAAAACAACGGCGCATAACTTAGTAAGAACTGTAATAAAAGATGTCTTAAAAACTACGGGTATCACAGCAACCGCAGGAATTGGTACAAACCTTTATCTTTGTAAGGTGGCTATGGATATTGTAGCAAAACACGTAGAAGCGGATAAAGACGGTGTACGTATTGCGGAACTTGATGAAATGTCATACCGTGAAAAACTTTGGAATCATAGACCGTTGACGGATTTTTGGCGAGTTGGTAGGGGTTATACTGAGAAACTTGAAGCGCACGGTATGTACACTATGGGAGATGTTGCGAGATGCTCCGTAGGAAAGCCAAATGATTTGCATAATGAAGAATTGCTTTATAAACTTTTCGGTATCAATGCAGAGTTGCTTATAGACCACGCTTGGGGTTGGGAGCCGTGCTTGATGTCTGATATTAAGGCATACAAACCGAGTACGAATAGCTTGAGTTCGGGACAAGTATTACATTGTCCGTATGATACAAAACAAGCACGTTTGATAGTAAACGAGATGATTGATTTGCTTGTCCTTGACTTGGTTGAAAAGGGACTTGTAACAAATCAAATTGTATTGACGATAGGTTATGATATAGAGAACCTGACGAACCCTAAAATAAGTAGGAAGTATTTTGGAGAGATAACCGCAGACCATTATGGACGGTTAATTCCCAAACACGCACACGGCACAAAGAACCTTGAAAGATATACTTCGTCCACAAAGATAATAACCGAAGCAACCCTTGAACTTTACGATAAGATTATCAACAAGGACTTACTTGTAAGAAGAATTAACGTTTGTACTGCAAAACTCTTGACCGAAGAACAAGCGGAGAAAGAGACGGGATACGTTCAGATGGATATTTTTACTGATTACGCTAAAATCGAAGAAAAAAAGAAAGAGGAAAAGCGTGAGAAGAATATGCAGAAAGCCGTATTAGGAATTAAAAAGAAATTCGGTAAAAATGCAATTCTAAAAGGTATGAATCTGCAAGATGGGGCAACGGCAAAAGATAGAAATGAACAAATTGGGGGGCATAAGGCGTGAGTGAAGATGCAAGAAAGAAATATGCTGATATAATTGACTTACCGCATCATCAGTCAGAAAAACGTCTAAAAATGTCGAATTATGACCGTGCGGCGCAATTCTCTCCCTTTGCGGCATTGACGGGACACGCTGATGCAATAAAGGAAACGGCAAGAATTACGGACGAATATAATGAGCCGTCAGATGAAATGAAAGCCATAATGAATGAGAAAATTTTATTCCTTATGGAACAATTAGACACTCAACCTGAAATTAGCATTACGTATTTCAAGCCCGACGAAAAGAAAAGTGGTGGAGCATATATTACAATTACAGGTGTGGTAAAGAAAATTAAAACATACGAACGTCTAATACAAATGACTACGGGAGACCTAATTCCGATTGATATGATATTTGATATAAATGGAGATATTTTTGGAAGTTTGGAATAAACAATATATATAATATTGAAAGGAAATAACTTAAAAGAGACAGGTGTTCCAAGAAAGGATATTACCTATCGGTATGCCAAATCTTGTGCCAAGAAAAAAAACTGAGAGAAAAGAACGCAGAAAATGCGTTCTTTTTTGTTGTTTTTATAAGAAAAATCAAAGATAAAAAAAGATAATATCTTAAATAGACGAACTTAGATATTATCTAATGAGTAAGCCTGAAACACCTGCGATAAAAGTCCAAAAAACTGAAATTCAAAAGGATAAGGAGAAACTTTTTAGAAAGATTATGAATGAAAGAAAAAATTAAAGAACAAAGCAAAAAAACTATTAAAAAAACAAATGAAAGCGACTTGAAAAAAGCGCTTATAAAAAAGGCTTTAGGTTACGATTACAAAGAAGTCGTGGAAGAATATACTAGCGACCAAGAAGGCGAAGTAAAATTAGTAAAGAAAAAAATCACTAAAAAAAACGTTCCGCCGGATATTACGGCGTTAAAAATTTTAATTGAAAATCAAACGCCTATTTCTAGTATGACCGACGAAGAATTAGAAGAAGAAAAAAATCGACTTATCAAAGCCTTAAATGAAAAATAAAAAGGAGCAAAAATGCAAAAAGCAAAACAAAGTGAAAAGGACCTTTTTGAGCGTGCGGAAAAACTAAGAATTGAAGAACTAGTAAAAGAAGTAAAGGCTGATTTTGAAAAGAGAAGAAACGAAAGAAAAAATATTGAAAGACAATGGGAATTGAATATGAATTTTCTTTCGGGAAATCAATATTGCGACCTAAATTCGCGTGGCGAAATTGAAAAAATAGGAAAGGATTTTTATTGGCAAAATCGTGGTATTTTTAATCATATTGCACCGATATATGATTCGCGAATGGCAAAGTTTTCAAGAATTTCACCGTTGGTTTCGGTACGCCCGAATTCTGACGACGATAAAGACGTTTTAGGCGCAAATTTAGCCGAAAAAGTTATTGCAAATTCTTTTAAGTTAAGCGATTTTAACGCTGTGATTAAAAAGGTAACTGCGTGGAGTGAAACTTGTGGAACGGGTTTTTACAAAGTTGTGTGGGAAAATCAAGGTGGTAATTACATTGGCGAAATAAACGGTGAAAAGGTTTACGAAGGTGAAACGAAAATCTATCCCGTTTCTCCGTTTGAAATTTTTCCCGATAATCTTTATACTGAAGAAATTGACGATTGTAAAAGCATTATTCACGCACGCGCAGTGTCAGTTGCTGAAATTCTAGAACAATATAAAGTTTTAGTAAAGGGTGAAAAAATTAACGTTTATACTCTAAACCAAATTGGACTAAACAAGAATAGCGACGACGTTTTAGACGACGCAACTATTTTAATTGAAAGATACGATAAGCCGAGTGAAAACTTCCCGAACGGAAGACTAATCATAGTGGCGGGAGATAGCCTTTTATACGAAGGTGACTTACCATATTTAAAAAGAAATAAAGAAGAAAGATGTTTTCCTTTCGTAAAACAAAATTCTTTAGTGTTAGCAGGTAATTTTTTCGGTACAAGTGTAATTGATAGGCTAATTCCAATTCAACGCGCCTTTAACGCAGTTAAAAATCGTAAACACGAATTTTTAAATAGACTTTCAATGGGGGTAATGACGGTTGAAGACGGTTCAGTTGACGTAGACGATTTAGCAGAAGAAGGCTTGTCGCCAGGCAAAGTATTGGTGTATAGACAAGGCTCAAAACCACCTGAAATGATGAACGACTTATCAATGCCAAACGATTTTAATCAAGAAGAAGAAAAACTTATTAACGAATTCGTTATCGTAAGTGGTGTAAGTGACGTTACTTCAAGTTCGTCAAACGCATCGCTTTCAAGTGGAACTGCTCTTCAAATTTTGGTTGAACAAGATAACAGCAGATTGTTGATGACTGCAGAAGAAATCAGGCGTGCTATCTTGGAAGTGGCAAAGAGAATTATATGGTTATATGGTCAATTTAGCGAAGGAACGAGAAGTTATAGATACGTTGATGAAAGCAACGTTATGCGCTTAGGCTATGCAAATTTTTCAAGCATAAATACCGACGACGTTTATTTAGAAGGTGAAAACGAATTACTTTATTCGGAAAGTCAAAAAAAGGACGTTATATTTAAACTTTATCAAAGTGGACTATTGTTTGATGAAGAAGGAAAACTTCGTTCGGGAACAAAAGAAAAAATTCTTTCGCTTTTAGGATATAAAGATTTAGATTATCAAAAGGGAATACCTAGACTTCAAGAAGAAAAAGCGTTAAGAGAAAACGAAAACATGAAAAAACAAGAAGTTTTTGTTGAAGAAATCGATGATAACGCAATTCACGTTGACGAACACGTTAGATACGTTTTAAGCGAATATCAATCGCTAAATGAAGAACAAAAGCAAAGGTATTATAAACACATACAAGAACATAAAAACAAATTAAAAGAAAATCAAGGAGAATAAAATTTATGGAAAAACCAAATAATGAACAAACCGAACTTAACGTGCAACCCGCAGTGGCGGAAGAGAAGGACGGCACGAAACAAGAACAAGTCTCATTAGGAAAGTTTAAGAACGTTGAGGCTTTGCTTTCTGCTTACAATTCTTTGGAGGCTGAATTTACCAAACGCTGTCAAAAAATCAAAGAATTAGAAAGCGCCATTAATTCCAGCGATAAGGAAATTTCCCCGACTGAAAAAATTGATGAAAACTCTAATGCTCCTACTAAAAATATTAGTGAAGAAGAAAAAAATAATATTTTACAAGAATATTTAAAAGGAGTGTTAGATAAAAAGCAAAAACCCGTTCTAATTAACGGAGTGGGAGTTGGGGTAAAAACGCCTATTTCTCGCCCGAAAACCATATCTCAAGCGGGGGCACTCGCAAGAGAAATTTTAGATAAATAAAAAATATAAATTTTAAGGAGAAAAAATGGCAGTTACATTAAACAGTGCTGATAACGCACTAAAAACAGTATATTTAGACGCAATTAGCGAACAACTTAACGATTACGTTAACCCATTCTTTGCAGCAATCGAAAAAAACTCAAACGACGTTTGGGGTAAAGAAATTAAAAAACTAATTTCTTATGGTATAAACGGTGGTATTGGTGCAGGCGATGAAGACGGCAATTTGCCAAAATCATCAGGGAACACTTATACTCAATTAACTAGCACTTTAAAAAACCTTTACGGTGTTATTGAAATTAGCGATAAGGCTTTAAGAGCATCTCAAACCAATGCTGGCGCGTTTGTGAATTTGTTAAACGCAGAAATGGAAGGGCTTATTAAGGCAAGTAAAATTAATTTTAGCAGAATGCTTTTCGGTTATGGTTTTGGTAGTTTGGCTGGAGTTACGGGAGTATACGATAACAAAATTGAAATTGATAACTTTACCGGCATTATGGTTGGTATGTTAGTTGATTTTAGAGATTACACCGGTAATATTATTGAAGGATTTAAGGGAAGAAAAATCACTTACGTAGATGAATTTGGTGATAGATATATTTGTATAGATGGAGAACCGATTGCAGATGGAACGGTTCTAACAAATAGTTATATTACCGTTCAAAATTCAAACTCAAAAGAAATAACTGGTTTAAGTACTCTTTTCTCAACCGATTTAATTTTATACGGTAACGATAGAAGCAAAAACTCAGCATTAGTGCCAATGGTATTTCAATCAGTTGGTCAAATTACGGAAGATAGAATTCAAAGAATGATTGATGATATCGAAGTAAAGAGTGGAACTGTTCCTAATATGATTCTTTGTTCAATGGGAGTTCGAAGAAAACTTAAAAAAGTTCTCAGCGAAAGTAAAACTTTTATCGGTAGCATGGAACTTGCTGGTGGATTTACTGCAATGAGTTACAACGGTATTCCAATTGTAGCAGATAGATTTTGCCCAAGTGAAACTATTTATTTCCTTAATACCGATGACTTCACTTTGTGTCAACTTTGTGATTGGCAATGGCTTACCGATGACGACGGTAAAGTATTAAAACAAGTTCCAGGTAAACCTGTTTACACTGCAACTTTAGTAAAATACGCTGACCTTATTTGTTCACGTCCATACGCGCAAGGTGTTATGTACGGTGTTACCGAAGCCTAATTAAAACTAGTTATTGCCGAACCAATCTTGGTTCGGCAATATTTTTAAAAGGAGAAAAAATGACAGTTAAAGATATTATAAAAAATGCTTCAGCAATGCTTTATAGGGAAGACGTTTTAAGTTATCTAAATAATGAAACAGAAAATATTGGTGAAGATACGCTTCCTACCGTAAACGTTATGACGAACCTATTGAATTTAGTTGTAGGCGAACTTGCGGGAACTTTTATTCCTATGGTGAAAATGGAAAAGGTAACTACTAAAAACGAAAAGATTACCTACGCATCATTAAACGAAAGATGTATTAGGGTAATAGCAGTTTATGATTTAGCAGGTAATGCATTAAATATATCAAGAACACCTGAATATATTAAAGTTTATCAGGATAAAGTTATCGTTGAATATGAATATTCTCCACCGATGTATGATTTAGAAAGTGAAATCGGGTATAAAGAAAGCGACATTACTATGACTGCGTTATCGTACGGGTTGTGCGCGGAATATTCAATCAGCATTGGGAATTTTGAACAAGCAGTTATGTGGCACGAACGTTACGTTAATTCAATAGCCGAACAAAGAAAAATTAAAAATTCTAGGATTAAGGAAAGGAGTTTTTTATGATAAAAAAGGTTATAAAAAAAGTAACTCCTATAAAGCGAAAACTGAATATAACTAACCTTAAATCTCTTATAAAAAAGTCAAAAAATTTAACTTTTAACGATGATAAAATTTATAGTTTATACGGTTTAGAAACGTTGAATTTTTATATGCCTGACGGCGAAGTTTTAAACGCTAATAAAATTAACGAAAGATATTTTTTTCATATGACAGACGGATATTTATATGAATGTAGTCATGAAAATTGTGAGCGAATTTTATCAATAGGTTATAAAAAACCGTTATTTTTTGAGATTAATATAAGTGGCAAAAAAGAAATATTAGTTTTAACGGAAAAAGGCGGATTTATTTTGAGTAAAAAGCAAATATTTCAGTTTATTGAAGTTGTTGACGGCTGTTTTTGTCAAGGTAGAGGAATTTTTGCTAACGAAAAGGAAGTTTTTTATACCGAGCCGTATAATTTAGATATCGACACCAATAGTTTAACACTTTGTGGAAAAGTTTGGTTTGACGATGAAAAAGAACGCGTTATAGGCGTATATTCAATAGATAAATCAGTTTACGTTTTTTCTAAATCAAATTTATATAAGTTAACTTTTGACACGCAAGGGGAAAATATTTCTCTTAAAAAATTAAGTGACGATAATTTTGATATTGCTGATTTATCATTTGCTAAAAGCGATGAAGAATGCGCCTTTATATCTAACGGTCAACTTTATAAGTTTTCTAACGGAAAAATTGAAAAAGTTAACGCAATAGACTTTTCAAAGTATTATTTTCTAAGCCAAGCAAAAATCGTGGATTCAAAGTATTACGTTAATATATTAGATAATAACGTGGATTCTTTAATATATATCTACGATTTTATTAAAAAAGAGCAAACGCTTTTATCGATGCCTAACGAAATTGTCAATAGTGGTGAAATCGTGGCTAAAGATAGAACGGCTAAACAAATTACTTTGAATAAAAACGTTAACGGGAATAGGGAATTAACGTTATTGCCGATAGATTTTAACGATTGTAAGAGAAAAACTTTAACGGGTGTAAACGCTTACTTAGAAGACGAATGCATTTTAGAAATAACGGGTGATTTTGGCAAAAAACGTTATTCTTTGCTAGGTGGTTTTAACTCTATTTTAAGCAACTTAAATTCGCGCGCGTTTATGCTAAAATTTTATACTGATAAAAATTTTTCAATAGAAAAACTCAGCCTAGAATATATTTATAAAGGAGAATAATTATGGAATTTAATTTACCCAAAACGCTAACTGAAATGTATTCGATATTAAACGATTTATTTTACTATTATCGAATTAAAAGACAAGGGTATGAAGAAATTACGATGAAAGAGTTAAATCTTCCAGAATTAGAGTTTACGCCCTTGACGGTCGAAGAATTAACTGAAAAAGCCGAAAAGTTAGTCGCCGAAGAACACGCGCGAGAGATTGAGAGTAAAAAACTAGATTTAACTGCCAAAATTAAAGCGATAGAAGTAAAAAAAGAAAATTTACAAATTGGCGCTGAACAAAACGTTGCTAAAGTCAATGCGCTTTATGAAGGCAGTCAAGAAAAACTTTCAAACACTTGCATAAATAACGGACTGATTAATTCAACTTTTTATACGGATAAATCGATTGCTTTAGAAGAAGAAAAAAATCAGCAAATAAATAAGATTAATCAAAATTTAACTAATGAAACAGCAAATTTGAACGCTGAAAAAATTGCCTTAGAAGAGCAATTATCACAGGTAGAAGAATATTATTCTTCCTTTCATCAAAAGGCAGTTGATGCTAAGGTGATAGAATTAACGGAAGAACAAGATAAAACCATTATGGAAGTTTTTAGATATAATAACGGTCTAGAAGAAAAGAAGCAAAGATATAAAAATACTTTGCTTCGTCAAAACGCTGAATTAAACTTAAAGTTTATTGAAATAACTTCGGGAGAATTTAGTAAAGACCAACTTGTAGAAATGGGTTATTACGACGACGTTATTAGGTGCGTTTGTGGTTACTATGATACTTTAGATTCAACAACTGCTTATAGAAACATATCAAAGGATAAAAAAGTTCCAATTTATCTTGACGAATATTATTCTAATATCGTTTATATGTACGGTGTGCAATCGGGTTTAATAAGTTAATTAAAGAAAAAAGCATAGAAAATTCTATGCTTTTTTCTTTTTAAATTCATTTAATAATTAGTATTTTCAGGGGTTATAATCTTGCAATTAGTGTTTGCGATTTTTTCAACGTACTCAATAGGTGGTGTTTTTTCGGTTATCAAATAGTCAATTTCGTTAAAATCAAAGTCGGTGCAAAGAAAGGTTTTATTAAACTTAGTGCTGTCGACTAATAGTGCAACTTTATTAGAGTTTTTTCGCATTTGTTGTTTTAATTTTGCCTGTTCAATGCTAGCGTCGGTAAAACCGTTTTGTAAATCGACACCCGAGCAGGAAAGAAGAGAAATATCTGCGTGAATTCTAGAGATATAATCCATCGTATCCGTGCCTATGATAGAGTTAGAGTGGTTTTGAATTTGCCCGCCTGCTATATAAATTTTAATATTGTTTGTTTGAGATAATAAAAGGGCATTTCTAAGTCCCGTCGTAGTAACCGAAAGATAATTAAAGTTATTTAGCATTGGAATGGTGATACCAACCGTGGTGCTTGAATCTAAGAAAACGGAATCGCCGTTTTTAATTAGTTTTGACGCTAAGGTTGCAATCGTGCGTTTTGCCTTTTGGTTTTCTTGTTCTCTTATCGCAAACGCAGATTCCTCAGCGCTAGATTTAAACGGTAAAGCACCGCCGTGAGAACGCTTAATTAACCCTTGTTGTTCCATCGACCTTAAATCACGGCGAATAGTGGCACTTGAAACGAAAAGTTTAGACGCAAGTTCTTCAACCGTCGCTGATTTATTGCTGTTCAAAATCTCCAAAATTTCTTCTTGACGTTCAATTGTGAGCATTTTTTACCCCTTTTTTACATAAAATTTCAACAAAAATGTGCAAAAGTTGTTCATTTGTGTTCATTTGTGATTATATAATAACACAAAAATATTTTTTTTGCAACTTAATTTCAAGGGGTTTTAAAATAGATTTTTTATGATATAATAAACTTAGGCAAATTTTGGATAAATAAAAGAATTTTAATTAAAATTAAAAACTGAAATTGCCTAAGACAAAATTAAGATTTATAGGAGAAGTTATGAAGACTAAAGCAGTTAGACTTTATGGGGAAAACGACCTTAGACTTGAAGAATTTGATTTACCTGAAATTAAAGACGACCAAATTCTTGCTCGCGTAGTATCGGACAGTATTTGCATGTCAAGTTATAAGGCTGCAATCCAAGGCGCAAAGCACAAAAGAGTTCCAAATAACGTTGCAGAAAATCCAATCATTATCGGTCACGAATTTTGTGGTGACATTATTAAGGTTGGCGCCAAATGGCAACATAAATTTAAAGAAGGTATGAAGTTCGGCGTTCAACCAGCGCTCAACTTAAAGGAAAATCCTTTCCAAGCAATCGGTTATTCATATTCGTTAGTTGGTGGTGACGCAACTTACGTTGTTATCCCAAACGAAGTTATGGAACAAGACTGTGTTATTCCGTTTGACGGGGAAGGTTACTTTAAGGCTTCGCTTGCTGAACCGATGTCTTGCATTATTGCAGGTTATCACGAAAACTATCATAACGTTTACGAATCACACAGTCACGAAATGGGTATTAAAGAAGGCGGTGCCGTTGCAATTTTAGCAGGTGTTGGACCTATGGGCTTAGGCGCTGTTGATTACGGCATCCACTGTGATAGAAAACCTTCGCTTATGGTAGTAACCGATATCGACCAAGCAAGACTTGATAGAGCGGCAAAACTTTTAACCGTTGAAGATGCTAAAAAGAACGGTGTTGAACTCGTTTACGTTAACACTTCAACCGTTGAAAATCCCGTTGAATATATGAAATCGTTAAACGGTGGTAAGGGATTTGACGACGTATTCGTATACGCACCCGTTCCAGCACTCGTTGAACAAGCAGACGCACTTTTAGGCGAATTTGGTTGCTTAAACTTCTTCGCTGGTCCAACCAAAACGGAATTTAGCGCAAATATCAACTTCTACCACGTTCACTATTCTTTCCATAGAATTACGGGAACTTCAGGTGGTAATACAGACGACCTAAGAGAAGCACTTAAATTATCTGGTGAAGGTAGAATTGACCCAGCGATTATGATTTCACACGTCGGCGGACTTGATAGCGCAATCGACACTACTCTTAATCTTCCAAACATTAAGGGCGCAAAGAAACTCGTTTACACTCAAATCTCAATGCCTATGACGGCGATTGCTGATTTTGAAGAATTAGGAAAAACGGACAAGTTCTTCAAAGACTTAGACGATATTTGCAAAAAGAATAACGGTATTTGGTCTGTTGAAGCGGAAAAATATTTGCTTGAAAACGCAAAGAAAATTTAATTGAAAATTTAATTAATAAAAAATAAACACGAATATAAAAAAGGAGAAAAAATTTATGGCAAAACCAGTATTGATGCCAAAAGCGGGCATTACCGTTGAAAGTTGCATCTTAACCGAATGGAAAGTTAAGGTTGGCGACACTGTTAAAGAAGGCGATATTCTTTGCTCTTATGAAACCGATAAATCAGCGTTTGATTTAGAAGCCGAAGTAAGTGGCGAAGTTTTAGCACTTTTCTGTGAAGCAGGCGACGAAGTTCCCGTTTTAACCAACATCGCTGTAGTTGGAACTAAAGGGGAAGACGTTAGCGCGTTTGCACCTAACGGTTCATCACCAAAAGTTGAAGAAGTTAAAGTAGAAGTAAAGGCTGAAGCACCTGTCGTAGCAACAGCACCTGCAGTTCAAAAAGAAACCAACGCTAAGCCAATCACTATGCCAAAAGCGGGCATTACCGTTGAAAGTTGTATCTTAACCGAATGGAAAGTTAAGGTTGGCGATAAAGTTAAGGTAGGGGACGTTATGTTCTCATACGAAACGGATAAATCTTCATTTGATTTCCAAGCAGAAATCGAAGGTGAAGTTTTAGCCCTTTTCTGTGAAGCAGGCGATGAAGTTCCCGTTCTTTCAAACGTATGCGCAGTTGGTAACCATGGAGACGACCCATCACCACTAGCACCTAACGGTGCAACGGCTAGCGCGCCTATCGTTGAAGAAGTTAAGGCAAGCGCACCCGTTCAAACGGCAACTGCTCCAACTCAAACTGCAACCCTTAACGAAGACGGCGTAATTTTTGCTTCACCAAGAGCAAAAAATCTCGCAAATAAATTAGGTGTTGATTTAGCAACTGCAGTTGGCACAGGCCCTAACGGAAGAATTATTGAAAGAGACGTTAGAGAAGCAAGCGTTAATCCAAAAACTGCTCCTATCGCTGAAGCAAAAGTTGAAGCACCTAAGGCTGTTCCTGCTGAAACTGTTAAGGCTAGCGACGATGTTAAGGCTTATAAAGATGAAAAGATGTCTAACATTAGAAAAGTTATCGCTAAGAATATGGTAATGAGTTTATCAACTATGGCTCAATTAACCCATACGATTTCTTTCGATTGCACTAACGTTATGAACTTTAGAAAATTCTTAAAGGAAAATGCAGAAGTTCTTAAACTTCCACCAATTACCATCAATAATATTATCGTTTACGCAGTATCACGCGTACTTAAAAATCATAGAGACTTAAATGCTCACTTGATTAACGGTGACACAATGCGTTATTTTGAACACGTTAATATGGGTATCGCAACCGATACGCCAAGAGGACTTTTAGTTCCAACCTTGTTCGGTGCAGATACGATGACCCTTTCAGAAATCGCAGTAAAATCTAAGAAACTTTCACAAGACGCTATTGACGGCAAGTTAGCCCCTGAACTTTTAACGGGTGGTAGTTTTACTATCAGTAACGTAGGAACGATGGGAATTGAAAGTTTTACACCTGTAGTTAACCCACCACAAACGGGTATCTTGGGCGTTAATACTTTAGAAACAAGAGTAAAAATCGGTAAAGACGGCGAACTCGTTCCATATACTTCTATGGCACTTTCACTATCTTACGACCACAGAGCGTTAGACGGCGCACCTGCATCACGTTTCTTAAAGGAATTAAAAGAATATCTTGAAAACTTCAGCGTAAATTTAATGGCTGGTTCAATCTAATAAAATAAGGAGAAAATATATGGAAACTTATGATTTAATCGTAATCGGTGGTGGCCCTGGTGGATATTTAGCGGCAGAACGCGCAGGTCACGCAGGATTAAAGACTATGGTTTTTGAAAAGAAATCGTTTGGTGGCGTATGCTTAAACGAAGGTTGCGTTCCAAGTAAAACCTTCCTTAACTCAGCAAAAGTTTTCGACTATGCTAATCACGCTAAAGCATACGGCGTAACGGTTGAAGGAAAAACTTCAGTTGACCAAAAATTCGTTGTTGAAAGAAAGAACGGCGTAGTTAAAATGCTCGTTAGTGGTGTTGAAGGTCAATTAAAGAGAAATAAAGTTACGATGAAAAAGGCTGAAGCCGTTATCGAAGGAAAAACCGACGAAGGTATCGTAATCAAGTCAGGCGAAGAAAAGTTCTTGGCAAAACGTTTAATCGTTGCAACCGGTTCAATGCCTGTCGTTCCACCAATCCCAGGTCTACGTGAAAACTTAGAAACGGGCGTGGTTATGACCAATAAAGAAGTTCTTGATTTAACCGAAATCCCTGCTAAACTCGTTGTTATCGGCGGTGGTGTTATCGGTTTAGAAATGGCAAGTTATTTTTCTTCAGTAGGTTCAAAAGTTACCGTTGTTGAAATGCTCAACAAGATTGCAGGCCCAACTGAAAACGAAATTTCTGCTATTTTACAAAAATCTTTAGAAAAGAAAGGCGTTGAATTCAAACTCGGTGCTAAAGTTACCGGTGTTGAAAAAGACGGTGTTCTCTTTGAAAAAGACGGCAAGACTGAAAAAGTTCCTGCAGACAAGGTTTTATGCTCAATCGGTCGTCGTGCAGTTACCCAAGGTATCGGCTTAGAAAATATCGGTGTAAACCTTGAAAGAGGCGCAATCGTTACCGATGACCAAATGAGAACTAACGTTGCTAACGTTTACGCTGTTGGTGACGTTAACGGTAAGGTAATGCTTGCACATACCGCTTATAGAGAAGCAGAAGTTGCAGTAAACAATATTTTAGGTAAGAAAGACTTTATGCGTTATAACGTAATCCCATCTGTTATTTACACCAATCCAGAAGTTGGTTCAGTTGGTGAAACCGAAGAAAGCGCAAAGGCAAAGGGACTTGACGTTAAATGCGTTTCAATTCCACTCACTTACTCGGGAAGATATATTGCTGAAAATACCGACCTTAACGGTATTTGCAAACTCGTAATCAACAAAAAGACTAACACCTTAATCGGCGCACATATTATAGGTTCTTATTCAGGTGAATATATCGTAGCCGTATCTGCTATGATTGACTTAGAAGTTGATATCGAAAATATCAAAAAATTAGTTTTCCCACACCCAACCGTATGCGAAATCGTTAGAGAAGCGATTTTCAGTATATAATAACGTTAAAAATATAAGGAGATATAAAAATGCCAAAAAATTTAGTCATTGACCCTAATTTTATTAGGGCACCAGGCAAAATTCAATTTACAGATATTCCTGTAAACGTTTACAACAAGACTATTGAAGATGAAAAGAAAAACTTCAAGAAAGCAGATTTCGTTCGTATCTTTAACGATATCGCAATGCTCCGTGAATTTGAAAGCATGATTAATGAAATCAAGATTAAAGGTGAATATCAAGGCTTTAAGCACTCATATCCAGGTCCTGCCCATCTTTCAATGGGTCAAGAAGCGGCTGCAGTTGGTCAAGCATATATTCTTGATATGGACGATATGACCTTTGGTTCACACCGTTCACACAGTGAAGTTTTAGCGCGTGGTCTTGCATCAATCAACAAACTTCCTGATGATAAACTTTATCAAATAATGAAGGACTTTATGGGTGGCGAAACTTTAGCACCTGTTGAAAAACTCAACAAAACCGGCAACGTTAAAGACTTAGCGGTTGACTTCCTTCTTTACGGATTTATGAGTGAAATTTTCGCTCGTCGTACGGGCTTCCATCGTGGTATGGGTGGTTCAATGCACGTATTCTTCCTTCCATTTGGTATTTATCCAAACAACGCTATCGTTGGTGGCGCAGCACCTGTTGCACTTGGCGCAGCGCTTTATAAAAAGGTAAATGATAAACCAGGTATCGTTATCTCTAACGTAGGTGACGGTGCAGTTGGTTGCGGTGTAGTTTATGAATCAATGAACTTCGCTTCTATGGACCAAATGCGTACTCTTTGGGAAAAGAAAGGTGGACTTCCAATTCTCTTTAACTTCTTCAATAACGGTTACGGTATGGGTGGTCAAACCAGAGGTGAAACCATGGCTTACGACTTCCTTGCTCGTCTTGGCGCAGGTATTTCTCCAACCCAACTCTATGCAGAAAGAGTAGACGGTTTCAATCCACTTGCAGTTATTGACGCAATGAAGAGAAAGAAGAAGATTTTAGTTGAAGGTAACGGCCCAGCAATGCTCGACGTTGTAACTTATCGTTACGGTGGACACTCTCCATCAGATAGCATGAGTTATAGAACTATCGAAGAAGTTGAAAATTGGAAGCAATACGACCCAATTGTTACTTATAGAAAATCACTCGTTGACGCTAAGATTGAAAGCGACGGCAAGTTTGACGATATTCTTGCAAGCATTAAAGAAAGAATGCTTAAACTTTGCAAACTCGCTGCTGACCCTAACGAATCTCCATATCTTGACTTCAAGAAAGACCCATATTACGTTGAAGACTTAATGTTCTCAAACGGTGCTGTTGAAAGCATGAGCGATAGAAAAGTTGAAGTTGGTAAAGACGTTAAGATTCCTATGGAAGAAAACCCAAGAGTTAAACAAATTGCAGGCAAAGTTCGTTATGCGTTTGACGAAAAGGGACAACAAGTTTCTAACATGAAGAGATTTAATATCCGTGACGGCTTATTCGAAGCAATCATCGATAGATATTATAAAGATACCACTTTAACTTCTTACGGTGAAGACGTTCGTGATTGGGGTGGTGCGTTCGCAGTTTATAAAGGACTTACCGAAGCGCTTCCATATCACAGATTATTTAACTCTCCAATTTCAGAAGCAGCAATCGTTTCTTCTGCAGTAGGTTACGGTCTTTGCGGTGGTAGAGCAATCGTAGAACTTATGTATGCTGACTTTATGGGTAGAGCAGGTGACGAAATCTTTAACCAACTCGCTAAATGGCAAGCAATGAGTTCAGGTATCTTAAAGATGCCGGTTGTTCTCCGTGTATCAGTTGGTTCAAAATACGGTGCGCAACACTCACAAGATTGGGTTGCACTTCCTGCACACGTTCCAGGACTTAAAGTTTGCTTCCCTGTAACTCCTTACGATGCTAAGGGTCTTATGAACTCAGCACTTAACGGTACTGACCCTGTTGTGTTCTTTGAAAGTCAAAGAATTTACGATAAGGGTGAAGAATTTAGAAAGGAAGGCGTTCCTGAAGGATATTATGAAATCCCACTTGGCGAACCTGATATTAAGAGAGTTGGTAGCGATATCACTATTTTAACTATCGGTGCAACCTTGTATAGAGCAATGGACGCTGCTAAGATTCTTTCTGAAAAATACGGTATTGAAGCCGAAGTTATCGATGCAAGGTCAATCGTTCCATTTAACTATGAAAAGGTTGTTGAATCAGTTAAGAAAACGGGTAGAATTATCCTTGCTTCTGACGCTTGCGCAAGAGGTTCAATCCTCAACGACTTTGCAAGAAACATTACTGAACTTTGCTTCGATTATTTAGATGCACCTGCAGTTGTATGTGGCGCACAAAACTGGATTACTCCTCCGTTTGAATTTGACGCTGACTTCTTCCCACAAGCAGATTGGATTATCGATTATATTAACGATAAGATTTTACCACTCAAAGGTCACGTTTCAAAGACTAACACTTCTAACGCAGAAGTTCTCCGTAAGGCGAAGAAAGGTGTATAATTAACCTTAGTTAATTAAAAAAATGACAAGGGCTTGAATTTTAAGCCCTTGTTTTTATTTTAAATGAACTAGGGTTATTGTAAAACCTGTTATTTAGTTGCAAATTAATTAAAAACTATATATAATTTAAGTATGAAATCTTTTAAGTTTATAACGCACGACAATCACGATGCTTATTTTAATTTAGCAAGTGAAGAATATCTTCTAAAAGAAACTGATGGATATTACGTATATCTATGGATAAACGCGCCTGCAGTTATAGTTGGGGTAAATCAAAACACCTTGCAGGAAGTCAATCTTTCATATACTGAAAGTAATGGCATAAAGGTCGTTAGAAGATTGACGGGTGGTGGAGCAGTTTATCACGATTATGGTAATTTATGTTATACAGTAATTGCCCCATACGATGAAAGCGAAAATAATTATAAAAAATTCACTGCGCCCGTTATAGAGTATCTTAACGAATTAGGTGTAAAAGCCGAATTTTCAGGAAGAAACGATATTACGATAGGCGATAAAAAGATTTCAGGTAACGCGCAAACCGTTTATAAAGATAGAATTATGCACCACGGAACGATTTTGTTTTCTTCAAATATGGGTGAACTATCGTCATCTCTTAATCCAAGTAAAATTAAGGTTGAGTCTAAAGGTATAAAGTCGGTTAGGGCAAGGGTTACCAACGTAAAGGAACACTTGCAATCTAAAATGACCATTGAAGAATTTAAAAAAGGTTTAGAAGAAAAATTTCTTAAAACTGCTGAAAAATACGAGTTTTCTGCAAGCGATATAAAAAATATTAAACGATTAGTTAGGGAAAAATATTCTACTTACGATTGGAACGTTGGGCGTTCGCCAAAGGGCAAAAATCTTTTTGAACATAAATTTCCGTTTGGTATTTTTAGTTTATCGTTTGATACGAATAATGGAAAAATTGAAAACGCGAAGATTTTCGGTGATTTTTTTAGTGTAAAAGACGTTAACTTTTTATCCCAAAAATTAAACGGTGTTTTATTTACCAAAAATGAAATTGAAAAAGCGCTTAGCGGGGTTGAAGAATATATCAACGGTGCAAGCGCAAAAGAAATAGCCGATAAAATTTTTAACGATTAAGTTATTTTTGACCGGAAACTGAAACGTCAACTTTAACTTTCATAACTGATAAAATATCATCTTTATATTTATTGTACTGCCTATTGTGATGGCGGTACAATTTTTCTTTTATATTTAAAAAGTCACAATTAGTTCTTTGTGAAACTGAAACCATTTCGTAAATGATTTGAGTTAATTTGTTTTCGGCAAAGTTTTTAACGTGTAAAGGAATAGGGATATTTTGAGAAATAGCATCTTTCGAGCCGTCGACAGCATGGTCGCTAATTTTACCGTAAATAGATAATTTTATATATAAAGTTGGAACTTCTTCCATTTTTAATTTAATGCTTTTAGAGTGGTTAATAACGGTCAACAAATAATTGCTAGTATTTCCGTTGTCATCTTTAACGTTTTCTAATGGTATAGTGCTAGCGTTAAAATTTTCGTTAAAAGCATTAAAGATAAAGGTAAGGTCTGGGGAAAGTTCACCAACTTTATAACCGTCTTTAAATAATGCGGTAGTTTTAGCGTCGAAAAGCACGTTGCCTTTATTAGAAGAACTTTGACCACCAGAAGAAGTATTATTTGAAGAATTACTTGAACTACCAGCATCTTCTTTTTTTTGCCCAACTTGAGAAGAAATCATTTTAACTATCGGCATATATGCTGAAGAAGTTCTTGAATAATGTCCAGCGCAAAAGGTTTTTATATCACTTTTGGCAACGTCTCTATCAAAACCTTGGTTTTTAAGCATAATTTTTTGAAGTGCAAAAGCAGAAATGTTGTCTAAAGGTGTAGAAACTTCTAAAAGTTCTTTTGCGCTTCCACTAGACAAAGCAACTAAAGCCGAATCTTGAACTCTTAAAGTTTTAGCAAAATAATCAAGTGCTTCAATCACGTTAGTTTGAGAAAGAGAATTTCCTAAAAGAATAAGGTTGCAAAAGGAAAGTTTAGGAAACCAACCAGAAACGTCGCCTAAATCTTTTAGTGCTTCACCAACCGTATAGCCTTTTCCAGATAATTGTGCTTTTAAGTTTTCACTATTAGTATCGGTTGCTTCTGGAACGGCAATTTGAGCCGTAACTTCATACTTATCCAAAGTTTTATCAATAGCGACGGCGGTAATAATAGAGGTTTTTTCCACGTCGATAAGTCCAAAATCGTTAGAAAAAAAGAATAAAAAAGCAAAAGCAGTTATAAAAATTACGATTTTAGCCTTTAACGAAGTTTTCATGTTTTTCTCCTTGTTTTTTTAAGAAAATAGTTAAAATTGGGAATAAATTGCCAACTATAAGAAAGAAAATTCCCAAGTAATTCATAATAAAATTTTCAATCGATAAGTAAAACTGCATAAATCCAACTAAAATAATAAATTGAATTCCAACGGTAATTAAAGGCGCGATAAAAGTTTTTTTAAACTTAAAAATATAGTTTAAAATATGACAAGAAAAATAAATAGGTAAAGACAAACTGAAAACGTTTACGAATAAAATCAAAACTATTCCAAGATAATCAAACCTACCGATATTGTTAATTACTGCAGAATATTTAGAAATTTCGGTAAGCGCAAAGCGTTGCCTAAATGAGATAGAAGTAAAAACTGCGTAAAAGGTTATTAAAAACAACAATATTAGTAATGCTGAAAGTAAGAACGAGAGTAAAATTTTAATTCTATCTTTTTTATCGGCTTTAAAATTCCCAATCAAAAATAATAGGTAAGGTGCGTCGCAAAACCAACTTATCGAAGATATGCTACCCTTTAAAATCTTGTTAAATGGGTTGGCAAAAATTGGTAAAATTGCTCCAAAATCGGAATTTGGAAGTGATAAAAAGAACAAAATTCCTATACCTAATATAGTAAATATCCATAATACGTCAGACGCCCTTCCCAAAACGCGAATTTTTTTAGTGCAAAGATAAAAACAAACTAATAGCATTGGTAAAAAATATAGTTTACTAGGCATTAAAGTATAAAGGGTTAGTTCAACGTAATCTTTTTGTTCGTTAAAAGGAATAACGGCTTTAAGCATAAAGAAAAGAAAATATAATATAAGAATAAAAGTAGTTATGCCTTTACCAAAATTTTTTTCTAAAAGTTCAAAAAAAGTTAAGTTAGTGCGTTTAATAATATTGAGAATAAAAAGTATTGAAACAAAATCAATTAGAAGTAAAATAATAGCAGAAATCCACATATCTTCATTTGAAAAACCTGCTAAAAGGCTTGGTAAAGTAAATATTTTCAAGATAGGGAAAAAGGCTATTATAATTAAACAAACTTGTCTAGCCTTTAATTGATATTGCATAATTTCTCCTTTAACTTTTTTTAATTTTAAGCCGTCTTTTGTTAGTGTTTTTAATTGATTTAGGTCTAAATTCCATCTCTTCAATAAAGCCTTTATAAAATCCATCTTTAAGGTCTTCTTTTATAAGTGGTGAAAATGGAGCGCAAAGTGGCGTTTTATAATTTTCGAAAGAAATCAAGTAAATAAATAGTGCTGAAATTGCAATTATAAGCCCGTAAAGCCCCGTTGAGCCACCGATAATCAAGAAAACTAAGCGAAGAACGGAAAAAGTTTGTTCAAGTTCTGGAACGGTGTAAAGGCAAATTCCAGAAAGTGCAACTATCATAAGTGTCGGTGCTGAAATTATTCCCGCAGTAACTGCAGTTTCCCCTAAAACTAAGCCACCTACGATAGAAACTACCATGCCAACGTATTTAGGCATTCTAACGCTTGCTTCGTTTAATATTTCAAAGATAAGCAAGGTGAAGAACATCTCGTAACTTGGTGATAAAGGAATTCCCTTAATACTGTTTACGATAGTTAGCAAAAAACTTAAAGGAATAAGTTGTAAGTGAAAAAGTTCAGCCGAAACGAAAACTGCAGGTAAAAACAGTGCAAAGATAACCGATAAAACTCTAATAAATCTAGCAGTCGTTGCGCTGTAAGGGGAATTATAGTAATCGCTTGGGCTTTGGAAATCTTCAATTAAAAGGTAAGGAACGGTAAGTGCGATAGGTGAGCCGTCAACGAAAATTGCAACTCTACCTTCTAAAATTTTCCCCGCTAAAATATCTGGTTTTTCGGTGTTGCCAACTTGCTTAAAGATAGAAGCCTTTTTTTCCCCTAAAAGTTTAGATAGATAAGAAGAATCAAGCACGGCGTCAATTTCAATTTCATTTAGTTTTTGCTTTAAGGTTTCAATTAGATTTTTATCGGCAATTCCATCTATATAGCATAAACTAATGGGAGTTTTTGAATATTTTCCAACCGTAAGATTAATAAACTTTAAATTAGGTGATTTAATTTTTCTTCGCATAAGCGAAACGTTGACGGGCAAACTTTCCACAAATCCTTCTCTAGGCCCTTTTAACACAGTGGAAGTAGGGGGTTCGCTAATTGCGCGCTGTTGAAAAAATTTTAGTCCAAACGAAAAGGCAATACTTAACCCGTCGACGAGTAAAACAGCGTTTCCCAAAAGAACGTCGTCGACGACTTGTTGCGTTTTATCAACCGTTTGCTTTTCGGGATAATTAAATATTTCAATCAAAGATTTTTCATTAATTTCACCTGAAAAATTAGATAAAGGTCTTAAGATGAGTTCACCGACGTTGTTTTTGTCGCATAAATCGTTAACGAAGATTAAAACGCCTAAACTTTTATTAATTTTTATGTCAAGAAAAGTGATGTCGCTAGATGATAGAATTTTCTTTAATTCTTCAACGTTTTTAGTTAAATTTTTAGATAACATAATATAAAACAAACAAAAATATTATAAAAATTTCTTTAAGCGTTCTTCATAATTTTCTTCTAATTCTAAAAGTTTAGTTAAAAGATTAAGAACGCCTTCGTCTAAATTTTCACTTTCGTTTTTCATTGCAGTAAGTTCAGTTATTCCCATAACCGTGCCGTTAATCATCATTTCAGCCACTTGATTTTTGCTGTTGTTAAATAAAGTTTTCATTTTGATACTGCTAAAAAGCATAGCCTTCTTCATAGGATTAACGTCTTTAGGCTCAATATTTTGTTCAGCCATAAAGGTGGAAATTTCACCTATTAATTTTTCATATCCTTCATATTCTTCTTGAAGTTCTACTTTGACTCCGTCATCATCAACTTCAGGAAGGAGATTAGAAATGCTTTGAAGTGCGATGTGCGCGTTCTTGTAAATATCGTTTATTGCTTTTTTGTTATAATCGTTTAATTCCATAAATTTCTCTCCTTAAATAAAAAATAGCGTATTGCTGAAAATAGTTTGGGAAAAGACGATATTTTTATGCTAAAATGATTGACAAAATTTTATAAATAAGATAAAATATGCAGGTAGCCGCTCGAAAGGGGTTTTATAAGCGTGTTTAATCCACCCCAAAAATAAATTCGGCGAGACTGGTTAGCAGGAGGTATAAATTATGTACGCAATCGTAGAAAACGGTTCAAAGCAGTACAAGGCTGAAGTTGGTTCAGTAATTAGATTTGAAAAACTTTCAGCAAACGTAGGCGACAAAGTTGAGTTTGACGTTTTGATGGTAGCAGATGAAAACGGCATCAAAGTTGCAGACGAAGCAAAGGCATTTAAGGTAGTTGGCGAAGTTCTTGAACAAGGTAAAGAAAAGAAGATTATCGTGTTCAAATATAAAGCCAAGAAGAACGAAAGGAAAAAGCAAGGTCATAGGCAACCTTTCACCGCAGTTAAGGTTCTTGAAATCGTTGCGAAGTAATTGGGAGGGTAAAAGTTATGATGTTCTTATTTAGATTATTTGCGCACCACAAAGGTGGCGGTAGCACTAAAAACGGAAGAGATAGCAATGCTAAAAGACTTGGCGTTAAAAGAGTTAACGGACAAGAAGTTCTTGCTGGTGGCATTATCGTTCGTCAACGCGGAACTAAAATCCACCCAGGTAACAACGTAGGTATCGGTAGTGACGACACTTTGTATGCACTTATCGATGGTGTTGTTAAATTTGAAAGAATGGGTAGAAACGACAAAAAGGTTAGCGTTTACGCTAAAGAAAATTAAAAAAAGTAGAAGCGAGCATATTTCTTTATGCTCGCTTTTTTGTTAAAACGGTTTATAAACGGCGCAATACTGCGTTACTGTTTCAAGTTTTGATTTCGATAACCAAAAAGGTTAATCTCACCCAAAACTTTTCACGAGCCTTGTCTTGCTTGTTTCTAAACCGTTTTTTAAATAAATATTAAACGGCGCAATACTGTGAAATTTAATTTAGTAATATGAAACAAATTATTTTTGATAATGAATTTTTTAATATTAAAGACACTTTAGAGTGTGGACAAATCTTTAGATTTAAGCCTTTTAATGACGGCTTTTTCGTTTATTCAACCGATAAGTGCGCTTTTGCTTTTTGTAAAGGTGATAAAACGGTTATCGAGTGTGAAGAAAATGATGAAGAATATTTTTATAATTTTTTTGACCTATCTTTTGATTATAAAGCCGTTTATGATAAAGCAAAAAGTTACGGTGTAAAGATTTTAACCGATGCCACTGAATTAGGTAAGGGCATAAGAATTCTAAGGCAAAACCCAACTGAAATGCTTTTTTCATTTATAATTTCGCAAAACAATAACATACCAAGAATAAAGAATTCTATAAACAAATTATGCGAAAGGTTAGGTGAAAAAAGAGAGTTTTTAGGGGAACAATACTTCACTTTTCCAAATATAAAACAGTTAGCGAGCGCACCTATTGAATTTTACCGTGAAATTGGCTTAGGATATAGAGCAGAATATATTTTAACTCTAGCAAAGCAAATTGAAAACGGGTTAAACTTAGACCAATTTTCTTCTATATCTACGGTGGAACTAAAAAACGAACTAATAAAACTTTATGGCGTTGGACCAAAGGTAGCAGATTGCGTTTTATTATTCGGTTTTCATCGAAGCGATAGTTTTCCCGTTGATACTTGGATAGAAAAGGTGTATATAGAAGATTTTAATGGCACGGAAAAATCACGAATAAAACAAAGCCAATTTTTCATTGATAAATTTAAAGACTATTCAGGTTATATTCAACAATATTTATTCCACTATAAAAGAAATATTGAGTAAAAAATTTTTAACCTTATATCTAATTTACAAAAAGTCAATTAAAATATTTGTCAAAAAATTGCTTATATGTTATACTATTTTAAGTGAATTATAAATAATTATTGGAGGGCATAGATTTATGCAGTATTCAACTGAAGTTAAAGAAATGACCTGCGTTTGCAAAGGGCCAAAACACGGTCCTGCTCCTATTCCTGAAGAAGGCAGATGGGTAGAAGCAAAGGAAATTAAAGATATTTCCGCATATACGCACGGTGTAGGCTGGTGTGCACCACAACAAGGCGCATGCAAACTTTCATTAAACGTTAAAAACGGTATCATCGAAGAAGCACTCGTGGAAACTATTGGCTGTTCGGGTATGACTCACTCAGCAGCGATGGCGGCGGAAATTCTTCCTGGTAAAACGCTTTTAGAAGCACTTAACACTGACCTTGTTTGTGATGCTATCAACACGGCTATGAGAGAATTATTCCTTCAAATCGTATACGGTCGTTCACAATCAGCATTCTCTGAAGATGGTTTGGTTATAGGTGCTGGTATGGAAGACCTTGGTAAAGGCGCTCGCTCAATGGTTGGTACTATGTATGGTACAAAAGCAAAGGGCGTAAGATATCTTGAAATGACCGAAGGTTATTGCACGAGAATGGCTCTTGACGAAAACGATGAAGTTATCGGTTACGAATTCGTTTCACTTGGCAAGATGACCGATTTTATCAAGAAAGGTATGGAACCAAATGAAGCGTACGAAAAGTCAAAAGGAACTTACGGTCGCTTTAAGGCTGAAGACGGTGCGGTTAAATATATTGACCCACGTAAAGAATAATAGGGAGGAAGAATTATTATGGCACAATTTGAAGGTTATGAAAGACGTGAAGCCAAAATTCTTGCTACCTTAGCAGAATATGGCATTAAGTCAATTGACGAATGTAAAGAAATTTGCGATAATTACGGAATTTCACCATATACTATCGCAGGTGAAACTCAACCAATTTGTTTTGAAAACGCAAAATGGGCGTATACCGTTGGTTCAGCAATCGCATTAAAGGCTGCTGAAAAGACGGGTGATAAGAGCGCTGCTACTGCTGCTGCAAACATAGGTATTGGACTTCAAGCATTCTGTATCCCAGGTTCAGTTGCTGAAAACAGAAAGGTAGGCTTAGGTCACGGAAACTTAGGCAAGATGCTTCTTTCTGAAGAAACCGAATGTTTCTGCTTCTTAGCAGGTCACGAATCTTTCGCTGCTGCTGAAGGCGCAATCAAAATCGCTCTTAACGCTAACAAAGTTAGAGTTAAGCCTTTAAGAGTTATCCTTAACGGTTTGGGTAAAGACGCTGCTTATATTATTTCAAGAATTAATGGTTTTACCTACGTTGAAACCAAGTTTAATCCTGCAACCGAACAAGTTGAAGTATTAGAAGAAAAAGCATTCTCTAAGGGCGCAAGAGCAAACGTAAAATGTTACGGTTCAGATAGCGTTCCAGAAGGCGTTGCAATTATGAGACTTGAAAACGTTGGCGTATCAATCACCGGTAACTCAACCAACCCAACCAGATTCCAACACCCAGTTGCTGGAACTTATAAAAAGTGGGCGATTGAAAACGGTGTTAACTACTTCTCAGTAGCATCAGGTGGTGGCACGGGAAGAACCTTGCACCCAGATAATATGGCAGCAGGTCCTGCTTCTTACGGTATGACTGATACTATGGGAAGAATGCATAGTGACGCTCAATTTGCAGGCTCATCTTCAGTTCCTGCCCACGTAGAAATGATGGGCTTAATCGGTGCTGGTAACAACCCAATGGTTGGTATGACCGTTGCATGCGCAGTTGCAGTTCAAGAAGCATTAAATAAATAATTAATAATTAAATAAATAACCTTAGTCTAAACTACAATAGATATAGGGATATTAATTCAAAATAAAAGTGTAGCCCACTATACTTTGCAAGTAGCGAAATATAGTGGGCTTTTCTTATCCACAAAAGAATAAGTTTAAAAAGTTATATTTTTAGCCCTGTGGCTAAAAGTGATATGCAAGTATCTTGCGTTATATTTTGACCTGTGGTCAAAGTTATATTATATTTGCCTATCTTTCACTACAAGTGAAAATATCACTTTGCGTTAGCAAAATATCACGCCGAAGGCATATCACTTGCCGTTAGGCAAATATAGTTGTGGCGTAACGATAA
>JAZNQZ010000020.1:0-22982 GCA_045590475.1 Christensenellaceae bacterium
TCTTTTTTCATAAATCCTCCGTTTGTTTTTTAGTTGCAACTGGCAGGTCGCAACTTTTATTATACACAAACGGAGGATTTTACTCAACGGTAAACCTTTACTGGACCCCCAGACTATCTGGGGGTTTATTGTTTACACAAAAAAAAGACAGGTATAAAAACCTGTCTTTTTGATTTTTGTTGATAACTCTCTCCAAAAATGCTTTCGAAAATTATCTCTTTGAGAATTGTGGAGCACGACGTGCTTTCTTTAAGCCGTACTTCTTTCTTTCCTTCATTCTTGAGTCTCTGGTTAAGAAACCTTCTTTCTTAAGAGCAGTTCTAGTTTCAGGTTCTGCTTGTAAAAGTGCACGAGCGATACCGTGTCTAATAGCGCCTGCTTGACCGGTAAATCCACCGCCAACAACGTTAACGCAAACGTCATACTTAGCGAGAGCATCAACTAAAACTAATGGTTGACGAACGATGAACTTCAAGGTGTCAAGACCAAAATATTCATCAAGACTCTTTTTATTAATGGTGATAACACCATCGCCAGCAGGAATTAAACGAACGCGAGCAATCGCTTTCTTTCTTCTGCCGGTTCCCCAATATTGAACTTTCTTTTTACTTGTTGCCTTTGCCATAATTACACCTCATTACACCAATTTAAGCGTTTCAGGTTTTTGAGCCTGATGATTGTGTTCTGCACCCCTATAAACTTTAAGTTTGGTGAGCATTTTGCGACCTAAACTATTCTTAGGGAGCATACCTTTAACCGCTTCATAAACGGCAACGTCTGCTTTATTTTCCATAAGGGTCTTATATTGGATAGACTTAAGTCCACCAATGTGACCTGTATGATATCTGTAATATTTCTTTTCAAGTTTCTTACCCGTTAAAACTACTTTATCGCAGTTAACGATGATAACGAAATCGCCCGTGTCAACGTTAGGGGTAAAAGTAGGTTTGTTTTTACCGCGAAGAATTGCAGCAACTTTTGATGCAAGTCTACCGAGAACAACGCCTTCAGCGTCAACAACGTACCACTTTCTTTCAACGTTATCGGCATGAGCCATATAAGTTTTCATGAGTTATTCTCCTTGGATTATATTTATATTTATGTTTTAGAAAAAGTTGTTGTCCACACACGAAAAAGGACAAATCGGGAGGGCTAATCCCAAAAAAACACGAACTTTTCCTTATAAACGCCTAAATATATTAAAATATTTTTAAATTTTAGTCAAGCGATTTTACCCACTTTTTAGCGTTTTTTCTTGTATTTTAAATACTTTTTAAACGCCTTGCCCAAAAACCACAATATATTGTGCAGTAAAGTAATTTTTTAACTATTTTATAAGTGTTCGATATCGTTTCTAATAGCGTTATCGACGGTATCTTTTTCGGTAAAGATTTTATTTTTATCTTCGTGTTTTAAGAATTCGTCAAAATACCTATAACCAAATTCACGGAGCGCCTTTGCTGAAAAATGCATGTTATCGGGGTTTGAGCCCAAACCTTTAGCACTTACAAATCCCGTCATATCCGTTTCGTTTGCGTATTCTTCTAACGCCTTATTTATAATAACGTAATTCTTAAACTTGCCTTCGCCAACGGGACAATCTTCTAAAAAGTCGCCCAAGCCACCAAGCAAGAAGGGAACGTCGTGAAGATTGCATTTTTTTCTAAACGCTTCCATAATAACTTTCAATTTTTGCTTGTAATAAGGGTGGTCTTCAGCGCCACAATCAGATTCGCCTTGGTGCCACAATACACCTGCAATGGTAGAAGTTCTTGACGCAAGTTCCACTTGATAACAAGCGTGGTCGAACAAAAGCCCACCAACCGTCCATTGAGCAAGAGATGTTCCACCGTCTGCGCAAGGAATAAGCCCAACGTTTACCCCCTTATAATCAGCGTAAGAAAGAGCAAAAGTTTCTGCTAGGTTTACACCAGAAGTAACTCTATCGGGGTTAACAGGGTTATACATTTTGCGCCAACGCCCGTTTCTTAAAACAAAAAGCCTATCGTCGCTTATGGGTTCAACTTCCGTCTTGAACCCCCTTCCACCCATGTTAGATTGACCTATTAACAAAAAAGAATGTATCATAATTTTCCACCCAAATAATTTTATAAATTATAACATTTATGAAAGTTTATAGCAAGCAAAAAAAATACACCCCCAGCAAAAACCAGAAGTGTGTTTTATAGACAGCTTGTTATTGTACTGCGTATAAGCTCTACCCCCTTAAAGATTAAGGGGTAGGGGTTTTGAGGAGTTTTGCGGTTAGGGTTATTAAGGGGAATGGTGCATTCGGAAAAAAACTCTTCCCCTTAAACATGAAAATAATCATTAAATATATAAGAAAAGCTATTTCTTGAATTAAAAAAGCAGTCCAAAAAGAACTGCTTTTATTTTGATTATTCTAATGGTTCGTCTTCACGGCGAATGGGAACGTAAATATAACCCGCAAGCCAAGGTCCGTTATGGCAACCACTAACCGGTGACATTATAACGCGTTCATGGTTTGTTTCAATGCCGTAATCCTTTTCAATTTCAACAAGTTGATTGAGAACGGAAGTTCCCGTGTATAAATGAAGTAAAATATAATCTTCACTCTTTCTATCGCCAATAATTTCTTTTAAAAGTTCGCAAGTTTTTTGAAGGGCTTTCTTTTGAGTTCTAACACTGCAAAGAGGCACTAATTCACCCACTTCGTTAAAGTGAATAACCGGACAAATTGAAAGCATTTTACCGAAGAACGCCTTTCCACCTTTTAATCTTCCGTTATAGATAAGATAATCTAACTTTCCGTCAATTCCAAAGAGTTCCATTCTCTTTTGAATCCACTCAATTTCTTTCAAAATAGTTGGCGTGTCAACGCCTTTTTTAACAAGTTCACTTGCCTTAATCGCTAAAAGTCCTTCTGCAAAACAAGTGATTTTTGCGTCTATAACGTGAATTTTAATCTTGTCTTTATATTCTTCAGCAACCAATCTTAAAAGATTATAAGTTCCCCCAAGTCCCGAACTAATTGCAATGACGATTGCTTCATCGTAACCTTCGCTAACGGCTTTATCATAATGCGCTTTTATTTCTGGAATAGTTGGCATAGCCGTTTTTGGAAGATTGTTTTTTGTATCTTCTAAAGTTTCAAGTTGTTTATAAAATTCAACGGGGTCTAAATCAAGTCCTTCAAGATAATCGTTACCGTTAAACAAAACGTGAACTCTAATGACGTCGATATCGTGTTCTTCCATATATCTTTTTGGCGCATATTCTATACAACCCGTTGAAGTACACATAACCTTAATTTTGCTCATTTTAATTTTCTCCTTTATCATTAGTTTTTTATTCAAGCGAAATCAAGAAAGGATAAACTTCTTGACCGCCGTCTAATTCCATAAATTCAATATCAGGGAAGTTTTCTTCAACAAACTCACCCACTTTAATTTTCAAGTCCTTATTGACGCCTTTTCCATAGAAAATCGTTAAAATATCTTTTTCATCAATATCTTCGATAGACTTTAACGTTTCTTTTAAGCATTCTAATTCACCTTGAACGGAAAGCATCAAATCTCCATCTTTAAACGCCATAAAATCGCCTTCTTTAATATCGATACCGTTAATATACGCGTCGCGAACGGCGTAAGTTATAGAATAACTTTCAACGTCTAAAATCGCTTGCTCCATATCGTTTTTCAACGCGTTAATATCATCGCGCATAGCACTAACCACAAGGGCACTATAAACTTGTTGCGGTGTTTTAGACGGAAGAACGATTACCTTTGACTTGGTGTAAAGTTCGCCTGCTTGTTTTGCCGATAAAACTATATTTTTATTGTTTGGAAGAACGAATATCGTTTCTGCGTTAACCCTATCGAAAGCCTTGATAAACTCTTCGGTAGAGGGATTATCCGTTTGACCGCCGTTAACTAATTCATCAGCGCCATATTCTTTATAAATTTCAGCAATACCCGCCCCGGAAGCAACTGCAACAACGGCAGTTTTTATTCTTTTTTCGCTCTTTGGTTTAGCACTTTCAACTTCTTGGTTTTGAAGAGTCATATTTTCAATTTTAACACTGATAAACTCTCCGTATTTTTGACATTCTTCTAAAACTAAAGAAGGCTTCATCGTGTGAACGTGTACTTTTACTTTCGTTCCCGTTTGAACGGCAACGACGCTATCTCCCACTTCCGTTAAAAAGTCTATAAAAGCGTTTGCGTCAAAATTTTCAACACCGTTTTTACTGTCTAAAAGTTGAACTAAGGCTTCGGTGCAATAACCGTAATCCATCTTGCTTTTTTGGTCAAAAGTAACGTCGCTTTTAGTGTTTTTTTGTTCAATTGAGTTTAAGGAAATTTTAGATAAACTTTCGTCGCCCATAATCGCCTTATAAAATCCTTCGGCAATGCAAACGAGCCCTGCCCCACCACTATCAACGACGTTGGCTTCTTTTAAAACGTCTAAAAGTTCAGGGGTCTTTTTTAAGGAAAAATTGAGTTCTTTTAAATATTCGGTAAAAAACTCTTCAATGGTAGTGTTTTCATCTAACTTCAAACAAGTAAGTTCCACCGATTCTCTTGCAACGGTTAAAATCGTGCCTTCAACAGGCTTTACGACAGCCTTATACGCATACTGAACGCCGTTTCTTAACGCGTCTGCAAACTGTGTGATGCTTGCGACCTTTAACCCTAAAAGCCCTTTTGCAACACCGTAAAAAAGTTGTGATAAAATAACTCCGGAATTCCCCCTTGCGTTAAGAAGCATGCCTTCGGCAAGCGCATCAGCCTTTTTTTCAATCGTTTCGTCTGCGACCGTTTTAAGACGTTCTACCCCACCGATTAGCGTTGTGTACATATTAATCCCCGTATCTCCGTCAGGAACGGGAAAAACGTTAAGGTCGTTAATTTCTTTCACGTTGGCTTGTAAATTAACAGCACCGTAAGTTAAAATCTTTTCAAAAAGTTCTGCATCAATATAATTTGCATTTTTGCTTATCATATCTTTTATCCTTTTTAAGTAAAATAGACTTTTTCTATTCTTATTTTACAATAAAAAATTAAAGTAACTTTCAAATAAAATTCAACAATTGTTGAAAATTCGACAAAAAAATCGCTACTTAAAAAGTAGCGATTATAAAATTATTCATCTTTTAATATAACTATAAACTTTGCGCCTTGTGGCTTTACGTTCTCTACGATAATCTTTCCACCAAAAATATCTAAAATATTTTTAACTAACGCAAGTCCTAAGCCGTTGCCTTCTTGCTTGTGCGAAGTATCCGCTTGATAAAACTTATCGAATATATGCTTTTTATCTTCTTCTTTTATTCCTTCACCCTGGTCAACGACGAAAAACTCAATCTCTTCACCAACTCTCTTTAAGGATATAACGATTTTTGCGTCGTTTGGACTATATTTTATAGCATTTTCAATCAAGTTTCGCCAAACGTTAGACATTAAATTTTCGTTGCCGTTAAACTCAATTTGTTCAAAGTCGGCGTAGATTTCAATGTTCTTTTTTGACCAATTAGGCTCTAAGTTAACAACCACTCTTCTTAACTGCTCGTCTAGAAGATATTTTTGTTTTGGATAGGCAATCGCTTGGTTTGATATTTTTGAAAGCAACAAAATGTTGCCGACAAGTTCGGTTAGTTCGCTAGTGGTAGAGATAATTTCTTTTAAATATTCATCGCGTTCTTCTTGGGTTAAGGTTGAATCTTGCAAAAGTGTTGCGTACCCTTCGATTGCGCTTAAAGGTGTTTTAAATTCGTGCGAAACGTTAGATATAAAATCTTTTTGAATAAGTTGGTTTGCGCGAAGTTCTTTCATCATAAGGTTAAAACTGTGATTTATGTTTTCAATTTCGTCAAAATAACCTTTTTCTTCAACTTTTATCTCTAAATCGCCCTCTGCAACCGAATTCATTGCAGATTCTAGTTTCTTTATTGGCTTTAATAGGGTTAATCCCAACAAGTAAGATAAAATTATACCGATAACTATACCAAAACCGACCATCATTAAGATTGACGGAATAATTTCTTCAATGATATTACCGATAAGTCCTGAAAAAATACCAGCAACCCAAATGGCTACGATTACAACTATCGTAACTATTAAAACGAAATAAAAACTAAACGATGGTCGCGTCCAATTTTTCCACTGCCTATACTTTGAAAAATCGGGTTTTTTCATTTTTTCACCACCTTAAATCCTATTCCCCTTATGGTAACGATATCAAAATCGGGGTTATCGCGAAATCTTTCACGAAGCCTACCGATATGAACGTCAACCGTGTGCATATCGCTATTCGTGTCGTACCCCCAAATCTCGTTCATCATTTGTTGACGAGTGAAAATCTTGCCTGGAAACGATACCATTTTATATAAAAGCATAAATTCTTTTTGTGGAAGCACTATGCTTTCATCGTCGGTTATGACGGTTAAAGAATCACATTCTAAAACGGTGTTGCCGATAACTTGCCTTCGTTCGTTCATCATTTGCGCCCTGCGAAGAAGCGCGCTGACACGAATTAACATTTCGTTGACGTTGACGGGTTTAACCATATAATCGTCACTTCCCGATAAAAAGCCTAAGCGCATATCGTCAAATTCGGCTTTTGCGCTAATCATTAAAACGGGAATATTATTCCCACTATCACGAATAGACCTTACTAGTTCATAACCGTCTAAAACGGGCATCATAACGTCACTTATAATCAAATCGTAATATTCTTTTTCCAAAGCATCTAAGGCTTCTTTACCGTTAGAAACACTCTTAACGCTATAACCGTTTTTGATAAGTATTCGCCCAAAAAGTTGGCGAATTTTAATGTCGTCTTCAGCAATCAAAATTTTAAACATTTTTTCATTTGCTCCTTATACATTATTATATAAGATTTTTTATGTTATGTAAAGTAAAAGCGCAAAAACGTAAACATAAATTAAAGGGCGAGAAAGTTTTGCTTTCCCGCCCTTTAAGATATTATTTATTTTTCTTTTTAGGAACTTTAATTCTATTCAACTTCTTGTTAATTTTTAAGAGTTGTTCTTTGGTAAAGTGAATATCCATCATTCCTAACATTCCCGATAAGCGCAAGAAGGTAAATCCACCTAACATATCCATCATGCCTTCGCTCATTTCAAATCCACCCATCGCCTTTTTGCCTTTGCCTTTTTTAGGCATAAGTTTAATCAAAAGTGCACCAAGTATTATTTTTCCCCTAAAGGTTGCTAAAATATCACTCATTTTAGAGTTTAATGATAATCTGCCAGGTTTTTCGGTAATATCGAACCAATTTAGAACTGCGCCAACTTCTTTTAAGCGATATTCTTCGTTAAAGGTATCAACCTTACGGATAACGCTTTCATCAGTGCAATCGCCGGCAACTGCTTTTAAGGTTGATTCGCCAACGTTTTTAACGTCAAAATAGAAGAAGTGGTCTGGTGCTGAAATTTTACCGATAGATTCACCGTTAACGAAAAGTTCAACTTCAGGTTGGTTAGAGTAAACCGTAACTTTAGTTACGTCTTCAACCCTATCAACGTAGCGCTTTCCACAAATATGAACGAACGGTTCGCTTGAAAGCCAAGCCTTATAAGCATAGAAAGCATCTTTTTTATACTTTCTATCCATCGTGATTAAACCCTTGTGGTTTTGTCCGTTTTCGCCACCTTCGTTTCTTGCGTCAGCGCCAAAGTCGAACATATTCCAAACATGAGTTGCCCAAATATATTTTCTAGAGAACAACTGTTTAATCAATTCTTCGTGATAGTATGCTTGATATTCTTCGGTGTAATCGCCTTGAACAGGATTTGAAGTATGCCAATTCAATGCTTCACAACCATATTCCGAACAACCGATAGGAATATTAGGGTGAACGGCGTGGAATTTATCAAACCAAGGTCCGTTCATACTAGTTTCCCCACCGTACCAACCAAAATAGTGGTTATATGAAACTAAATCAGGAATTTGAATATATGGGTCGTTAATATCACAAGGAGATACGCACGCCATAGTCGTAAGTCTAGTTTTATCCATTTCGTGAACTAAGTCGTTCAAAATTTTATGGTTTTCAATCAAGTCGTCGTCGCTACCAGAAATGGTAATTTCGTTTGAAAGTCCCCAAACGCAGATTGACGCGTGATTGTAGTTTTGAACGATTAATTCTTTCATTTGAGAAATGGTGTTTTCTCTACCCGTTGGCATATGCTTAGAAATATAAGGAATTTCAGCCCAAATAACCAAACCTTTTTCATCGCACAAATCATAAAAATATTGGTCGTGTTGATAGTGCGCTAAACGAATAGTGGTTGCACCAACTTCCATAATTAAATGAATATCTTCTTCGTGATGGCAAGGTAAAAGTGCGTTGCCGATACCAAGTCTATCTTGGTGACGAGATACCCCGCGAAGTGGATATTCTTCGCCGTTTAAGATAAAGCCGTTTTCAGGGTCAACCTTAAACGTTCTGCAACCGAAACGATTGCAAACGCTATCAATCACCTTTCCATCTTCTAAAAGTTCGACTTCAGCGCAATAAAGGTAAGGATTTTTTCTACCGTGCCACAAAATAACGTCTTTAATCTCTAAAGAAGTTTTTATGTCTTTAGTGGTAATTGACGCAATTTCTGTTTCATCCTTATCGTAAATTCCGTAATGAATTTCTTGATTGTCCTTTAAGTTGGTTACGAAAGTTTGAATTTCAACCTTAGCGTCTTTACCACAAATTTCAGGGGTGATAACCAAACCCAAACCACCGTAATATTCTAAATCAAAGTGACTATCTTCAACGCAAATAATATTTACGTCACGGTATAAGCCACCGTAAAAAGTAAAGTCGGCAACTTGTGGATAAACTCTTTCGTTAGGAGAGTTATCAACAGCAATTACCATTAAGTTTTCATCTTTAAGTTTTTCGGTTAAATTTACACGCCAAGTAGAATAACCGCCGTCGTGAGAAGAAAGTTTTTCTCCATTTAAATAAACGTCTGCAGAAGAGTTCGCACCACGAATTTCTAAAAAGTATTTTTTAGAATCTGGCAAATCTTTTTTAGAAATAGTTTTTGCGTAATAACAAGTTCCACGGTGATAATCAGCACCGCCGTCTTGACCGTCAACAGCGTTCCAAGAATGTGGAAGATTAACGCTTTCCCAATCGGTTGGAAGAGTATTAGGAACACTTTCAGCAGTTTTAGTAAATAACCAGTTGTCGTTAACGTTTAATATTTTTCTCATAAAATCTCCTTTAAGATTATATATTTCTTATCGATATAAACCCAAATTAAAAATAACTTTTTAAAATACGGTGTTTGATGAATTTCAAACACCGTAAAATTTAATTTTAAGCTTCTTCAACATTCGCTACAGCTTCTTTGTTATGTCTTTCTTCAAGTTCAGCAGTCATAGTCGCAAGAGTCTTTTTGTCAAGGTTATAAATTAATGCAATACCAACAAATTGAAGAATTGCACTAAACATATAAAGTGCAGCAACTAACCAGCACATATTAAGAGCAGTCGTTGCAGATTGACCAATAGTGCCAAGTTCAGAAACGTAGCCAAGTGCACCCATAATTAAGAGTACGACTGACGGTCCAATTCCTTGAGCAAGTTTACGGAAGAATGAGTGGAGAGAATATACAACACCTTCTTCGCGCTTGCCAAATTTCCATTCGCTATAGTCTATAGCATCGCCCATCATTGCCCATGATACGCAAGTGTAAATACCCATACCTATACCGAATATCGTCAATCCCACTAAATATACTGCTAACGAAACCATGCTGTTTTTAATTAACGGGAATATAAACATAACAACTGCACCAACAACTGAAACGAGTGTTCCCACAACAGATGATTCTTTTTTACCATATTTCTTAACGATTTTAGTAATAAACGGCATAAATATAAACATTGGTATAAAACCAATCATTTGAACCAAACCTGAAAGTTCTGCCATTTTAAAATGAATAGCAAACATAATGGTGGTAGCGGTAGACGCCGCGTTCATACCAAGGAACATGCCCATAGCGGCAACAGTTGCGCCAACTGCAGGACGGTTTTTCATAAACTTGCCAAAAGCACTAAATATGTTAAACTTTTCAGTTTGTTCATTGGTTTTAACAGCGTTTTCATCTGCACGAATAGTTATTTTTTTAATCATAAAAATAAACGCAATAAAACCGATTATACCCATGATAAGTGCTGCCCAAAATACTCTTTCACCAAGAAGTATTTGTAATTTATCCCCCGTCAACGGACTTAAAACGTTGTCGCCCAAATTATACGGCTTACCGGTAAGAGGGTTTTTGCTAAGGTTTTCAGGAGTAAATAAATGTTTAGATTCGTCAGGAATAACAATATTATTTAAGAAACTTGTCGTTCCATCGTAAGTTACGGTTTTCCAAATAAGAGAAGGAAGAATAACCATAGGCAAAATATTACCAATCATAGAACCGATTGAACGCCAAGTTGAAAGTTGAGCTCTTTCACCAGCATCTTCTGTTACGAGCGAAAGCATTGAACCATAAGGTACGTTTGCAATGGTATAGAAAGCATCCCAAACAATATATCCACCTACAAAAAGTACACATTTAATCCACAAGTCAGCGTTAGGAAAAGGTAAAAACACCATTGCGCCACCAACTAGAAGACCTATTGCTCCTATAAAAATATAGGTTTTAAATTTACCCATTTTATACTTTCTTCTATCATTATCGATTAAAGAACCGATTAGTGGGTCGTTAATGGCGTCCCAAATTTGAACGATTAACAATAAAATTGACAAAAGCCCTGTTTCCAACATCATATACGCTAGCCAGAAAGTTTGCACTGTACTTTTAAGTGAAAAACTCATATTACAGCCCACGTCTCCAGCAGCATAAGCAAGTTTGTCCCCTATGCCGAACTTGCGTTTTCCGTTGGCGTCTAACGCCACGTTTGCATTTTTCATATACTCTCCTTTTTTCCCCTTTTTCAAAAAAAACAATGGTAAAATTATAAGTTAAGGTCGCTTAATCTTTTTGCCATTGTTTTAATCAAAAAATATTTTTTTACTTAAATAATTATATCATAATAAAAAAGGTTGTCAAGGGGATTTTTTTAACTTTTTCACGCTTTTTTATTAAAAAAATAACTTTTTTTGTGAATTTTCTTGTGTTTTATTTTCTTTTTTATTAAACTAAATATAAATCATTTTCATTATATAAAAACGGCAAAAAAATGAAGTACTTTGAATTCAATTATAATAAGAAATTTTCCTGCGTTGCCAATGTTTGCAAACATAATTGTTGCATTGGTTGGGAAATAAAAGTCGATAAAAAAAGTCTATCGCTTTATTCTAACCTTAAAACAAACGACAATCGTTTTAATGAAAACAGTTTTTCTAAAAACTGCTTTTCACTCAAAAACAACCGTTGTGTTTTTCTTGACGGCGATAACCTTTGCCATATCATTAAAAATTACGGTGAAAAATCGCTTTGTAAAACCTGTGCTACCCACCCAAGATTTAAAAACTTTTTTAGTGGAATAACAGAAACGGGTTTAGGGTTATATTGTGAAGAAGCGGGTAGAATTATTTTATCTCAAAAAGAAAAAATGAAACTTCTTTTAGTTAAAGACGATAAAAAACCGTTAAATCTTTCAAAGTTTGAAAAGAAAATTTTTTCTTTTAGAAAAAAGGTTTTATCCGTTATTCAAAATCGCAAAAAATCAATTAAAGAAAAGTTAATTTCTTTATCTCTTTTAGCCGATATCAATTTAGATAAATTATCTTTTGACACTTGGAAAAATATTTTTAACTCTTTAGAAAAACTTAAAACAAACGAATTTTCTTTTGAAGATATCCCTAAATCAAACGATTTTAACCCGTTGGTAATGGGTTTTGATAGAGAATATGAACAACTTTTATCATATCTTACCTTTAGGCATTTATCGCGCGCAATAGACTTTTTAGATTTAAGGGTTAGACTTTCTTTTGTTTTACTTTCATTTAAAATGATTAATCATCTTTTTTCATTGACCGATAAGAGTTTTAATTCCTTGATAGAAGTTTGCAGGTTTTATTCAAGTGAAATAGAATGCTCTGACGATAATATTTTTTGTTTATTAAATGAAATAGAAAGTTTAGTCAGTTTCATATAAACGGTAAAAGCCCAAATTTATCGTTAATATTGACAAGTTTATTTAATTATGTTATATTTGGTTAGTAAATAAACCTAAAGGAAAAAGAATATGGAAGAATTTAGAAAAATAATTGCCGAATTTGAAAATAACACGCGTACTAGAAAATACGAATATGCTATTTCGGAAATGAGTAAAACCTTAACACACGAAAGTTTAGAACCGTATATTTTAGCAATGAAAAATTCTAAAGAATCGATGCACGTTCGTTTCAGTTGCTTTTTCTTGCTCTTTACTTATTATAGAAAAAACAATTTCTTAACCGAAATGAAAGAGTTGGTCGACGATAATTACGACACTTTTAAGGACCAATTTTTGTTCTACTTCATATACTTAATGAAGGAAGATAAACTTGCCACGATTAACCAACTTGATAAAATCTTAGAAAACGGTGAAAAACACCTTGATTATTATAAAGATTACGTGGGATATCTCAATTTATACGTTGAAATTTGCGCTAAATATTATGAAGTTAATCTTGATTTGCGTGGAAAAATTGACGTTGGTGATGAAAATTGTGAATCTTCTAAAAAGAAAAAAGAAGGCAACGAAAGATTAAATAAAGCGATTGAAGCCATTGAAACTTGTTGCAAAGAATCTTCATATCATAAGTTCTTCGTCAATAAAGGAAGAATTTTGGCGCTTTTGGGCGACTATGACCAAGCGGAAAAATTTATCCACGAAGGTATCAGCAAGGTTACAAACGATACCCATCACGATAAAACCGTTGCTTCATACGAAAGATATTATAACTTGCTTTTAAACATTATAACTTACGATAAGGCTCAAGAAACTATTAGACTTTGCGAAAAGAAACAAGAAGTTTTAGATAAGTCTGTTAAGGGAATTCAAATTGATAACTTTAAGAACCTTTCTATTTTATCAACCGTTATCGCCTTTTTACTTGGCGGGGTTGAAGCCTTTGCAAATATCAGTGATTACTTCGTTATCGGTAAGGTTATGCTTATGTACGCAGGGCTATTCCTTTGCTTAATCGGGTTTATTTCTCTATTGTCTACCTTGTCAATATTTAAGTTTAAACAAAAGATATTACCAAACTGTTTATCAATCTTGTTAGTCATAATAGGAATTTTAATTTTTGCACTAACCATCATTATATAAGGATTTTATGAAAGAACAACATTATTCAATAAAAACTCACTCTTATAACGAAGACCGTTTTGTTGTAAAAGACAACTTTTTTGCTGTTATTGACGGCGCTTCGGGATTAAAAAAAGAAGAAAAAGACGGGGTTGGAACTAAAGCGTCGCGCCTATCTTCTTTCGTTAAAAGTGAACTTTTAAAGTTTAAGGGGGTTTTTAGCGAAGAAAATTTAATAAATTTAAGTGTAAAAGCCCATAACTTAAAACACGAACGGGAAGTTTCTTGTGGGATTTCAATAGCGCAAATCGTAAACGATAAGTTAAACTTGTTTTTTGTTGGCGACTGCAATATTATCGTTAAGTTTTTAGATGGAAGCGTAAAAACTTTTAGACAAGATAAACTCACTAAACTTGATGATTTTGCACTTTCTCAAATGATAAAATACGCTAAAGAAAATCACCTTTCAATTAAAAAAGCAAGGCAAGAACTAAACGAAATTTTAATTAAACATAGAAACTTAAAAAACTTGCCCGACGGATATTGGGTTTTTGAACCAAATAAAAACCCAAACTTTGTAGTTGATTTTTATTCTATCCCTATTAGTGAAATAACTTCCGTTATCCTTTGCACTGACGGTTTTTCACAATGTTATGAAAAACTTGGTATATTTAAAAACGAAGTTGAACTAATAAACAGCGAATTATCCATAAAAGATATCTGCAAACTTATTAAAAAGATTTCTTTTGCCGATAAAAACTGTAACGCTTATCCAAGATTTAAGACTCTAGACGACACCACGGCTATAAAATTAGATTTCTAAATTAAAAAAGCAGTTGATTAAATCAACTGCTTTTTATTTTTTTCTTAAAGTCATTTTTCTCAAAACATATATCTGCTATGCTTGATAGAACCACTGCCAACAACGATATAACGCCACCTAAAACCAATTCTATGCTTATCGTATCCATTTTGAATAGTACCGAAAGCACACCGGTTATTACTGCAGAAAAAGGCATTATAACTGCAACGGCAGTGGGGTTAACGAATTTCATTGCATAAGTTCTTAAACACCAGCACAAAAGGTTTGAAACAAGAGATAGTATTATAATTATTAAAATTACTTCTAAATCAAAAGTAAACTTTAACTTTTCAATGGGCGCGCCGTTAATCTTGATAACCGAAAATAAAACTGCAAATATTAAACTTGAAACGGCTAACGCCATCTGCTGAATTAAAAGATAGAGCATCGTGTCAAACTTTTTTATACATATTCCGGTATAGGCAATATTAAACGCGTATAAAACACCTGAAAGCGCGCATAAAATTTCACCTTTCCCAAACCCTAAACTTTCACCATTAAAATTCATTCCACTTAACACGAACGAACCGACTAAACAAAGAACGCTTGATATAATCGTTAAAAAATTCGGTTTTTTATTTATTGCAAAAAACAAAATAATCGGCACAACCACACAACTTAAATTTTCTAAAAACGCGTATTTTGTAGGGGTGGTATATAAAAGCCCTATTTTTTGAACAAGTGACGCTAACGCAATAAAAACACCCGTAGGTACAGCCCACTTAATATATGAAACGTTTATTTTTTTAAGTTTTTTTCTACACAATAAAAGCAATACCAAAACGGAAAGCGCGCCGGTTATTGCAGTTCTTAGCGCAACCGAACACTTTTCATTAAGCAACGTGTTTAGAAGTGGCGAAACAGACCATATAAGCAATACTAAAAAAATCATTAAATATGCAAGTGCCGTTTTGTTTTTCATCTTTTCTTTCCTTGTAAAATTTTCAAGTACTATTATAATAATTACATTGACATCTTTGAAGCGAAAGGTTATAATAGGGGTGTGAAAATTTTTCATAACTAGGTGAATTATGGACGTTGAAAAAATAAAAGCACTCTTACTATCCGTTGAAAAAAAGAGTCTATCTAAGGCTGCTGAAGAATTATCTTATACCCCGTCTGCCTTTTCATATATGGTAGATTCTATTGAAAATGAACTAGGCATTGCTATTATAAATCGTAATTTTAACGGTGTTGAACTTAACGATAACGGAAAAATTTTATACGATAAACTACTTGCGCTAATAAACGCTGAAAAAGATTTAATTAATAGCGCAAAAGAATTAACTCTAAAAAATCAACCGATAAAAATAGGCGCATATTCTAGCATTGCACAACATTTATTGCCTGAATTAATAAAACAATTCAAAGAAGAAAACCCTACGATAAACGTTTCAATTAAAATAGGCAACAATCTTAAAGAGTGGATAAACGATAAAGTTGCAGACGTGATTTTTAGTGACTCTCCCGTTTTAAGCGCGATGAACACTATTAAAATCAAGAAAGACCCTTACTTAATTTTAGCACCGTCTACCCTTTTACAAGGCAAAAAAACAGCGACCAAAGAAGACCTTTACGATTTACCATATATATCATATAATGAAAGTCGATTTGATAAAGTTTTTGAGCACGAAAAGTTTAAGGAAATTATTAAGTTTGACTCTATTGATGAAACTACCGTTATAAAGATGGTTGAGAACAATATCGGTATAGCCGTTTTACCTTCTTTAATGCTAAAAAAGAAAAGCAAGTTGACACATACGGTAAAACTTGTTCCTGAACTTTCACGAACCATTGAATTTTCATATAGCAAAGAAAGCGCAAAAGAAAAGAACGTTATAAAATTCATTAAATTCGTTCAAAAATATTTTAAGTAAATAATGTTTAAAAAACAAAAAGGCAAGTTTTTACTTGCCTTTTATCTTTGTTTTAATTATTTTTTCTTGCCGTAATGAACGTGCAATAATTCGTGAACTTTATCCTTTAACACTTGGTTATACAAGGTATCGAGAATTGGGTTTTCTTCTGCTCTGCGAATTGAAAGTAATTTATCAGCATCGTATAAACCCTTTGAACGCTTACTTTTATCTTCTCTAACTGCAAAAGGTTGACCACCACCGTTTACGCAACCACCAGGACAAGCCATAACTTCGATAAAGTCAAAGTGTTCGCCAGCGTTAACTCTCTTGATAAGTTTTTCAGCGTTGCCTAAGCCACTGCAAACAGCAATTTTTAAAGAACCTTCGCCAAATGGTAAATTAAATTCTTTAATTCCTTCATCGCCTCGTTGACCAACGTTAGCAATCGCAACTAATTCAGCACGGTTTTTGTTGGTTGAAACTCTTCTTAAAACTGCTTCGGTAACACCACCGGTTACACCGAAGATAACGCCTGCACCCGAAATCGTGCCGAAAGGCATATCGATTGCTTCAGGTTCAAGTTCGTTAAACTTAATACCTGCTTCTTGAATCATACGAATTAAGCCTTTAGTAGTTAAAACTGCGTCTACGTTATGTTGACCGTCGGTAGTAAATTCATCACGAACGGCTTCAAATTTCTTAGCAGTACATGGCATAATAGCAACGTGGAAGTGCTTTTCGCCTTTTTCTTTTGCTTGTAATTTCACGATTGATGCAACCATTTGCATTGGTGAACGACAAGTTGAAATGTTTTCTAAAAGTTCAGGGTGTTTCTTTTCTGCATATTGAATCCAACCTGGACAGCAAGAAGTGATAAGTGGAAGTTTTCCACCGTTATTTAATCTTTCAATAAATTCGTTGGTTTCTTCTAAAACGGTTAAGTCTGCACCCAAAGTAGTATCGTAAATTTCATCAAAACCGATAAGGCGTAACGCAGCAACGATTTTACCCATAACGTTTTCGCCTTCTTTAACGCCTAATTCTTTACCGATTGCAACTCTAACTGCCGGTGCAATTTGAACGGTAGTTTTAACCGTCTTATCGTCAAGCGCCTTCCAAATTCTATCTGCATCACTGTGAAGAACGAGTGCGCCCGTAGGACAAACTGCAACGCATTGACCACAACCAACGCAAGGTGATTCAGCCATTGGCTTATCAAAAGCAGTGCTAATAGTCATTTTTGAACCACGATGAGCAAAGTCAATCGCGCCGACGTTTTGAACTTCGTTACACATTCTTACGCAATCGCCACAAAGAATGCATTTGCTTGCATCTTTAACGATACAAACTGAAGACTCATCTCTTGGTGCAGTGCTTGCAGTATTTGGAAAGCGAACGCCTTCAATCTTAAATCTTCTTGCCAACGCTTGAAGTTTACAATCGTTGTTCTTTTCGCAAGTGGTACAATCACGGCAGTGATTTGCAAGTAAAAGTTCCAAAATGTTTTTGCGATATTTTCTTAACTTTTCAGTGTTGGTTTTAATATTCATACCTTCCTTAGGTGGTGTAGAACAAGATGCTTCAAAACCACCCCATTCGTTTTCAACCATACACATACGGCAAGCGCCGTAAACTGAAAGTTCGCTATAGTAACAGAAGGTTGGCATTTCAATGCCTACTTTTCTTATAACTTCAAGAAGATTTTTTTCTCCATTTATCTCAACGGGAATACCGTCAACGGTCATATATTTTTTATTTTCCATCTTTAATTCTCCTTGATTGCTTTGAACGGACATGCTGAAACGCAACTACCGCACTTGATACACTTAGATTGGTCAATAACGAAAGGTTCTTTAATCTTTCCGCTAATTGCTTCAACAGGACATTGTCTTGCACACTTTGAACAACCTTTGCAAAGAGCAGGGTCAATAGAAATAGTCTTTAATTTTTGGCATTCACCAGCAGGACATTTCTTATCGTAAATATGCGCTTCATATTCGTTTCTAAAATATTTAATAGTAGAAAGAACAGGACCTGCAGCAGTTTTACCGAGACCACAAAGAGCCATATTCGAAATCATTTCGCCAAGTTCTTGCAATAATTCGATATCGCCGTCTCTACCTTCGCCAGCAACGATTCTTTCTAAAATTTCAAGCATTCTCTTTGTGCCTTCACGACAAGGAACGCATTTGCCACACGATTCGTTTTGCGTAAAGTTCATAAAGAATCTTGCAACTTCAACCATACAGGTGTTTTCGTCCATAACAACTAGTCCACCTGAACCGATGATTGCGCCTGCTTTCTTTAACGAATCAAAGTCAAGCGGTAAATCTAAATGTTCTTCGGTAAGACAGCCACCTGATGGACCACCGATTTGAACGGCCTTAAACTTTTTGCCGTCTCTCATTCCACCACCGATATCAAAAATAACTTCTCTTAAAGTAGTACCCATAGGCACTTCGATAAGACCTGCGTTTTTAATATTACCGGTAAGCGCAAAGGTTTTAGTTCCAGGGCTCTTTTCTGGGCCGATTCCCTTATACCAAGCAGAACCTTTATTAATAATATCAGCAACGTTAGCAAAGGTTTCAACGTTGTTGAGTACGGTAGGTTTATCAAACAAGCCGTGTTCAACCGTTCTTGGAGGTTTAACTCTAGGCATACCACGTTTACCTTCAATAGAAGCAGTGAGCGCTGAACCTTCGCCACAAACGAACGCGCCTGCGCCACGACTGATATGTAAGTGGAATGAAAAATCAGTTCCCAAAACGTTATCGCCTAAAATACCGAGTTCTTCGGCTCTCTTAATAGCAGTTTTTAATCTTTGAACTGCAAGTGGATATTCTGCACGAACATAAATGTAACCTTCGGTTGCACCCGTTGCAACGCCCGCAATCATCATACCTTCAAGCATTCTATGTGGGTCGTCTTCCATAACCGAACGGTCCATGAACGCACCAGGGTCCCCTTCGTCACCGTTACAAACAACGTATTTAGGGAAGTTCTTTTGTCTAGCAACTTGTCCCCACTTTCTACCCGTTGGGAAGCCACCACCACCACGGCCACGAAGACCAGATTCGGTGATTTCATTAACGATTTCTTCGCTAGTCATTTGGGTTAACGCCTTTTCAAGCGCAGTGTAACCACCGTGAGCGAGATATTCTTCAATACTAGTAGCGTCGATTTTATCGCAATTATCTAAACTTACGCGAGTTTGCTTTTTATAGAAAGGAACTTCTTTCTTTTCTCTATAAACTTCGCCGTTTTCGGTATAGCAAAGTTTATCAACGCATTCGCCTTTAAGCATGGTTTTTTCGATAATCTCTTCGCAATCTTCTTCCTTAACCTTAACGTATAACCAGCCTTGAGGTTCAATGCGAACTAACGGACCTGCTTCACAAAAACCGTAACAGCCACTCTTTGTTAGCCTAATAGAATCCCCTTCGTTGCATTTTTCTAGTTTAACGGTATACTTAACGTTCTTTTCTTTCATAAGTTGAACGAATTTTTCGTAAACTTTGTTTGCGCCCTTAGATACGCAACCTGCACCACCGCAAATTATAATCTTCTTGTTTTCCGCGTCGAGCATCTTTTTGCACTCTTCACGGTAAGCACGCAATTCTTCAATACTCTTAAACATTAGTTCTTCTCCTTTAATCCGTTAATTAAAGCGACTGCGCTTTCAGGTGTCATAGTAGGATAAATTTCATCGTTTACCATAACTGCAGGCGCAGATGAACAAGCGCCTAAACAAGATACCGTTTCTACGGTAAACATAAGGTCGTCGGTGGTTTTTTTCTTTTCCGATAAACCGAGTTCCTTTCTAAGCGCTTCCAAAATAGGAATAGACTTTCTAACGTGGCAAGCCGTTCCGTCACAAACTTTAACTACGTATTTTCCCTTTTGTTCTAAAGAGAAGTTTTCGTAAAAGGTTGCAACACCATAAATTCTTGCTTCAGGAATATCTAACTTTTCAGCAAGATATGGGAAAATTTCTTGTGGTAAATACCTATAAACTTCTTGCGCGCGTTGAAGAATTGCAATCAAAGACCTTTCTTGATTGCCGAACTCTTTAATTGCTTCATCTAAAACGTTAAAATCAATTTTCTTTTCCATGGTTGCTCCATTTTATATGTTTTTTAATTTAAGGCGATATTTTAGCCTTATTTATTTTTCAAATATTCATCGATGGCTTTAGCCGCCGTCTTACCTGCACCCATTGCTGAAATAACGGTTGCTGCACCGGTAACTGCGTCACCACCAGCGTAAACGCCTTCTTTTGAACTCAAACCGTCTTCGTTAACCACGATTCCACCGCGTTCGTTAACTTCTAAGCCTTTAGTAGTGTCTTTAATTAACGGGTTAGGTGAAGTTCCTATCGACATAATAACCGTGTCAACTGCAAGTTCAAATTCAGAGTTAGGAATAACTACCGGACGACGACGACCTTTAGCGTCAGGTTCACCAAGTTCCATTCTTACGCAACGGATACCCGTAACGAAACCGTTCTTTTCGTCTCTTGGATTTTCAGGATTGTTGTAACCCAAAATTTCAACAGGGTTGCAGAGAAGTTTGAATTCAATTCCTTCTTCTTCAGCGTGTTCAACTTCTTCCTTTCTAGCAGGTAATTCGTCCATTGAACGACGGTAAACTATGTATACTTTATCTGCGCCAAGTCTTAAAGCAGTTCTTGCCGCGTCCATCGCAACGTTACCACCACCAACGACTGCAACGTTACCACCTTTCATTATAGGCGTGGTTGGATTGTCAAGATATGCTTTCATAAGATTGCTTCTTGTTAAAAATTCGTTTGCAGAGTAAACGCCTTTGAGTGATTCACCAGGAATATTCATAAAGTTTGGAAGTCCTGCGCCCGAACCGATAAACACTGCTTCAAAGCCCATTTCAAACAATTCGTCAACGGTAAGCGTCTTACCGATAACTACGTTCGTTTCCACTTTAACGCCCAAAGCCTTTAATCCTTCAACTTCTTTTGCAACGATTGATTTAGGTAATCTAAATTCAGGAATTCCGTAAACCAACACGCCACCTGCAACGTGGAACGCTTCGTAAACGGTTACGTCATAACCTTTCTTAGCAAGGTCGCCAGCGCAAGTAAGTCCTGATGGACCTGAGCCTACGATTGCAACTTTATGTCCGTTGCTTTCAGGCTTGTCTGCTACTTCTTTAGCGTTTTCATTATGCCAATCGGCAACGAAACGTTCTAGTCTACCGATACCAACCGGTTCAAACTTAATGCCAAGCGTACATTTTGATTCGCATTGAGTTTCTTGTGGACAAACTCTTCCACAAACTGCAGGAAGAGATGAAGTTTTATTGATAATTTGATAAGCGCCTTCAAAATCGCCTTCTTTAATTTTGGTGATAAAGTTAGGGATATTGATATTTACGGGACAACCGTTAACACAAGGCATATTTTTACAGTTAAGGCAACGTTCTGCCTCTTTGATAGCAACTTCTTCAGTATAGCCTAACGCAACTTCTTTAAAGTTTCTTGCGCGCACCAACGCGTCTTGCGTAGGCATTTCGTGTTTCTTAGGATTAATAGCCATTTTCGTTCTCCCCCTTATTTAACTTCCTTTTTGAAAAGATTGCAAGTTTCTTCGTGAGCGTGTCTTTCAAAACCGAAATACATTCTGCCCCTTGACATTGCTTCGTCAAAGTCAACTTCGTAACCGTTAAAGTCAGGACCGTCAACACACGCGAACTTAGTTACCTTTTTACCGTCTTGATTAAGGGTAAGTCTGCAACCACCACACATACCCGTTCCATCAATCATAATAGGGTTCATAGAAACGGTTACGGGAACACCGAAAGGTTTTGCAGTTAAAGTTACGAACTTCATCATGATAAGCGGACCGATAGTTATAATCATATCGAATTTTTCGCCCGCTTCTAATTTTTCCTTCAATGGAACGGTAACGTTACCGTGTCTACCGTAACTACCGTCGTCGGTCATCAATTCAAGAGTGTTTGAACAAGCCTTGAATTCATCTTCCAAAATAACAAGGTCTTTATTTCTAAACCCGATTATACTAGTTACTTCAGCGCCCATTTCGTGAAGAGCAACGGCAATAGGCATAGCAATCGCACAACCAACGCCACCCCCAACGATACAAACTTTTTTCAACCCTTCAAGGTGTGTTGCAACACCTAAAGGTCCAACGAAGTCTTGGATATATTCCCCTTCTTTCTTCTTGTTCAAAAGTTCGGTGGTAGACCCAACGATTTGGAATATGATTTTTACAGTGCCTTCCATTTTGTTAACACCAGCAACGGTTAAAGGAATTCTTTCGCCGTTTTCGGTTACGCGCAAAATAATAAATTGCCCCGGCTTTGCCTTGTTAGCAACTAACGGAGCGCATATTTCCATTTGCGTTACAGTTGGATTAAGCTCTTTTTTGCGAATAATTTTATACATTGCCATCTCCTTAAACGTGAATTATCTTGTTTGCTAGAACCCATTAAAATTACATTTTAATGCGAATAATTTTTCGTGCCCTAGACACACATAATTGATTATATCATAACATTTTCACAAAGTCAATGTAAAAAAGAATTTTATAACCCCTTTTTAAATGTTTTTTATTGGTAATTATTAATATTTTTTATTATATAAAACCACAAAGCCATATCTTAAAAAATAAAATAACGGATAGAAAAAGTCTATCCGTTATTCTTTCGTTAACTATTTTCTTATTGTTTTACACTTCTAAAAACTTCGGTTTAAACTGTAATAGACATAGGGATTTTTAAGCAATAACAAAAGTGTAGCCCACTATACTTCGCAAAAAGCGAAATATGGTGGGCTTTATCTTTACCACAAAGATTAAGATAATTTAGTTATATTTTTAGCCTTGTGGCTAAAAGTGATATGCAAGTTTCTTGCGTGATATTTTAACCTACGGTTAAAGTTATATTATATTTGCCACAACTTTCCCGAAAGGGAAAATAAAACTTTGCGTAGCAAAATAT
>JAZNQZ010000021.1:0-4688 GCA_045590475.1 Christensenellaceae bacterium
TACTTTGATGACCTCCTTTTGATTATTTTGTTGGGTTTGCAGACCTCAACTTTATTATATCAAAAGGAGTTTTTTTGTTCAAGAATCATAAGTATAACTTTTACTGAACCCCGTGTCTAACACGGGGTTTTCGATATACAAAAATGCCGTTTCGGTGTTACGAAACGGCGTTTTATTTGTTTGTGAAATATTTTATTAAATTGTTAAAATGTTTTATTTCAATATCAGTTCCATACCGATTTTTTGTGGTAATAAACCTAGCGATTCATAGAACTTCAATGCAGACTGATTGCAAGTCCAAACGTTTAGAGTTAAGTTATAGCAACCAGTATCTTTTGCAAGTTCTACTGCAGAATCGTACAGTTCTTTGCCGATATGTTTGCCACGCAAGGTTTCATCTACACATAAATCGTCAATATATAGAGTTTTTATATCGGTTAAAACTGAATTATTTTCGTGGCATTGATAAATGCAAAAGCAATACCCTAGCACATTATCGTTCTCGTCAACCGAAACTAAAATCGGTCTAGAATTATCCTTTAATATTACCTTTAATTCTTCAGCAGAATATTTAGTGCCGACCTTAAAAATATCAGGTCTGCCCTTATGATGCACTAAACATACTTGCTTTAATAAATCTATTATTTTTGGTATATCTTTTTCTACTGCTCTTCTTATCATTTTAGTTTCTTCCCTTAAACAAAGTCTAAATATTCTTTCGTGCTTGCCATAATTGTCTCGTAAAATTTGAATTTTAATATTTATTTTAATTTCCCCAATTTTGATGTATTTGCAATAACTATAAGTGTAGTTTCCGCATCGAGCACCTGTTCAGGAGTAATATTTGCGTTAATATTTTCGCCTTTCTTAATGGCAACGATATTAAACCCGTATTTTTTGCGAAGATTTAACTCTATCAAATTTTTTCCACACCACTCTTTTTTTACGTCAATTTCAACAATCGATACGTCCTTTGATAGAGATATCATATCAATAAAGCCGGAACTTAATAGGTTTTTGGCAAGGCGAATTCCCGATTCATTTTCGGGAAATACTACTTGATCGGCACCAACACGAAGCAGTATTCTTTGTTGCATCTCGTTTGCACATTTTGCAATAACAGTCTTTACACCAGCCTCCTTGCAAAGTGTGACTGCCATTACACTTGCTTCAAGATTGCTCGCCATACACACGATGACAGTATCAATATTACCTATACCAAGGCGAGAGATAACCTCCGCATCGGTCACGTCTGCACACTTGCACACTGGCAAATATGCCACCACATCGTTAACGATTTTTTGTTCAGAATCAATAGCGATGACCTCCATACCATTATCTACAAGTTCTTTTGCCACGGCTATGCCGTATCTTCCAAGTCCAAAGACTGCGTATGTTTTCTTCGTTTTCATAATCTTCTCCTTTATCCTATACTGATATCTTCCGTTGGCTCGGAAATAACGTTCTGACTTTCATTCTTGCTACCAAACGCCACTGCAAGTGAGATTGGACCGACTCTGCCAAAATACATCGTAACGATGATAATTAGTTTTCCAACCGTGTTAAGCGTTGCCGTTAAATTTCTTGAAAGACCGACAGTCGCCGTTGCGCTGACCGCTTCGTAGACCGCATCAATAGCAGAAGCATTACTCGTTGCCATCAAAAGTATAGCGGATATAGCGCAAATCGTAAGGAACATTATGACGACCGCAACCGCCTTTTTTATTGATTCCTCTGAAACACGACGGCCGAATAACGTTGCACCATTCTTATTCCTTATTGTAGCGAATGCAGAACAAACTAGAATGGCGATGGTCACTGTTTTTATACCACCTGCCGTTCCCACGGGTGAACCACCAATCAACATCAAAATAATCGATACAGTAGACGAGGCATTTGTCATATTCTCTTGTGGGATTGTGGCAAAGCCTGCTGTTCTCGTAGTGACAGATTGAAAGAAAGACACTTGAATTTTATCAAAAAGTGACATATTTCCTATTGTCAACGGATTTGAATATTCGAAAATAAAAATAAAAATCGCCCCAACAAATATAAGTACTGCAGTAACTGTAATGGCAATCTTTGAGTGTAAGGTCAAATGCCTAAATATCTTGCGGTTCTTTTGTGAACGGCTCTTTAATACGCGAAGCACGTCCCACCATACAACATAACCGAGACCACCTAGAATAATGAGTGACGACGTTGCGACGTTGATTAATGGATTGGTGGCGTAATTACAAAGGCTGTTTTCTGCGATTATATCAATGCCTGCATTACAGAAAGCAGAAACTGAATTGAATACCGATATCCAGATACCCTTTGCGCCAAACTCAGGAATAAAGACAAACATATAAATAATTGCGCCTATTCCTTCTATAATTAACGTGCCAAATAGAACGTTCTTAACGAATTTCGCAAGTCCAGACATCGTATTAAGATTAAATGCATCTTGAATAAGCAAACGATCACCAATGCCCATTTTCTTATTCAAAAGAAGCATTAACCCCGACATAATAGTAATGATACCAAGTCCACCAATCTGTATCAAAATTAATATTATTATCTGTCCAAACACGCTCCAAGTAGAGACCGTAGGGAGCGTAACAAGCCCCGTTACGCAGGTAGAAGTTGTTGCCGTAAAAAGTGCGTCAAGATACGGCACTGCTTTGCCATCTGCGGAACTTAGCGGTAATGCCAACAACGCACTACCCACTAGAATCGTCACGAGAAAGCTGAGCAATATTATCTGCGTGGTAGAAAGCTTGATTTTCTTTTTTCTAACCATAAGATTTTCCTCTAAAAAGCATAAAGGAACCAACGTTCTCTACAGTCAGCTGGTTCCATTTGTATTTATTCATTTTTGCGATTATATCATATTTTGCTTTTTGTGTCAATTTATTTTTACTTAGCATAATATCATACTAATTTTTATTTACCACTTATCCATACCACAGGTATAGCATTGTTTGGATAACATTTCTTCGTTTTTGATACTGCTGTATAATCTAAAACCACCTGCAAAGTTGTATGCATCAAAGCCGTTTTGTATTAAAATGCGAGTTGCAAGATAACTGCGCAAGCCACTTTGGCACATAACGTAGATTTTTTTATCTTTTTCAAGTTCGCCCAAACGCTCTCTTAAATCATCAAGTGGAATATGGATAAAGCCATCAGCGTGTCCACGCATATATTCAAAAGGTGTGCGAGTATCAAGCAATATCACGTCATTTCTTTCTCTTAAAGACGGAATATCTTCATAATAAAACTGTTTAACTATGCCGTTTTTAATGTTTTCAGCAACGAAACCAGCCATATTTACTGGGTCTTTAGCAGAAGAATATGGCGGAGCATAAGCAAGGTCTAAATCTTTTAGTTCATCGGCTTTCATGCCCGCCCTAATTGCCGTGGCAATAACGTCAATGCGTTTATCAACACCATCATAGCCAACGATTTGTGCGCCTAAAATCTTATAGGTTACCTTTTCAAAAATGAGTTTAACGGTCATAGCCGTTGCGCCTGGATAATAGCCGGCATGTGAGTTTTGCGTTAGAATAACCTTTTCATATTCTATGCCGTTTGTTTTGGCTTGCTGTTCGTTAATTCCAGTTGTAGCGACCGTCATATCAAAAAGTTTAATAACGGACGAGCCTTGCGAGCCTTTATATTCACTATTTAGCCCACAAATATTATCTGCAACTATGCGGCCTTGCTTGTTGGCAGGTCCTGCAAGTGAAATTACCGAATCTTTATCGGTTATTAAATGTTTGACTTGAACAGCATCCCCTACTGCATAAATGTCGGGAATTGAAGTTTCCATTTTTGCATTGACTTTAATTGCACCTTTAACGCCAAGTTCTAAACCTATTTTTTTAGCAAGCGAATTTTCGGGCGCAACGCCAACTGCAAGCACAACCATATCAGCGCTTATATTTGAGCCGTTATCAAAGTCAAGCGAAACTTGTTCGCCTGTAATACTCATTTTATTTGTGTTAGCGTTTAGTAACAATTGTACGCCGTGTTGACGGAAGTTAGCGTGGATAAAAGACGCCATATCACAGTCAACCGTCGGCAAAAGATGGTTAGAGCGTTGCACGATAGTAGTTTTAATGCCAAATTCAGCAAGGTTTTCTGCCATTTCAAGACCGATAAAGCCACCACCTATAACAACTGCCGTTTTAGGCTGTTTTTGCTCTACAAAAGCACGAATTTTAAGCGTATCTTCTACGGTGCGAAGAGTGAAAGTCCTTTCGTTTTCAGTATAGAAATCGAGCAAAACCGGCTTTGCACCGGGTGATAAAATGAGTTTATCGTAAGTTTCGGTAAAACTCGTCCCCGTTTTTAAATCTGTGACGTGGACGGTTTTATTTTGCACGTCTATATCAGTTGCTTCGTGATTAACTTTAGCGATTATTCTAAAACGGCGAAAGAAACTTTCGGGAGTTTGAAGTGTCAAATCTTCCTTATCTTCAATAACGCCACCGATATAATACGGCAAACTACAGTTTGCGTATGAAATAAAGCCCGAACGCTCAAAAATAATAATTTCTGCACGTTCGTTAAGTCTTCTTATTCTTGCTGCGGCAGTTGCACCACCTGCAACCCCACCCACGATTACAATTTTCATTTTACCCTCCGATAAAGGCGTTTTAATTTTTTTAGTTGTGATGGCAACTTCCCTTTCCACAACC
>JAZNQZ010000022.1:0-10240 GCA_045590475.1 Christensenellaceae bacterium
TTCAATATATTTTTTACTTTCTATACTAATATTTTGTTACTATTTACGCTAAATATAACTGTAACAATATCCTTATCCTTTTTGCACATCATAATATACATAAATACATTATTTTAATAGCAATATTTCCATAATTTCAGACTATTTTTGCTTTTGTTATTGACTTTATAAAATTAATATTGTAAAATAAAAGAAAATAATAAGGGGTAAAAACAAGAATGGATTACGCAAAAGAATCTTTACGTTTACATGGTGAATGGAAAGGTAAAATAGAAGTTGTTTCAAAAGTAAAGGTTGAAAATAAAGAAGACTTATCGTTAGCATATACTCCTGGCGTAGCAGAGCCATGCTTAGCGATTAAAAACGACTATAATAAATCTTTTGAACTAACGGCAAGGGGAAACACCGTAGCAGTAATAACTGACGGAACGGCTGTTTTAGGACTTGGGGATATCGGTCCAGAAGCGGGCATGCCTGTTATGGAAGGTAAATGCGTATTATTTAAGAGTTTTGGTGGAGTAGATGCAATACCACTTTGCGTAAGAAGTAAAAGCGTTGATGAAATCGTTAGTACGATTAAACTTTTAGCAGGTAGTTTTGGTGGGGTAAACTTAGAAGATATTTCAGCGCCAAGATGCTTTGAAATTGAGAAAAGATTAAAAGAAGACCCTGAAGTTGATATTCCAATTTTCCACGATGATCAACACGGAACGGCAGTTGTATGCGTTGCAGCGTGCATTAATGCATTGAAGTTTGTCAACAAGAAATGGGAAGACGTAAGCATCGTGTTCAGTGGCGCAGGTGCTGCTGGGGAAGCGATTGCGAAACTTATGATTTCGATGGGCGCAAAAGACGTTGTAATGTGCGATAGACACGGAATTATATATAAAGGAAGAGAAGTTGGTATGAATCCTGCAAAGGAAGAAATTGCAGAATTTTCCAATAAACTCGGTAAAAAGGGCACGCTTCAAGATGCAGTTAAGGGGGCAGATATATTCGTAGGCGTAAGTTCGCCAGGCCTATTAACTCCTGAAATGGTAAAAAGCATGAATAAGGGTGCAATAGTAATGCCAATGGCAAACCCAACCCCTGAAATAATGCCTGATTTAGCAATGGAAGCAGGTGCAGCGGTAGTAGGCACGGGAAGAAGCGATTTCCCTAACCAAATCAACAACGTTTTAGCATTCCCAGGAATATTCCGTGGCGCGCTAGACGTAAGGGCAAAAGATATTAATGAAGAAATGAAGATAGCCGCAGCAAAAGCAATCGCATCACTTGTAAGTGACGAAGAATTAAGAGCCGACTATATAATACCAGCACCATTTGATAATCGCGTAGCGAAAACCGTTGCTAGTGCCGTAAAAGAAGCGGCAATTAAAACCGGTGTAAATAGAATTTAATCGTTGTAATTTTAGAATTAACCCCTTGTGAAGCGCAAGGGGTTAAAATTTTATAAAGGAAGAATTAAGTTTTTAAAAGTTTAATAAGTTCTTGATTTTTAACTCAAAAAAGGCTATAATGTTAGATAACTATTGATTTAGAAAATAATCGGGGCGAAAGCGCAAGTTTATTGCGAGTTAAAATAAAAAACGAATATAGAAAGAAATAACGGGGTGTAGCGCAGTTGGGGCGACGCGTTAAGTAAACAGTTCGGTGAACTGTTTATAGCCAAAGCCCGCGAGGCTTTACGCCGAGAGAGGAAGCGCCTTGGGCGCTACCATTAGTTAGTTTATTGCGAGTTAAAATAAAAAACGAATATAGAAAGAAAATAACGGGGTGTAGCGCAGTTGGTAGCGCGCTTGGTTCGGGACCAAGAGGTCGTGGGTTCAAATCCCGTCACTCCGACCAAAAACTTATAATAGTAACGGCTTAAGATAAAAATTCTTATGCGAGAAATAAAATGAAAAAAAATCAAAAAGAGCGAGAAACTGAATATAGAGAAAAACTCAACCGATTAAACAGCATAGCAATAATGCCAACAGGGAACAGTATGTGGCCAACGCTAAAGAATAAGAAGCAATCGGTAATAGTGAAAAAGCCGACAGGTCGTTTAAGCAAAAACGACGTAGCGTTATACGTCAGTTTAGACGGGAACTTAATTTTGCATAGGGTAAGGGAAATAACGGCAGACGGATATATAATGCAAGGGGACAGTCAAACGAGAACTGAAGCGATAAGGAACGAGCAAATAATAGGGGTAATGGACGGATTTTACCTAGGGAAGAAGTATATTTCAGTAACTGATGAAAGTTACAAAAAGCGGGTAGAAAAGTGGTACGAAAACGAAAAAAAGCGCAAAAAACGAATAAAAATGTTTTATATAAGACAAGCGATAAAGGGAAAATTGATAAAAATATTTAAAGGAGGGCAAAATGGAAAAGTTTGATTTAATAGCAGTTGGAAAACTCAGCAAGAAAGCATCTTTTGAACTAAATAAGACGAGCGAAGAAAAGAGAAACAACGCATTAAAGGAAATAGCAAACGCCCTTCGTGAAAACAAAGCGTATTTAATAGAAGAGAACAAAAAAGACGTAAAGTACGCGATAGAAAAAGGCGCGAGCGAAAGTTTTATTGATAGGCTAACTTTAAGTGAAAAAGTTATAGAAGGAATGGCAGAAGGATTAGAACAAGTAGCCGAACTCAAAAGCCCGTTAAATAAAACTGTATACGAATATGAAAACAAAGCGCAAGGGATAAAAATAGAAAAAAAGACCGTACCATTTGGCGTAGTAGGGATAATATACGAATCTAGGCCAAACGTAACGGCAGACGCGTTTGCGTTATGCTTTAAGACGGCGAACGCAGTAATATTAAAAGGTGGAAGCGATTCGCTTTTATCTAACCTAGCGATAGAGCGAGTAATAAAGAACGCGCTAAAAGGGCAAGGAATAGATGAAAATGCAATAAACGTAATAAAAGACACGTCAAGGGAAACGACGACGGCGTTTATGAAGATGAATAAATACGTAGACATATTAATTCCAAGGGGAAGCGCGTCGTTAATTAAAAGTGCGCTAGAGAACTCAACGATACCGATAATAGAAACGGGGTCGGGGAACTGCCACGTATACGTTGATGAAAGTGCAGAAACTGAAATGAGTAGCGAAGTAATTTTCAACGCAAAAACGCAAAGATATAGTGTGTGTAACGCATGTGAATCACTAGTGATACACAGTAAAGCATTAGAAAGAGTTTTACCTAAGATTGCAGAAAGACTTAAGGAAAAGAAAGTAGAAATACGCGCTGATGAAAGAGCGATAAAAGTGATAAAAGAATATCCATACTTAGAAAAAGCGACTGAAGAAGATTTTTATACCGAGTATGGTGGCGCGATAATTTCGGTAAAAACCGTTGACAGTTTAAGTGAAGCGATAGAGCACATAAACGAACATAGCACGCACCATAGCGAAGCGATAATAACTGAAGAAAAAGAAAGTGCAGAAAGGTTTTTAAACGAGATAGATTCGTCGTCAGTATACCATAACGCATCGACAAGATTTACCGACGGATTTGTGTTTGGTTTGGGTGCAGAGATAGGGATAAGCACACAAAAAATGCACGCAAGAGGACCGATGGGATTAGACGCGTTAGTTAGTTGGAAATATATCGTTAAAGGTAACGGAGCGATAAGAAAATAACAAAAAAAACAGCGACAAAACGGCGACAAAACGGCGACAAAAAAAGGCAAAAAACTATAAATTTTTGCCTTTTTTTTGGCTTTAAAAAGGGATAACAAAGCATAAAAATTAACGTATAAATTAAAAGACGAATAATTTCAAAAAAATGGAAAAAAACGATAAAAAAGGTTAAAAAAAGCCAATATTTTAAAAAAGTTTTAAAAAAGCGTTGACAAAGAAAATAAACAAAGGTATAATATTTACGCGAGTGATATATTATATATATATGTATTACGCGCGAAAGAGAAGACTAATCACTTAAAAATCAATCTAAAAAATCTAAAAAAAACAAGGAGGTTTTAAGATGATTAAGAAAACATATTCTACACCGGTAGTAGAAGTGGAAGAACTCGTGACCGACGTTTTAATGTTTTCAGGTTTTGATAACGAAGTTGGTGACGAAGATTGGGGAGATTTAAACAACTTATGAGAACTTTAAAAAGTCGCAACGTATTAATCGTTGTATTAAGTTTCATACTCGCCCTTTCAGTATTTGCTTTTGCAGGCACGATTAAACCGGTAAGTGCATCAAGCAACGTAACACTTTTTGAAATTGTGGAAAGTGCAGACATTCGCTTAGGCACAGGCGAAGATTATTCAGCAGGTGCAAGTGGTAGTGGTATGCGTTTTGCAGTTAAGATGGACGAAGCAACCGCAAGGTACGTAAAAGATACCGAAGGTGTTGAACTCGGCTTCTTGGTAACACCAAAGAAGATATTCGACCATTCAACTAAAGACGTAGCCGACCTTTCTACTTTTGACTTTATTAGCGGATTAAAAAATCCTAACGGAGATGACAAAGCAGCATATCTTCAAGATAAAAACAATCCTGATAAACCTGGTGTAATCGCTAATAAATCATCAATCGGTAGAGAAGTGGAAGGAAGCACTGAATATTTTGCAAAGATTGCATTCAAGGGTATTTTCGAACAGAACGTAGAACTTGGATACACTCTAGTTGCATACATAACCGATGGAACGGATACCGTATACGCATATCCTGATGGCTACGCAAGCACATATAAGCAAGCAGCATCAAGAGCGTATATGAGTGGTGCAAACACACTTGAAGCAATTAAAGGTGCAGCACACTTAACGGCATTTGCAACTGAAGACGACCCTGTTCAAATTACCGATGCAAGCGACTTAGCGTTAATTTCAAGCGCAGTTGCAGGTACTGGTGATGCAGTTTATGGTGAAACCTTTGATAATGCATACTTTAAGGTAATGGAAAGTATCGTAGTTGACGGTGCGTTCGCTGCAATCGGGGAAGACTTTGCTGGTAAAATCGATATGAACGATAATACCATTGAAGTTTATAACAACCCTAACGGCGTATTTGCAGGTACTGTTGAAGTAACCAATAAGGGTGAAACAGTAACTATGGATACCGTTATTGCACAAAACACCAAGATTTTCAACGCAACTGAAAAGTCTGCTGGTAGATATTGGGGTGTTGGTTATACTAATGCTGAGTTCGTTGCAGCAGAAGACCTTCCAACAGACGTTGTAAATGACGTTAACTATCAAGGTAACGCTATTAAAGTTACTGGTAAAAATAACATTAACTATTTCGTTAAACAAAACTATACTAAGGCACAAATGGAAGCAAAGGTTGCTGAAAACGATGCAATCAAGTTTAGTTTCTTAGCACACGATACTGATTCAATTTATCCATACATTAGAAACCTCATTTATGTTTATGATGATAACACTCAAACGTACAATTTAAACGATGAAGGTGAAGAAGTTCCTTCAAGCCAACAACCGAACGTTTTCGCTGGTGCTGGATTAGGTATTATTTACGATAGTAACAATAAAGTTGCTGATAGTACCAAAACATTGAAGGCTGATAAACAACGTTTCTTAGTTAACAGATGGTATACTATGTATATGCCAGCGGCAAACATTATCGGTGCATTTGATACTAGTAAAGATGGTGAAACTATTTTGAACTTTGCATATTTGTGCGGTGATGATGGAAGAATTAACTTTAACGTTGATTTCTATATCGGTGATATCGAATTTGTTAAAGAATATGAATTCCCAACCGTTGCAGATTTCGGTGTGGTTGACCTTGATACAACTAATTTTGATACTGAAAGACTTGGCGAACGTTTCGGTACTACCAGTCAACTTGCCGTTTACTCAAGAACTGATACTTATACAGTTGAATACGCTGATTCAACCGAATTGCAAGCATTAGAAGGCGTTGATAATACTAAGGCGCCTGAAGACGCAGTCGTAATGAGAAACGTTACGGGTCAATGGGTTACATTCCTACCTGCATATACTTCAGCAGAATATAAGTTAATCGCTAAAAGAGAAGGTTATACTCACGTTAAATTCTCTTACATGGTTTATGATGAAAATACCATGGTTACCAACGAAGCATCAAGTGCGACTTCTCCTGGTCTTTTAAGTAGAATTGGAATCCGTAATAATGGTAACAACGTTACTGCAACTAATTATTTCAATAAGTTTGTTAATGCAAAAGTTTGGAATACTGAAGTTTTAACCATTGACCAATTTGTAAGTGCTTTCAACCGTGATGAACTTTTCTTCATTAACCTAGGTACTACTAATGGTGGCGCAGACGTTTATATCGGGGATATTGAGTTCTTAACTCAAGAACCTGTTGATGCAGTTTATCGTGGTAAGATTGGCTTTAACGTAGACGCTTATGCTGAAGAAGCCGTATATAGTCGTGACTCAACGGATCAATACGCTTGGAAGAAGATGGGTGCTTCAACCTATGCATCAAACGAAACTCTTGTAAAGGCAAAAGCAGATATGCCAACTGATGCTTATCTTGCAACTTATTATGCTGATTTCGCTAATGAAAGCATGGTTAAATACGTTCCAGGTCAAACTTCTCAAACTTACGTATTACTTCCAATTAACTATACTAAAACTGAACTTACCGCTATGTATGAAGCAGAGAAGATTAACGCAATCAAACTTTCATATATGGTTGAAACTGATGCAACTTCAGTGGCTGAACGTCAAAAAGCAATGACGTTGTTAGGTCAAGCAGGAATTTCTAATTATACTCTTAACAGATGGCAAGATTTAGTTATTCCGTTCTCTGCTTATGCTAACGCAACTGCTTGTACGGAAAAGGTTATTACTTTAACTTCATTTGCTTGGACTGGTGGCACGTATCATAACTTCTATCTCGGTGATATCGAATTCGTTAAGTTAGATAATACTACCCATACTCCATACGAAGGTTCATTTAGTTTGAAGTTAGATACTTTAGCAACTATGCCTGCATCAGGTTGGAAAAATAGTGCGACTGGTAACTTTGCAATAAAAACTACAACCTACGTAACGGCTGAAGAAACTAACGCATTGCCATTTAGCCAAGGTTGGCACGCTTATACCAACACTCGTGGTTCAATGAAGTTTACACCAGTTACTGTTGGTGGTGATAATAACTATGTTGGTTTAAAATTACCACACACTAAGGCTGAATATCTTGCACTTACCGAAAAATACGAGGTAAACGCAGTTAAATTTACTTATGCTGTTCAAGTTAACACTGCTGCAGTTCCTACCGTTCTTAACTGGTCGTGGTCAAATGATACTCGTTCAATTCTTTCAGGTGCAGGTTATCACGCAGCAAGTGAACCAAGCACTTCTAATCCAATGGGAACTAAATTGCCAACAAACATGTGGCAAACTGAAATTATCAGTCTTAATAATTTAGCAGCAGCAATGCAAAAAGACCCATGGCTCTTCGTTGCATCTCTCTCAAGATGTATCGGTGCTTCTGCTGATAATCCAATTACCTTATACGTTGCAGAATTTGAAATGTATACTGCAACAGAAGATGAATTCTCATCAACAGGTAGTGGTCAATCAACAACTAGAATTGAAAAAGACCCTGTTCCATATCGTGATTGGTTCACTCCAAGTGCTTCACAAGTTGGTATTGGTCTTGAATCACACGATGCAAGTTATAGCGAAACATATCTTACCCCTGAAGAAGTTGCAAACCTCAACACTTCATTAGGTGGAGTTTATACCGTAAATAACGATATCGGTTATACCGGTGGCGCTATCCGTATCGGTGATTGCAGAGATGCTGTTGATTCAACCGTATCTCCAAGAAAGGGTGGTATTTCTGGCGCTCAAGTTGGTGTTAAATCACCTTACTCTGCTGAAGAACTTCAAGCCTTATATGAAGCTGGTTACTTCAAGGGTGCAACCTTAACCTTCTATATTATGATTGGTTCTCCAACAAACTATGCTAGAAATAACGACCAACGTTCGTTTAACTGGCCAACTTATCAAAATGATTGGAGTGTGCATTCATTAATGTCTGTTGCAGGTTATAGGGCTTACACCTTAGATGAATACGGCAATTCTGTTAAAACAAATGCTTCAATGACTTTTGACGCTAACAAGTGGCATAAAGTAACTATTGATTTGGATAATCCATATTTCTTTACAACAATTAGACAATTTAAAAACTACAATTTAAGTGCTAGAAATAACTGCTTCAACGTTGTTTCATCTGATAACGGTGTATGTGACGTTTACATTGGTAACTTCATCTATACTCCAGGTATTAAATAAGTTTTATATAACTTAAATTAAACTAAAAAAACCCATCGATTTATTCGATGGGTTTTTTATTAGTTATATTTGCCTAACGGCAAGTTATATTGCTAACGCAGTTTTATTTTGCTAACGCAAAGTGATATTTTTTCTCACCGAAAAAGTTGTGGTATAAGTTTTTTTGCATAAATAGTTGACAAATTGCATATAATGTATTACAATAGTATTACAAAAGGGAGGTGCAAATATGGGTATTTCTATTAGAGTTAACGAAAAAGAACGTAACTTAATAAAAGAATTTGCGGAACTTTATGGGATGAACACGTCTGAATATATCCGTAAAATTGTTATGGAACGTATTGAAGATGAGTTTGACTTAAAGGCTTATGAAGAAGCCGAAGCGGAGTTTTTGAAAAATCCTAAAACCTACTCTTTAGAAGAGGTAATTAACGGTTATGGGAAAAACGTATAAGGTTGAGTTTACTCAAAAAGCCGTCAAACAACTTCATAAACTTGACCGTCAAAGATTTATCATAATAACAAATTGGATTACAAAAAATTTGCAAAACTGTGAAAATCCAAGGATGCACGGTAAAGCGTTAGTTGCTAATCATTCAGGAAAGTGGCGTTATAGAATCGGCGATTATAGGCTTATTGCTAAAATTGACGATGATAAAATTATCGTTTTTGTTCTTGAAGTCGGGCATAGAAAAAAATATTTATGAATAATTTTTTTCCCATCGATTTATTCGATGGGTTTTTTATTAGTTATATTTGCCTAACGGCAAGTTATATTGCTAACGCAGTTTTATTTTGCTAACGCAAAGTGATATTTTTTCTCACCGAAAAAGTTGTGGTATAATTAGAACTACGTTTAGACAAACTATATCACTTTACTTTTAATTTGCTTTATGCTATAATTTGTTTATGAGTGAGAGTGTTTTAAGAGATAAAGCAAAAGAATTTGCTAAAAACGTTGTTTATATTACAAGAGAAATTAAATCGCGTAAAAAAGAAACTATATTGACTAATCAATTATTGCGTTCGGGAACAAGTATTGGCGCAAATATTCACGAAGCACAATATGCACAAGGTGGTGCTGATTTTATTTCAAAACTAGAAATAGCATTAAAAGAGTGTTATGAGAGTGAATATTGGCTAGAATTATTGTTTGAAACTGATTATTTGGAAGAAAATCAATTTAAAAAACTAAAAAATGAATGTGGATTAATAAGAAAAATGCTAATTTCTTCTTGTAGAACAATGAAAAATAATAGTTAATTTTATTTAACGTAAAAATAGCATACTTAATTTACTGCCTTGCAAATTAAGTATGCTTTTTATTTTCAAAAATATAACGGCAACTCGCCAAAAGGCGAATAACACTTGCCGAAAGGCAAATAACACTTGCGAAGCAAATATCACTGCCGAAAGGCAATATCACGAAAAAAGTTCAAAAAAACATAACGGCAACTCGCCGAAAGGCGAATAACACTTGCCGAAAGGCAAATAGCACTTGCGAAGCAAATATCACTGCCGAAAGGCAATATCAGGAAAAAAGTTCAAAAAATATAACGGCAACTCGCCAAAAGGCGAATAACACTTGCCGAAAGGCAAATAACACTTGCGAAGCAAATATCACTGCCGAAAGGCAATATCACTCATCTTTGTGTTTTTCTTCTTTAAAAGAAAAAAGCCCCTTAACCCATTGGTCAAGAGTACCCGAAAAGTTAATCCTTTATCACTACCTAGAAATTCCTTTCATTTGCTTCAACTAAAACAAAAGTACTGTAGTCAGCATTTTCAAAAAGTTTTCCATAACTATCAAAAAAATTCTTCATATTTTCGTTACCTCCTATTTCTTTTTTTCAAGCGCATTATACAGCCAAAAAAATTTATTGTCAACTGTTTATGCATAAAATTTTATATTTTTTTAATTTTTTTTGTTTTTGATTTTAACTTACCAAAAATGTTAATTTTTAACACATTTTCTTGAT
>JAZNQZ010000023.1:0-32197 GCA_045590475.1 Christensenellaceae bacterium
GGTGCCCATTGTTGTCTTCCTAAGACCGCTTGGCCTCCGACTTGCCTACTTGAAAAGTTGGTCAGCCTCTTCAAGCCTTCCGCTTCCTATTAGCGAAAGGACAGCGTATTGCCGTAAAAAATTGTACGACAACAAAACCCTAAGCAAGCCGTTTTGTTTCCCTTTATGTAACGACTTCGGGTAAACGTGAGAATATCTCCCATAAGCGTAAAAATGTACGCCAAACAAAGCCTGCCGATGCTTGCAAGCTAAACAAAGGGGGAAATTCGCTCGCCGCGGACGGCAAACCCCTTGCAAACTAAAGTTTGCTTTCCCCTTATTAAGGGGCAGAAACCCCTTAATTATATATACCCACACAAATCATATCCTAAACATATGTTCGTGTTTCTAATTCTATTTTATCATATAAAAATACAAAAGTCAATACTCAACTGTACAAGAACGTGTACACCTGACTCTTTTTGAAAGAAATTTTTATCTTTTATTGTCGTAAAAAGAAAAAACGGCAGGAAGATAAATTCCTACCGTTGTTATGATTAAAGTGCAAAAGTAAACCCGAACCATTCACTCGTTACAAGTATTTGGTTCGGATTATACTGATTTGGTGCCGCTGGCCGGAGTCGAACCGGCACGGTATCACTACCACTGGATTTTGAGTCCAGCGCGTCTGCCAATTTCACCACAGCGGCATATTTTATTGTTTTTCTCTTGCAAATTATGAGTATTTTTGATAAAATTAATGTGTAAAATATAATTATTCAAAACCTTTCTCTTTCAACTTGCTATAAGATAATATCATAATTTTTTTCAAATAGCAAGCAATTATAAGGATTTTTTATGGAAAAATTAGTGTTGATTGACGGAAACAGTTTAATAAACCGTGCGTTTTACGCTATGCCTCTTTTATCCACTAAAATTGGCACGCCTACCAACGCCGTTTACGGATTTATGAATATGTTTTTTAAAATGTTAGACGACGTTAAGCCAAAATACGTTGCCGTTGCGTTTGATTTAAAAGCACCGACTTTTCGCCATAAAATGTACGCTGAATATAAAGGCACAAGAAAGCCTATGCCCGAAGAACTTCGCCCACAAATTCCACTACTAAAAGAAGTGTTAAAACTTATGGGTGTTGCAGTTATCGAAAAAGAAGGGGTTGAAGCAGACGATATCATCGGCACAATCGCGAAGCACACCAATATTTTAACGATGATTTTCACGGGCGATAAAGATTCTTTTCAACTCGTTGACAAAGAAACGGAAGTTCACTTTACAAAACGCGGAATTACCGACACGGAAATTTATACCGAAGCAAACTTTTTTGAAAAAACGGGAATTTTTCCCCACCAAATAATTGAACTAAAAGCGCTTATGGGCGACTCTTCCGATAATATTCCCGGCGTTTTAGGTGTGGGTGAAAAAACTGCCCTTTCTCTTTTAACTGAATATAAAGATATTGACGGTGTTTACGAAAACGTAGACCAACTTAAAGGCAAACTTTACGAAAAAATTATCAACGGAAAAGACAGTGCTTATCTATCGAAAACGCTTGCCACCATCAACTGCGATTGTGGGATTGACACCGACACTGATAAGATGATATTAACCTTGCCGTTTTCTAACGAAGTGCGCAAAAAATTCGTTGAACTTGAGTTTAAATCTCTATATAAAAAAGACGAGTGGTTTGAACAACAAAAAGACGACGAAACTTTTAATAGTGAACTATCTTTTTCTTTACCAAAAACGGTGAAAATTGAAAAATTAGACGACCTTAACGACATATTTAACGCAAAAGAACTTGCTATATATATAAATAAAACGGGCGTATACCTTTCAAACGGAAGCACGGAATTTATATTTCCCGTTCAACTTTCACTTCTTGACGATGGATTTACTTTATCGCAAATTTTAACGGCTTTAAAACCGATATTTTTAGGTAAAACGCCTATCGTCTTATACGATAAAAAAGAATTCCGTCACTTTTTAAGAAAAACCGTTGGTTTTGACCTTATCGCACCTTGCGACGACGTCAGCATAATGAAATATTTAGTTGATTATTCTGGTAAAAGCGAAACCTTTGACGATTTATTGTTCCTTTACGACTTACCGTCAAGCACCCCTTCATCATCTTTATTACACGCGAAAAATCTTCTAAAAGAAAAATTAAAGGGCGAAGAAGAAAACCTTTATTATAACGTTGAACTTCCCCTTGCCGACGTTCTTTTCGATATGGAAGTTGCAGGATTTAAGGTGGAAAAAGAAGAACTTGATAAGGCTGGCGCAAAATATAAAACTGAACTTGAAAACTTAGAAGAACAAATTCGCTTATTGGCTGACGAGAAAACCTTAAACGTAAACTCTCCTAAACAATTAGGCGACGTTTTATTTGAAAAACTTCAAGTGGGAAAGGGCAAAAAAACTAAACTCGGTTACTCTACCACAGCCGAAGTTTTAGAAGCCTTAGAAGATAAGCACCCTATTATTCCACTAATTCTAAAATATAGACAAATTCAAAAAATTTACTCTACCTATATCGAAGGATTTAAGCCGTTAATCGACCAAACGACAGGGCTTATTCACACATCATTTAACCAAACGGTTACTTCTACGGGTAGACTATCTAGCAAAGAACCAAACCTTCAAAATATTCCCGTTCGCGACGACGAAGGAAAGGAAATAAGAAAATTCTTTACGGCAAAAAGTAACGATAGAATTTTAGTGAGTGCCGATTATTCTCAAATTGAACTAAGACTTCTTGCTGATTTTTCAAAGTGTCAAAGTTTAATCGATGCGTTTAACGCTGAAAGGGATATTCACCGTTCAACTGCTTCAAAAGTTTTTGGTGTTACCGAAGAAGAAGTTACCCCTATTATGCGTTCAAGGGCAAAAGCCGTTAACTTTGGCATAATTTACGGAATAAGCGAATATGGACTTGCAAAACAACTTAAAATTGCGCCGTTTGAAGCAAGAAATTATATTAATTCTTACTTTGAAGAATATCCCGAAGTAAAAAAATATATGGACGATAACGTAAACGGTGCAAAAGAAACGGGCTATGCAAAAACCATTTTAGGAAGAAAAAGATATATTAGAGAACTTTTATCAACCAACTTTATGACGCGTCAGTTTGGCGAACGCGCTGCAATGAATATGCCACTTCAAGGCTCTAGTGCAGACATAATCAAACTTGCAATGCTTGGCGTTTATAACAGATTAAAAAAAGAAAATCTTAAATCACAGTTAATTTTGCAAATTCACGATGAATTAATCGTAGACACCTTTATCGACGAAAAAGAAAAGGTTGAAAAAATACTAGTAGAAGAAATGGAGGGAGCAGTCAAACTATCCGTTCCACTAACCGTAGGACTTGGTAGTGGAAAAACTTGGTTTGACGCTAAATAAACCGATGAAAAAGAATAAACTAATTGCTATTACAGGTGGAATTGGCAGTGGCAAAACTTACGCGTTAAACGTTCTTAAAATGGCAGGCTATAACGTTTTATCTGCCGACCAAATCACCTTCGACCTTTATCAAAAAAGAAGCGTTAAAAAACTTCTAAAAAAAATGTTCCCAACTGCCGTTACGGGAAAATGCAAGTTGACGGTTGATAAAAAAGAAATTGCTGACATTGCCTTTTCTAATAAAGTAAAATATGAAGAACTTACTTCAACCGTAACACCTTTGGTGTTAAAGGAAATAAAAAAGCGCACAAAACGCTTAAAAGGACTTGTGTTCGTTGAAGTTCCTTTGCTTTTTGAACGGGGTTATCAAAACGAATTCGATTTTGTTTTAGTTATCACTAGACCACTTGAAGAAAGAATTGAAAGCGTTAAAACTCGTTCTAAACTAAATGAAAAAGAAATTTTAGCAAGGGTTAACGCGCAAGTCGATTACGACAAACTTGACCTTTCTAATTACACGGTTATTGAAAACGACGGCGGAAAAGCGTTTAAGGAATTACTTTTAGCCTATCCACAACAATTAATGGATAATTAAAAAATAAAACGGTTGCGTTAGCCGACTCCCTACAAGGGATTCGGCAACTAAATAAATCCTTGCGGATTTGTGATATTCGTCTAACGACGAGTGATATTGCCTATCGGCAGTGATATTTGCCTTTCGGCAAGTTGTGGATTTATTTAATATAACTTTGGCATTAGCCAAAATAAAACTGCTTACGCAGTTGGCGTGCGCTTCGCTCGGCTAAACTGTTTACTGCGTAAACAATATAACTTTTAGCCACAAGGCTAAAAATATAACTATATTAACTAATTGTTGTAGATATGAAAAGCCCACCATATTTCGCTATCTTTGCGAAGTATAGTGGGCTACACTTTTGTGATGAACTAAAATTTTCTTAAGGAACTGCCGAAACACAACCGTTTTTCTTTATATAAGTTCAAAAAAGAAATGTGTATCCGTTTCTTTTTTTATTTTTAAGCCTAATCTTTCAATTAATTTTTTTGATGGTAAATTTTCCTTAAAACATCTTGATTTTAGTTTTTTTGCGCCTAAAACTTCTAAAGCGTAATCTTTTAGCGCGCTTGCACTCTCTATTGCATAACCTTTTTTTTGAAAATCCTTAAAAAATCTAAAGCCCATCTCTACGCCACCAAAAAAGTCAAAGTTGTGTAAAACGAGTTCGCCTATCATTTCTTCGTTTAGTCTAACGGCAAAAGAAAATTCTTCCTTTTTGTTTTTTAAGGATTTTTGAAAGTTATAAAAATAATCAGGACTAGGTTTGTTTTCGCCTAAATCTTCCCTATAATCATATCCCCAAAACTTATTTAATTCATCGTCTAAATAAAGTTTAAAGTAAGTTTCTTTATCTTTTTCTTCAATTTCGGTTATGGTCAATCGGTCGGTTTTAATCAATACGGGCGAAGTTATTCTATCAAATAAAGTATATGCTTTAAGTAGGTTTTTTTCTTTAACTTCTATAGGCTGATATTGAAGTTTAGAAATTCTTAAACCCGTATCCCCACAATCTTCTTCTCGGTTTATAAATTTTATTTTATCGTCGCAAAAGGCTTTCGCAAACTCTTGCGCCATAGTTGGATAAACGCCGTCGAATTTAGTTAATGCTTTTTCAATATGAACGATTAAAGTATCCCCTATAATTTCACCAACCGAAAACGCCACCACCTTATTTTCGACTTCTAAAAGCCCACCAACTTGTGAAAGGTTAAACATATTTTGAACCAAATCAAACACCTTTCTTTGCTCAATTTCTTCAGTCCATCTTAAAAATTCCGTATTGCTTTTAAATTCTTCTAGAAAATCTTTAATTCTTATAAAGTCGCTTTCTTCTATCACCTTAAAAGAATAATTTGGATATAATCTCTTAAACTTGTTTACGTGATTTCTTTGCCCACTAAACTTTTTGCCTGAATAAGTTTTAAATTTTTCAGCATCGTAAATATAGTCGCTCCAATCACGGTCGTTATAAATTTTTACCTTTTCATATCTTTTAGATAAATTACCCGCCGTCAAATTATCCAAACAACAAAATAAGAGTGGCAAATTTTTTTCTTTTGCGTAAAGTTCAATTTGCTCTAACGCACCGTCGATATCCTTTCCCATAGGATAATAAAAAGCGTCGGCGTAATCGGGGCAGGTTTCCTTCATAATTAAAGTGTCGTTAAAGATAGCGTAATCAATAACGAAATCGTCACCCCACATAAACTTTACCCCAAGCGAAATGTCACAAAAAGAAATGGTCGATTTATTAATATATTTTTCTATAATTTTAACGTTTTTTCCAAGTTTTTTAAATTCTAGCATAACTTTTTCAAATTAAAAGGGCGAATTCTCGCCCTTTTTTATTAGTTTTTCTTTGCCGTTTTATCTTCTTCAACTACTGCTTTAAGACTAGCAAGAAGTCCCGTTACGTTTTGTATTTCACTAGGTACAATTATTTTTGTTGCATTTCCATCTGCCATAACTTTAAGAGCCTCATATCCTTTAATGGTAAGATAAGCCGCGTTTGGATTTGCTTCGTTTATAAGTTTAATAGCGCTTGCCGTACCTTCTGCTTCAGCAATAACTGCAGCTTTTTTCGCTTCTGCACGTAAAATCATTGCCTCTTTTTCGCCTTCTGCAACAAGTATGCTACTTCTCTTCTCGCCCTCCGCCTTTAGAATAGCTTCACGACGCTCACGTTCTGCCCTCATTTGTTTTTCCATCGCTTGTTGAATATCTCTAGGAGGAAGAATATTTTTAAGTTCTACACGATTGATTTTAATACCCCATGGGTCGGTTGCTTCGTCTAAGATTATGCGCATTTTACTGTTAACAGTATCTCTCGAAGTAAGCGTTCCATCAAGTTCAAGCTCACCCACTAAATTACGCAAAGTAGTTGCCGTAAGATTTTCAATAGCACGTATAGGACTTTCTACACCATAAGTAAACAATTTTGCATCTGTTACTTGAAAATATACGACTGTATCAATTTGCATTGTAACATTATCTTTGGTTATAACTGGTTGTGGCTCAAAATCTGCAACTCTTTCTTTTAAACTTATAGGGCCACCAACGACCTTGTCTATAAACGGAAATATAATATGAATACCCGTGTGCAAGAGTCTATGGAATTTACCTAAGCGTTCAACAACCACCGCAGTTGATTGACGCACTATTTTTATTGATGAAACAAGTATTATAAAAAATACTATTGCTAAAACTATTAAAACTACTAAAATTGGATTCATATTTTCTCCTTTATTATTTGACTTCTTTTACTATGTATTTATTTCCTTTAATTGCCAAAACTTTAACTTTTGTTCCTGCCTGTATCTCTTCGCCTTGTGTTTCAGCAACAGCATTCCACACCACGTCGTTTATCTTTATCGTACCTGCTTGATTAAATGCAATATTTGTCATAAGTATGTATTCTCTACCTATCGCTGAATCTGCATTTGTCCTACTTTCGCCTTTATATAAATATTTCATCACTATTTTTCTAAACGTCAACAAAAGCACCATCGACAAAACTATAAATATAGGCACGTGCACGTACCAACTTACGCCAAATGCAGATATAATCATTGCAACGATTCCCCCACCTGCAAACCAGATGGATATCATATCGTTGCTCACAAATTCTATAATGAGAGCCAGCGCCGTTACGCCAAGCCAAATGTAAACCCAACTCATAACGTATCTCCTTGTTAATTAATATTGCAACGTTTATTTTTTGCTGTTCTTTACAAATTCTAAGATTTCGCTCAATCTATCTAAATCGTCACGGGTATAATAGTCGATATAAATTCTACCCTTTTTATCGTTACCGATTGCGTTAACGCGCGTGCCGAAAACTCTTTGCATATCCACGATGAGTTCTTTAAGTTCTAAAGAAAGTTCCATTTTCGCTTTCTTTTTAGCCTTTTCTTCAGGTGGAGCAAAATATTCTCTTACGCGTTTTTCAACGTCACGAACCGAAAGTCCTTCTTTTATTACTGCTTCAGCAAACTTTACTTGTTCGTTTTGTGGAAGTGGTTTTAAGGTTCTTGCATGCCCTGCAGATAAAGCACCGTTGGCAACGAGTTTAATAACTTCTTGAGAAAGTTCTAAAAGTCTTAACGTGTTAGCGATTGCAGGGCGAGATTTACCAATTCTATCTGCAAGTTCTTCTTGCGTCATTCCGTAATCTTCCATAAGCGAACGCATTGCCGTTGCCGCTTCAATAGGATTAAGGTCTTCTCTTTGCAAGTTTTCAATCAAAGAAATTTCCTTGATTTGTCTTTCATTATAATTTTTTACGATTACGGGAACTTTCGTTAACCCAGCAATCTTACTTGCACGAAAACGACGTTCACCCGCGATAATCATATATCTATCGCCACTCTTATTAACGATAATCGGCATAATCACGCCGTGTTTAGCAATAGAAGAAGCGAGTTCGTTTAACGCTGTTTCATCAAACGCCTTTCTTGGTTGGTTTGGGTTTGCAAAAATTGAAGAAATTTCAATCTCCGTTACGTTTTCACCTTTTTCAGTTGCTATCGGTTCTTCGTCAAACAACAAACTCTTACCGTAATCTTCTTCGGTTTCCGAAAATAATGCGGATAAACCTTTTCCTAATCCTCTGTTTGGTTTCATCTTTTTATCTCCAAAGTTTTATATGTTTTTATATTACTTTTTCCTTTAATTTTTCTTTGACGGTTGTCTTTCTAAAAATTCTTCCGTCAAGGCTAAATATGCTTTTGCGCCCGAACACTTAGTATCGTGAAGCATTATTGGAACGCCGTGACTTGGCGCTTCGGCAAGTCTAATATTTCTTGGAATAGCCGTTTCAAAAACGCGCTTTCCAAAGAATTTTTTGATTTCCGAAGAAATTTGACGGGAAATTATCGCTCTATTATCGTTCATCGTAAGAACGACGCCTTCTATCTTTAACGACGGATTTAAGTGTTTTACAACTAGTTTAATCGTGTTCATAAGTTGGCTTAACCCTTCAAGCGCGTAATATTCACTTTGTATTGGAATTATAACCGTATCGGCTGATGCTAACGCGTTTATCGTCAAAAGTCCAAGTGACGGTGGACAGTCAATCGTAATAAAATCGTAACTTGCTCTAGCCTTTTCCAAAACGCGCCTTAAAACGTGTTCTCTATCCTTAACGTAAACAAGTTCAACTTCTGCGCCAGCTAAGTCAATGTTAGAAGGTAAAATATCTAATCCATCAACACAGGTTTTAACTACGGCATCTTCAATCGGCATATCGTCAATCATAACGTTATACACCGAATTTTTAACTTCACTTTTAGCAAAACCTAAACCACTCGTTGCGTTACCTTGTGGGTCTAAATCAACAACCAAACACTTATAACCTTTTTCGGCTAAGTATGCAGATAAGTTAACACAAGTCGTCGTTTTACCAACGCCACCTTTTTGATTTGAAAAAGCAATTATTTTTCCCATACCTTTCTCCTTTGCAAGTATTATCAATGCTTTTTTTAATTATTATTTATCTTCTTTATCTTGTTTTTGTTCTTCGGTTTTTTCTTCCGTTTTTTCTTTGGTAACTTCTTCCTTTTCTTCAGGAATAATCACGCTTTTTGCCGATTTTCTTTCAAACGGATTTTCACTCAACGAACGCTCGTTTTCATCCATAAATTTGATAATTTCTTCCACGCTCTTTCCGTCCATAATCATATCAACTTCTTCGCTGAAAATTGTTTCTCTTTCAACTAAAAGTCTTGCCATAACGTCAAGAAGTTTCTTATTTTTACCTAAAAGTTCTCGTGCTTTTTGAAGCGCGTTATCAATTATTAATCTAATTTCTTCATCGATAATCGCAGCAGTTTCTTCACTGTAATTAACGTGTGAAGCCATATCGCGACCGATGAAAACTTCTCTTTCGCCACCGTAAGAAATTGGGCCAACCTTTTCGCTCATACCCCATTCGGTAACCATTAGCCTTGCGCGTTTACTTACCGCTTGAATATCTCCAGATGCCCCTGCTGAAATATCTTTAATAATAAGTTCTTCAGCAACTCTACCACCAAGCGTCATAACGATATCGTCAAGAAGTTTTGCTTTCGTTAAATGATTATCGTCGCTATCAGGTCTTGTCATCGTATATCCAGCCGCTTGACCGCGTGGTATAATGGACACTTCGTGTACAGGGTCACAATGTGGCAAAAGCCTTGCTAAAATTGCGTGACCCGATTCGTGATAAGCAGTTATTCTCTTATCCGTTTCGGTAACTAATCTACTCTTCTTTTGAGGACCCATCAACACTTTATTAATACCTTCGTAAAGGTCTTTATTCGCAATATATTTTCTGTTATCCCTAGCCGCTAAAATCGCTGCTTCATTAAGCAAGTTTTCTAGGTCTGCGCCCGAAAAACCACTCGTCATTCTCGCAACGGTCTTAAAGTTTACGTTAGGTGCTAACGGCTTGTTTCTAGCATGAACTTTTAATATTGCTTCTCTACCACGAACGTCAGGAACGTTCACGTAAATTTGTCTATCAAATCTACCTGGGCGAAGCAATGCTGGGTCTAAAATATCAGCACGGTTGGTTGCCGCCATAACGATAATTCCATCGTTAGTTTCGAACCCGTCCATTTGAACTAAAAGTTGGTTTAAGGTTTGTTCTCTTTCGTCGTGGCCACCGCCCATACCCGTACCACGTTGACGACCAACTGCGTCAATTTCATCGATAAACACGATACAAGGCATGCTCTTTTTTGCAACGTCGAATAAATCTCTTACTCTAGACGCGCCGACACCAACGAACATTTCAACGAAGTCACTACCACTTATAGAGAAGAAAGGAACACCCGCTTCACCTGCAACGGCTTTTGCAAATAAAGTTTTACCCGTTCCCGGAGGCCCAACTAAAAGAACGCCTTTTGGAATTCTTGCGCCTAATTCCGAGAATTTTTTAGGATTTTTCAAAAAGTCAACGACTTCGGCAAGTTCAGCCTTTTCTTCTTCAGCGCCAGCAACGTCGCTAAATCTCACTTTAATATTATGGTTTACGCGAGCATTAGTTTTTGCAAAATTCATTGCGCTCTTCGTTCCACCTTGTGTTTGCGACATCAAGATAAAGAACACGATTGCAACGGCAACGCAACCAATAATTGGTAATAACGATGACCAGAGAGAGCCTTCGTTAGGGTCAGCATTATCAAAGGTTGCGCCGATTCTAATCAATTCATCTTGAATAACGTCAACGTCGGCGCGAGAAGAAACGGTCGTAAATCTAAAAGTATTTCGTCCACCGTTAACGTACTCAACGTAAACGTCAAATTCAACGACGTATAAATCATAGTAAACGTTAGTGATTTTAGCACCTAAAACGTTAGTATTTAACTTAGTAATTTCCTTTACTATTTCATTGTCGTCATCTAAAGTAATACCGGTGACGGCACTACTGTTGGTAACGGCAGAATAAAACGAAGAATATTTAACTTTAGTTCTTCCGTTTATGCAATTCATAAAGGATAATGCGCCGATTACTAAAACTATAAACGCTAACACTATCCATATTGTTTTTGGTTTTTTAGTTTTCAATTATATGTCTCCTTTATATCGTTTTACCGGTATAGTATACGCAAAAAATGTTTAAATAACCTTGAATAAACACGTTGAGCAATAAAACCGAGTGCGGTTATTTATATTAGTATACTATATTATTCAGTAAAATACAATAGATTTTTAAAGTTTTTTGGTAAAAAATAGGAAAAATTTAACAAAATTTTTTATGCGCCTATATTTTTAGGTTGCGCCAGCGCATTTTTATAATTAAACGCATTGGTTTTAATAAAATTTTGCACACAAAAATTAATTATGCGTAAAATACATTTTACAAATTAAATAGAATTTTCTAACATATTAATAAAATGAGTTTGCAAGTCAAAATATTAAGTTATAATCAAAAAAAGTCAAAAATTTGCTAATTTTTAGCATTTTAAAAATTGTCATTTTAACGGCCTGAGCGAGAATGGGTAAAATTTTTCTTCGGCAAAAATTTTCGCTATTCTATCTCACAAGGTTAACTTTTTGCCAAAGTTTTGCAATTACTATCTAATTTTAAAAAGAAAAAACCATATCTATGTAAAATTGTTTCACGTGAAACATTTTAATAGAACGAATACAAAAGTAATGTTTCACGTGAAACATTTTAGCAATAAAAACACTAATATGTTTCATTATTTTATTATAATCTATATTAAAATAAAGAAAAAACCACTTAAAAAGTGGTTTTTTATTAAAATTAATGCTTTTTTAATAGATTTTTAACTATTATTGCTTAGTAATTAACGATTTTACAAAAGAAAACATATCATTAAAAGATATACCATTGAAAATCAAATTAAATACGTTGACGTTTACAACAAATGAAACAAACTTTGTGTTACTAAGTGCTATGCTTATTTCTTGAAAAAACGAAATAGGAATAACGCCAACAACCATAGTAATCATCTGTAAGTAAATAATCCCACTAATCGACCCCAAAAGGAAGCCCAAAAGCCTGTCAGTAACAGCAATTAACCTTAACGCGTACATTTTTCTTGTCATTTCGCCAATTAAAAAGAACAAAATCTTAAATATAATAAATAAAACGATTATTGAAATAATCATTATTAAATAATAAGCAAACGTAGGGCATATTATTTGATTTAAGGTTGTGTTCGTTGGAATAGAAGAATCTTGCAAAAATGACATTATCATTGGAATTATTAAACTGTTTAACCCGTTTTGGCTTAAACCTTCGTTTGCAACAGTTTCAAGCGTTGTGTTCATTAACTTATCACCAAAGATAGAAGTTAATGCGCCCTCAAGTTTTACAGCCAAGGCGCTAACAAAACCAAACTTCGCTTGTAAAAATTCAGTTGCGCTAGCGCATAGAAGTACTGCAAGCAATAAACTTAATATAGTTCCAAATACTTTAACGAATAATTTTGCAAAACCCTTTATAAATCCAAGTATTGCGAATATTAAAACAAAAACGATGGCGATAGTGTCAATTACTGCTGGCGAAATGCTCGCTAGAAGTAAATTCATTATTAATCACCTTTATTTTATTTATAGTGATATGATAACACAATTTTTAACTTTCCGCAAGAGTTTTATTAATTATTGCATTAATTTTCATTAATAAGTATATTTTTATAATTTTAGGGTATAAAGATAGAGAAATTACAACTGCTTTGGAGAGTTTTTAACTTATGAATAAAAGTTTTTCATTTTCTGCATTTAACGAAAATTGTTCAAACGGGATTTTTCAAGCATTATTAGATTGCAACAATTTATCGAAAAAACCAATATTTATATGTATCGGCAGTGATTTGGTTTTAGGAGATAGTTTAGGACCACTTATAGGCACGTTATTAAAGAAAAAAAGGATTAATTCATACGTTTATGGAACTCTCAATTTTCCAATTACAGCAAAAGAAGTAGAAACTGCGGGAACTTATTTAGATAATCTTCACCCAAATTCCATAAAAATTGCAATTGATGCAGCGATTGGAAATAGCGATGACGTTGGATTGATTAAAGTCTTTGACAAAGGCTTAAAACCAGGTCTTGGAGTTAATAAAAACCTAAAAGTAATCGGTGACGTAAGTATAATCGCAGTTGTTGCGGGAAAGTCCATGCAAAACCACAACTTATTTAATTTAACAAGATTAAATTTAATTTATGAAATGGCTGAAAAAATTGCAAATGGAATAGAAAAGTTTGTTATTCATTTAGAAAACAACGATAAATATGTTGAGAAAAAAGTTTTTGGCGCATAACGTTTTTTCAAGTTAATTTTTATGCGCCACCTAGTTTTGCCTTAAATTTTTTTGTTTTCATATAATCCTTACTGCAATAAATAGCAGTAAAAGAAAAGAAGCAACATCTTCGTTGCTTCTTTTCTTTATATTTTGATACTGCTTTTATTTTTTATATTTCGTCACTATTTTTCTTTTCATATAATGATTACTTAGGCTAAATCACTAATAGCACAATCAATTCTTCTAATCGTTTCTTCTTTTCCTAAAATATCAGCAATTTCAGTTGCGCCACCAGCCGTAGATTCTTTACCGGTAATAGCAATTCTAGTTATCCATAAAAGTGCTTGCTTTTTAATTTCAAGTTTTATCGATAATCCAACTAAAACTTCAAACAAGGTTGAATTTTCCCATTTTTCTACGCCCAACAATTCTTCTTTGATTTTTGGAAGAATTTCTTTTGCAAGTTCAACGCTTGATTTTTGTTTTTGGTTTTCGTATAATGAAGGGTCAAATTTTTCAAACTCTTCTAAGAAGTCAATTTTTTCTGGAATTTCCGAATATATTTGAACTCTGCCTTTAGCGAGTGCTAAAAGTTTATCTTCATCATATTTACCGTAAGCCTTACTCTTTTGCAAGAAGTCGTAACTAACGGCCTTAAACTCTTCCATAGACATTTCTTTAATATATTCACCTGACAACCATTTCATTTTAGTTTCATCGAAAATTGCAGGGGACTTGCCGATGCCTTCTAAAGAAAAGTTGCTAATAAGTTCATCTAAACTCATTTTTTCAACGTTTCCTTTTGGACTCCAACCTAAAAGTGCGATATAGTTAACGATAGATTCTTTTACGTATCCTTTTTTAACAAAATCTTCATAACTAGCATCACCGTTTCTTTTAGAAAGTTTATGTTGCGCATCTTTCATAATCGGTGGCAAGTGGATATATACGGGGCGTTCCCAACCGTAAGCATCATACATTAAGTTGTATTTTGGGGTAGAAGAAAGATATTCAATCCCACGAATAACGTGTGTGATACCCATTAAATGGTCGTCGATAACGTTTGCGAAGTTGTAGGTAGGCATACCGTCACTCTTAATTAATATTCCGTCTTCGATATCCTTATAATCAACGGTAATATCCCCGTAAACTAAGTCGTTATAAGTTCCCGAGCCTTCCGTAGGAACGTTTTGACGAATAACGTAAGGTTCGCCAGCGTCAATTCTTCTTTGAATTTCTTCTTTTGAAAGATTTAAACAATGTTTATCGTAACGCAAATTACCGACTTCATCTTTTAATCCTTCCAATCTATCCGGCTTACAAAAACAATAATATGCACCACCCAATTCTACAAGTTTTTTAGCATATTCAGTGTAGATTTCCTTTCTTTCGCTTTGAACGTAAGGACCATAGTTTCCACCAACGTCTGGACCTTCGTCATACATAATTTTAGAGTCGCGCATAGTATCGTAAATAATTTGAACAGAACCGTCAACGTATCTAGCCGTATCGGTATCTTCAATTCTTAAAATAAAATCGCCACCGTTCATTTTTGAATATAAAAAGCCGTAAAGGGCAGTTCTAAGTCCGCCAATATGCAAATATCCCGTAGGGCTTGGGGCAAAACGAGTTCTTACCTTTTTCATTGATAATCTCCTTGACTTGTCAAAATTTTGTTTAAATCGGCAACCTTTTTAATATCTTTAAGTTGCCCTTTATCGTTATAACTAAACGAATCGTATTTTGTAAAAATTATGTGGTCAACTAGCGTTACGCCGTGAACTTCACATAAAAGATTAATTTTCTTAGTTGTTAAATTATCTGCTAAACTTGGCTCAGCACTTCCGCTTGGGTGGTTGTGAGCAATAATAGCAAAGGAAGGCTTATGTAAAGCGAACGCTTTGGCAATTTCAGGAATTTCCGCGGTAACTTGACGCGTGTTCTCATCGGTAAATTCAATCTTAGTAATTTCTTTATATTTTTTATCTAATAGAAGAAGTAAAAACTTCTCATCTTTAAGTTTAGAAAAGTAAGCACTTAAATTTTCCTTTACTGCCGAATAATTAAAAAGTACGGGCTTTTCTTTCTCTCTTGACCTTATTTCCGTGATAATTTTAGAAATAAGCAAAAGCCCTTTTGCAGTTTTTTCGCCTACGCCGTCAACCGATTTAAGTTCGGTATAACTTGCAACAAAAACCCTATCAATCGTACCAAACGCCCTGATTAACTTATGTGCAATGCCGTTGGTGTTTTTCCTTGGAATAAAATAAAAAAGCAACATTTCCAAAATTTCGTAGTCGGAAAAGGCGTTAGGGTTTTCGGCAAACTTATTAAGCATTCTTTCGCGGTGACCCGCGTGTAAATTTTCGTCACTCACCATACGAATTTATTTTATCATAAAATATAAAAAAAACAAAATAAATACAATCTTTTTGGTGTAATATTATTTAAAATGTAGTATAATAAATTAAACAACTTTGTTTATGGGTGTTTTAATGAAAGATTTTGAAAACTTTATTGAAAACTTATCAACTTTAATTTCCTTTAAAACCGTATCTTCTCCAGCAAGCGAAAACGCGCCTTTCGGTGAAGAAAACAAAAAGGCTTTAGAATTTTTCTTGTCTTTAGCAAACACTTTTGGGTTTGACACTATAAACTATAATAATTACGCAGGTGAAGTTACTTTCGGTGAGGGCGAAGAAATCGGCATAATTGGTCATCTTGACGTTGTGCCCGTATCTCACGGTTGGGGTAGCGACCCGTTTACCTTAACTTTTAAAGACGGATTTTATTTTGCACGTGGACTTATGGACGATAAAGGTCCTTGCCTTATGCTTTTATACGCCTTAAAAGAACTCAAAGAAAATGCTAGAAAAGTTAATAAAAAATTTCGCTTGTTCGTTGGCTGTAACGAAGAAACGGGTTGGCAAGATTACGAATATCTTAAAACTCAAACGGTAATGCCAGAATATGGATTTTCGCCTGACGGGAACTTCCCCGTTGGCTATGCCGAAAAAGGTATAACGGTAACGGATTTTTATATTCCTGCGCTTAAAAAATTCCATAATCTTAAAGGGGGAACGGTTATCAACGCAGTTTGTGATTACGCTTCTTGCGTTGCCGATATAGACGGAATTGACCTTGAATTAATTAAAAAGCACGGATTAAACTTAAAAAATGGCAATGTTATTGAAAGTGTAGGCAAGGCTGCGCACGGTTCTAATCCACATTTAGGCAAAAACGCGCTTAAACCACTCTTTTCTTACTTTTTAGAAATGGGCGAAAAGGTTCATGCCGTAGTTGATTACTTGTTTAACGATAAGGCAAAACTTTTCGATATTAAAAATGAACAAGGTGGCGTTACTTTTTCACCTGACCTTATCGAAGAAGAAAACGGCAAGATTAAAATTTCTTGCGACGTAAGAATTCCAGCGCCTATCAACCCTAAAGAGATTTATAGTATTTTTGATACTTTTGGTTTAGAATATTCTTATTTTGAAAAACATCTTCCTATGATGGTTGATAAAGACGGTTGGTTCGTTAGCGCCCTTAATAATGCGTATAATTCGGTTATGGGAACGAACGATAAGCCGACCACTATGGGTGGCTGTTCGTTTGCAAGATGCTTTAATAAGGGTTGTGCGTTCGGTCCAGACTTTAAGACTTATGAAACAAATATCCACGATGCAAATGAAAGAGTTAAAAAAGAAGATTTAATTAATGCTTACGAAATATATAAAAAGACGCTTTTCGAACTTGCAAAATAATATAAAGATAAAAATTTAACACCGTTGCTTTCGCAACGGTGTTTTTTTACTTTTTGATTGCAAAAAATGCTTGTGGATGAGAACAAACGGGGCATGTTTCAGGGGCAGTTAAGCCTTTGTGACGATGTCCGCAATTCGAACATTGCCACCAAACTTCCTTTTTAGAAGAAAAACACTCGTCGTTTTTTACGCAATCTAATAGTTGCTTATACTTTTCTTCGTGTTGGCGTTCAATCGCTGCAACACCGTCAAAAATTTCTGCAATATCTTCAAAACCTTCTTCACGTGCAGTTTTAGCAAAATCAGCATATAATACCCTTCTTTCAAAATTTTCAAGGTCGGCAGCATCCTTAAGGTTATCTTGAGTATTACTAATTCCGTGAAACAACTTAAACCAAACCTTTGCGTGCGCTTGTTCGTTTAATGCAAATTGAGTAAAAACGTTGGCAATTTCTTGAAATCCGTCTTTTTTTGCTTGTTCGGCGTAAAAAGTATACTCGTTAAACGCACCCGATTCTCTTAAATAAGCCTTTTGCAAATTTTCTTGTGTTTTTGAGTTTTTGTCTTTCATTTTAATCTCCTTAAAATTTATTTATTAGGTTAATTTTTGCCAAAAACATTAAAAGCAATACCAATTTTGTTGTATATTTTTCGTTTTTAATATATAATAACGGTATAAAACTTATTAAAAAGGCGATTAAAATGAAATTTGACGTTGAATTAGTTGGCAAAATCGGTTCGATGGCGCTAATAAACAAGGAAAACAATATCTTAGACTATACCCTTCTTGCAAGATTATCAAGCGAGTTAAAGCCGGGATACATTTGGGTTACTAGTGGCGCAACTGAAATCGGCAGACTTGACTTTGTTAAGAGAAACGGCAAAGAACTTAAAGGCCCTCAAGAAGACGTTAAAACCGATTATTCGGCACAAGGTCAATCAATCTTAATGTCAACTTACCGTCAATATATTGATGCAAAATATTCCGTTCGCCAAGTGTTAGTTGAACACCAACACTTTAACGATGAACAAAAACGCGAACACTTAAAGGCAATGCTTCTTCGTTGCAAAGAACAAAACGCAATTCCTATCATCAATTATAACGACGCTATCTCTACCGAAGAAAGTCGTAGGTTTGAAATTCAAAGTTTGAAAAAGAAAAATTCAAAAGTTGTTGAATGTGTTGATAACGACGAAACGGCTTCTCAAATTGCTTGCTTAGTTAAGGCAAAAACCTTGCTTATTTTAACGAGTGCAGACGGAATTTATCGCGATAGCAAAAATCCTAAAACCTTGATTGAAGAAATTTCAGGCGCAAATATAAATGAAGTTTTAGAAAATATCACCGAATGTGAAAATTATTGCAACGGCGCGTCTAGGGTTGGTGCAAACGGAGCGAAAGCAAAACTTGAATACGTGAAAGAAGCAGTTAAAATCGGCACTAAAGTAATAATCGCTTCAGCAAAACACTCAATCAAAGATATTTTATCAGGAAACGCAAAGGCAACTAGAATAGGCGTTAGGTAAATAACGATTTTAAAATTAAAAGAGAGCAATTCGCTCTCTTTTTTTATAAGTTTAACGCTTTAAAGCGTTTGTAGGGGTGTGGGGAGAATCGCAACTCCCCACGTTTTTTGGTACTTTTTTGCAATTCAAAAAAGTACAGGGCTTTTCTTTATATTAAAAATAAAATTTTTTGTCGCATTTTGTATAAAATGCGAGTTTCTACCCATAATACTACCAAGGGGGAAAATTATGAGAGATAAGAAGAAAAGTAAAACCACTAACAAAAGTCAACAAAGTGGCACGAAGAATTGTCGATAAGAAAATTAAATCAATGTCGAGCAATTTTGACACACAAGGTTCTTATACGGGTGTCGATATAGACGATATGTATAGTAAACCCGTTCAAGATGCCGATGACTTATAAATCGGTTTGTTCAAAATCTTTTTTAAGAAGAACCTTAAAACTGCTTAAAATATTAAGCATTAATAATGAAAAAGACGGCTAAACGAATATCGCTTAATCGTCTTTTTTATTTATTGTGGAAAACTTTGGTCAATAAAAATACTTTACAAATCAAAAAAAATGGTATATAATAAAATTCCTTTTTAAGATAGTTATACGGTCGCGGGGACAGGGAGAGCCTGTCAATGAGGAAAGTCCGAGCGTTATAGAAACAGGGTGCCGGAGAAATCCCGGTGAAGGTGACTTTAAGGAAAGTGCAACAGAAAACAACCGCCTATTTATTAGGTAAGGCTGAAAAGGTGCGGTAAGAGCGCACCGCCCGTGCGGTAACGCATGGGGCAAATGTAAACCCCACCTGACGCAAGATTGACAAACCTTTTCATATAGGGAGTTTCACCGAAAGGGTTTAACAAATATCGCTAGGGGATATTGGTAACAATATTCGTAGATAAATGACCGTACACGACAGAACTCGGCTTACAGACTGTCTTAAAAAAACATGCGCCAGATAAGGCAAAACCTTATCCGGCGCTTTTTGTTGATTTTTTATTTTTTTGGCTTTTCAGTATAACAACTTATACAATATTTTGCTGCGTCAATATTTTTACATCCACATTTTGGGCAAATCCATATTTTTCGTTGTATTGGTTGAGTTATAGTTTTTTGTAAAGCCGAACTTTTTTGTGACACCATTGAAGATGCTACAGCATTATGCTGTTTTGTTGCTTCATAAGGCTTTAAGAAACAAGAAATTAGCAACGCAAAAATACCAAAGAAATATCCTAAAAGACACCAACAATCAAAATCGTGTGATTTGTTTTCTGCGTTTAATCCTGTTGCAAAGATAACAATTGCCGAAAAACCAAAAAATATGCCAAACGTTGACCATAAATCAATATTATGCCCTTCTTCATCAGCCACCTTAGAAACTTTCAACGCTATAAAAGCATTAAACAAGAAAAAGAATCCTAAGAAAAACCAACCTATTTCACTTCTTCCTTGTTTATTTGCTTCATTTTTAGCAAGAATTCCAAATGCTACAAGTATGCTTATAAGAATTAAAAAAACAAAAAAAACAAAAAATCCAATACCACCACCGATACAAGATTGAGCACAGCCGTTTCCATAATATCCATTAGAACTATACATAAAACTTCTCCTTTGTTATTATAATATAATATTATATAGACAAAAACTGTCTATGTCAACCAAAATAGATGAAAACTGTCTATAATTTTTGTTATGAAACATAATTTTCCTGCAATTTTACGCTCTTTAAGGCTTGATAAAAATTTAAAGCAAAACGACCTTGCAAAACAACTTTCTACCACTCAAAGAAAAATTTCTTATTGGGAAAACGGTACAACCGAACCCGATATTGCTTCATTATGGGAACTTGCTGAATTTTTTGAAATTTCCATAGATGAACTCGTTGGAAAAGAATAAAGTTAACACATAAAAAGCACGATACGGAAAGTATCGTGCTTTTTTTTATCTTTTTAAATATACCATTAAAACTGCTATGTCGGCTGGGGATACACCTGATATTCTTCCTGCTTGCCCTAGGTTTTTAGGGCGAATTTTGTCAAGTTTTTGCCTTGCTTCAATTCTTAATCCTTGAATTGACATATAGTCGATGTCATCTGGAAGAATTTTCTCTTCCAGTTTTTTTGCTTTTTCTATTTGGTCTATGCCTTTTTGAAGATATCCTTCGTATTTTGCATCGATTTCAACGGTATCTAAAATTTCTTTTGAAATTCCGTTAAATCCACCGAAAACTTCAATAATTTCGCTTAACGGTATACCGCGTCTTATTAAATCGCCTTTTGATAATGCCGTATTTGCCAAAGAGTAGCCGTATTTTTTTAATAATTCTTCGCTTTCTTTTGGTTTAACGGTCATTTCCATTTCTTTTTTAGCGAGTTCATATTCTTTTTTTCTGTTTAGATATACTTGATATCTTTCGTCTGTTACAAGCCCTGCTCTTCTTCCTTTTTCGGTAAGTCTAAAATCAGGATTATCTTGTCTTAAAACTATTCGATATTCTGCACGGCTAGTCATCATACGATATGGTTCGTTCGTGCCTTTAGTAACTAAATCGTCTATTAAAACGCCGATATAACCGTCGTCTCTCGATAATATTATCGGTTCTTCGCCTTTCATTGAAAGAGATGCGTTAAGCCCTGCAATAAGTCCTTGTGCAGCGGCTTCTTCATAACCACTCGTTCCGTTAATTTGACCTGCCGTATATAATCCTTTTATCTTTTTATATTCTAAGGTTGGGTAAAGGTCAAGCGAATCAATGCAATCATATTCGATAGCATAAGCGTAACGCATTATTTCCACGTTCTCTAAGCCGATAATCGTTCTATACATTGCCTTTTGAACGTCGTGTGGAAGTGAAGACGACATTCCTTGAACGTAAATTTCGTTAGTATCACCACCTTCAGGCTCTAAAAAGAGTTGATGGCGTTCTTTATCGGCAAATCTAACCACCTTATCTTCAATAGAAGGGCAATATCTTGGTCCCGTTCCCTTAATTAAACCACCGTAAAGTGGTGAACGGTGTAGGTTTGCTTTAATAATTTCGTGAGTTTCTGGGGTCGTGTAAGTTAAGTAGCAAGGGGTTTGCTTTTCGGGAATTCTTTCGCTTAAATAACTAAATGGATAAACGTTTTTTTCGCCTTCTTGAATATCTAGAACGGAAAAATTAATTGTTCTTGCGTCAACTCTTGCAGGCGTTCCCGTCTTAAATCTTCTAATGGTAAATCCGTGCTTTATTAAGTTTTCAGTAAGTCCGTTTGATGCAGACTGAAAACCGTTCGGTCCTGAATTTTGTTTCCATTCCCCAGCAATTACTGCGCCGTTTAGATATACTCCCGTCGCAATAACCACCTTTTTACATAAAAGAACACCACCAAAAGAAGTTTTAACACCCGTTACTTCCTTTTTTTCTTCATCGGCTAAAATTTCTATGGCTTCGCCTTGTAAAATCTTCAAATTTTTCGTATTTTCCAAGGTCTTTTTCATTAAAGTGTGGTAAACGTTTTTATCCGTTTGACCACGAAGTGATTGAACGGCTGCGCCTTTACCACGATTTAGCATGCGAATTTGCATAAGTGATTTATCGGCGTTTATGCCCATTTCACCACCAAGCGCATCAATTTCTTTTACAATTTGCCCTTTGGCAGTTCCACCGATTGAAGGATTGCACGCTAAAAAAGCAATGCTGTCTAAATTAAGCGTTAGCATTACCGTAGAAAAGCCCGTTCTAGCAAGGGCTAGTGCCGCTTCGCAACCGGCGTGTCCCGCGCCGATTACGACAGCATCAAATTGTCCTTCAATATAGTTATTCATAGTATTTATTTAAGTTTAGTAAGTTTTAATTTTTTTAAGTAATATTTTAAGGGTGGAAAAACAAGTTGCAGTAGGCTCGCTCTCAAAAATGGATAAAATAGACCGTCTGGTCATTGAAGTCATTTTTGTAGAGCAGTTAACGACCTGCAACGCCGTTTATTCGCTCTTAAAATCATTGTTTTAGGAGCATTTTGCGAATATCATTTACTTCTGTTGATAATTTAGAATCGGTTTTAATTTGCTTATCAATTTTATCACGAGCATAAATAACGGTTGCATGGTCACGACCAAATAAATTACCAACGGTTACTTGTGGAAGAGTCATCATATCCAAAATCAAGAACATTGCAACCTGGCGTGGTAAAACGAATTCTTTATTCTTTCTTTTGCCTAAAATTTCGTTCTTGTTAACCTTATAGAAATTGCAAACGCAGTTGATAATATCTTCTGCTTGAAGTTCTTCTTGTTTTTCGCCTGCTGATTCTTTCAAAGCGTCGTTAACAAGGTCAATGGTTATTGGCTTTTCGTGAAGTTTACTTGCAAAAATAACCTTCGTTAGTTTTCCTATTAGCGAACGAATATCTCCGTCGCCCATTTCGGCAATATACGCTAAAACCTTAATATCTACAACACATTTCTTTTCTTCAGCCTTTCTTTTTAAAATTGCAATTCTAGTTTCAACGTCAGGGGTTTGAACGTCTGCTAAAAGCCCGCCTTCAAAACGCGTGCGAAGTCTTTCTTCTAAAAGTTCGATTTCTTGTGGTGGACGGTCGCTAGTTAAAACGATTTGTTTGTTTTGCGCAACTAGTTCGTTAAACGTGTTAAAGAATTCCGTTTGCGTGCTTTGTTTTTTTGCTAAAAATTGCACGTCGTCAATAAGAAGAACGTCAACGTTTCTATATTTCTTTCTAAAATCAGCAGGTGTAAGCCTACCTTTACTTAAACTTTCCACCATTTGATTGGTAAAGTGTTCGCAAGTAACGTAAAGGACTTTTAAACTTGGACTATGGAATTTAAGATAGTTTGCAATCGCCATCAAAATGTGCGTTTTACCAAGCCCCGTTCCACCGTAAATGAAAAGTGGGTTATAAGCGTCGCCTGGATTTTCGGCAACGGCTTTTGCTGCAGCGTGAATAAACTCGTTTGACGGTCCAACGACAAACGATTCAAAAGTAAATTTTGGATTTATTGGAGAGCCTGGTATATTTTCTTCAAGTTCTTCAGCCTTTAATTGATTAAGATATTCTTCTCTATCTTTGGCAACGACTGCGTAAAAATCGGTTACGTAAGTGTTACATTTTAAAAGCGCTTCTCTAATCTTTCCACCAACGGCTTTATCGTTAACGGTATCTGCAAAAAATTTGGTGCTTGCCGATAAAACGAGTTTATCGCCATTTAAATCAATCGGTTTTAATTGCTTAATGTAAGTTGCAAAAGCAATAGAACTTACCGACCTTTCGATTTCGGGAAGGAACACTTGCTCCCACAAAATTTCGTAATTTTCTTTTTCCATAAAATCTTATCCTTTTGATTAGTTGCATTTAAGTAAAAAACATTATATAATATTTTTAAATTAAAATAAAGTTATTCGGGCAATTTTTTAAAATTTTTTATTTTTTTTATGAATATTAACAGTTTATCTTTAAAAAACTTCCGTAACTACACGGAAGAAACAATTTCCTTTTCTAGTGGGATTAACGTGTTAACCGGTGCAAACGCGCAAGGCAAGACTAACGCTGCCGAAGCAATCTTCTTTTTGTGCACGGGTTATTCTCCACGCGCTAATAAAGATAAATTGGTTATAAAAAACGGGTTAGACACGGCTGAAATTTTTGGAAAAGCCACTTCTTCTTACGGTGACGTTTCCGTTCGCATTAACTTTAACAAGAACGATAAGAAAAGTATTTACGTTAACGAAATACAAGTTTTAAGAATAGGTGAGATTTTAGGAAATATTAACAGCGTTTTCTTTAATCCTAGCGAACTAAAACTCGTTCAAGAAAGCCCCGAAGATAGACGAAGATTTTTAAACGTTTCTCTTTCGCAAATGTCAAAAAGTTACTTTTATTCTCTTCAGCGCTATAATAAAATTTTATCTCAAAGAAATAATCTCTTAAAAGACCCTGATACTTCTATTATCCGTGAAACTCTTCCTATTTGGGATATGCAACTAACTAAAGAAGCAGGCAAGATTATTAAGGCAAGAAACGAGTTTATTAAACAAATTCAGCCTATTGCTCAAGAAAAACACGCGTTTTTAACCGACGGTAAAGAATCTTTAACTATGAAAACGGAAAGTGGTTATTACGGTAGCGAAGAAGATATTGCTTACGCTATGTATCAAGACTTAAAAACGGGTATGGAACGCGATTTGCGTTTAGGTTTTACTTCAATCGGCCCTCATCGTGACGATATAAAGTTCTTGCTTAACCAAGATGACGTTAGAATTTACGGCTCTCAAGGTCAACAACGCACGGTTGCTCTTTCTCTTAAACTTGCCGAAACGGAAATTTTTTATAATAAATTCAATGAATATCCTATTTTAATTCTTGACGACGTTCTTTCCGAACTCGATAAAAAGCGCCAAAGAAAATTAATTAGCGCAGTAAAACATTTGCAAACCATTTTTACAACCACTCATTTAGATAGAACGGTTTTTAAGGGCGTTGAATTTAATAAAATCGTTATTGAAAACGGCAAAGTTAAACAGAGTAAATAAGTTTATTATAAATTTTAAGCGTGACGAAATTCGTCACGCTTTTTTTAATTTTCTTTTGTGTAAAAATCGTAAAGTTCTTCTTGTGCAAAATGCATTTTCGTTAAATAGTTTTTCGCATTTTTTAAGAACATAAAGTACGTTGTTTTATCCGTTGCAATATCAAACGCATCACCGCGCCCTAAAAAGTCATATTCAATATGTACGGAATACATTGACTTTATCGGCTTAATTATTTCTATCGGTTCACCGTTTATTTCACCCGTTATCGTAAAGCCGTTTTTATCGTGAACAACTTTTCCGTTACCAACGGGTATTAAACTCGTTTTATTATTATAATAATCTTCTATGCGAATTTCATCTTCAAAATAATAAGTGCCGTCTCTAACTTCTTTTCTAACCTGTTCTCTTTCCCAATTATACCAGTCGGGAATATGTGAAAAGCCCTTGTCCGTATTAACGCCTTTAAGCCTACTTAACGTATCCATTTCCCACTTTGCGCCACACTCGTTGCACCAAAGGTGAATTCCCGCGCTTTCCATCTCGAATTCTTTTCCACAAACGGGGCATTTATATAAAATTCTATGTAATCCTTTTGCGCGCTCACGGCATTTAGTGTGATAATTATTTTCCACTTGCCACTTATATTCGTCTTTAACGAACGCCTTTTCAATTATTTCTTGAATTTTTTCGGCTGGTAATTCTTTTACTTGTTCTTTAGATAAAAGTTGATAGATATGCGCTTCTTGTGGAACTTTTCTATACGGGTGTTTTGCCCATTGTGGCGAATTTATAAAGTTTCCGTTTGACATACACATTACTAGTGGAACACCCAAAACCTTACACAATTTTCCTAACGCACCGTCAAGGCGTTCGTTTACGCCTGCAAATGAAAACCTTGCTTCAGGATAAATGGTGCAAGTATGCTTTAGTTTTTTAATATAATACATTATGTGTTTTGCCGTAACGATATCGTGGGTAAACTTTCTCTTAGGCATACCACCGATACCACCCATTAAAAAGTTACCCCTGCGAAATTCTTCAACAGACATAACCCAGCCCGTAGTTCTTGGCATAATCCCACACACTATTTGTGGAAAATCCATAAAAGATGCGTGCGTTGCCAAAATAAGATAAGGTCCTTTAATCTTTCTTACTTCCTTTTCCGTTTTAACTTTTCCTTTATTAAATAAAAGATAAAAGGGTGCAGCGATAAATTCAACGATTTTTAAGTACCATCTTGGCCTATTCGGCTTTTTGTACATATCAAATCTTTTACCAAGTTTTTTACTCATAACTTTTTCCTATCGGTTTATACTTTTGTTAACAAATTTTACCAAAATTTTCTAAACTCTATATAAACGCGGTTATTTGTTCGGTTAAATCGCCTTTTTCTAAAAAACCGTGCGTAGTTTTTATAAGTTCGCCGTTTTTGAAAAACAATAGTGTTGGAATTCTTTCCACGCGAAATTTTATTGCCAAACCTAACTGTTCGTCAACGTTAACTTTACCAATTTTTATTTTCCCGTCAAATTCTTCGGCAATTTCACTTAAAATTGGGGAAAGTTTCATACAAGGCATACACCACGTCGCCCAAAAATCAACCAAAACGGGAATTGTTGAAGATAAAACTTCACTTTCAAAGTTCTTTTCTGTAATAATAATTTCTTTCATAATTTTTCTTCCTTTTTTATCCAACTAAAACACTAAATATAAACATTAAACAAAAACCTATAAGCAATGAATAAGTCGCTCCACGCTCTACGCCGTGTGAGTGGGTTTCGGGAATAATTTCATCGCTTATTATATAAAGCATCGTTCCACCTGCAAACGCTAACGCGTAAGGTAAAATCGCTTGTGAAACACTTATCGCAAAATATCCAATAAAAGTTCCTAAAACTTCAACTAAACCTGTGAGAAGTGCATATAAAAACGCGCGCTTTTTAGAAATTCCAACAGCGAGCATCGGCCCTATTATTACCATACCCTCTGGAATATTTTGCAGTGCAATGCCACCTGCAATAACTAGTGCTTGAGAGTTATTTCCCGACCCAAAACCTACGCCTGTTGCAATGCCTTCAGGGAGATTGTGTATGGCGATTGCAATAACGAATAATAAAACTTTTCCAAGTTTTTTATCGTTCTTATGTTCTTCGTTATCTATGCCACTTAATTTATGCAAGTGGGGAACAAATCTATCTATCGCGCTTAAAAACAATGCGCCCAGCATAATGCCGAAAACCGTGATTAACGCACCGTGTTTTCCACCATAATCAAGCGCGGGTAAAATAAGCCCAAAAAGTGATGCTGCAAGCATTATTCCCGCTGCAAAAGATAAAACGATATCGCTAAATTTATGCGACAAATTTTTAAAAATAAAGCCTATGATTGCGCCAAAAACCGTCGCTCCACCAACGCCTAAGGCTGTTAAAATTACAATTTCCATAATAACCTTTTAATGATTTTTCTTATATAATATAATGCCGAAAACTATTTGTACTATCGATATAATTATTGATAACGAAAAGGGGATTATTCCTAAAAGATTGTTGTTTTCAAAAATCAAAACACAACCAAAGATTAGCAAAAAGATAACTAATAAAATAACGAACACTGCTAGAAGTTTTGCAATGAAAACTTGACGCTTGGTTAAATTTTTTTCAGGAACTATAAGCATCATCAATTCTAAATATACTTCTAGAATAAATTCACCCAAAAACTCAATTAAAAATCCCATTTTTCTTCCTTTCGTTTTGCTTTTTATTATTGTATCATTAATATATGTAATTCGCAAGGGATTTTTTATTTTTTAAAAAAGGCGTTCTTATTTAAGAACACCTTTTATTTATTATTAATTATCTTTCAAACTGTTTCCCAAATAAGTTCCAAAAGAAATGGTTGAAGATTTTCTTTTTGCACCACTTCCTGCGCTCTTTTTAAAACTGTCTTTTGAGCCTTTATAATTTCCTTTCGCGCCGTTTCTTTTTTGGTGATTATCTTTTTTGTTTTTATCGAACCCGTTTCTTCCAGCATTATATGGTTTAGCAAATTCATCTTTATCAAAAGGCACGATAACAACGTAACGATTTGGTTCTTTTCCGTCGCTCTTCGTCGTAACGGTTTTGCTGTCTACTAACGCCGTATGAATAATTCTTCTTTCAAACGGAGTCATAGGTTCTAACATAACTTCTCTTCTAATTTCGGTTGCTTTTTCTTCAAGTTTGTGAGCGAGTTTAATTAAAGTTTCTTCACGCTTTTGTCTATAATTTTCACAATCGACAACAACTTTTTTATATTCTTTTCTGCCGATATTAAGTGATGCGCCGGCAAGTGTTTGAATAGCGTCTAAAACTTCTCCTCTAAACCCTATAATTGATGATGAATCTCCATCGTTTGCAGTTAAAGTTATAACCGTGCTTTCTTCATCTAAAGTTAGGGTTGCAGTTGCGTTTATTTGCATAACGTTAAGAATTTCTTGAACGAATTCAACGGTTGATTCCGCTTCACTTTTACTTACTTCAATTTCTACAACAGCCTTTCCTTTCATCTTACCAAAAAAACCTTTTACAGGTTGTTCAATTATGGTAATTACTGCTTCGCTTTCGGTGGTATTAAGTTCCTTTAAGCCTAATTCAATGGCTTCTTCCACCGTCTTTCCCGTAAATTGCATTTTATATCCTCCGCGCGCTCTCATTTAGCGCTTTTTTACTTAATTCTTCCGCGAATATGTCCCTTTTTAGCCTTTCCTGATAAGAAGTCTGCTTCAGGGGTTTCTTCTTTTTTCTTCTTTACAGTTTCTTTTTTAGTTTCCTTTTTTTCTTCTTTTGGAACGTAAACTCTACCTCTAATAGTTTCGTCACCGTCTTTTTTAGTTTTCTTAAATTGTCTATCAACGATAAAGTTTATTGCAAAAGTAGTTATTAAACTAAAGAGTGAACTTAAAATAATGTAAATAGAAAATGCTGAAGTATACATAAATGCGAATATACCCATCATAATAGGCATCATCCATTGCATCATTTTTTGTGATTGTGCGCCTTGTCCGTCAACAGTTTGAAGTTCCATTTGCGCTTTTTGACTCTTACCCATAACGAGTTGAGTTAAAAGAGAAGAACCGATGGTTAAAATGATTAAAATAAAATATCCGTTTGGTTCTGTGGTTTCTTTATCAAGATGCGCAATAAGTTTTGCATATCCCGCTTCAGTGATATCGTTACCGGAATATTTATGAGTGGCTCTAAAATTTTCCCAATTTGTTTCAACAGGGTGCTTAGTTGGACTATCGGTAACCCAAATATTTTTAATCCATAAGAATTTTGGTGGGTCTTCTCTATATTTTTCCGCCGCCATTAAACTTTGAATATCGCCAATAAACGCGTCGGCAAATTGTTCAATAGTAGGGGCGTTTTCAGTGTTTTTAACGCTTTCATAAGCCGTTATAAACGTTTCGCCTTTAGCATTTTTCAAATAATGGTTTTCTGCACAAGCGATAGTTGGGTTATTAGAAGATAAAGTCTCAACTGCTTTAGATGAAATCACATATTGAGCGGGACTAAAAACGTAACCGTCTTTTTCAGTATCGCGTCTATAATCTCTTCTATATTCTATATATCCGTTATTACTGTAGATAATAATTCTATAACAAACGTGTCTGTTTTCTTCGTCAAAAATTTCCGCGTTCTTAATTACTGAATTTCCAACGGTAATTTCTTCACCAATATCTAATTCAGTAAGAATTTTATCGGTATTAAGAAGAATTTCACTGCCGTTCATACGGTAAAAATATTCATTGCTTTCTTCATTAATATCAAAACCAGCGTAAACAACGTTATTATAAGATTGACTCATTTCGTAAAAGTCAATTTTATTTTGGTATTGAGAATAATTTGTAAACGCATTAATAGCAACGATAAAAATAACCAAGGTTAAAATTGTTGGTAGGCAAGAACCGAACATAGAATATCCGTTCTTTTTATAAAGCGCCATCATTTTTTGGTTATATAAATCTTTATTGTCTGCATATTGTTTTTGCAATTTTTCAAGTTCTGGACGCATTTCTTCCATCTTTAATGAGTTTTTGCGCATAGATGCTCTTGAAAAATAATCAAATGGTAAAGTTATTAATTTCAATATTAAGGTAAAGAGAACTATACCAACAGGAATTGAAGTTAATTTAACTAACCAAATTATAATTTCAACTAAAAAATTGCCAGCGGCAGGCATTGAAAAATTAATAATGTTCATTTTAATATACCCATTTTTTTATACTTTCTTTATCGGGAACGGGGTCGTAACCACCCTTACACCACGGCGTGCACCTTAAAATTCTTTTTGCGCCTAAAAAACAGCCGACAAAAAACCCGTGCTTTAAAATTGCTTCCAAAGTGTATTGCGAACACGATGGAAAATACATACACGTTCCTTTAGATAAATATTTTTGATAAAGTCTTATTAACCAAACGCCAAATTTTTTTAACATAGAATTATTTTAAAAAACCACCTTTTTTAAACATATATTCCATACTCTCTTTAAAATCAGCGAGTGTATACTCTTTATTAACTTTCGGTATAAAAACAAAAAAGAAGTTTTGCCTAAAATTGGGCATAAAACTTCTAAAAGATTCCCGTAAAAGACGTTTTATCCTATTTCTCTTAACGCTTCCGCCGTGTTTTTTACTCACGGCAAAACCGGCTTTAAGAGATGATGATGGAAAATATACCACCGTTAAACAAGAAGAATACAATCTTTTCCCTTTATTAAAAACAAGATTGAAATCTTTTTCTTTTTTTAACCTAATATCCAAGGTCATAATTTTTAATTACGCAGAAAGTTTATGACGACCTTTATTACGTCTTCTCTTTAATACGTTCTTACCAGAACGGGTTTTCATTCTATTTCTAAAACCGTGAACTTTGCTTCTTTGTCTCTTTTTTGGTTGATAAGTTTGTTTCATTTTATTTTCTCCTTAAAATAAAGTAATTTCCTTTTTTGCTTTTACTATTTTATAGATATTTTTGCCTTTTGTCAATTATTTTACGCGTTAATTCTAACAGGAAGTAATAAATAAAGGAATCCGTCGTTACTTACCGCTGTTAACACGCATGGGTCGATTGGTGAATTTAAGTTAATATTAATAAATTCATCGTCAATAATTTTAAGATAATCAGCCAAATATTTTCCGTTAAAGGCAATCGTTATATCTTTTCCTAAAAGATTGATAGAAATGTTTTCGTTAACCGTTCCAACTTCTGATTTTGCTAAAACGTTCATTCCTTCTTCTCTAATATCTAACTTTATAACGTTATATCTGTCGTTTCTAACTATAATAGACGCTCTTTCAATACTATTTAATAACGCGTTTTTATTTACCGTAACAGTATTATTAAAAGTCGTAGGTAAAATGTGATTATATTTAACGAATTCGCCTTCTATTAATCTTGAAGTTAAAATTGTGTTTTCAATTTCAATAAACAAGGTGTTTTTTTGAAGAATAACTTTTAAGTTATTTTCTTCCTTTTCCAAAAGACGAATAATTTCATTAAGCGCACGAGACGGAATAACTACTTTCATATTTCCGCTTGCTTTTACTTCTTTTTTAACGACAGCCATTCTAAATCCGTCTAAAGCAACACTTGTTAAAAAATTATTTTCTATTTCAAACAAAACGCCCTTTAAAATTGGTCTACTTTCGTCGTTAGAACAAGCAAAAACCGTCTTTTCAACCACGCTCTTAAAATCTTTTTGTGAAATTTCAAAATATTCACTTTCTTCTTCCTTTATAATTTTTGGGAAGTTTTCAGCAGGGAACACTTGTAGTTCACTGATAGAATCAGAATATTTTATTTGAAGTTGACCGTCGTATAATCTACATAATTCAACTTGTTCTTTTTCTAATTTTTTAGCAAACTCAACGAAATATTTACCAACGACAACGGTTTCACCTTCCATTAAAACGTCTGCTTTTATTTTCTTTTCGATTGTTAATTCAGTATCAGTTGCCGTTAAAGTTAAACTGTCGCCTTTAGCAACAATTTTAATACCTTCTAAAACAGGATTAACGGCTTTAACAGAAAGCGCTTTACTAACTTTTAAAACTGCATCAGATAAATCTAAACCGTCACAAATAAGTTTCATTTTTTATTCTCCGTAAA
>JAZNQZ010000024.1:0-33387 GCA_045590475.1 Christensenellaceae bacterium
GTATGCTTCATCTCTCAGCATATATTCATAGATCGCCCGCGGGCTGTCAGTATATTTTCGACCCCTGAAGCATTCAAACACAAGCAGATGTCTGTCGATTGACAGATCTGCGTATTTTTCATACCTGCGTTCTCTCCTGTATCCGATCAGCCTGTTTCCGAAGCGGCCTATCCACTTTCCCTGCTTTTCTGCTGTAATCAGATATCTTTTGATTCTTTTTCTTTATCAAAGTTACTAAATATAGTATTAAAGTATTCTAACATAGTTTTTAATTCTATTTCAGTATTTTCTACTTCAAAGATTTTTAATTTTTCAATTATATCTTTATATAAATTATCTTTTTCTTCTTTTGTAAGTTCATCTTCAAATGTAAATTTATTTAGGACACCATAGCCTTGAATTATTTTCCGTCTATGTAGCCCTTCATATAAGGTTTTAAATACTTCATAAGGATACTCGAAAGAGCCCGTTTTATTATCGTACAAACCTTTAGTAGCATATTTAAATACGTCTTTATAGTTGCCATTCGCTCTATCGGCAACAACTGAATAACCTATAGGTAATTCATCTAAAGACTTACGAGTTAATTTTTGCCCGTTGTAGAACAAAAACCAACTCTTTTGTAATAATACTTCCATATCGGTAAATTTACGCCTAAATTTACCATTATGAAACGAAAAATCATTTATGTGCTTGCGTTGTTCTCTTAAATCTTTTCGAAGCACAAAAATGCAATGAAAGTGGGGGTGATATTCGTCTTTGGATAAAGTTATCTCTAGAGAGCGAATAGCCCCTACAAAGCCATATTGATTAAAATCTACGCCTTTTGCTTTTCGTTTACCTTGCAAATACTGTACTACGTAAACGAATTTTGCATACATATTTTTTAACGTTATTTTTAGGCTTGAGCCCAAGCAGTTCGGCACCGTAAAAACAACGTGAAAAAGAGAATAATTTTCAAGTAGTTTATCAAGTTCGGGCTTATACTTTGCGTATCTACGCAAAGAAATTAAATTTTGACAGTTAGGGCAGAAGATATCGTGACATAAATTTACACGCAAAATATCTTTAACTTTTTGCAAGCGATAATAATCTATATCCCAAACTTTCAAACAACTTTTAATCGCTTGCGCTTTATTCTCTGCAAATCCCGTTTCGATGAAAAGTTCTTTGTAATATTCTGCTATCAATTCGTTTCCTTGTACCTTATGAGCACTTTTACGAATTTTTTCTTTACTTATTTGCGCTTTCGTAAGTTCCATTTTTTTGACCTTACTTTTATTTTTTTGTGTAGAGTTATTTATATAATATCAAGAGTGTTCTTTTTGGGGTGTGCTAGCCCACCCCAAAAAACACTTGGAAAAAGGTGTTTGTCATACGTTTTTAGATAATTACCGTTCCATTGAGATGATGAAATATTAATATAACTTTTTATTCCTTTTAATTTTATTTAAAAACTTAACCAAACACATTTTGAAATTTTTATTCACCTTTTTCTTTTTCTTTCAAAATATAATTGATTAACTTTTTATCTTCTGTTCTTGGTATTAAATTAAAAGTCGTTCCGTCTAAAGTTAGTTCAAAAGCATAGTATTTTCTTTCTTCGCCCGACTCCGTTTTAAAAGTTCTTTTTGCTATTTCAAATTTGTAATCCATTTTATGCTCCTTTAGATTTTGTTTTTTGTTTATCTTTTTTTCTTTTTTCACGTTGTTTTTCTTTAAGTCTTTCTTTGTTACGTTCGTAATACTCTCTCCAAGCAACTGCGCCAGAACTCATATTCAAATTTTTTTTAACTGAACTAGCCTTGTCCATCTGCTTTGCGATGGTTAGATAATACTTGTAAAAAGCAACACTTATAACGCCGTACACTAATAACGTTTTTAATATTTCAAACCTATGATTAAATAATTTTTCTCTACAAGCACGTTGTTTACCACTTCCAATACTTTGTCCGTACATATAATCTAAAAACGACTCACGTCGTTCAACATTTTCATATAACTGCTTTGCAATTATACTAACAACGTTGTTATATGCTGGTATCTCAAATGGTTCATACACGCCCCCAAGCACTTCTATTAACTGTTCGGTATCTTCTATGTTTTCGGTTAGTTTTGAAAACGGTACCATATTCCTTATTTTTAATGAAACTTCTTCAGGTGCACACATTTGAGCATATTTATATCTTTTCATTAGCAAGGAACAACTATCTTTCGGGAATTGTATTGCAAGCGCTAATAATGACTGTTTGAAATCTTCAAAACTTTCGTTGTTTAATGACCATACGTTATAATTTTTATAATAAACGCCACTTGCGTATCTGCTTATTTGTTCGATTTTTTCTTTCGTTATTATCTTTGTTTCTTTTTCATTTATTTCAGTCATAAAAAATTTACCTATGATTTATCGCGATGTAGTTTCTATTTGTTTTTATTTTTATAAAAAACATATATACGATTGCTTTCGTTTCGCGCATCACGTTGACCACGCGCATACGCTCTTTGTTCTGCTTCGCAAACTTACTATTTAATTTAACTGCTTTTTCGCCTTTAGCAACTTGAGTATAATGAGCCAATTTTTCACGCATAGAAATTTTTCTTTTTTCAAACATTTTTAAGTTCTCCCAATAAATTCTTTTTTTGAAAATTGCTTTATAGACATAACTGTATGGTCAATATGTCTTTCATCAATGCAAGCATGATTTAACAAAAATATTTCAATTTGTGATAAATCTTTACGAGTCAAGCAAGTTTCTTCTGCAGTAAATTCATCAAATAATTCACAAAGCAATTTTCTATTCTTACCATACACTTTTAAATAAACGGTGAAGTCACCTTTCCTTTCTAACTTGTGCAACACTTCTTCTTGATTTAATTTTGCCATTTTTTAACTCCTTTGCCTATCTTTAGGTCTTTGTTTTCTTGGTACTCATAGTTCAACAAGTTGTACCATATCAATATTATAGTTCAACAAGTTGTACTTGTCAATAGATTAGTCCAACTTTTTGTTATAATTTTTAAAAAAGGAGCAGATTATGGAAATTTTTGGTGTTAGATTGTCAAAAGTGCTTAAAGAAAGCAAAATAACAATGTATAGACTTGCAAAGGATTTAAAATACAGTAAATCAACTGTGACTAATTGGTGTTATAGTTTTTGTGAGCCTAAAGCAACCGATATTGCAAAAATTGCAATGTACCTTGACGTTTCTGCTGATTATCTTTTAGGGTTAGAAGATGAGAGTGGTTCTAAAACTTACATAAGTAATTCATTTAATAACTTTAACAACTCTGGTAGCATTAAAATTAAATAATCGACTTTGCAAAACAAAAAAGGGCGTTCACGCTAAATCGCTTGTGAACGGCCCTTTTTTCTTTGTTTAGGCTAACAAGGGCGATTGCTTTTGCTTTCGCTCAAAATTTGTGTGTGCTACGGCTACTCTTTTCGTAATGAGTTGGTTATTTGGGGCTAACATACTTTTTGAAAAAGTATCAAAACGGGTTAAAAAAAGACAGCCACAAGCGAACTTGTGACCATCTTTTTACAAGCAGGAATTCTATGAAGTACTTAAAATCTTAAGATTTTATAAATAGGCTGTTAACCGATTTGTCGTCAGTTCGAGTCTGTCAGGGGCAGCCAAAAAGAAAGCATCCATAAGAATGGGTGCTTTTCTTTTTGTTTATATCCCTAGACAGACGAAGAACGTAGTTCGTCCGTCATATGATGGGCAATCTTTGATGAGCAAGGACTCCGTAACGTAGTGTAGGAGCGTCTGTCAGGGAGTTGCCTCCAACAGCGCTAGAAACTGACGAACAACTTGTTTTACAAGTTGCAGTCGTCGACGCTCGTCCGTTCACTTCGTTCACTACCGAGGGCTACACTACGTTTCGCCCGAGTCTTACAGACGAAGAAAGTCGGTCGTCTGTCAGGGGCAGCCAAAAGTCAAGGGTCTATAAGTATTTTGCTTATAGACCTATATTTTTTTGTGACTTGAAAAACTTTCAAGTTGATTATTTGTTTAATAGTGGTGCAATATAGAAAATTTTGTGGTAAAATAAACATAACAACTTTTCAAAGGGGTTAAACATGGGAAACACTTTTGGTGCTTTTTTAAAGCAAAAGCGACAGGAAAAGAATATAACGCAAAAAGAATTATCTAAATTACTATTCGTGTCGGAGTCTACTATAAGCAAGTGGGAAAAAGACGTGGCTCATCCCGATATAACTTTACTTCCAATGCTTTCTAAAATTTTAGGAGTAACCGAGCACGAACTTATAACGGCAAGCGTTGATAATAAAGCAAGAGAAGAAAAGATTCAAGCAAAAAAGTGGAGAGCGTTTTCGTTATCTTGGAGTTTATTTTTCTATATTGCTTACGGTGTTGCGCTAATTTCGTGCTTTATTTGTAATTTGGCAATAGATAAAACACTTTCTTGGTTTTGGATTGTGCTATCAGCGTTAATTCTTGCGTTTACTTTTACGAATTTACCAAAATTAATAAAGAAATATAAACTTGTTTTTATTCCACTATCGCAGTATTTAGCACTTGTTTTACTTTTAGGCGTGTGTTGTATTTATTCTAACGGTAATTGGTTTTGGATAGCGTCTTTATCGGTGCTCTTGGGCTTAATAATTATATTCGTGCCTATTTATATTGCAAAATATAAAATTTTTTCTAAAATAAAAAAATACAACGACTTCATTTCTGTCGCCGTTAATTTTATAATGCTAAATATTCTTCTTTTAGTAATTAACGCATACTCCCTTATAAATGGATACGCAGACGGTTGGTGGTACGTAAAAATTGCTTTGCCTATAGTGTTGGTCGTATATTTAGTATTAAATATCATTATGAGTGTGCGATTTTTGAAAACAAATAGATTTTTAAAGACGAGTGTCATTTTGCTTTTATCAAACGCATTTTTATATTTACCACCGCTTTTTATAAAAGTAAAAAATCCTGAAATTCAAAAGGAAATTGATGGCACAAATATTTTTAAAGCGAATTTATCTTCTTGGAAAGTGGACGTAACATTAGAAAACAATATCCACCTTATTATTTGTTTAACATTATTGTTTTTATCGCTTGTATTTTTTGTGGTTGGTATAATTCGCCGTTATAGAAAAAGAATTTAATAAAAATACTTTTTGTCTTATACATACAATAATAACAAGGCCAACGAAAGTTGGTCTTTTTTTAATAGTTAAATTGATTAAAAAAACTTTATTAAAAAGTTGTTTTTTGGTATAATTTATATACCAATGGTTGATATTTCCCTAACTCAACCAATGGTATGTAGACTTTTAGCAATTATTCCCTATAATAAAGGTAAGGAGGTAAACGAATTATGGATTTAAGTAAAATTGGAAAATTCATTGCTGATTGCAGAAAAAAGGTAAATTTAACACAATTAGAGTTAGCCGAAAAGTTAAATATTACCGATAGGGCTGTTTCTAAATGGGAAACAGGTAGAGCGATGCCCGATTCTTCCATTATGCTTGAATTATGTAGTATTCTTAAAATTACCGTAAACGATTTATTATCAGGGGAGGTTGTTTCAGTGGAAAATTACAACAAAGAATTAGAAAAAAATTTACTTGAAATGGTAAAGCAAAAAGAACAAAGCGATAGAAGATTGCTTCGCTTAGAAATTGTTGTAGGTATATTGTGCTTATTGCCTTTAGTGGCTTCAATTATAATAGCAAATACTATTTCAATGGAAGAGTGGGTGCAAGTTTTAGTCGTTATTGGGGGGCTTCTTCCACTTTTAATTGCAACGCCGTTTATGATTAGAATTGAGCAAGTTGCAGGTTACTATGAGTGTAAATATTGTGGGCATAGATACGTTCCTAAATATAATAGCGTTTTTGGTGCAATGCACGTTAATCGAACTAGATATATGAAATGCCCTAATTGTAATAAAAGGTCTTGGCAAAAAAAGGTTATAAGCAGAGATAATTAAGATTAAAAACCACCGATTTTTAGGTGGTTTTAATTAATTTAATACAATTTGGTTAAAATAATTTAAACTGCGCTTGTATATTTTTTTAAAAAATTCTTTACAAATTAGTAAAATAGTTATATAATCAAAATACAATATTAATATAGTTAAGATTGTAAAGGGGAAATATAAATGAAAGTAATTATCAAAGAAAACTACCAAACGATGAGTGATTGGGCGGCAGAACATATTGCTAATGCAATATTAAATCATAAAGAAAATCGTCCGTTCGTGCTTGGTTTACCAACAGGGTCGTCACCACTCGGCGTTTATAAAAAACTTATCGAGATGAATAAAGCGGGGAAGATTACCTTTAAGAACGTGGTTACCTTTAATATGGATGAATACGTTGGGCTTCCTAGAGAACACGACCAAAGTTATTGGTATTTTATGCACGATAATTTCTTCAATCATATAGATATTCCTAGAGAAAACATCAACATTTTAAATGGTATGGCAGAAGATTTAGAACAAGAGTGCAAGCGTTATGAAGAAAAAATTGCATCATACGGTGGAATTGATTTGTTTATGGGTGGAAGTGGTGTTGACGGTCACATCGCTTTTAACGAACCTTTCACTTCTTTATCTTCAAGAACGGGTGTTCGCGCCTTGACGGAAGACACTTTGATTGTTAATTCGCGTTTCTTTGGAAACGACGTTAATAAAGTTCCAAAAACTGCTCTTTCGGTTGGTGTGGGAACGGTGTGCGATTCTAAACAAGTAATGTTACTTATAAGTGGACACAACAAAGCGCGTGCGCTTCGTCACTGTATCGAAGGTGGGGTTGACCACGCATGGACTATAAGCGCTCTTCAGTTACACTCTGATGGAATTATCGTTTGCGATGAACCTGCTTGTGGTGAATTAAAAGTTGATACCTATAAGTATTTTAAGGAAATTTATAAAAACGAAAAATAAAGATTTATTTTAATATTAAAAATAAATATCCAAACGTAATGCGTTTGGATATTTTTTTAACTTTTATTAAATTGGAAAATGGTAAAATCCGTAAGTTTTAGTTATCGGGTCTAAAAACAAAGGAATTTTTGGTGGAAAATAGGTGAAAATTACGAACAATATCGCTATTAAAAGAATTATGAGAAAAGAAATCTTTTCAAAACTAATAACACCTTTATCAAAAGATTTTGTTTCTCTTTTATAACTTATTGCAGGGGAAATAAAGAAAATCAAAACGTTAACCCAGCCTGAAAGTGTGCCGAAAATTCCACCTAAAGTATAAAAAAGCGTGGGAATTAATATTAAGCCTATTAAAATTCCTTTAAGTTTTGTTGACCAATAATTAGAATATTCCTTTTTAAAGAAAAAACTTTCCAAAACTGCGAAGATAAGCATAGGAAAAAACAATATCTTCATATGCTCAAACGTTGATTCGTTTACACTAGACAAAAAGGAAACAAAACTAACGTTTGTCCAATCGTATAAAAAATGCAATATCGTTCCTAAAACGCAAACGAAAGTAAATCCACCAAATTGCCATAATTCAATACTTTTTTTCATAATCAACCTAAAAAAATTTTTATTATATTATATTTATGGCTTTATTTTTTTATGATAAAAAAACCAAACGCTAATCGTTTGGTTTTTAAATATCAACTTCACTATTAAGTATAATTTTTTTCTTTGTAAAGGGGTGGGTAAATTCTAAGCGTTTTGCATGTAGGGTATAAGTTTTACCGTCAACCTTTTTACCGTATAAAGAGTCTGCATAAAGTGGAAAGCCGATATGTGAAAAATGTACTCTAATTTGGTGTGTTCTTCCCGTATGCAAATAAATTTCAGCAAGTGAAAGTCCGTTATTAAGGTCTTTAATCGATAAGCACTCAGTTATTGCAGTTTTTCCATTTTTATCGCATACGCGTTTCATTGAAGAAGGACTTTCTCTTAAAATATTTTCATTGATAAAAAAATGGTTTTGTTTTGGAACGCCTAATAAAAGTGCCGAATAAGTTTTTTTGATTAACCCGTCTTTCATTTGGTTACTTAATAAACTTGCAGAAAGCATATCTTTGGCAATTAAAATTATGCCACTAGTATCTCTATCTAATCGATTAATTGCCCTAAACTTTAATTTTAACGGCGCAATATAGCCGTAAAAAAGTTGTTCAAGAGAAATATTAGAGTTGCTTTTTGAAGAGTGAGTTAATATTCCTTTTTCTTTTATAACGGCAATAAAATAATCGTCTTCATAAATAACTTTTAGGTCACCTTTAACGGCGGGAGCATATAAATTTAATTCATCGTCGGGAAAAATAATTTTAACTTGGTCGTTTGTTTTAACTCTGTCGTTAACGTTAGTTGAAATTTTTTCGTTAACGCTTATCCCACCGAATTTTATTTTTTGAATAATTTCGTTTGAATAACCTATTGATTTTAGAAAGTCAATCATTTTATAATTATTAAATTTTTCTTCTATAAAATAAGAAAATTCTTTCATAAGTTTATTATACCAAAATTAAGTTAATTTTGAAAGTTAAATTTAGTGATTTTGCATTTAAGTTTTTTTAAAAAACTATTGACAATTATTTTAGGTGTGGTAAAATTTAACCATACCAATAAATTAAGGTTTTTACTATAAAAAACTATTTTTAAGGAGATAAAATGGAAGCGAGATTGATTACTTTAAAAAACGAAGTTTTAACGGTTACTATTTCAAGTTTGGGTGCTGAACTTCAATCTATTAAAAAGGGCGAAGAAGAATTTTTATGGAACGGCGACCCTGCCGTTTGGTCTGGTAGAGCGCCAATGATGTTCCCAATCTGCGGGGGATTAAAGGAAGATAAATATACCTTTAATGGAAAAGAATATTCTATAAACAAACACGGTTATGCAAAAAATTCTTATTTTGAAGTGGGGGAAGTTACCGATACAAAGGCAACCTTTATATTAAAATCAAATGAAGAAAGTTTGAAAAAATTTCCTTTCACCTATGTTTTAGAAGTTACTTATACTTTAATTGAAAATAAAATTGACGTTAAGTATATCGTTAAGAATTTAACTGACGGAACAATGTATTTTTCAATCGGTGGCCACGAAGGATATATGTGCCCAGAAGGAATTGAAGAATATTCAATATGTTTTGAAAAGCCTGAGCGTTTAACTTCAAACGATTTGCACGGTAATCTTCTTTCTACCGACGTTAAAGTGTTTGGCGAACAACTTAGTGAATTCCCATTAAAATATGAATATTTTGATATCGATGCACTAACTTTGTTAAACTTAAAATCTCGTTCGGTTACCTTAAAACATAAGAGTGGGAAAAATCGCTTAAAGATTGATTTTGACGGGTTTGATTATATGTTCTTATGGACTATGGCAAAAAAATACGGAAAATATTTTTCATTGAACCTTGGTGTGGTATCCCTGATTTTGAAGGTACTTCTTACGATATCACCAAAAAAGTGGGCATAAACGCACTTGAAAAGGGTGGAGTTTTTGAAAGAGTTCATACAATTACAATTGAACCGTAAAAAAATTATAAACTAATAAAAAAAGAGAGTAGTAAATTTACTACTCTCTTTTTAGTTGCTTTTAATTAAATTAAAACTTTGGATAAGAAATCTTTAAGTCTTGGATTTTGTGGGTTAGCGAAGAAATCTTTAGGGTTGTTTTCTTCTGCAATAACACCGTCAAACATAAACAAAGCCCTATTTGCAACTTCTTTAGCAAAGCCCATTTCGTGAGTTACAACTACCATCGTCATACCTTCTTTTGCTAAGTCGGTCATAACCTTTAAAACTTCGCCAACCATTTCAGGGTCAAGGGCAGAAGTCGGTTCGTCAAAAAGCATTACGTCAGGTTCCATAGCGAGCGCTCTAACGATAGCCACACGTTGCTTTTGTCCACCAGAAAGGGTAGAAGGATAAGAATTTGCTTTTTCTTCTAATCCAATTTTCTTTAATAGTTCCATTGCTTTTTTGTTTGCTTTTTCTTTAATTTCTTGAAGAGTTTCAGGAAATTCAATCAAAGGCTTTTTATTTTTAGTGAATAAGTTTGCAATTTTAGTAAAGAAATTTTTGCGTTTACCACACTTAATCTTCTTTTTAGCGATAGTGATAGGGGCAAGGGTAATGTTTTCTAAAACCGTTAGATTATTGAAGAGATTAAAATTTTGGAACACCATACCGATTTTTTGGCGATGAACGTTTATGTCAACTTTCATATCGGCAATATCTTCACCGTGAAAATATATATTTCCACTAGTTGGGTCTTCAAGGCAGTTAAGACATCTTAAGAAAGTAGATTTACCACAGCCTGATGGTCCAATAATAGCGATAATATCACCTTTATTGATTTCAAGGCTCACGCCTTTTAAAACGTGGTTGTTACCAAAGTTCTTTGTAAGGTTTTTTATTGAAAAAACAACGTTGTTGTTTTGTAAAACGTTATTATCTGTCACTTCTCTTAAACCTCCTTTCCATTGCTCTAATACCAAGGGTTATAAGAAGAACTAAAACCAAGTATACTAAAGCGAGCATAATATATGGCACGAAATAGTGATAAGTAGCATCACCGATTAATTTAAGTGCTTTGGTTAAATCGGTTACAGCGATAAATGAAACGACTGAAGTTTCTTTTATCAAAGAAATAAATTCGTTACCAAGGGTTGGTAAAATGTTTTTAATCGATTGTGGAATAACGATTTTTCCCATAGCAGTCCAAAAAGATAAACCTAACGCTCTACCTGCTTCTAACTGCCCGATATCAACCGATTGAATGCCCGAACGCATTATTTCAGAAACGTAAGCACCGGAATTTAGTCCAAAAATAATAACTGCTTCAAAAACTGCAGATACGTTTACGCCCATTAACGGCAACAATAAATAATGCCCAATAAGAAGTTGAACAACCATTGGAGTTCCACGGAAAATAGCAACGTAAACGTTACAAATTCCATTTAAAATTCTAGGTAGCACCTTATATTTCGGCATAACTGCAACTATTGCGATAAGAATACCGATAAGAATACCGATTGCTAAACCGAAAACCGCAATTTCAACGGTAGCGATTAAGCCGTCGACAAATCTTTTATATCCACCTAAAGTTACAAATTGCTTGTAAAAGGTGCTCCATTCTAATGACCAATCTATCATAATTTTTCCTTTTAAATTACATTAGGTTTGGTGCAAAATTGCACCAAACCCAGTAAGTTTTATTTGTTTGATATTACTTGTTTGCTGTTAAAACGTTAAGAACGTCGATAACGGTCATGCAATCGTCAAGTTTTGTGTTAGAATCTAACGTTAAAACGTATTGAGATTCAATGTAGTAAGAGTTGGTGAAGTTTACTGATTTCTTTCTTTCAGCAGTAATGGTCAAACCTGACATACCAATATCAACTGAGTGTAAACCGATAGAATCAACAACTGCATCGAAACTCATATTGTCAATAACGAGTTCCATACCTAATTCATCAGCAATAATTTTAGCAATTTCAATATCGATACCAACGTATTTATCACCAGAAATTGATTCAAATGGAGGGAATTCAGCGTTGGTTGCAACAACTAATTGAGTGCTTGCCTTTGCTTCATCTTTAACTGCAGAAGCGATAGGAACGAACTTGTCTTCTTCGTTGTTCATATATTTTTCAACGATTGCATTGATTTCTGCATTTTTGCTTTCTAAAACACCGTTAATTTGACTTAAAAGTTCAGGTTGTGCTTTATCAACAGCAATTCCATAGAATTCAGAACTTAATTCAATATCGATAATTTTTAAGCCTTGAATATCTTTTTGTAAACTTTTACCGGTAGCACCGTCAACGATAACGTATTCAACTTTACCGTTCTTCATATCTTGTGCAGCAAGAGCAAAAGTATCATAGTAACTAACTTCGCAACCTTTTAAGCAGTCAGCGTACATTGCGCCGGTAGTTCCTGATTGACTACCAAGTTTAACAACTGTTGAAGAATCGTTACAAGCAGTCATCGTGCCCATGCAGGTGATACCTAACATTAAGGCTAAAATAAGTGTTAAAATCTTTTTCATTTTTATTCTCCTTTTGCCACGATAAGTGGCTTCCTTTAATTTACAAGCATTATATTACACTTAAAAAATTGTTTTGTCAACAATTTTATGCATAATTTTTAAAATTTTTTAATTTTATTTGAATAATTTATTGAATAATGAATAAAATAACGAATAATTAAATAAAAAATGCAAAAAATATTAGATGATGAATTTGGTTGGTAAAATAAGCCTATTAACCGTAAAATAAATATTGACATAAATCTTTATAAACATTATAATATTATAAACGATAAATTTTATTAAAAAGGGGGGGGGGAAAATGAAATTACTTAAAACCATTAAAGAAACTTTTTTAGCATCCCTTCCACTTGCAATAATTATCGGGGTATGCCTAATAATTTCACCCTTAAATCAACTTAATGATTATATTAAGATTTTGATTGGCTATATATCGGTAGTTATTGGGCAATCTTTTTTTATCGTTGGTTTAGAAAACAGCATTTTACCAATTGGTCATCTAGTTGGTGGGTCGTTTTCAAAATACAATAAACTAATTTTTATACTAATTTTTGGTTTTGTATTTGGACTTTTAGCGACGGTTGCTGAACCTGCACTTTCCGTGCTTGCTCGTCAAATCACGGGAATTTTACCGATTATTAATAGCACGTTATTTATTTGGATAACGGGAACGGGTATAGGAATTGGCGTTGCTATTGCGCTTGTTAGAATGGTTAAAAACATAAATATTAAATGGGTTTTTGCCGTTTTATATATTTTGACCTTTATTTTGGTTATTTTTGCGCCACCTGAATTTGTTTCAATCGCCTTTGACGGAAGTGGCGCAACTACGGGTGACGTTTCCGTTCCGTTTATTTTATCCTTGGGAATAGGTATTTCGGCATCGTTTTCAAAGAATAAAACCGAAGAAGATTCTTTAGGAATAATCGGTATTTCATCGGTTGGACCGATTATAGCAGTTTTAATTTACGGAATTATCGTTAAAGCGACTAACGGTGGGGTTATACCACCCGAAAGCGAATATGTTTTAGGGGGAGAGGGCGCTTTAGGTCAAATTATTTCAAAAAACCTTTTGGAAGTTGCTTTAGCAGTTTTACCTATAGTGTTAATTTCAATTCCGTTTTTGCTGTTTTTAATTAAAATTCCAAAACGCGAATTTATAAAATTAATTTTTGGCGTTATTCCCGTTTATATAGGGTTATTGATATTTTTATCGGGTATTGACTATGGTTTTCAATTTATTGGTCAGTATATCGGTCAAATATTCTTTAATCCGTCAGCGCCAGAAGGATTAAAATGGGCGCTTTTGTTGGTTGGCTTTATATTGGGTGGAACGATAACCATTTCAGAACCTGCAGTTACGGTACTTGGAAAACAAATTGAAGATTTAACCAATGGCCATATAAAACAAATGACCATACGTATAACTTTAGCGCTAGGAATAGGCGTTGCTTCGTTATTATCAATCTTAAAGATTTTAACGGGAATAAATATATTATGGTTTTTAGTGCCGTTATATTTTATTGCGTTAGTAATGATGATATTTACGCCAAAACTTTTCGTCGGTTTAGCGTTTGACTCAGGCGGGGTAACGGGGGGCGCGTTAACTTCAGCATTTTTAACTCCGTTGACTTTAAGTATTGCCCAAGCAGTGAGTGTTTCTTCCGGTCAAACGTTATCAATATTAACGAACGGTTTCGGGATAATTTCTTTTATTTCGGTGACGCCGTTAATCGCAATTCAATTATTAGGCATTATTTATAATATAAGTTCTAAAAAGGTTGATAGGGAAGAAAAACTAGATAGACTTAATAAATTAAAAGCATTTATAAGTAAAACGGGAAAGGTTAAAAATTTATTCAAAGGAGGCAGGCGTAAAAATGGAAAATCAAGTTAAAAGTTTGCAATATTTGACGGTGATTTCTTCAACGAAAAATAAAGAAAAAATCTTAAAACTTTTACGAGAACAGTCTGCTGAAGCAGTAAACGTTATATACGGAAAGGGTTCGGTAAAAGAAAGTTTATTGGCTCAAGCGTTTGGGCTTGATTGGGATTCTAAGAAAGCCGTTATAACGGGCATAATTGAAACGGATATGGCAAAAGAAGTTATTGAGATATTAAAGGATAAATACAATTTTAATAAGGCAAACACGGGGATTGCATTTTCAATTTCCGTTGACGGGTTGCTTTTTTAAGGAGAAAAATATGAAAGAGATTAAGGCGTTATATATAATAGTTAATTCAGGGTTTTCATCACAAATCGTAGATATCGCAAGAGAGTGTGGTGCAACGGGTGCAACAATCTTAAACGCAAGAGGGTCGGTTGCAAACCCTAAAACAATTTTAGGTATTACTATCGATACGGAAAAAGAAATCGTTTTAAGTATCGCTGAAAAAAGTGTTGCCGATAAGATTATAACTGCAGTAAAAGAAAAGGCTGGGGTTGGAACGCCAGCGCATGGAATTTGTTACTATTTGCCCGTTGAAATGAGCACTTTAACTTTTGATTAATGCTAATTTTAAGAGGGTTGAAAAAAATGAACAAATCTAAAATATGGTTAATTTTTTCCTTTATTCTTGCTTTTATAGCATTTTGCGCCGTTGTTTCTTTTTTTGTTTTACTTTTTCTAAAAGAAGAGATAATCAAATGGATTGGCGCGCTAATTTTAGCCGTGTTGTTATTGATAACTAACGTAATTGATATCGTAGGCTATTTTAAGAAAAAGAATAAATAACAAAAAAGAGCGAAGAATTTCTTCGCTCTTTTCTTTTTAGTTATCGTTATTCAGTTTGTGAAGCAGTTTCGTTAGCATCTAATTTAGCGTAATACTTTTTAGCGATGATTTTAGTTATAAAGAGTGAACCTATCATTATTGCGATTGAAAGTGGAAGCATAATAAACGCGTTTGGTATAAACCCTGCTATAACGAAGCATACGAAAGAGATAACGGCAATGTAAATTGCATAAGGTATTTGTGTTGAAACGTGATTTAAGTGTTCGCATTCAGCACCTGCGCTCGACATAATGGTAGTGTCTGAAATAGGTGAGCAGTGGTCACCACAAACGGCACCAGCAAGACATGCTGACATACAAACCGTACCAAGTGCGCTTGAAACAGGGAACATAGCGTCAACTATAGGAATTAATATACCGAACGTTCCCCAACTCGTTCCCGTTGCAAATGCCAATAAGCACGCGATAACAAATACGATTGCAGGTAAGAATTTTTGGAAATTCGTTCCTTTAACTAAATTACCAACGAACATATCTGCACCAAGTCCACTCGTAATATTTTTAAGTGCTGTAGCAAAGGTCAATATAAAGATTGCTGGAACCATAGCGATAAAGCCTTTTGGTAAGCAGTCCATCGCTTCTTTAGTAGAAACAACTTTTCTTATTGCAAAGTAAATTATTGATAAAATTAGGGCAACAAGACCACCCAAAGGGAGAGCGATAGTTGCATCGGTATTAGCAAACGCACCCACAAAATCGCCCGTTAAATCAACGTAACCGTCAACGTCAACAGGGTTATAGTAAACGTTTTCGCCAAAGAAACCACCAACGTAAATTAGGGCTAAAACTGAGAAAATCAAAAGGAAAACGATAGGTAGCAATAGGTCGATAACCTTTCCGTTTGGATTAGGTTCAGCGTCAGTACCTTTAATTCTTTGTCCACTAAACAAGTCGCCGTTTTGCGCGTTAATTTCGTGTTTTCTCATAGGACCGAAGTCAAATTTCATCAAGATTAAAGCAATAACAAAAACCAAGGTCAAAATTGAATAGAAGTTAAAAGGAATAGCCGCGATAAAAAGATTTAAGCCTTCTCCGTCAGCAGCGTACTTTGAAACTGCAGCCGCCCACGATGAAATTGGTGCAATCATACAAATAGGTGCTGCCGTTGCATCGATAATAAATGCTAGTTTTGAACGGCTTATTTTATGTTTATCGGTAAGTGGGCGCATAACAGAGCCTACGGTTAAGCAGTTGAAATAGTCGTCAATAAAAATAAGTATACCTAAAATAACCGTGCAAATTCCTGCGCCGACTTTAGATTTGATATTTTTTTCAGCCCAAGCACCGAACGATTTAGCGCCACCTGCTTTATTTATAAGTGCAACTAAAATACCAAGTTCAATCAAGAAGATAAAGATACCTGCAGTATCGGAAACTGCGCTGATTAAACCGGTGCTAGTAACGTAGTTTAATGTTTTTGCAGGTGAAAAATCTGCTGCTAAGATTGCGCCTGATAGAATTCCTATAAATAAAGAAGAGAAAACTTCTTTAGTTATAAGCGCAAGAGCAATAGCGATAACGGGTGGAAGTAACGCCCAAATAGAGCCTACTCCCGAGCCAACTCCGTCACAAGTTCCACAGGCGCCACCATTAAAAACGCCCGTTCCACTACAAGCAGGGCAAGTTACTTCGTTATGTACGGTTTTAGTTAATACAGCAACAATAAGTAAGCCCAAAATTATAACGCCAAAAACTAAAACTGTCCAAAACTTTGTTCTTTTGTTGTTTAACATAAGTGTCTCCTTATAAAAAGATATTTTTAAAACTAAAAATCACGATACTATTAAATACCGTGATTTATTTCAAAATATCTAATAGCCCAACGCGAAAAATATTCGCGACAGTCGTACGCCTATTAAACGTACGCCCAGATAATTTTTCTTTGGCAAAGAAAAATCTCTTCGGCAACATCCCCTCTAAACGTTTCAATTTGCCAAAAAAACGTTCTTCATGTCAGTTGCGCCTCTATCTTCGTAAATATTCAGTTTTAATTAAGTTTATAATATTTTTTTAATTTTGTCAATAACTTCTTATCAAATTAACTAATTGATAGCAAAATTTATCGGTTAATCGCCTTTTTTTAAGGTTTTAGCAGAAGCACTTGCAACAAATTTTCTTGAAAAAAAGCGGGGTACAAAAACGGTAAGTTTATTTTTAAATCCGTAGACGGCAACTCTTTTACCCTTAATGGATTGTTTATAGGCAAATAGCGCCACTTTTTCGGCTGGAACGGGTTTGATTTTTTCAAACGTGTAATCGTTTTTGGCCTTTTCAACAAATCCAGAAATAAACGGGCCAGGGCATAGTGCTAAGATTTTAACCTTGGTTTTCCTAATTTCGTGTGCGATTGACTCTGTTAAGTTTAACACGTAAGATTTAGTTGCGTGATAAGTGCACATATAAGGACCTGGAACAAATCCCGCGATTGAACAAACGTTGATTATATGACCTTCGTTTTTTAATAACATATCGGTCAAAAACACTCTAGTAAAATAGGTTAAGGCAGAACAATTAACGTTAATCATTTTTAGTTGCAACGAAACGTCCATATCCTTAAAGTCACGTCTATCGCCAAAACCTGCATTATTAATTAAGTTGTTTATAAAATAGCCTTTTTCTTTAACGTAGTCATAAACTTTTTCAAAGTCGCTTTCTTTACTTAAATCTGCTTCTATATAGTCAACCTTAACGTTAAACTCGTTAGATATAGAAGTTTTTAATTGGTTTAATTTGTCGCGATTTCTACCAACGAGCAATAAGTTGTGTCCTTTTTCGGCATAAAGTGATGAAAAGGATTTTCCTAGTCCACCCGTAGCGCCGGTAATTAAAGTATATTTCATAGTTAGTTTACCTTTTTGTTTTATTAAAATAAACAGGCTGTTCGATTGAACAGCCTGTAAATTCTCGGTTTAGTTAAAAGAATCTTTATATGCTTTACCGAATTTGAAAGAAGGGATTTTGGTTGCAGCAATTCTAATTTGAGCACCTGTTTTTGGATTGAAACCATCTCTTTCAGGCTTTGCTTTAAGTTCAAAAGAACCAAATCCAGAAATTTGAATTTTTTCGCCAGCCTTTAAGCCGTCAGTAATTGCATCGATTAACCCGTCAAGCGCGATACCTGCGTCCTTTAAGGTAATTCCTGCGTTGTTTGCCATAGCCCTTATCAATTCATTCTTATTCATAAAAAACCTCCAAAAGTTTTATGTTACAATTATAGCACATATCAAAATTTTTTCAAGGGGTTTTTAAAAATTTTTGTCAAAAAAACGCGTTTTTTTGCTTATTTTACCATAAAAACCCTTATTTTTTGCATTTACTTGACTTATATACCCCTTTACAATACAATTTATTCAAAAAAAAGGAAAGCAAAAATGAAAATTACTAATAAAAAGTATTTAACAATCGAGTTTACTAACGGTGAATTTGACAAAGATTTATTTGATAAAATTGCTTATCTTGCGCCTTTTTTAAAGATTGCAGTGTTATTTAATCAAAAATGCGATTTAATAAACTTAAAAAAATTTTCTATTGAAACGAAAAAACGGGGGAACAGGTCGGTTTTTATGGAAATTCGTGATAGTAATTTAACTGTCGATAATCTATCAAATCTATTTTCTTTGCACGAAGATATTCGTTTAATAGTTTCGTTAAATAAAGAGTTAACCCCTTTCGCCGAATATTTTGCAACCGTAAAAAATATTCCAATCATAGAAATTGCTTCAAGTATTACCGACGTCTTTTTTGACAGCGTTATTTTTATAAGAAATAAAAAAAATCTGGACCCATTTTATTTGACTTCGAATAAAACTATATTAATAAGTGGTTACAATAATCAAGATAAAATTAAACTTTACGCATTTATCGAAAATTTACTTTTTTCACTGTTTGATTTTTATCTTAAAATGATAATTTTTGGTGAGAAAAATTATGAAGAAGAAATAAAAAAATTATACCACTTGCTTAGTGAAGCAAAAACCGAACTTTTTAATAAAAACTTAAACATTAATATAATAATAAATGCGTTAATCGACGCTTACAATATAAATCGAAATAATCACGGTGTATTTTTTTCTTATTCGGTAGGTAAAATTATCGAAAACGTATTTCAAAAAAAATTATCCGTTTTTGAAAGTTTAGCCTATTCTATAGACCTTTTAACTTTTTTTCAAAAAGATAGCCTTTTATTTTGTGATGATTTAACTAATTATAATGAAATAGCCCTTACTCTTTCAAACGAAATAGGCATAGAAAAAAGCAAAATCAGCAAGGCTTTATTAGAGCAAATAAATTTATTTTCAAATATCAATGAAGAAAAATTATTAGAAATTAAAAAGATATTAAAAAAAGGTATAAACTACTTTAATGACCTTAAGAAAAGGTTGTTAGAGTTAAGCGTTTATCCTAAAATAACAAACGAAAAGGAAAGAATTTTACTAAATAAAGCAGGTTGCACACCTTACGCTATAAATTTAGCAACGATTTTTAGAGAACTTAATCTTGTTTTATAAAATAAGTATAAATAACTTTTTTTGTGTCAATACTCTCTGCGAAGGCTATCGCGGAGAGTTTTTTTATGTTTAAAAAAATGTCGTTCATATTTATATCTTTAATTTTAATCCTACATATTTTTAACGCAAATAATCAACCGATTTTTAGTGATTACTCAAACAGTTTTGAGATTTGCTTTGAAAATAATTCTTCTGCAAAAGAATTTCTTACGGTAAAAAAAGAAGATTTTTCTTTTATTTACGGAATAAAGGGTCAAAGTTTTAAGACGAACAAAAAAGACTTTAATTTAAACGAATTTTTAATTAATCAAAAGGCAAAAGTCGTTTTTGTTGAAAAAATTCTTGAAGGAACTTCTTATTACGCTTATTCTAAAAAAATTAAAAATTACATTTTAATTGACGGAAAAAAGGTTAATATTCAAGTTTTTTTAGGTGAAGAAGTTACGGTTGGGTCACCCATAATTTTTGGCAGTTTTTAAAATATTAAGGTATAAAAAAACATATTTAGGAAATAATTTGGTAAACCAAAAGGAGATAGATTATGAAAAAATCACAAAGAGTTCTTACTTTTATGAAAAGAAACGCCTTATACTTAATTTTAGCAACTTGTATTTTGGCGGTAGGGTTGTCGATAACGCTAATGTTAGTAAAGCAAAACCAAAGTTCAAACACACAGATTGAAAAACCACCGGTCGTGGATACCACCCCTGACAATGAAGACACTATAACTCCCGACCCACCGGTTGAAGAACCTGTTCAAAAACCTATCGTGTTCTCACTTCCGGTAGAGAATTTTACTTCGGTTGGTGAATATAGCGAAACGATGGTATGGTGTAGCACTTTGAATAGGTTTGAATCGCACTTAGCAGTTGATTTTTACGCTGAAGAAGGAACGCCCGTTTATGCTGTTTACGACGGAAGAGTTGAAAGTGTTGAAACCACTTTTTTAGAAGGAGTAACGATTACTATTGACCACGGTAACGGACTTAAAAGCGTTTACAACTCTTTATTAGACGGCGAAGAAGTTTACGTTGGTCAAAGTATTAACCAAGGGGATAAAATCGGTGAAATTTCAACCACCAATCGCCAAGAATATAAGGCGGGGGCGCACTTGCACTTTGAAGTTTTTGAAAACGATACTTTAGTTGACCCTGGTAAATATATTACTTTTGACGAAAAATAATAATTTAAGTAATTAAAAATTTAAACTTCGAATAAGATATTAAAAAAGTATCTTGTTTGGAGTTTTTTTATGTTAAAAAAGACGGCGGTTTTCTTATCTTTAATATTTATTTTATCGTTTAGTTGTGTTTTTAACGGGTGCAAAAAACCTAATGAAAAGGTTAGTTCGTATAACATAGAGATAAACCTTGACGGACAAACGGTTAGGGGCAGTGAAGAAGTTATCTATTTTAATTCGACGGAAACTGCAATAAGCACGCTAAAATTTAATTTATATGGCAACGCGTTTAGAAAAGACGCTAAATTTAGTCCTATCAGCGCACAGTATATTTCTCACGCTTATCCTAACGGGGTAAATTACGGAGATATGAAAATAAATTCGGTTTTAGTCGAAGGGGAACAGACGGAATTTTTGATTGCAGGACAAGATGAAAATATTCTTTTAGTTCCCTTAAAAGAAGAAGTTTTTCCCGACGAAAGCGTTAAGGTTAACGTTGATTTTACTCTAAATTTAGCAAACGTCATAGCAAGAACGGGAATAAACGATAAAACGATTAACTTGGCAAACTTTTATCCTATTTTATGCGCGTGGGATAGGGAAGGTTTTTACGAATGCGTATACTATTCTAAAGGCGACCCCTTTTATAGCGATATAGCAAACTATACTGTAAAAATCACTGCTGACAAAGATTATATCGTCGCTTCTAGTGGGGTTAAAATATCTTCAGTTGATAATAAAAACACTTTAACTCAAACTTATAAAATTAACAACGCGCGCTCTTTTGCGTTCGTTTTATCAAAAGATTTCAAAGTTTTATCTAAAGAAAAAAATAACACCAAAATATATTACTATTATTATGAAGATGAAAACCCTGAAAAAACTATGGAATATGCAGTTAAAAGCATAGATTATTTTTCTAATACTTTCGGGGAATATATCTATGAAAGTTATTCTTTCGTACAGACTAAATTCGTGCAAGGTGGCATGGAATTTTCAGCCCTTACGATGATTAGCGACGAGTTAAATGAAAAATCTTTTGGGGAAGTTATCGTTCACGAAACTGCGCACCAATGGTGGCAAACGGCTGTTGGCAATAACGAAATTGAATATGGTTTTTTAGACGAAGGTTTAACGGAATATTCGGTAATTTTATTCTATGAAAATCACCCCGAATATTCGTTAAGTAGGGAAAGTTTAGTTAAATCAGCAGAACAAACTTATAAAATATTTTGTAGCGTAAGTGATAAGGTGTTTGGTAAGGTGGATACTAAAATGATTAGAAACTTAAAAGATTTTAACGGCGAATATGAATACGTTAATATCGCTTATATTAAACCTTGCATAATGTACGACACCTTAAGAAAAACTGTCGGGGAAAAGAAGTTTTTTAACGGATTAAAAGATTATTACGAAAAATATAAACTAAAAAATGCAACGCCTTACGATTTAATGGGCGTTTACGAAAAATCAGGGGCTGACACCAATGGATTTTTTCAAAGTTTTTTTGATGGTAAAGTAATTATATAAAAAGCAACAAAAAAATAAAAAAAGTATGGTTAAAGTAAATGTTATCTATTGACAAAAGTTCGCTAAAATGTTAGACTATTAGGGTATACGACTATTGTTAATACGAGGTTTTTTATGAAAAAAGTTCTAAAAACTATAATTTTAACCGTACTTGCAGTGATATGCACGGTGGGAATGGTTGCTTGTGATTCTTCAAGCAGACAAAACTCAGGTAATAGTGGAATAACGGGGGCTGTCGTTAACGGCGTTTATGAAGTTAGACGTTATTATGCTGAAGAAGGTGTTGATTCACTTGACCTTGGAAAGATTGAACTTCCTAGTGGTGTAACCGAAATTAAGATTAAAGCAAACGCATTTAAGGATAACGCTTCGTTAAAATCTATTATAATTCCATCAAACACCATTGAAGTTGGTAGTGGCGCATTTGCCGGTATGACCAAACTTGAAAAATTAGAAGTTCCTTTTATTGGAAAAACGTTTAACGCTGAATATAAAGCAAACCTTTCTAATACTGACGATATCGCTAAGGCTGTTAACGAAGAAAGAACGGTTGCTCATTATTTTGGTACCGAAGAATTTGACGGTGGCTCAAGCGTAACCGTTAACTACGGTGCTTCAACAAAAACCGTTTATATTCCTACGACCTTAAAAACGATTATCGTAAATAACGGAACTGAAAAGGGATATAATATTCCAAAATATGCTTTTAACGGCGTAACTGCATTTAACAGCATTCAACTTCAAGGCAACATAATCGGTATTGGCGAATATGCTTTTGGTGGCGTTGGTGGAATTGATTTAATTAAAATTCCAGCAAGTGTGAAAACCATTTATGCAGGCGCGTTTAGTGCTTCATACATTAAGAATTTTGTTTTTGACGCTGAAAGTTCAGCAGTAGTGGTTGAAGAAGAAGCATTCAAAGATTGTTCACTTCTCAATTACGTAGGCGCATCAAATTTAGAAGAAAAGACCATTGACCTTGCTAAATTTAGCAAAGAAGATTTAGGAAGAGATGCTTTTGAACTTTCAATTAACGAAATAAATTATACCGTTAAAAATTCAAACGGCGTTGATAAAGAAAAGGTTTTTGGTGAAACGGAAATTACCGTTAAATAAAAATTATAGTTAACATTAATAAATAACCCCTGACTAACTTTAAGTCAGGGGTTTAATTTTTAGTTATTTTTTACGCTTGGTTAGTGGTTTTATCAAGTGTATATTTAATTGCGCCCATCGTATAAGTTGAACCATTAGTGCAGAGTGGACTAATATATTCAAGTAAAAGCGCCTTTTCGTTCGGTGTTTCTTCACTAACTTTTTGAATAGTGAAATATTGTGTTATTCCCATATTAAATCTATCGTCACGATACATTGAATATTTTTTAACAGGAATTCCTATCGGTTCATTATTATCTAGTGCAAAAGTTTCGGTATATTCTCTCTCATTTCTAACGATTAAACTTTGTGGTGCGTTGTATGCAGGGGATATTACAGAAATCTTTTTGGTTCTTTCTTCTTCAATTTCAAAACTTCTTAAAGTAAATAGTAATTCCGCGTTATCGATTGAAGATTTAAATTTATATTCGCCTGTAAACGAACGGTCTAAACTGCCCGAAACATTCGTATTATACGAAGAATTTTCATAAATCGTTTCAACATTATATTCCGTTCTTTTAACGTCAAATTTATCTTTAACGAAATAAAGGCTTGTGTAAGTTTGTTTTGTTACCGAATAAAGTGGAGCAAAGCCGTAACCTGCAGGTAGAAAATAAATGGTAGATTCAAGCACGTCTTTATAAGTTTTTCCATCGTTAAAATCTTCGCCACCGTCGGCGTAAGTTCCCGAAACCTTATACCAAGCATTTAAGTTTAGTTTAGTGGTTAAGGCGTAAATGCTTGCGTTTTCAGGAATTTCAACACTCGTGTTTAAGTTTTGAGTGTTTGCGTTAGCCGTAAAGTGCATTTCATAAGTTCCACTAAAATTATAATCAACTTCTTGATTTTTTAATAGAGAATCTTTTTGAATAGTTTCATATTTATCAATAAATTCAACGGTATAATAAAAATCTTCTCTATATTCGCTAGAAGGTGGTTGGGAAGCCCCGCCTTTATAGAAATTGTTAGAAAAATATAGCGTTGTATCGCCCGCACAAGCATCACAACCGCTTGCAAAAACGGTTAAGAATAGGGCAAGCATGGTCGCTATAATTGCTAAAAAACGTTTTTTCATATTGCACCCCGTTAATAGTTCGTATATAATGATAGCATAAATAAAAAAAATTGTAAAACTTATGACAAAAAAACTTTAAAAGTTTATAAAATATGTTACAATATAATTATGGTAAATTTAATTTTAACAGATTCATACTTTAATTTATTCCCAATTTTAACCGAAGAACTTTCATTAGATAGCAAATCTATCGATAAGAAGAAACTCGTTTTTTGCGAATCAAAAGTTTCTCTTATGATAGAACGTCAAATTTGCGATAAGTTTGGTGGGACTTTTAATACCGACGTATATTCGTTCGGTAAGTTTTTGAGTGCAAATAAAAAGTTTAATAAAGTATTATCGAAAGAAGGTTCTGCGATGGCAATCAAAAGAATCTTAACTAAAATTAATTTATCCTGTTTTAAGCAAAGCAAAGAAAATTTAGCACCTGCTTTATACGATTTAATTATTCAACTTAAAAGCGCAAAAATCACCCCTGAAGAATTACTAATAGCAAAAGAGTCTACGCGCGGGGTATTAAAGAACAAGTTAAACGATATTCATTTAATTTTTTCCACTTATGAAAATTACATAAAAGAAAACGGTTTTGAAGACCAAAGTTCACTTCTTGATTATTTACCTAGCGTAATAGAAAATTCTAAAAACGTACAAGAAAGTGACGTTTTTATCGTGGGATTTAGTAGTTTTACCGCGCAAATGCGTTCGGCGATAAAATCTTTAATAAGCACGGCTCGTAGCGTTACCGCAATTCTAGTTGAAGGGGATAATCCTTTCGTTTTCGTTAACGAAACGGCTGATTTTATTAGAAGCGTTTGCAAGGAAAATTCTTTTAATCTATTAGAAAAGAAAGTTGAAGGGGATTATTCTCTATCGGGAAAAATTATCTCTAAATATCTATTTAATCCTGAAACCAATGGAAAAATTGAAAAAAAGACAGACGATTGTGTTTATTTTTATTCAGCGAAAAATCCTAAAGATGAAATAGAAAGAATTGCTGAAATTATAAAAAGTTCGGTTATAGAAGAAGGGCTTAAATATAAAGATTTTACCATAGCAACTTCAAATATCGGTGAATATGAAGACCAAATTAAAGAAGCATTTTCAGCCCTTGATATCCCGTATTTTATCGATAAGCCAATTTTTCCGTTAAATCATCCGTTGGTGGTTTTAATAATCAATTATATAGACTTATTTAGAAAGGGTTTTGAAAGAGAAACCCTGCTTTCCTTTGTAAAAAATCCATTGTTTTGTCACGATAAAGTATTACTTGATAATTTTGAAAATTACTTAAAAAAATATAACGTTAATTATAAGGGGATATTTTCTTCGTTTACCTTTCCTTGTGAAGATTTTGATTTAGAAAAACTAGAAAACTTTAGAGAAAGTATTTCTTTAATTCTAAAAGATTTTAATCTTAAAAATATGCTTTTAGAATTAAAAGTAAAAGAAAAAATTGAAAATCTTTCATCTTTATTAAAGGAAAAAGGTGAAGATTTTGAAAGTGCCGTTACCGAACAAATTTACGAAAAAATCGACAATCTTCTTAAAGAAATGGATACCGTTTTACAAGGTGTAACTATATCTTTAACCGAACTAAAAAATATATTGACTAGTGGTTTTTCGGCAATGCAACTCTCGATTATTCCACAGTATAACGATGCAGTGTTTATAGGTGATTTTAAGGAAAGTGCGCTTGCTAAAGCAAAAAGACTTTTTGCAATAGGTCTAACTTCTTCCGTTCCAAACGTTCAGGCTGACGTTTCGCTTCTTTTAGACGAAGATATTTCCGTTTTGGAAAATATCAAAGTTTTAGTTGAACCTAAAATTAGGGTGGTAAATAAAAGAATTAGAGAAAACGTTACGGCAGGGCTATCTTCGTTTAGTGAAAGGTTATATCTTTCTTATCCAATTTGTTCGCTTGATGGTAAAACTAACCTTAAAAGCGAAGTATTAGAAGATATTTTTAAACTTTTTACAGTTAATGAATTTCCTAATCAAAACGGTTATTTAACCAAGAAACAAGGGTTAAAATCTTTTGCGTTAGAGTGTGGGTATTTTGCAAGGGGAAGTCGAACGGCAAACTTTAATTATGATTTTACCGTGCCATCTTCTTACTTTAACGCAGTTGATGATAAAGAGTACTTAAACGAATTAATCGTCAATTCAAAAGTGCAAGTAAAAGAAAGGTTAAACGATAAAAATCCATCATTGATAAAAGAAGTTATTTCACCGACGACCATTGAAGATTATCACGGTTGTCCATATAAGGCATTCGTTTCAAGAACTCTTAAAATTAAAGAGCGTGACGAGGGCGACGTTACCGTTTTGATGGTTGGTAACTTAATGCACGAAATTTTGAATTTATACGTTAAAAAAATTAATTTAGTAAAAGACGAAAATTCTTCAAATTCCGTGTTTGACGACGTTTCTAAAAAGATTTTAGAAAAAGACGATTATAAAAAAATTCTTAGCGATGCTAGAAGTTTTGCTAGCGTAGAAAGAATTTTAGGCGAATGTAAAGAATATGCCTATAAAACATTTTTATCAATCTCTCAGTCAAAATTTACAAAAAGCAATACTGAAGTTGGTTTTGGCGATGGAAAAGAAGGTTCTTATAAAGGAATTTCCTTACTTGATGGAAAAGTTAAACTAAAGGGTAAAATTGACCGTGTTGACGAAAATGAAAAATTCTTTAGGGTTTTAGACTATAAAACGGGCAAGATAAAAAGTATGGATAAATCGCTTTTTGCAGGGGTTAAACTTCAACTTTATCTTTATGCAAAAGCCGTTATGCAAGAATATGGCGATGAGAAAATGCCAGCAGGATTATACTATCTTCCTATTAGCGAAAAATATCAAAAGGAAGAAGATAAAGTTAGCACTTTAACAGTAGGAAAAACCTTAAACGATTTGGAAGCGTTATCCGTTCAAGATGAAACAATCGTAACCGAAAAAAAAGCGCGTTTTATTGACGTTGGCTTTGATAAGAGAAACGGAAAACTTACTAACGTTTTAGACGATAAGGCAATTTTAAACCGCATTGATTACGCGCTAAAGATTTGTGAAACGGCAGTTAAAAGAATAATGGAAGGGGTTATTATTCCATCGCCATTTGAAAAGGAATGCGAACACTGTAATTATAGCGCGTTATGTGGACAATACCATCCAAAATCACGCGAACTTGCTAGGGTAGATAACGTATTTACTGAAAAAACGGAGGATATTTTAGATGAGTAACTTGACCAAAGAACAAGAACAAGTTGTTTTTCACGATGGTAAAAATATTCTCGTTTCAGCGTCTGCAGGAAGTGGAAAAACTCACACGATGATTGAGCGCATAAAGTGGCTTATTATTGAAAAAGGCGTTTCTATAAATCAAATATTAGCAGTTACATTTACCGAATCTGCGGCGGCGGATATGAAAGCCAAATTAAAAAAGGCGTTAACCGATTTAATCAACAAAAACAGCGATGGTTTAGACAAAGAAAAAATTGATAGATGCAAAGAGCAAATTCAAGAAGTTGCAACGGCTGATATTTGCACCATGCACGCTTTTTGCGCTAGAATTATTAGGACATATTTTTTTGAAGTGGGGTTATCGCCTGATTTTACCGTTTTAGACCAAGCGCAATCAACCGTTCTTAAAATTAACGCGTTAGAAAAAACTTTTAAGGAACTATATGAACTTAAAGAACAATGGTTTTTAGATTTAACTAAACGCCACTCTCCAAATAGAACCGACACCAATTTACAAGAATTGGTGTTATCGGCATACGGTTTTTGCGAATCGGAAGTTGACCAAAAGTTATTTTTAGAAAAGCATGAAAAAGTTTACGCAAAGGATAATTTTAATAATCTTTTACTAGAATTAAAACAAGGTTTAGACCAAGAACTTTCCATTTTAATCGAACAGTGTGAAGATGCGCTAATAGGGTTAGAAAGTGAAGGCTTAATTAAGGGCGTAAACTTTACAAAAACGCTTATCGGTGACTTAAAGGCGTTAATAGAAAGTAGTGATATTTATACGGTTAAAAAGTTAGAAAATTATTCTTTGCCGTTAACTTTCGAAAGAAATTTAAGTGAAATTGCTAAGGAAAATAAAAATATAGTTTCTTCAGCAAGGGATAAGTTTAAAAAACTTATAATAAAATTTTCAAAATGTTTAGGTGAAAATAGTGAACAAGACCTTTGTTATTTAGAAGGGTTAAAAGACCATGCGCGTTCGTTTAATAAAATTATTGAACTCTTTAGTAAAAAATATGACAAGGAAAAAAGAGAAGAAAACGCGCTTGATTTTAGCGATTTAGAGCATTTTGCCATTAAAATTTTAAATAATCAAGAAATTAGGGAAGAAATTAATAAAAAATATAAATACGTTTTCGTTGATGAATATCAAGATACTAACGGCGTTCAAGAAGAAATTTTGAATAAAATTGCAAACGAAAACTTATTTATGGTGGGTGACGTAAAACAAAGTATTTACGGCTTCCGCGGGTGTAGGTCGAAATTCTTTATAGATAAAGAAATGCTTATGCTAAATAACGGTGAAAAAGTGGTTAGACTTAACCATAACTTCCGTTCGGCAAAAAAAGTTATTAATTTTGTAAACCAAGTTTTTGACTTTTGTATGACTGAAAAAATTTACGGCGAAAGTTATAAGGATAAGGCAAGACTTATTGCTGGTAAAGATAGTCAAAACCAATTTGAAGGCAGGGCTGAACTTCATTTTATTCTAAGAGATAAAAAAGAGAAAAAAATTCAAGAAGAAAAAAGAGTTTACGACGTTCTTAAAGAACTTCCCGTTGATGATGACGACGTTGACGTTACCGCTTCACAAGTTGCTGAAATTATACTTAACGAAAGGGGAAACAAGTTTTATAGTGCAGAAAAGGGCGCGCTCGTTCCCGTTGATTTTGGCGACGTCGTAATTTTAACTAGAAATAGAAACAGTAAATACGTTAACGACTTAGTGTTAGGCTTAATCAAAAACGGAATTCCAGTTAGTTCAGACGTTGAAGAAAACGTTTGCGATTATCCAGAAATAAAAGTTTTAATTAACGCCTTAAAATTAATCGATTGCTTTAAGCAAGATTTACCACTTGCAGTAACCTTAAAAAGCCCGATAGGAAATTTAACTGAAGAAGATTTATTATCAATAGTTCGTTTTTATGAAGATAATGAAAAAGAATCATACGGTGGTTTTTGTTCGGCTTATTCATACTACATTGAAAACGCAAACACAGCGCTAAAAGAAAAACTTGTTAAATTTAACGATTACTTTAACGAGTTAAGATTTATTAGTGATTTTATCGGTGCAAAAGGCGTTTTAAATAGACTTATTAGCGATTGTGATTTAGTTGCTAGATTATTGCCAAAGCCAACGGGCGAAGAGATGGTTGATAGGTTAAATAGGTTTGTTTCGGCAAGTGTAGTTGGCGAAAAGATTTTGACCGTTAGAGAATTTTTGCTAAGAATTAACGCCTGTCCCGACGCGTTTAAGATTTCTCCTTTTGCTAAGGAAAACACCGTTAAAGTTACCACAATTCACTCGTCTAAAGGCTTAGAATATCCAGTGGTTATAGTTTGTGGTTTAGAACGTGATTTTAACAGCGAAGACGATTATAAAGAAATAATGTTCAGTAGAAATTACGGCTTAGCAACTTTAAGATATGATGACGCAAATAGAATTAAACAAGAAACGATTTTAAGGGGCGTTATTCGTGAAGAAAATAAATTAGAACGAATAAAAGAAGAAATGCGTTTATTTTACGTTGCGTTAACGAGAGCCACTTATTCTCTGCACGCAGTGTTTTTATCAAACGAAGATAATCGAAAGGAAAAGTTTAATTTAGGCAGTAACTTTTTATCCTTTATTCCTAGGTCTATTCCAGCATCCGTTCACGATAATACTTCTATAATATTAAACGCGAAAAAAGCGCCGATAAGAGACGTTATTATAACTAAACCAAACGAAGAAATCGTTAGTAAAATGAAAAGGAACTTTAGTTACGAATATCCTTTTGATAAAGACTGTTATTTACCACTAAAAAGCGCTGTAACGACCCTTGCAAAAAGTCAATACGAAGAAGAAACGGTTTCGGTTTATAAACTCTTTGACGATTCAAATAGTGCAGAAAGTGGAACGATTGCGCATAAGATTTTAGAGCATTATGATTTTCATAGTGGCATTTCTCTTTTTGAACAGGTTAAACTTTTGATTGATAAAAACGTATTAACGGAAGAAGACGGTAAAAAAGTTAACTTAGAAAGATTATCTTTCGCGTTAAAAAATCCTATATTTAATGATTTAAACGGTAAAAAACTCTATAGAGAAAAAACCTTTTTAGTCAACGTTCTTGCTAGCGATATTTTTAACGTTAAGAGTGATGAGAAAGTTTTAATTCAAGGTATAATCGACCTTTTAGTTATCGACGGCGATAGCGCGAACATTATAGACTATAAATATTCGGTGCTAGATAACAATAGTTTAGCGAAAAAATATAAAAAACAACTTGAACTTTACGCTTATGCAACTGAAAAAATATTAAATAAAAAAGTAGATAAGAAGATTATCGTAAATATTTATTCGGGTGAAGTTGTTGAGTTGTAAAATGCTAAAATAAGCCAAAATAAACTAAATATTTCTTAAATTCGGCGTTTATATACTCTTATTATTATTTAGGGGTGTATAAATGGCCGATTTTTTTTATAATCTCTTCTATAAATTTAATAATTTCTTGGGTACTGAAGGAATTTTTATACTTTCTTTAAGTATTATCTCAATACTTTTCTTGGTCGAAATATTAAGATTGGTTTTCGTTAACCGTTCTAAATTAAGCGATAGAGTTTGGTATTTTTTTGCAGTGTTAGGCGTTTCTGGTATAGAATATTCTATGGCAGTTATAACGGGTAATCAAACGGGATATTCACTATTGACTTTATCGATAGGATTTTTATATTTAATTCCTGTTTTAACCGTAAAAAATAATAAAAATGAAAGAAAAAAACAAAGTGATTTTATAAAATTTATAGATGAGCAAATAAGTAAAGAAAATATTGAGCCTAAAAAAACCACCATTGAATATAATGAAAAATTTGAAAGTGATATTGAAGAGAGGGAAATTCCATTTAATAAAAGTTCGGCAATAGAATATTTTAATAAAAAAAGTAAGGAAAATAAGGTTGTTGAATTAGATTTTAGCCACGTTAAAAACGTTATTGAAAGATTAGATTATATAAATTTAAGCACTGCTGACCGTAGACAAGTTAAGGAGTTACAATTAAACGTCTATCAGGCGGAAAACGGAGTTTTAACGGGGGAATTAAAAACCAAAATTAACGACGGCTTGGGGGCGCTTTTAAAAATCATGTCTAAACACGGAGTGTAAAATAAGCAAAAAAGTTAAATAATTATTAAAAAAATCTCACTTTTTAGGCATTAGTGGGGTTTTTTTATTTAGTAGTTGACTTTAAGCCGTTTATAATGTATAATTTATTGTTGATAAGTGTTGCTTAAGATAATAAGCAACAATAGTAAAGGAGAATTTTTGTGAAAAGAAAATTTTTAGCAATTTTTATGTCAATTTTGCTAGTTTTTTCGTCTTTATTTACCCTTAACGGCTGTAAAGGAGACGAAACCTTTACCGTAACTTTTTCACCAGGGGAATATGCTAACGCTACGCTTGCTGAAGGTTTTACCGAAGAGCATTTGGTACAAACGGTTAAAAACGCAAAAGATTTAATTCTTCCCGTTTTCGTTTGTGACGATGCTTATCACGTAGGTTGGAGCGATATTCCTTCAAGCATTACTAAGGATACGACTTTGGTTGCGGTTTGGTATAAAAAAGATTTTATCGTTAAATTTGAGCCGGGTGCTGTCGATGCCGTTTTAGTTAGTGGCGTTGAAGAAATCGTAACTAATACCCCTAAGGATATTGAACCACCTATTTATTCTAGAAAGGGATATACTATGGACCCAACTTGGGGTGGATATAATTTTAGTTTAATTAACGGAAACGTAACCGTTACTGCTAAGTGGATTCCTAACGAATATAAGATTTATTTTAACGAAACAGACGGAACGAAGTTAAATTTTGATGAAAATCAAAACGTTAAAGAAGATGAAAACGGAAAGCAATTCGTTGAAGTTAAATATCAACAACCAATAGGGTATTTGCCAACACCTACAAAGGAAGGTAAAAACTTTGGGGCTTGGAAACTTCCTAACGTTACCACAAAAGTTTTCAGTGATAGTTTTTATCATTTTGATTACGATATCACTTTAGAACCTGTTTGGATTGGCAAACAAGAATATATGATTACTTATAATAACGTGGATACGACTGACAATCCTATTTCTTATTCTATCGGTGATTCTTTCGTATTAAATAATCCGGTTAGAAAGGGCTATGAATTTTTAGGTTGGACTTATTCTGGTCAAACTCAACCAACGTTATTTGCTAAGATTTCTAAAGACGACATTGGCGATAGAGAATTTACTGCTAATTGGCAAGCAAAAACTTATACCGTTGAGTTAAATGCATTAGAAAATGCAGACGTTACTAATAAATACTTACAAGTAACGTTTGGTCAAAAAATTGAAAACTTACCAACTCCTATTAGAGAAGGATTTGAATTTATTGGTTGGTCTACGAATAACGGAACTATTATTGGAAATAATACAATTTGGGATATTGACGATACTTCAATCGTTTTAACGGCTGTTTACGATAGGCTTTATACCATTAAATTCGTTCTTAAAACGAAAATTTTGAAAAATGAACCAGAAGTAATAGGCGAAATGGTTAAAGATTCTGTTTTTGATAGTTTAGGACTTACTAAAAGTCAAACGGAAGAACACGTTTGGTTATTAGAAAACGTTAAGGAAAACACTCCGTTACCAACCTTGCCTAAAGCAAAAGCCGTTTCGGTAAGTTTAAATGGTGAACCATATTATTTCTCTGCTTGGTACTACATTAAAGATAATAACGGCAAGAAAGTTAAAAAACTTATCAATAGTGGCTATATGGTAAACGAAAGCATATTTACAGGTTCTTACGAAAGTGGCGTTATCGAATTGTTAGCGTTTTGGCATAAAGAATATAGTAACTAATTAAAAAAATACCCACGCATTAGT
>JAZNQZ010000025.1:0-19871 GCA_045590475.1 Christensenellaceae bacterium
ATTTATAAATAAAATAAAATTTGGCTATTGAAATATATATTTTTATATGTTAAAATAGAATCACAAACACGAACATATGTTTAGAATATGTTTTGCGTGGGTATATATAATTAAGGGGTTCTGCCCCTTTGTGAAGCTTGCAAGCATTGGCAGGTTTTGTTTGGCGTACATTTTTACGCTTGTGGGAGATATTCTCCCGTTTACCCGAAGTCGTTTTGCATAAAGGGAAACAAAACGGCTTGTTAGGGGTTTTATTGTCGTACAATTTTTTACGACAATGTGCTGTCCTTTCGCTTTTATTAAGTGAAAGGCTTGGAAAGATTGACCAACTTTTCAAGTAGGCGCGCCTACGTTCAAAAAACGGGTTTGGCGATAGGTCTATTTTGTGGTACAAATTTTTAGGTGCTACACTCTCAAAACTTCATAATTAGGATATATAATCCGTACGGAGTAGAAACGCTTTAAGCGTATTTTGATTCGTGCGGATTTTTTTATCCAATTAAGTCGGTGGTAGTTTTATCAGCGACTTTTTTGCGTTCAAAATAAAATTTAGGAGGAAATAAAAATGAAAAATTATCATCATTACCACCCGCCGTGATTGGAAAGCAAACGGCAAGCAAAACTTTATAGAAAGTTTGTAAAGTATAGCACACTATACTTTCTTTGAAAGTAGTGTGCTCTGCGAGGCTATTTTACGACTAAAAAAAATTATAAGGAGGAAACCAAAATATCGTATTTAGTATGCCATATGGAGAAGTATCACAAAACGGATATTTGCCCCATAGAAAATGAAAACGAGCGTGACGAAAACTACGTCGGCTCAAACACTTGTATCGACAGTTCAAGGACAAAAGACAACTACCGCCTTTTGTTTAGAAACAGTTCTTATACGGATTTTATCAACGCAAGAATAAGCGAGTTAAACTTACCCAAAGCGCCGAGAAAAGATGCCGTGCTAATGGCTTCTTTCGTGCTTGGCTCGGATAGAGAATTTTTTAACAGTTTAGACGAAGATGCACAAAACGATTTCTTTCGTGACTGCACTAATTTCTTTATAGGTCGATACGGAAGAAAGAATATAATCTCTGCCGTTGTCCACAACGACGAAACAACTCCACATTTACATCTAAACCTTATCCCCGTAAAAGACGGACGGCTCTGCGCCAAAGATTTACTTAATCGCAACGAGTTATCTAAACTGCAAACGGAATTTCACGAGCAAGTTGGTAAGCGTTGGGGTTTACAACGTGGTAAAGAAGGAAGCACGGCTTCTCATCTCTCCACAGCAGAGTTTAAAGCAAAGTGTATCGTGGACGAAGCGATACATAAATCTTCGGAAATTATTTCAAACGCAGGAAAACGTGTGTACACGGAATTAGAAGCGATGGAAAAAGCCGTTCAAAAAGCGGACGAGCATTTTACGGATACAATGAAAGAAATCTCAACGGCGAAAGCAGAACGAGATAAAATCATTGAAGAACGTAATGCCGAAGCCGATTATACCCAAGCGTTAGAAGATGCCAAGCAAGGCAAGTTTGTGTTTTCTAAAAGCGGACTGCGTAATCAAATAATCGTATTGACTGCCGAAGTTCAACGTTTAGAAGAAGTTGTTGACCGTCAACAAAAAGATAACGGCTTTTTATACAGGGAAGTTCAAGAACTCTCAAAAGATAAGGATAAGTTCAACAAAATGAGCCATGCCTACACTCTTTTCCGAGAACGAGAACCTGAAGCGTTTACGCGAGCATTTCACCGTGCGCCGTCTATCGTTGGAGCGTTTATTCCCAAAGGCGAGCCTATCGCCAACTTGGGAAAAAGTCGTTTACAGCAAATCGAAGAAGAAATCGAGCGTGAAAAAGCGCCGAAACCAACGAACAAAAAATTTAATAGTAAAGGAGATTAATAAGGAGGAAAAAATTATATCATATCTCGCGATATGATGTAATAAGCCGGCGGAATATCCGCAAATGCCCACGATGTGGGCGCTTGCATCTTCCTTAGGCTTATTATAGGTTAATGTCAAGAAAGCGTAAAAACAACACGGGAATACCTGACTTTGAAATCGATTCGCTTGCAAGGGCGTTGTTGCCTGCAATACAAAAGTTATTTGAAAGCGAAGAAGGCAAGCGCGAATTTGAAGAATGGCAAGCCGAAAGGCAAAAATCACAACTGAATAAAAAACAAAATAAAGAATCTCGTTGATTGCATAGAGATAACCGCCTATTAAGGTAAAGAAAATAGTAAAATGTATATATGAACGGCGGACGGGTTTTGACCGTTTTCGTATCCCGAAATAAAAAAACGGTTAAAAATAATTAAGCCGTTCCCCTATAACGGGGACGGCAACACACAAACGGAGGTAAACTATTGAAATATAAAAATTGGTTAAACGAGTGGCTTGCTATGTATGTCAAGCCCACTACGAAAATTAGAACGTACAAAAAATATCAACGCCAAATAGAACTACATATACTCCCCGCGCTCGGAGAGTTTGAATTGCACGATTTAACGGCAACCGTTCTGCAACGCTTTACTGTGGATTTATCTGAAAAAAGCTTATCTGCAAACACTGTAAACGGCATTATATCCGTGCTTAAATCTTCTTTGCGCCGAGCAGTATTACTTGGCGTAACGGACAAAGAGTTTACAATGGCTATCGTGCGTCCTAAGGGGCGAGAAAAACAAGTTGATTGTTTTTCTAAAGAAGAACAACGAAAAATCGAGCAGTTTATCTTTGAAAAAAAGAAAAATAAATTGTTCGGTGTGGTGCTTTGCCTTTACACGGGCTTACGTATTGGAGAAGTGCTATCACTTACTTGGGATGACGTAGATTTACAAAAAGGAATTATAACCGTTTCTAAATCTTGCCACGACAGTTGGGGAAACGGCAAATACGTTAAGGTAATCGACACGCCGAAAACGGACTTTTCAGAACGTATTATTCCTTTACCCAAGCAACTGCTTTCTCGATTAAGAGAGTATAAGAAATCGTCAAGCGGAAACTACGTTGTTTGTGGTGAACGCGTACACGGTGCACAGGTTCGCTCCTATCAAAAGAGTTTTGAACTATTATTAAAACGTTTAAAATTACCGCATAAAGGCTTTCACTCTCTTCGTCATACGTTTGCAACGCGTGCTTTAGAATGCGGAATGGATATAAAAACATTATCGGAAATTTTAGGGCATAAAAACCCTACGATAACGTTAAAACGCTACGCTCACTCTATGCTCGAACACAAGACGGAAATGATGAATAGGCTTGGAAAACTACTATTATAAGCACGCCGAGAAATGTAAGAAAACGGCGAAATTTTCTTTCGCCGTTTTCTACATAGAATAACATAATCTATGTAAATATTATAAACCTTTTTGTCGATTTAATCAAGTATTTTTGTAGTATAACGGCAAAAAAATTTACACAAACATTAATATCTAATGTAAATAGTTTTTTATTAGCACATAGATTATGTTAATCGGTGTATTTTATATTTTCCAAAGCACATAAAATTTTTCATAAATCAACGAAAAACAGGAGGAGGCAAAAAATGGAATTGAAAATTACTAAAGAAGAATATAAAAAACATCGCTTTCCTATTTGTATTTTACTCTATTACATAATTCTTTCGATTGTTTCAGTATTTTTATTAGAAATACATGCTATCTTTATTATTGATTGTGGTCTCAGTGGATTTTTAGACAAATTGGCGGGAATAGCGGTGATTTTATTTGCTGGTGGCGTACTTTGGTTCTTAGAATGTTTGGTTTTTCAAGTCATGATAAATAAAAGAAAAATTTATCGTGGAATAGGAATCATGCGTTTTCTTACCCTATGTACTATTTTAAGTCCGTTAATATTTGTTATTTTAATTATTGCATTAAATGTTTTCAATATAAATTTTATATTTTTTAATGTTGTAACTCTTTTTGTTGAATGCGCCATTCCTTTTTTATTGGCGCTGCACATTAAGGAAGAGATTAAATATAGTATATATATTTGTCCCGATTGTGGATTAATTAATTCGTTTGTTGTGTCGAATACAAAAAGAACCGATTTAGGAACAAGGCACAAATTCCACAATGAAGGAGGTTATACGCATACTTGGAAAACTTCAGCAGGCATTATGGTTCAAGATGTTCCAACAACAGCGGTTTATGATGGCGAATTTAAAAAATGGGATACTACAACATATTATAAATGTTCAATATGTGGCAGCTTGAAAATAACTACTAGAACAACGGAAACACGTATTGATTAAATAAAAGGAGAAAAGAAATGAAGAAAATTAGCAAATTTATAACATTATTACTTTGTTTTACAGCGTTAATTGTGTCATTAACGGGTTGTTTTGGTCCAAAAGAGGTTGATGTAAATGTCGAAATTCAACACTCATCACAATTAGAAACAAAAACTTTTAATACGGGTTCATATGCATCTAGTATAAAAATAACACCCGATTATATTGAGGATAAAATCTTATTAGGTTATTATGACACACAAGATGATAGCGGGAGCATGTATTTTGACTTTTTAGGGAATTTTACGATGAGAAGTTGGTTAACTTCTTATCCTACTAAACTTTATGCAGTTTATGAAGATTTAGAAGTTTCAAAAACATATACATCTTATGTAAAAAGGGATGAAAACCCGTATAGCGCGGGATATAAATATTTTGATTCTGATTGGCTTAATTGGGAGTACTTGGGATATTCAGCCGAGTCTATAAATTATGCAAAAAATAACGAAGAATATTCACATAATTATGCAGAATTAGCAAAATTTATTTATTCAAATAGCAACAAGAAAATAAAGCTCACTTTCCACTTTACAGCAAAACAAATTTGTGATGATTGTGATATAAAATTAAATTATAAAATAAAAGTCGGCGGAGAGTACTTCAACGAAGAACGAGTTAGTTTGTCTCAAAGCTGGAAAACCTTTAGCTCATCAGTTGAAATATTTGCAAAACAATTAAAAGGTAGTGCGAATACAAAAAATTATATTAATTTACGAATGAATCCTTATGGAAATCCACATCTTGCAGATTTGTATACCATTAAGAATGTTTATTATACGGTTAGTATCGTTGAGTAACAAATATGAAATATAAAGTTATCGGTTGGACTTTTAGTGATAATTACGATATAGAAAATGCCCCACTTACTTTTGCGGCTCGTCACGCCATAGTAGATGCTATAAGAGAAAATAATTATTTATTTTCAGGGTTTGACCATCAAGAAGCGTGGTATGGTTGTCCCGTTCTTAATGATGGGAAAAAACGAGCTTGTTCACAAAGAGGTTTTGCAGGCATTATGGCTGAAGCTCACGGAGAAACTGAGCCTTATTCTTATTCTAAATATATGTTTGCGATAAAAGAAAAAGCTAAAATAAAACCTAAGGCAATAATTAACAAACAAGAAATCGTAGCAACTTCGTCATTGCGTGAAACTTATACATTAGAAGTCTCTAAAAAAGTCTATTCAACAGTTTTAAAAGAAGGTTTTATTATACTTCAAGATTTAGCGGAGTTAAGATACATAGACTCTTCCGATTCTATTGTTATAAGAAACGACGACAAGGTGAAGGCATTCGAAGTTTTAAGCGTAAATAGATATAGAAATATTTTAAACTTAGAAGATTTAAAAATGTTCGGTTTAAATCAAAATGAATTTGAAGGCAAAACACTTTTAGAAATTAAATTAAAAATTATAAATAATTAATGGAGGTACTTATGAAAAAAACAGTAAAACTTATAGTAGCATTGAGTTTAACTTTGTTACTAGGATTATCCTTTACTGCCTGCAATCTAGGAGAGTCAACACATACGCATACATATACAGAAACGATTGCAACAGAAGATTATTTAAAATCTGAAGCAACTTGTTTAAGTAAGGCAATGTATTACAAGTCTTGCGAATGTGGAGAAAAAGGAACGGAAACCTTTGAGATAGGTGAAAAATCTCCTCACGTTTACGAAAACGGAAAGTGTAAGTGGTGCGAGGAAGATGAAGCTATAGCGCATACTCATACTTATGATAAAGAAGTTGCGGAAAGCAAATATTTGAAAGAAGAAGCAACTTGCATAACTAAGGCTATTTACTGGTTATCTTGTGAATGTGGAGACAAAGGAACTGACACTTTTGAGTATGGTGACTTTGTAGAACATGATTTTTCTTTAACGTGGACAAAAGAAAATGGCAAGCATTGGCGTGCTTGTCAAACAGAGGGTTGTCTTGTTACATCGAATGAAGAAGAACATTCCTACATAAACGGTGAATGCGTTTGTGGAGAATTAGAGCCTGTTGTTGATATTAACGAAGTGTCTTTAACACAATGGGAATCTGCTTTTGAATTTGAAAATGTTACTATAAACCAATATTTAGTAATAAGTCAAGGGGAAAATGTTCTTGTAGGAACCTATTTACTTGATGACAGTAATGCTGCAATGAGTTTTGAAGGTAATACAATTCCTATGGAAGGATATGCGGATTTTATACGTATGAATTTTGATTTTAGTAATTGTTATACTTTCGCAGAATATCAAGAAGGCAAATATTTTATTGATTCGTTTGACGTTTATGGTGACGGAAGTTACGTATATGAAGATGCTTATTTGACTTTTGAAAACGGAGTTTTAAAGTCAATAACTGCAACCATTAAAGAAGAAGTTCCCGAATATGACGATGATTATAATGAAATAGGCTCTACGGTTGAAATAAGCAGTTGCTTTATTGAATTTGTTGACTACGGCACGACAACTATCACTATTGTTGAAAATACTCTTCCTATTACGCAACAAGAATGGGAAGCACTTTTTGCAACTGAAAATTTTAATAATATGACTATTGTTGCAAGTTTCTCCGTAGGAAATACTGCTTACGTAGAAAATATTTATTACAACAATGGAAATGAGAAAATAACTGTAACCGGATATAACAACGTTGAGTTATATTACGTAAATTCAACTTGGTATACTTATGCCGTAAGCGAAAACACATTTGTTGAAACAGATGTGTTTGGTGCAGAATATCCCTATGTTACCCTTTCGGACTCATTTAAAAACTTCTTCTCAATGATGAAAAATTTGTATGCTTTAATCAACTATGATGCTACCGAAGATACATACTATTATACTTCCGATAGTGGCAGTTATTATATAACAATTGATGACGGAAAAGTTGTGAGTTTAACCACTATATTCAACATCGAAGGAGAGGCGAGTGTATATTCTTATACTATTTCTAATTATGGCACAACTTCGTTTATTGTTCCTTTCGACACTACACATGTTTGTAATTATGTAGAAGAAGTTGTTGATGCTAAATATTGGAAATCAGATGCAACTTGCATAGAGTAAAATAACATTTTTATAACTGAACAACTAATAATCAAAAACGGCGGATTAAAAAAATCTGCCGTTTTTAATATCTGTTTTTTATAAATATACCCATATCGTATTGACATTTAAAAACTTTTCGGCTATAATATACTCGGTTAGGCGTTTGCTTGCAAGGACGCAAAACCGAGTATTTTTCAATCAAGAAGCGTAAAAATTACGAATTTTTACAAAAATCCAACGGGTTTAACTTGTTTTTTGCAAGACATACAAGTTGTTTCTTAAAGATTATAATAATGTAAATTAGTAATAAAAAGAGGTATATATGCAAGAAAACATTATTGGATATAGAATAAAGCTATTAAGAGAAAAATCAAAGTTGTCACAAGCAAAACTCGCTACGGCGCTTGGCGACGTTAAACAACCCGTTCTTGCTCGTTACGAGCTTGGCTCTATTATGCCGTCCTACCCCGTGCTTGTTAAGATTGCCGATTACTTTGACGTATCAGCCGACTACCTTCTCGGCAGAACGGATAACCCCGAAGGAAAACTTTACGGAAAACCTAAATTAGAAAACTCTGACCGTATGCAAGATTTTATCGAAATGTGTTTTGACCCAAGCACCAACGCACACGCAAAACTCAAAGAAACCTTAAAGAAAATGCTTGAAGAAAATAAATAATGGGTGGGAATTATGGAAGAATCTATAAAAACATTACTAGAGAAAGATTATATAGTGATTTGCGATACAAATGTTTATTTACGTATTTATGATTACTCACCTGAATTTGCTTATTTTGCAATTGAATGTCTAAAGAAAATACAAAATTATATAAAAATTCCATTCACTACATTTAAAGAATATAACAAACACTATCGTGCTAAATATGACCATTCCAAAAAGAAAATAGAAGAATATAATGTTAGGCTTTTAGAAAAAATTGATTCTTTTCACCAAAGTATTGATGAAGAATTCAAGAGGATAGAACAATATAATTTCCCCGATATGTCTTCTCTTCACACAAACGTTATTCAACAAATAGAAAGCATTCGTAATGATATTAAAAGTTATTGTGATTCACACGAACTATTAATAGCTGTAAATGACGAATACTTAAAAGTTGACCCAATAAAAAAATTTGTGGATTCTTTGTCTAATAATATTTTAAAGCAATATGATTTTTCGAGGATTTATGATATTTGTGAAGACGGTGAAAAACGTTTCAAAAACAATACCCCACCTGGTTTCAAAGATAAAGACAAACAAGGTCTAAGACAATACTCTGATTTAATTTTGTGGAATGAAATAATTGATGAAAGCATTTCTCAAAGAAAAAGTGTTTTATTTATAACTGATGATGTTAAAATTGATTGGTGGGAACCTTTTAATAATAATGGAGCTGTTGAAAAACGCTTTCATCCCAAGTTGGTAAGCGAATTTAATAAGAAAACGAATTTCTCAATTATAGGTATAACTTCTATGGAATTGTTTTCTTCAATTTCCAATGAATTTAATGTAGAAAAATTAAACACCATAGATATGGCTCTTTCACAAAATAATGAAAACTATATTGAAAGAATAATGGACTCCGCGTTTGAAAAAATACAAGATGAAATTGCTTTTTCAGGTGAACGATTTATATCGGAATACAACAATATAGGAAGTGAGGGGCTTTCAGACCTAGAAATTGAAGAATATGAACTTATCGATTATGATTTGATTGAGCAAATTGATAAAACTTTCATATATCTATTAACTTACAAAATAAAAGCGACAGGGACTTCTCAAGAATATCAAGGAAGAGATGACGATACTAAAGAAGTTATTACTTCTCCTGATAATAAGCACGAATTTGAAGGCATAGTAAAAGTTCAAGTTGAACGCAGAATAGATGATTTTATAGACTTGGTGACGGAAGACACGTATGAAACTGCATATATAGAATCGTGTGAATTGGAAGAGACAAACTTTATTCATTGGTCAGAAAGCGAATACGATGAATATGACCAATATAATTTATGTCCTAGGTGTGGGAAAGTAATAACATATGATAATGATGCAGGAAATGGTTTTTGTATAAATTGTAGCAATGAATATGACGACATTTAAATTTTTATCAATATCGTATAGAAAATAATTTTAATGTGACATCAATTGTCATATTTAGTGTGGTAAAATAGAAATAATAGGAGGTAAATCAAATGAAAGCAGTTATATATGCGCGATATTCTTCGGATAGTCAACGTGAAGAATCTATTGAAGGTCAACTTCGTGAGTGTTTGGAATTTGCGAATAAAATCGGTGTGGACGTTGTTGCAAACTACATAGACCGCGCAATGACGGCAACATCGGATAATCGCCCCGACTTTCAACGTATGATTAAAGATAGTTATAAACACTGCTTTGATATGATTATCGTTTGGAAATTAGACCGTTTTTCTCGTGATAGATACGACTCTGCCCATTACAAGCATATCCTTAAAAAGAACGGCGTTAAAGTTGTTTCGGCAAAGGAAAACATTAGCGAAGGTCCTGAAGGAATTATTCTTGAATCAATGCTTGAAGGTATGGCTGAATATTATTCGGCAGAACTTTCCGTTAAGGTTAAGCGTGGGCTTAAAGAAAACGCATTAAAAGCGAAAGTAAACGGCGGGCAAATTCCTTTCGGTTACTACATAAACGAAGAACAAAAACACGCTATCGACCAAACACTTGCTCCTATCGTTGTGGAAGCGTTTACGATGTATGCCGACGGCTACCTTATCAAAGATATTGTAAACCATTTCAATGCAAAAGGCATAACGACAAGACTTGGCAAGAAAATGTCTTATAATATCGTTCAATATATGCTTACCAATCGTAAGTACATAGGCGAATTTAGATATAACGATATTGTCATCCCCGATGCCGTGCCTGCTATCGTTAGTAAAGACTTGTTTGAAAGAGTACAACGCCGTATGGCACAAAATAAACACGCACCTGCCCGTCATAAAGCGGAAGATGATTACCTTTTAACTACTAAGTTGTTTTGCGGTAAATGTGGCGCACTTATGGTTGGCGAAGCAGGTACGGGAAGGAAAAAGGAAGTCCACCGCTATTATAAATGTGTAAACGCAAAAAAGCACACTTGCGATAAGAAAACGGTACGTAAGTTGTGGATTGAAGATTTAGCCGTTCAAAAGGCAATGGAAATTCTTCACGACGAAGCCGCGATTGATTATCTTGTGGATAGGATTTTCGATTTACAGGGCGAAGAAAATCCGCGCTTACCGAGATTGCGTTTACAATTAGAAGACATTGAAAATCGTATTAAAAACATAATCACTGCGATTGAGCAAGGAATTATCTTCGACTCAACGAAAGATAGACTTGCGGAACTTGAAAAAGAAAAGAGCCAACTTGATTTAACGATAATCCAAGAGCAAATTAAAAAGCCCTTCCTTACGAAAGAGCAAATACGTTTTGGAATAGAAAAATTTAAGAAGTTAGATATTTCAACGAAAGAAGGTAAGCAAAGGTTAATCGACGGGTTTATCAATGCAATTTACCTTTACGATGACAAGATAACCTTTACCTTTAACTACAAAGACGGAACAAAAACAGTATTCCTTTCGGAACTTAATTGCACCCCGTTCGGTTCGGATTTGAAATGCCTTGGGGCACCATCAAAAAGAGCAAGCAACACAAGTTGTTTGCTCTTTTTGCGTTACTATCGTAACGGTCGAACCTTTCGGTTCGATTCCCTAGCGGGAGACGGCAACCCTTTTGTCGACTATTCAAGTCGACATTTCCCCTAGAAGGGGAATCCCCGGCCAGCGGCACCATCAAAAAGAAGCATTGACAAAAGGTCAGTGCTTCTTTTTGCGTTATTGTATTTGGTTAAAGAAAGGTTGTTAATTGTTTTATTATCAAGATTGGGAAAATCGACAAAAAAACGCATAATTTGAAAAATGCTTTACAAATAAAATGCAATTTAGTATAATTAGTAGGTAATTTTAAATAGTCGCATTTAAAATTAACAAGGAAAAAGTTTTTTACTCAAAGGAGAAAGCAAGTGTTTTACGGAATATTTTTTACAGCATCAATCTTGTCTATATTAGCGATGTATTTTACTAAAATTCACAAAAACGATAATCCTATCATTGAAAAGATAGCAAAAATCGTGGTTGTCGTTTGGATGAGTTTGTATTTTATCAACCTTTTTATGCCAGACGGTTTGGTTTTAAGGGCATACGACGACTTGTCACACTTTGCCGATGGCAAGAAAATTTGGATAGTTTTACTAAGATGGTGTAACGACGTTGCGTTTTTAGTATTGCCTGTTGCAGTGTTCTTCAAGAAAAAAACATTTGTTAAGATTACCGGATATTTCTTACTTTTTGCGTGTTTAATAAACGTAGGAATTTACTGCATAAATATTGAACTATTTACTTCGCCACTCGGTGCAGGTATTGCAGAAATTCGCTTCTTGCCACAAAACGTGAAAACTCTTTTAAGAGACCAAACCTTTAGAGGAATTTGGTACGGAATTATAACATTTATAGAGTTAATGATTATAGTTTTCGTTATAATGCGCAACTTTGACGTGTTGAAAGAAAAGCCTAACAAGAAAGGCTTGTTGGTGGGGTTAGGCATATTTTTAATGATATTCTTTTCAATTATGCCAATTTACGCGCCACAATATTTGTTCAAAGGTTATTCACTCACGACCGAAAATAATTTTGACAACTTTAAGATGTTAACGCCTTTCCATATTATTTGGATTGTTTTCGTTATTATCGAAGGAATTGTTCTTACGAAATTATTTAAGAACAAATCTTATGAAGATAAATATATCGTGGTGTTGATGCTTGCGTTATCACTCGTTATGCAATATCACGAAATGTTTACTTGTATTGGCGAAATAACTGCTCACAGAATGCCTTTCCAACTTTGCAATATGGCAGGCTTCTTTATACTATTAATGCTTTTAACCAAAAACGAAAGAATTTATCACTTTACTTTGGTTATAAATTCCGTTGGTGCTATTATTGCAATGGTGATGTGCGATACCACGCCTTACGGTGTTAGTTACGTAATGAATATTCACTATATGGTTGAACATACCAACGTAATTTTAACGCCGATTTTATGCGCGACTTTAGGACTATTCCCAAAACTAGAAAACAAACACGTTATCGATTTCTTGGTTGGTTTTGCAATTTATTTTGCATTTATTCTTCTTGTCGGTGGAACGTTCACGGGAATAAAAGATTTAGGTGGTCCAAACGCAGATTATTGGAATTGTAACTACTTATTTATGTTCAACAAGGCTGAAACGGCTGGCATAGTTGGATTTGTTGAACCACTTTTCGACATAAACTTCAAGTTGTTTAACTTCTATACTTTTAGTTTGGTGCAACTAGTGGTGTTCGTTGCGTTCAGTGCAATTTGTACGGGTGCATTCTTCTTAATGAGAGCGATGCCAACTATAATAAAAGCCATTTCTAATATGCTAAGAGATTTTGTTAAAGTTTGCAAAAGACTTTTTGCGAAAAGCAAGTAGAGATTAAGAAAAATGAAACCGTTTAATAGTAAAAACAGCCTTTTGTCATATTCAAACACCGAACTATTAAGGGTGATTTTTGAAGTGTTGGTGCTTATTCATCATCTTTATCACTTCTATACTTCTTTCGGTGGGGTGATATCTAGTGGCTTTGGACCGATTGCCGTCGGTGGATTTATTTTTCTATCGGGTTACGGCGTAGGCTTTAGTTTTGTTAAAAAAGGCGATGAATATGCTAAAAAACTGATAAAATTCCGTGTGCCGAGAACTTATGCAATTTTATTTATTGCAGATTTATGTTATCTTGCTTTATATTTGGCTCTCGGTGGGGAATTTAATAATCTTTTTTCGGCGATTATTTCGGTTTTCTATTTGCCTATATTCGACGGCTTTGTTGCTCTTTCGCATTGGATATATTTTTTGGCTGACTTAATTATCTATTATTTAATGTTTTTATTGTTTATCTATATTTTTAGAAAAGCAAAAAATAGATTGTTATGGACGGCGATTGCTATTTTAATTTTAGATTTAGTTATAATCGCTGTGTTATCGGTTATAAATTACCAAACTGCATCAACGAGATATCTTCGTGGTTGCTTATGTTTCCCAATCGGGCTACTTTGCGCAGTATTTTTTAAAGAACTTGGTGAAATTATAAAAGAAAATAAAGTTTTAATGGCCATAACTTTATCACTAATAAGCATACTAATTCAGGTTTTTTTAGATTATAGACCCGTTAGCGAATATATTTTACCGATTTTCGTAGTGCTTGCTTTGGTGGTAATATTGTACGATGTAAAAATAGAGAGTAAAGCGATAAGTTATTTGTCAAGTTTAGTTATTTACGTTTACGTTTCGCACGAGTTTTTTGTAATTTTGTTTGAAATTTTATTACCAGCATTACATAAAAACATAAGAGGATTAATGGTATTAACTTGTTCAATGCTATTTGCAATTATTCTAAACAGTATTATTAAATTTTTCAAAAAAGCAGTAAACCATATTTAATAATAAAAAACCAAAAAACGCCGTTTGGCGTTTTTTGGTTTTAAATAAAGAAAATATATTAAATGGTTTGAAAGTGCATTATTCGGTTTGTTTCGGCTTAATACATTCGCCACTAACGGCATCTTGAAACATCATCCAAAACCCTTCGCCAGACAGGTCGAAAATTGATAGGGGAATAAAGGTGCAAAATCCTTTTAATTCCTTTGGTGGATTTGGTGAATAGGTTGCCGGAACACCGTAACAAATGTATTTTTCCTTTCCGTTTTCTTTGATTAATCCAACCACGTAATAACGGTTTTTAGAATAATTAATTTTTGCCCAGGTGCTTTTAGGGAAAATCTTTTCTAAGCCAATTTTTTCGTTAAACTTATCAAAGAGAGCAGTTAGTTCTGCTTCTACCGTTTTATAGAAAGGGTTGAGGCGTGAATATTTTTCGCCATCAGCAACGTTCTTTTCATCTTCAAAGAAATAATCTTTCGTTGTGAAAGAGTTCGTTTCTTCTTGGCTGAGGCAATCAGTTTGCCCATTTGCAGTCCGTATAAAGTTTTCATCTATCTCCTTAAAAGCCGAAAGTTTATCGTTGATTTCATTATCAAACGCGTAATAGTTGGTAGTTGCAACGGCTTCGTCGTCGTAATGAGTTCCAACTTGACTTTCGCAATTTTTAAATTCGCTTGGTTCTGTGATTTTAGGCTGTGGCTCAGCGATTGGTGGCTTTGGGTTTTCTTCTTCAATCGGCTTAATTTTAGGCTGATTTTTTTTATTCTCTAAGCACTTTTCAGCCACGATTTTTTTAAAGTCTAAAAGGTTAAATTTACTTTTTTCTTCCCTAGCAAAAAGAACGGTTAAGGGTATGTCGTTTTTAACGGCGAAAATGCCAACTGCAAAACCTTTTTCAAGGTTAGGAAGGGTAAAAAGTGAAAGTCTTTTTGACGACGGGCGTTTTCCTAAATCAAAGCAAAAGTTTTTGTTTTCACTATCAAGAAGCATAAAAAAATAAGAAGTTTCTTCCTTTGGTAAAAGATTTACGATAGTGAGGTGAATTTCGGCAACACCGTTTTCAATTTCAATTCTACAAATACAGTTAATCGGCTTATTGCTAGATGAAAAACCACTTTCGGTTTCCTTTAATAAAAGAATTTTCTTATAAAAACCCATACTTAACCTACAACCTTTATATAGTTTCATTTTATCTTCATTTACAATATATATGATAGTGAAACGAAAAAAAGAAATTAAATTGTCGAAAAAGAAAAAAATTAGTAAAAAAATAAAAAAAATAATTTCGGTAAAAGAAAAAGAAAAAAGGTGCTGTTTTTTTCTTTACTTTTGACAAAATGCGTGTTAAAATATATAATGCCGAAGAAAAAGGTTTTTTTCTCTTTGCTATTTGTTTAAATAATTAAAATTAATAGGTTTTTCCTGCTGATTTTATAAATTTAACAAAAGTTCGCGATAAAAGAAAAAACCACGGTTGAATAGGCAAAAGAAAATTGCAAAAAATAGTTTAATAAAGCACAAAAAATTCTATAAAATAAAAAAATCGGTAAAACCGAAAACACTTAAGGAGAATTGTTATGACGACTAACAAAAAAGTTCTTGATTTTATTCAAGAAACAAAAGAACTCTGCACCCCCGAACAAATTGTTTGGATTGACGGAAGCGAAGAACAACTTGAAGCGCTTAGAAAACAGGCCGTTGAAGAAAAAATTCTTATTAAGCTTAATCAAGAAAAATTACCAGGCTGTTACTTGCATCGCACCACTGTTAACGACGTTGCGAGAGTAGAAGGTAGAACCTTTATTTGTTCTAAAAACAAAGAAGATTCAGCACCAATTAACAACTGGATGGAAACGGGCGAAGCGTTCGCTCTTATGAACGATTTATTCAAAGGCGTTATGAAAGGAAGAACCATGTACGTTATTCCTTACTCAATGGGCGCTGTTGGAAGTAAGTTCTCAAAAATTGGTATCGAACTTACCGACTCAATCTACGTTGTTTTGAATATGGCGATTATGACCCGTGTTGGCAAAGCCGTTCTCGACGCGTTGGGCGACGGTGATTTCATTAAAGGTTTACATTCTTATGCTGACCTTGATGAAGAAAAGAGATACATTATGCACTTCCCTGAAGAAAACACCATTATGTCAATCAACTCTAACTATGGTGGTAACGTTCTTTTAGGTAAGAAATGTTTTGCACTTCGTATTGCTTCTTTCCTTGGAAAGAACGAAGGCTGGATGGCAGAACATATGCTTATTCTTGGAATTAAAAAGCCAAACGGCGAAAAGAAATATATTGCAGCCGCTTTCCCAAGCGCTTGTGGTAAAACCAACTTAGCAATGCTTATTCCACCAAAATCATATACCGATAAAGGTTATGAAATCGAATGCGTTGGTGACGATATCGCTTGGATTAGAGTTGGCGAAGACGGTAGACTTTGGGCAGTTAACCCAGAAAACGGTTTCTTTGGCGTTGCACCTGGAACTAACTTAAAGTCAAACCCTAACGCTCTTAAATCTACTATGAAAAACACCATTTTCACTAACGTAGTTCAAAATCTTGACGATAACACCGTTTGGTGGGAAGGTCTTGATAAAAACCCACCTAAGAACGCTATCGATTGGAAGGGTAATCCTTGGAACGGCGATATGAAAGACGCTGACGGAAAGGCTATCAAAGGCGCTCATCCAAACAGCCGTTTTACTGCTCCTGCAATCAACTGTCCTTGCATTTCAAGTGAATTTGAAGCACCTAACGGTGTTCCAATTGAAGCAATCGTGTTTGGTGGAAGAAGAGCAAAAACTGCTCCACTCGTATATCAAAGCAGAGATTGGAATAACGGTGTGTTCGTTGGTTCTATTATGGCTAGTGAAACAACTGCTGCTGCAACCGGTGCGGTTGGTGTAGTTCGCCGTGACCCAATGGCAATGAGACCTTTCGTTGGATATAATATGGGTGATTATTTCAACCATTGGATTGAAATGGGTAAAAAGATTAAAAATCAACCAAAAATCTTCAACGTTAACTGGTTTAGAACTGATGATGAAGGCAACTTCATTTGGCCGGGCTTTGGTGACAATATGCGTGTTCTCGATTGGATTATCGACCGTTGCGAAGGCAAGGTTGATGCAAACGAAACTGCTATCGGTTACGTTCCAAACGCAGAAGATATCAATATCGAAGGTTTAGAAGACGTAAGCCTTGACACTATCAAAGAACTCTTAACCGTTGATAAAGAAAATTGGAAAGCCGAAGCAGATGGAATTGAAAGTTTCTATGGTGAACTAACAAGAGTACCACAAGAACTTAAAGACCAACTTGCAACTTTAAAAGAAAACTTATCAAAGTAATTTAATAGAAAAATAAAAACGCTTTGCGAATGATTTTCGCAAAGCGTTTTTTGTATTTATAATACAAAAGATGATGTAAAAAACTAGTTAAATCGCTAAATAATTTCAGTTTTTATGTTGCAAATACTAAGGGATTGTTGTATAATGTTAAATGTATAAATATAATTTTGGGAATTGTCGCCTTTTTAAAAGGAAAAACATTTGTAAAACACCGAAAAGAATATTAAAAAAGGAGTAAAAAGATGAAAGCAGACGGCAAACTTTGTCATGATTTATTGACTAAAAGCACAACGCAAAAACTTGGGTTTGATGAAAGCAAAGATTTTGCAACTTGGAAAGAAGAACTTAGGGAAAAGTTTATTGAACTTACGGGTTTAAGAGAAATTGAAGCAAACGCGTCGAAAGACCCAAGATTTGAAATTGAAGAAGAAGTTCAAAAAGATGGATATAAGCAAATTCGTTGTTCGTTTGAAAGCGAAGTTGGTTCAAGCGTTTTCTTTTACGTTTTAATTCCAGACGGATTAAAAGAAGATGAAAAACGCCCTATGGTAATCACTCTTCAAGGTCACTCAACGGGCGCGCACAACTCGGTTGGTATAGAACTTTATGATGAAGACCACGAATATCAAGAAACGCGTGGTAAGTTTGCCGTTCAAGCCGTAAATGAAGGATATATTGCCGTTGCAATTGAAAATCGTGGTATGGGCGAACGCGCAGCGACTTCAATTTTTGATGAAAACGGTAAAAGACTTCGTTGGATTCAATATAGCGAAATGGAAAGATGTTATTATGAAGCAATGACGGCTGTTTTAATGGGTAGAACGATATTGGGTGAACGCATGTTCGACACTAAGCGTACTATCGATATGATGCTTGAACACTTCGGTAAACATATTGACCAAAAGAAAATCGTTATCACCGGTAACTCTGGTGGTGGAACGATGTCTTATTACGCACCTTGCTATGACGAAAGAATAACTTTGGCTGTTCCAAGTTGTGCGTTCTGTACTTTTCCAGAATCAATTTTGCATATTTATCACTGTTCTTGTAACTATATTCCACATGCGTTTAAGTGGTTTGATATGCAAGACTTGTCAGCGCTAATTGCACCAAGAAGATTAGTTACCGTTAACGGTGAAGTTGACTTTATTTTCAAGGTTGAAGGGGTTAAGCGCGGGTTTGAAACCATCAAAAAGATTTATGAAAAAGCAGGCGCTCCTGATAATTGCAGAAGCCTTATTCACGACAGTGGCCACTATTGGAGAGTAGATTATATTTGGCCAGCAATTAAAGAAGAATTAGCAAAAATGGATTAATTGGAGGGGACTAAAATGAAATTTGACGGTAGAGTTTGTCACGATATATTGGTTGAAAAGGCTAAGCCTATTCTCACGTTTGACGAAAATAGAAACTTTGAAGAATATAGAAAAGAATTAAGAGAAAAATTTATGGAATTAACGGGGTTATACGACATTGAAAAGAACGCTGCTTTAGACCCTGATTTTCAAATTGAAGAAGAAGTTCAAATGGATGGATATAAAAGATATCGCATTACTTTTGAAAGCGAAGTCGGCGCTTACGTTTTAGCATACGTTTTAATTCCTGACGGATTAAAGAAAGGGGAAAAACGCCCACTCGTATTTACCCAACAAGGTCACTCTTCAGGCGTTCATAACTCAGTTGGTATCGAACTTTACGAAGGCGATAAAAAATATCAAGAAACCCGCGGTATGTTTGCCGTTCAATCGGTAAAACAGGGATATATAACCGTTGCCGTTGAAAATCGTGCAATGGGTGAACGTGCTGCTCAAAACATAACCAACGAAAAGGGTGAAATTACCCGTATCGTTCAATTAGGAAAAGTTCACGATTGTTTCTATGAAGAAATGACAGGCATGCTTTTAGGGAGATGCAATATCGGTGAAAGATGTTTTGATATGAAATGCGCAATTGACATTATGCTAAAGCATTTTGGAGAACACATTGACGAAAAGAAAATCGTTGTAACCGGCAACTCTGGTGGTGGCACGATATCTTTTTATAGCGCTTGCTATGATGAAAGAATTGCGTTAAGCGTTCCAAGTTGTGCGTTCTGTCCTTATCCAGATTCAATTTTGCAATTCTATCACTGTTCTTGTAACTATATTCCTTCTGCGTTTAAGTGGTTTGATATGCAAGATTTGTCAGCGTTAATTGCACCTAGAAGATTAGTGCTTGTTAACGGCGAATGGGACCATGGATTTTTAGCAAAAGGCGTTAGAAAGGGATATGAAACGGTTAAAAAAGTTTATGAAAAAGCAGGTGTTCCAGACAACTGCGCTTCAATAATTCATCAATACGGTCATTTCTGGGCAGTGGAATATATGTGGCCGTTAATTCACCAATGGATTGCTAAAATTTAATTTTTTCCATATAGTAAACTGTTAAAAATTGCCGTTTAAGGAGAGTTAAGACGAATGGAATTTATAAAAGACGGAAAGAGCCTATTGAAGTTATGTATTAAAGACGGCGCATCGATAATATTATATAACGCAGTAAAAGATATAGCAGATGCAAGTGAAAAGATAACGGGCGTAAGACCAGAAATAATAAAAGTAAAAACCATAAAAGAAGCAAAAAGCGCAATAATA
>JAZNQZ010000026.1:0-13916 GCA_045590475.1 Christensenellaceae bacterium
GGATTATAATGTTAAAGTAAATTAAATTTATGGAGACCTATTATGGTAAAGAAAGATATTAAAAAGATTGTTTTGGGTTACTCTGGGGGACTTGATACTTCTATCATTATCCCTTGGCTTAAAGAAAACTATAATAACTGTGAAGTTATTGCCGTTGCTGGTAACGTTGGTCAAGCCGACGAACTTGAAGGCTTAGAAGAAAAGGCTATAAAGACCGGTGCTTCTAAGTGTTACGTTTTAGATTTATCTGACGATTACGTTGATAATTATATTATTCCTTGCGTTAAGGCTGGCGCTATTTATGAAGAATATTTGCTTGGAACTTCTCACGCTCGTCCTTGCATTGCTAAAGCCCTTGCTGATATTGCTATTAAAGAAGGTGCTGACGCTATCGCTCACGGTTGCACGGGTAAGGGTAACGACCAAGTTCGTTTCGAACTTACCTTAAAGCATTTCTGTCCTGAAATGCCTATTATCGCACCTTGGCGTGAATGGACCATTAAGTCTCGTGAAGAAGAAATTGATTATGCTGAAGCGCATAACGTTCCACTTAAAATTAATAGGGAAACCAACTATTCTAAAGATAAAAACTTGTGGCACTTATCTCACGAAGGATTGGATTTAGAAGATACCGGCAACGAACCTACTTATGAAAAGAAAGGCTTCCTTGAACTCGGTGTTTCTCCAATCGATGCTCCCGATAAGCCTACTTACGTTGAAATCGATTTTGAAAAGGGTGTTCCCGTTGCTTTAGACGGCACTAAAATGTCTGCTAAAGATATTATTCTTAAACTTAACGTGCTTGGTGGTCAAAACGGCATCGGTCTTCTTGATATCGTTGAAAACCGTTTGGTTGGTATGAAATGTCGTGGCGTTTACGAAACTCCTGGTGGTGCAATTTTATATAAAGCGCACTCTGTTTTGGAAACTCTTTGCCTTGATAAATATACCATGCACGAAAAACAAAAACTCGCTATCACTTACGGCGAACTCGTTTATAACGGTCAATGGTTTACTCCTCTTCGTGAAGCACTTGCTGCTTTCGTTGACAAAACTCAAGAAAAAGTTACCGGTAAAGTTCGCTTAAAACTTTATAAAGGTAATATGATTAACGCTGGCGTTTGGAGTGATTATTCTCTTTATAGCGAAGAAATTGCTACTTTCGGTGAAAGCGATTATAACCAAAAGGATGCTGAAGGCTTTATCAACCTTTACGGCTTGCCTATTAAAGTTCAAGCAATGGTTGATTCTAAAAATAAAAAATAATTTATAAAATTCCGTCCTGTGCTTTCGTGCAGGACAATTTTATCTTTTCACGGGGTGAATTTATGGCTAAAATGTGGACCGGTCGCACCGACGGTGTTACCGACAAAATTGCTGACGATTTTAATTCTTCTATTAAAGTCGATTCTAAAATGTATAAACACGATATCTTAGGTAGTATGGCTCACGCTTCTATGCTCGGCGCTAAAAATATTATTTCCGTGCCCGATGCCGACGCTATTATTGACGGCTTGCAATCTATTTTAGACGATATCGAAAAAGGCTCTCTTGCTATCGATTTCTCTGCAGAAGATATCCATATGTTCGTTGAACAAGAACTTACTTCTCGTATCGGCGAACTCGGTAAAAAACTTCACACCGCTAGAAGCCGTAACGACCAAGTCGCTCTTGATACCGTTTTATATCTCCGTGATAGAATTTTATCAACTAAAACTAAAATCGCTAATCTTATTGCTAAAGTTACCCTTAAGGCTGAACAGCATAAGGCGACTATTATGCCGGGTTATACTCATTTGCAACGCGCCCAACCAATAACTTTTGGTCATCACTTAATGGCTTACGCTATGATGCTATGCCGTGATTACGATAGGTTTACCGATACTTTTAACCGTATGAGTGTTTCGCCTATCGGCTCTTGCGCCCTCGCTGGCACTACTTACGACACGGATAGGCGCTTAGAAGCCAATAAGTTAGGTCTTAATGAAATTGCCTTGAATAGTATCGACGGCGTTTCTAATAGGGATTTTTGCCTTGATTTAGCAAGCGCTTGCTCTATCTTAATGATGCATTTATCCCGCTTTGCCGAAGAAATTATTCTTTGGTCTAGTTGGGAATTTAAATTCGTTGAACTATCCAATGCTTATACGACAGGTTCATCTATTATGCCACAAAAGAAAAATCCTGATATGGCTGAACTCGTTCGCGGTAAAACGGGTAGGGTTTACGGTGACTTGATGGCACTTCTCACTATGCTTAAAGGTTTACCTTTAGCATACAATAAGGATATGCAAGAAGATAAAGAAGCCGTGTTCGATGCTATTGATACCGTCGATATGTGTTTAGACGTCTTTGCTCCTATGATTGAAACTATGTCAGTTTTATCTCAAAATATGCTCATTGCTTCTCAAAAAGGCTTTATTAACGCAACCGACCTTGCCGATTATTTGGTTAAAAAAGGCTTGCCGTTTAGGTCTGCTTATAAAATTTCTGGGCAAATCGTTGGCGACTGCATAAAGTCGGGTAAAGTTTTGGAAACTTTAAGCCTTGATGAATATAAAAAATATTCTAATCTCTTTGAAGAAGATTTATATAATGAAATCGATCTTTTAACTTGCGTTAATAAGCGCATCAGTGAAGGCGGAACTTCTCCAAAATCTGTGGAAAAACAAATTGAATTCGTTAAAGAAAAACTAAATTTATACTAATATGTCTATTAAAATATTGATTAGTTCGGGAAATGACCCCGAAATTGCTAAAAATTATATAAACGCAATCAAACTTGCTGGTGCTGAACCTACTTCTCAATATCTACCCGAAGTTAATCTTGATTTTGACGGGCTGTTGCTTTCGGGTGGTATTGATATCAATCCAAAATATTATGGTCAAGATATAAACGGCTCTGTTAATATTGACGATTTGCGTGACCAAGCCGAATATAAACTGTTTAAGGCTTATTTTGATGCCGGAAAACCTATTTTTGGCATTTGCCGTGGTTGTCAATTCATTAACGTTATGCTCGGTGGAACGCTTATTCAACACATTGATTGTCATGAACGCCATACTAATGGAAAGTTTCATCAAACTTTTGCTAAAAAGGGCAGTATTTTAGCGAATATTTACGGCGAAAACTTTATAACTAACAGTTATCATCATCAAGCAATTGATAAATTAGGCAAGGGCTTAGTCGCTGTTCAATGGTCTGAAAATGGTAAAATTGTCGAAGCAGTTGAACACGAAAGTTTACCGATTTTTGCAGTTCAATGGCACCCTGAAAGAATGGTTAGAAATATTTCTTACTATGACGATGCTATGAAGGCTGGCGCCATTGACGCGCAAAAATTATTTGAAAAATTTATTGAAATTTGCACTAAACGTAAAGGAATTAAATTATGAACTTAAAAGGTAAAAGTTTTCTTAAACTTCTAGATTTTTCGTCTAGCGAAATTGAATATTTGATTAATCTCGCAAGTGAACTTAAATCTCAAAAGAAAAACGGTGTTTTACATAAGCACTTAATCGGCAAGAATATTGCGCTTATCTTTGAAAAAACAAGCACTAGAACCCGTTGCGCGTTCGAAGTGGCTGCCGCTGACCTTGGTATGCATCCTGTTTATTTAGACCCTAAAGGTTCTCAAATTGGTAAAAAGGAAAGCATCGCCGATACTGCTCGTGTTTTAGGGCGTATGTTCGATGGTATCGAATATCGTGGCTTTGGTCAAGAAATCGTTGAAGAACTTTCTAAACACGCTAAAGTTCCCGTTTGGAACGGATTAACCAATGAATTCCACCCAACTCAAATACTTGCTGACTTTCTTACCATTAAAGAGCATTTTGGCGCTCTAAAGGGCAAAAAACTCGTTTATATGGGCGATGCAAGATATAATATGGGTAATTCTTTGATGGTGGGCTCGGCCAAAATGGGCATGCACTTCGTCGCTTGTTCTCCTGAAAAATATTTTCCTAATAAAGAATTGATTGAAGAGTGTCAAAAAATCGCTAGTGAAACGGGCGCTGTTTTAGAATTTATCACAGACCCTATGAAAGCAACTGTTAACGCTGACGTTATCTATACTGACGTGTGGGTTTCAATGGGTGAACCGGAAGAAGTTTGGAAGGAAAGAATTAAAGATTTGCTTCCTTATCAAGTTAATAAAAAACTTATGGATAACGCAGGCAAGAATTGTAAGTTTATGCACTGTTTACCAGCCTTTCACGACCTTAAAACTACTACGGGTAAAGAAATTTTTGATAAGTTTGGCATTACGGAAATGGAAGTTACCGACGAAGTTTTTGAAAGCGAAAATTCTATCGTTTTTGACGAGGCTGAAAATAGAATGCATACCATTAAAGCAGTTATGCTCGCCACATTGAAAGATTTATCTAACTAAAAAATTGTTTCAACTAAAAAACTATAAAATATGCTTGTTTTTTTCTTGACAAATGTTGTTATGCTTGTTATACTATTTAAGCATTTAACGAACTGTCAATAGGGCAAAGGAGGGTTGAAAGAGCATGTCAATCGTTAGAGTTGGTGAAAACGAAAATATCGATAGCGCATTGAGAAGATTTAAGAGAAAATGTTCTCGTGACGGCATTATCGGCGATTTGCGTAAGAAAGAACATTACGAAAAACCTTCCGTTAAAAAGAAGAAAAAATCTGAAGCGGCTAGAAAAAGAAGCATTAAAGGTTAACAAAAGACTACCGATTATATAATCGGTAGTTTTTATTTTATCCTTGCAAAATATGTTAAATTATGGAAAAATTTGTCGAATTTTGTAAATATATCAAGGGAGAAGAAGTTTATGCACGAAGAAGGTAAATCACTTAAACAGTATTGTAAAGAAGCAAAAAAACGCTTAAAACAAGGATTTTGGCAAAAATATCATAAGAATTTAGACGACCAACTCGTTCGTGCTAAAGAAAGTGGAATTTCGCAGTCTAAGGTGAAAGAATATTATTCTTGTAAAATCAGTGAAGATATTAAAAACACTAAAGATGAGTTTGAAGAATTTTATCAAAAAGTTAAATCTATTTTAGATAGTGAAGGCGAAGTTTCTAACGCTATCGGTAGGCTTACTGATAAAGATTATTTTGATACCCTTGATTACGATGAAAAACAGCGTTATACCTTAAATCTTTCGGAAAAATATATTCAAGCAGTTGAGCGTTATCGTAAAGAAAAAGACCTTATGATAAGTGAGTAATTTATTTTAATTACACCACGCAGTTGCAAAAATATGCTTATTATAGTATAATAAAGTAAAATTTATTGTTTCTAGGTGGATTTATGAAAGAAAGTTTTTCTAAGTTGGTTAACGAAAGGCAAGCATGTAGGCAATTTAACGATAAACCTGTATCGGTTGAAACGGTTAAGGAAATAGTTACTCAAGCCATTTTAACTCCGTCAGCATGCAATTCTCAGCCGTGGAAAATGTACGCTGTTACTTCTCCCGAAAAAGTTAAAGAAACAGCAGTTGCGCTTGGAGTAAACGGACATAATAAGTTTTTATCTAAAGCCAAAGCGTTTATCGTTCTTGCTGAAAAACAGGCGATTTTAAAACCTGGTGTTACTTTTGACGGTCATCACTTCGTTAAATACGATATCGGTGAACTTTTAGCATATATTACTTTAACTGCGAAAAGTATGGGCGTTGAATCTTGTATTATCGGTATGGTTGACCAAGAATTAATCGGCTCTGCCGTAGGCTTAAAACCAGGCGAACTTTGTAACGTTGCTATCGCGTTAGGTTATTCGGATATCCCATTGCGTCAAAAAATTCGCAAAAACTTTGACGAAGTTATCGAAATTATATAATATTAAAAAAAGCCGTGTTGATTTGCATGGCTTTTTTAATTTATAGCATCAAAATTTTCATTAAAACCTAAAAAATATATAAATATGACAACAGGTGTCATATTAGTATGCTAATATCTATGTAAAAATTAATTTAACTATTTGAGAGGATATAAAATGAAGATAAAAAAAGGACCTTGTCACATTAAAATAAAAATACCAACAAAAATCGCAGGAACGTTGGTTTATTGCAAAAACGATTTAGTAGCAATAATGGCACAAGGAGTGATTAAGGAAATAAAAGAAAACGCCGTTATTTTTGATAATTATCGTTCTAACAAGACAGAAGAAATTTTGATAAAAGATATTTACAATATTATTCCTTGTACTTATGAAGAGTTAAAAATTATTTTTGATTAAAATCGCTATCATGTAAAATTCCAAATGTGAAATTGACAGAATCGATCAAAAATGGTACAATACAAAAATAAATTTAACTCTATCGGAGGAAAGATATGAAGGAACATAAAAACGAAGTAGGAACTTTTGAAGTATTAGGGAAGAAAGGCGAATTTGAAAAAAGAATACATAAAACGCCAAGGGGCGGAGACTATTCAATTTTGTACTGCTATAATGACAATTGGGAACCGTGTAGTAGAGAACAAGCAACCCAGTGTAAGATTTACGAAATGACCAACGATGACAAGGTGATTAATGTGGTTGTTGGCAGATTTGATGCTAAAAGTGAAGTTGACAAGTCTGAATAAAAATGATATAATATAAAAAACATGCAAAAATATTGCACTTTTTAGTCTGAAATTCTTGGTATAATGGTATCGTAAATATTTATCAAGAGCGGTACCAACTAGGTATTGCTTAATTTATTTAAGGAGATACCTAATGGCAGAGTTTGATGAAAGCAAGCATCCACGCGATGAAGACGGAAAGTTTACAAGTAAAGATGGTTCTAAAGAGTATCGCCAAAACACAGGTTATGACGAAATTTTGAACGGCAATCTTGTTTCTTCTGGTGCAAAAAGTGGAGCCCTAAATCCAAGTAGTGAAGAAGCTATTAAGCATGGGGAACTTATGTATCAAACTTTTAGAAATATAAAAAGTGATGTTCCTAAAATTGCAAAAGTGACAGGATTGAGTGTTCAAGAAATACAAAAAGTAAAAAACTATTTGTTTTTTAATAGTGAATTTAATTCAGACTATGACCAAGCACAATCTTGGGATAGATTAAGGCATGGCAAACCCATTGAAGCAGACCTTATTTTAATAAAACACGAACTTTTGGAAATCGAATATAGAAATAGTGGAATGGATTATAATAGTGCTCATGCTTTAGCGCAAAAAGAATATAATTATCATGAAGCTATAACGGAGTATAACAATGCTATTATTGAAAAAGAAAGAAGTAAAAGATGATAAGATTACGTATTATTACCAACCAGAATTTAAGGGTGATTTTGGAATTGTCTCTTTTTATATTAAAGAAAGAAAACTAATTGTTGATAAAGTTGCTGAAAAAGATAATGAAATAACTTCGGTTTCAGTATTTCGTAGGCATGTATTAGCACAACTAATTAAGTTTATTGAAGAAAAAAATTACCCAGAAGAAAAAAAGGTTTACTGGGGTTATTAGTTAATAAAATACAAAGCACTTACTTTAATTAGTAGGTGCTTTTATTATACTTAAAAGGAGTAATTATGGAAAAGAATAGGGCTTATTATCCATCAAGGACAAAAGTTATTTAGGAGAAAGATTATGGAATGGAACGAACAAGAGCATCCACGTGATAAAGATGGAAAGTTTACCAGTGCAGGGGCAAGTAGTTTTAGACAAAATACAAGCTATGAAGAAATAGAAATGGAAGAGAAGGGCAAAGAGATAGCTGATTTTGTAAAAGCTGTTAGAAATGGTCAAAATTATCAAAAGAAGATAACAGTATGTGAAATTAGTGATAAAGAGAGAGTTCGTATAGAAGAATTAACTGGAGAAAAGTTGAAAGCAAAAAAGCACTCATTATCGCTGAATGAACTTGTTCATATTGAGAAAAGACATGGTGTGAATGGTAGGGCAGATAAAACAATGATGGATTTGAAAGCCTATGAAAATATACCTAATGTTTTGAATGATTTTGATAATTTAGAATTTATAACTGATGAAAACGGAACAGTACAAACAACTAAAGCCTATCTTGATGCAAATGGCAAACAAGCAAAAATGATAAAATATGAAAAAAACATAGATGAAGTTTCATGTTATGTCGTTGAGGCAATTACTGATGGCAAAACAAAAGATATTATAATCATGTCAGCTTATAGAAAAAATAAAAAAGAGAACAAGTAAAACCTGTTCTCTTGGTAATTGCTTTGTACGGTGGATGCTTTCGCCCCCCCTCGCACGCCCGAAGCGTCCTACAAAGGCACCTTACATCTATATTATATGCAAAATTTTATATTTTGTCAATACTTTTATGAAAAAAATTGATATTTAAGCGCAATGGTTGTCGTTGCGTTTTTTATTGCCCGATACTGATATGGTTTTTTTAATTTATAGCATCAAAATTTTCATTAAAACCTAAACTTATTAAGAGCGCAGTATTTACTTTTCTCATAGTGACAGGGGAAAGTTCGCCGATTCGTTCTTTTAAACGCCTTTTATCTAAAGTTCGAATTTGTTCAAGTAATATTACAGAATCTTTTATTAACCCGAATTCGTGCGCATTTAATTCTATATGTGTTGGTAGTTTTGCCTTGTTGATTTTGCTGGTTACTGCCGCCGCTATAATTGTTGGGCTATATTTATTTCCCGTATCATTTTGAACGATTAATATTGGCCTAACACCACCTTGTTCACTGCCGACAACGGGGCTTAAATCGGCATAATATAATTCTCCTCGTTTTATCATTTTTGTCTCCAACGCTTCAAGTAATTCCCATTATTAGTTTATGTATTATTTACTACTTATGGTTACTTGAGTTTATTAGAGTTTTACCCAAATTTTGTTAGTAATATACGGTTAAATGTAAATTTCAAAGACATTATTATAAATACAAAGTTTTTAATTGACATCAAATATATTTTGTAGTAAAATCAATGGTAATAAAGGAGGCTTTTTATGAGAAATTTGATTGCATCAGCGTTGTTTATCGCTTTAATCGTTGTAACAACGGCTTTTGTTAAAATCCCTATAACGCTTGGTTATGTTCACTTGGGTGACGCGTTTATTTTGCTCGCTTGCTTCGTTCTTAAGCCAAAGTTCTCAGTTGTTGTCGGCGCATTGGGTAGTGCCTTGGCAGATTTAATTTTAGGTTACTTTATTTATATCCCTGCAACCTTTATTGTAAAGTGTTTCGTTGCTTTAACGTTTTCACTTTTAATTTATAAAAGAACTTCTCTTATTCGTCAAATCATCGGCATTGTTATTTGTTCTTTAATAATAGGGTTTGGCTATTTAGCGTTCGAAACTATTCTCTATGGTTTTACTGCATCTATCGTTAGTTTACCAATGAACCTTTTGCAAGGTCTTTCTTGTGGAATTGTTGCTATCTTGCTTATAAAAAGTTTTAATAGTATTAAACCCCTAAAATCATTTCGCGAAAAATTAATGTAAATACTAGTTAAATGGATATATCTCGCGTTGCTCGATGGCATTCGCAACTAACGTTGCTCGGCTAAACAGGACTGTATATCCATTTACTAGTAAATGATAATAAAAAAATGCTTCCGTAGTTAAATGGATATAACAGTCCCCTCCTAAGGCGTAGTTTTATCCGTGTAAAACCACAATATAAAGTATAGTGTTTTTATTGTAAATACTATATATTGTGTTTGTGTTGCAAAAAATTAAAATCGGTATAAAAATTGGTATAAATTTCGTTAAATTTGTGCCGTAAAATAACTTTTAAAATATAAAATATGTTCGTGTAGCTCAGCAGGAAAGAGCACCAACCTCCTAAGTTGGGTGTCGGACGTTCGAATCGTCTCACGAACGCCAAAACCAGCCTTTTTCGTAATGAAAAAGGCTGGTTTGTATTTAAAATCTTTTTAATGGTTTTTTAACAATTCTGTCTATTTTAGGTATAAAATTATATCGAATTAATTTTTGACAAGATATTGGTTGCTTAGTTTATTGATAGATTTTTTAATAATTTTATACACATTAGAAGTAAGTTTTACAGCGCGAAGAATTGAAAAATTAATTATATTATGATATAATAAATGCAAGAATAATAGGAAATTATTTGCTAAGATTGTCAAAGAAAAAGCAAGGAGTTATTGCTAAACTCTTGGCGTTCTTTGAAAGATTCTTTGGTTTAGGTAATTAAAAAATAGATTTTTTTGCGAGGTGAATTATGCGTAAATTTGATAATGAAACAATAAAAATTCTTGAGAAAAAAAACGTAAAGAAAGCAAAAATTAAAAAAGATAAAGCGCGATTTTTAAAAATACTAGGAGAATGCCAAGAATTTAAGAATATTTATAAAGAATACCATTGTTCAGAGTTTGTGTTGGATGATAAAAATATTGAAGGTCTTGCGTTTAATTGTCATGAATTGTTTTATGACAAATTAATAAAAGAATTATATTGTAAGAATTTTGGTAATAGTTTTCAATATAATGAGAGAAAGGTTGCAATTAGAAAATATACATATAGAGCTTTTACGCTAGATTCTCTATTTTTAGGTGACAAGAACGCAGATAGGGTGGACTTGTTATCCGCTTTGGATTTATGCTGTGGTTTTTTTAGGAGAGAAAAAGATAACAATATAAAAAAATTCTTCGACAGATATACGATGTTTATGAATAAAGTAAATAGTGGAAGGATTTGTGCTTGGTATTCACGCTCACTTGAAGAGGTTGTTGAATTATATTGTATTTACAATCATTTAACATCAAACCATTATGAGCATATATTATATGATTGTGAAATAGAAGGAACCGATATAAAAGGGTTATTAAATTACCAAAAAGAACGCGAAAAAGAAGTGTGCCGAGAGGATTTCGTAAAGAAATTAACTGAAACGGGGACATTAGAAGAGGAATTATTAGGAATATTGGAAAACAAAAGTATTAAAGGTTTTATAGAAGATATGTCTACTAAAATTTATATTAACCCATATAACTTTTCACAATTAAGATATAAAACCTTAATTTCATCAGCATTAAAAGTGTTAGATAAAACAATTAAAATAGAAGATGAAAGGTTTAATGAAGAGAGTTATTTCCCCAAAGAGGAATGGTGTGATAAATGGTGTAAGTTTATAAAAGATACAGGAATAATAGAATTTGAGACCAAAAATGATTTTTACAGATATTTATATTGTTTAACAGAAGACATAATTCAGCCAGCAACTGGTAAGGAGGCTGACAAAAACTTAATAGAAAGAGTTACCTATAATATTGCCAAAAAGCAAAATACGCTTGCTGGTAGAAAGAAGTTTTCGTTTGAAACAGAATTGATTATACTTAGAAGTTTGATTATAATTAAGTATTATAATGAATATGATAAAGTCGTGTTTCTTGAAGAAACAAACAAGAAATTAAAAGAGTTGAATTTATTTCAAATATATTCTGTTAAGAAAGAAATATTGAAGGGCTTTGCGATAGATTATGCGGTTACATATGAATTGTAAGGATAGATAAAAGATTATGGAAATTACTATTTATAATGTCGTTCCTGCTATTAGCTTGATAAATGAGGACGTTGAACAGTTTTTTACATTAAATAAAAAAGATATAGGACGAGAAGTCCGCCTAAATGAGTTGTCTGAAGATAAACAAGGCAGTACGTGTATTTGTTATGAGATAAAAGATGGAGAGTACAAGGGAAATATATTAAAAGAGTTTTGTCCCAAAGATGTTGAATTTTTGCATCCTAAGAAAAAGATTGAAAGAGAAAGAGGTAATGGCAGATATATATTCTCTGGAGCATCAGAAAGATTAGAAAGTAAATTTAACCAGTACTATGATAGGTTTATAAATCAAATCAATAGCATGGCTGATGTGCAAAAGGTTTATGAAGATAGAAGTCTTTTTGATGCTCTAAATTTGCACATTGCAGATACGTCTATAGGTTTATGTTTACTATGCAAAAAATTAAAGGATATAAACGATTTTAGATTACAAAGCACAAATAAGAGTGAAAAAGAAAACATTTTGTACGATGTTATAGTTAAAGCTTTCCGTCAAATTCAAGAGATAGAAAGAGTTCATAATGCAGACTATGCTTGTTTAGACGTTAAACCTAGTAACTTTTGCAGTATAGAGGTTGAAAAACGAGAACTTGCTGGGATAAGATTAGTAGACTATGGTTCTGCATTAAATAAGGAAAGTTTTTATAAATATTCAAAAACCTCATATAATATTTTTACGTCAAATCAATTTTATTACTTAAAGGGGGACTTGAATAATATCGTCAAGAAGACTAAAGGAAGTGATGTTGATTTTTCTATAGTTCAAGCACTAGACTTGAAGGCGATTGGGATATATATATTGTCGGAATTAAATAAATATTTCACACCTGAAAGTATATATGATAGTGAACAATTATGTGATAATTCCTCTAACTTAATAAGAGGGGTAGTTACTTCTTTATCCGGGGTAATGCAAAATTATGATTTGTTAGAATTATATTTTTACCTTGCAGAATGTGTAGAATATTTATTATCTTATGAAAACAAACCAACATGCGTAGAAGCGCTTAGAAAATTAACAAAACTTTTCATTAAGATGAGAATTAAACCGGATTTTATTGTGGGAGAATTAGATGAAATATATAATAAAGAGAAACAGTTGTCTGAAGCAGTGAAGCATTCAATTCAACAGTTTAATCATCAATCTTTGTTAAATTTATATAAATATTCAAGTAGCGAAGTTGTTTTAAAACTTGTAGATATATGCATTCAAGAAAAAATAAACGATATGAGGGCGTATCTAGATAACATTTTAAAAGCGATTTATTAAAAGGAGTAGGGTAGGAATAATGACTTTTTCAAAAGAAAGAATTTGCAGTTTAATAGTCCAAAGTTCTAAGTCGGATGAGATTTCGTTCAAGGAATATAGTCCTCTTTTTCAAGTATTAGAGAAATATTCGCAATCAATCTTTCTTTATGGGGAAGGAGGAAAAGGGAAATCAACAGCAGCTCAGTATTTATTGCGGGAGTTATATAAAGAAAATAGAGAAGGCTACTATTTACCGTTAAAGTTGTTGAAGCCTATAGACGGGGATAATGCTATACATAGCTTATTTAAATCTATTTACCATACGGATATCGAAGATTTATATATAGTCAACGAAAAACCAATTATTGTTTTAGATGGAATTAATGAAGCACCAGAAGAATTTAAGAAACACGATTACTTTATTAAGGAATGTCAACGCTTAATAGAAAGGGTTCAAATTATAATTATTGGTAGAACCAATAGGATACAAACAAATTCAAAGGAAACGATTAAGAAAGCAGATAAAGAAAAATATGAGTTTGATGACTCTATCATGATTTATGTGGAGCAACAGGAACTACCTATAGAATATGTGCGCGAAAACATAGATGTGGCTAAATTAAGTATTGACGTGCAAAAACTTCTTCAGAACAATTATAATTTTACACTATATACAGATTTAAGCGAATACGAACCAGAACTAATAATATCAAATGCGTATGAACTCGCAAAATTATATTATAACGTTGCAATTAAGACAAAATTTGTTGTGGCGCTTAATTCTGATAAAAATTTGGATGTAAAAGAAGTTTATTCATGGTTAAAATATTTTGAATATGAATGCGCAACAGGAAGTTTATTTAAAAAATGGGACAAGTATTGTTCGAATAATGACAAAATAGACCGTAGAATTAATAATGCAATAAAAGATATAAACCTTGCATTTAAAAAACTTTCCCAAATCGCTATTAAAGGAAGCATTACAGCTAATAAAATTAACGATTATTTTGGGACTTATATAGAAGAGTTAAATCATCTTTCACTAATAGAAAAAAGGGGAAATAAATACTTTTTTGTTAACGATAAAGCAAGAGATTATTTCCAAACGATAAAGTTTTTTTATTGGTTGAATAATATTTCTATAAAAAATGTTGAACTAAAAG
>JAZNQZ010000027.1:0-7412 GCA_045590475.1 Christensenellaceae bacterium
AGATACTCCTACGCTTCGCTACGGAGCCCTTGCCCATCTTTGTTTGCCCATCATTTGACGGGCGAACTACGTTCTCATCTCTTACGACACCGCCATAAACTAAAATGACCACCCTTTTGGGTAGTCATTTTTGTTGGCGCGCCGTAAGAGATTCGAACTCCTGGCCTTTGGTTCCGTAGACCAACGCTCTATCCAGCTGAGCTAACGGCGCATACAAGCAACTATTAAATTGCTCGATTATTATTAAATTATGAGTATCCAACTTGTGCTGGATGGAGCGTTGCAAACGCTCTGTGCCCGAAGTGGAGCGTAGGAAATACGCTGACGGACTTAAAATAGGTAGCCCACAGTTTCAGCTGAGCTAACGGCGCATACAAGCAATTATTATATTGCTTGAATTAGTTTTTCGTTTAGGCTGTTTTCAAACAGCCTAAACATTATATTCTAATTTTTTTGCTTTGTCAATTAAATAAACACTGTTATTTGTGGTTTACTTTAAAATTGCTTTAATTCTTCTAACACCACTTGATGAACTTTCTTCTTTCTTTATAATAAAAGTGCCAAGTTCTGCAGTATTTTTAACGTGTGGTCCACCACAAATTTGTTTATCAACTCCGTCTATCGTATAAACAGAAACAATTTGGTCGTCACTTTCAGCGTTGAACACACCGTATGCGCCTTGTTCAACTGCCGTTTTATAAGGAACTTCCGTTTTAACAACGTCAATCTTCTTTGTGATAACTTCGTTTACGAAATTTTCCAAAGTTTTAAGTTCTTCTTCTGTCATTTTATGGTCGCAGTTAAAGTCGAAACGAAGTCTTTCTTCCGTTATATTAGACCCTTTTTGTTCGGTTTCTGTGCCGAACATTTTTCTTAATCCTGCAAGCATAATATGAGTTGCCGTGTGGTATTTGGTTGTGGTTTCCGTTTGTTCGGTCAAGCCACCTTTTGCCGATTGCGCTTGGGCTTTAGAAAGTTCTTGGTGCTCCTTAAACGCTTCGTTAAAGCCGTTTTGGTCAACGGTTAAACCTTTTTCTTCAGCAAGTTCAACGGTAAGTTCTAACGGAAAACCGAAAGTATCGTATAATCTAAACGCTTGCTTTCCAGAAATTTCTTTTTCAGGAATATAATTTGGGTCTTTTTGACTCATAAAAGCATTTTTTCTTTCAATTCCCGTAATGCACTTATCGAACTCTTTCATGCCTGAAGCAAGTGTTGCTTCAAACTTGTTTATTTCTCTTGTGATTTCGGCTAAAATATAGTCTTCTTTTTCAACTAACAAAGGATATGCTTCATCGTAAATCTTTTCAATGAAAATTTTAGCAACTTCGCACATTTCATTTGCATCGATACCGAGTGTTTTGCAATATCTTATCGCTCTACGAAGAAGTCTTCTTAAAATATATCCAGCGCCCGTATTTGACGGTAAAATTCCGTTTTTATCACCGATAAGCATAACTGAAGTTCTGGTGTGGTCGGCAATAATTCGCATAGCCTTAGTAGTCTTTTCTTCTTCGCCGTAAACACTTCCCGAAACTTTTTCTAAATACTTAATAGTATCAATAAATAAGTCGGTTTTATAGCCGTCGTCAAGACCGTTAAGGAAAAGAAGAAGTCTATCTAACCCAAAACCCGTATCAACGTTTTTGTTTTCAAGTTCGGCATATTTACCACCTTCCAACTTCTTATATTGCATATAAACGTCGTTACCGATTTCAACGTATCTTCCACAATCACAAGTTACGTCGCATTTATCACAGCAAGGATTATCGTGGCGTGGGTAGAACCATTCGTTATCAGGACCACAAGGTGTTCCAACCGTACCTTCTAATTCCCACCAGTTGTTAGATTTATCAAGGTAGAAAATATTTTCAGGCTTAATTCCCAATTCTTTTAAGTAAGTTGCCGTTTCGTCATCGCGGGGAACAGCGTCGTTCCCTTCAAAAACGGTTGAACAAATTTTATCTTTATCAAAACCGAAAACTTCGGTTAAAAGTTCAAACGACCAACGGGTTTTTTCCTTTTTAAAATAATCGCCCAAACTCCAATTTCCCATCATTTCAAAGAAAGTGAAGTGAGTTGCATCGCCAACCGAATCAATATCAACCGTTCTAACGCAACCTTGAACGTTACAAAGTTTAGTTCCCATAGGGTGTTTTTTGCCAAGTAGATAAGGCATAAGTGGTTGCATACCAGCAACGTTGAACATAACCCCCGTCGTGCCATCGCCAATAAGTGAAACTGCACCGATATTAACGTGACCACGCTCTTCGTAAAATTTTATCCATTTATCTCTTAATTCTTTTGAAGTAATCATTTTTTTTCACCAAATTATTTTTTAATAAGTTCGTATCCTTCTTTACTGTCTTTTACAAGATAGCCAAGCGTTGAAAGTTTATCTCTAAGTTCATCGGACTTAGCCCAATCTTTGTTTTGTCTTGCAACAAATCTTTCATCGGCAATCGCCTTAACTTCGGCTGGAATTTCTTCCTTTTCATTTTTCGCTTCAAAGTATGCGATAAAATCTTTAGCGCTAGTCTTAAACAAGCCGATTAAAGAATAAGTTTTTCTAATTTGATTTACGTCGGCAAGCGCGCCGTCATCGTTTGAATTAAGTTTTTGTTTAATCGCCTTAAAATAACCGTAAAGATTACTGATTGCAAGAGCCGTGTTAAAGTCGTCGTCCATCGCCTTATTAAATTCAAGGTCAATATTAGTAGACAATGCTTCACTTTCACCGAACTTTTCTTCAACTGCATTTATAATCTTATAAAATTCGTATAAATGTTTATCTGCGTCAGGGAATAAGTTATCGGTAACGTTTATATCCCCACGGTAATTAGTTTGTAAAAGGGCAAGTTTAATAGTTTCTTGAGAATATTGGTCTAGCAAATCTTTTAAGAACAAACTATTGCCTAAAGATTTACTCATTTTTTGACCGTTAACCTTAATTAAGCCGTTATGAATCCAAAACCTAGCAAAAGGTTTACCCGTCAACGCTTCAGTTTGGGCAATTTCGTTTTCGTGGTGCGGGAAAATCAAATCTCTTCCACCACCGTGGATATCAATTTCTTCACCAAAGGCTTTTTTGTTCATAGTAGAACATTCAATATGCCAACCCGGTCTACCTTCGCCCCAAGGAGAAGTCCAACTTGGTTCGCCCGGCTTAGCAGATTTCCAAAGCGCAAAGTCAAGTGGATTGTTTTTCATTTCGTCGTTATCCACGCGAACACCGTTCATAGCATCTTCAAGATTTCTATGAGATAATCTTCCGTACGATGGAAAACTTTCAACAGAAAAATATACGTCGCCCTTCTCTGTGGCGTATGCGTGGCCTTTTTCAATAAGCGCACTGACGAACGCTATAATATCTTCTATGCTTTCAGTCGCCTTTAACCAAAGTGAAGGGTCGTCAACGTCAAGTCTAGCCATTTGTTCGTCAATATTTTTAATCATCATTTTGGCATATTCGTCTGCAGGAATGCCCGTTTCGTTTGATTTTGCAATAATCTTATCGTCAACGTCGGTATAGTTTCTTGCATAGGTTACGTCGTAACCGATTTTTTCTAAATATTTTCTAATAATATCGTAAATAAGCGCTTGATAGGCATGCCCAATATGCGCTTCACCTGAAACGGTAATACCGCAGGCGTACATTTTAACTTTTCCGTCGTTAATTGGAGTGAATTCTTGTTTTTTGCCTGTTAAAGTGTTATAAATTTTCATAATATTACCTATTTTTTATTTTTCAATTCTTCTAAACTCTTTTCTAAGTTAAATAACTTTTCTCTCAACGAACAAATCTCTTCGTGAATTGGGTCGCGTTTTTCTTGTTCTAAGTCGGCAGTCCTTTCCCCGTTAATACGAACTACGTTACCAGGAACACCAACCACCGTTGCGTATGCAGGAACTTCCTTTAACACAACTGCGCCAGCGCCGATTTTAGCATATTCACCAACGGTAAATCCACCTAAAACCTTTGCGCCCGCGCTTATCATCGCGCCCTTTTTAATAGTTGGGTGACGCTTGCCCGTTTGCTTACCCGTTCCCCCTAAAGTCACACCTTGGTAAATAACGACGCCCTCTTCTATCTCAGCCGTTTCGCCAATAACTACGCCCGTGCCGTGGTCGATAAATACACCACCTGCAATCTTTGCAGCAGGGTGAATTTCAATCCCCGTAAGCCACTTTGCGAACTGACTTGTCATACGCGCTAAAAGTTTCAATTTTATTTTATATAAAAAATGCGCCCATCTGTGCCACGAAAGAGCGTGAACACCAGAATAAGTTAACCAAATTTCAAACTTGCTACGCGCAGCAGGGTCGTTTAACTTGGCGGCGTTTATATCTTTTCGTAAATTCTTAAACATATTTTCCTTTAATTAATGATAACACTATATTTTTCTTTTATCAAGAAATTATTAGTGATTAATAAACTTTTATACCACTTTTTTCGATATTGCTTCTCAATTCTTTTGAAAAGTCCTTATCAACGACCATACAGTTTACGTCTGTTAGGTTAGCAAACGTGTAAGGCGTTTTTTTGTTTACCTTAGAACTGTCTAAAAGCATAATGACGAAATCGGCTTTTTTAATAACTGCTCTTTTTACTTCTGCTTCGGCTTGGTTACCACAAGTAAACCCACCAATTTCTTTAATATACCCCGTCGCAGTCATAACAGCCGTTTGTATGTTAATTTTATCGATATAATCTTTACAAGTTTCACCAACGGTGATAAAGGTGTTCTTTTTTAAGTCTCCCCCAAGAAGCGCAACGGTTGGCTTTTCCTTTCTTAAAATAGTTTCCGCAATAACTAAGGCATTAGTCAAAATATAAAAGTTATCGTCGGGAAGCGCACGCGCAAAATAAGTAGTCGTAGAACCCCCGTCAATAAAGATACAACTGTTAGGTTCAATAAGTTTAACGGCTTTATCGGCAATTTCTAATTTTTCCGTAGTGTTATAGGTAATTCTCTCACTAAAATCTTCTTCTTTTGCACGAAGAACGGTGTTAACGGAAATTGCGCCCCCAGAAATACGCAAAACAGCGTTATTTTCTTCCAAACGGTTTAAGTCACGACGCAACGTCATTGAAGAAACGTTTGGGAACGCACATTCAAGTTCGTGCAAGGTTACTTTGCCGTTTTTATCAATAAATTCTTTTAAGTGAAAAAGTCTATCTTTCATAGTTTTCTCCTTTGTGTGTTATATTTTACCACTTTCGCCCTTATTTTAGCAAGAAAAAAGATAGAAATTAACAAAAAACAAGTAAAAAATTTTCACTTATTAGCAAAAATAAATAACTTTAATAAAAAGTGGGGTAAAATCTATTGATTTTAAGTTAAAATAAAGTTATAATATATCTATCTTTTGAGGAGAAGTGAATTATGTTAGATTTAAGAAGAATTCAAGAAAATAAAGATAAGATTAAAGAACTTCTTTCCCGCAAAGGTTACGATGCGGATTTTGATACCGTTCTTGCGCTTGATAAAGAACGCAGAGCAATTATCGGGGAAGTTGAAACTTATAAGGCACAAAAAAATAAGGTTTCAGCACAAATCCCACAACTTAAAAAAGCAGGTCAACCGGTTGACGAAATTTTTAATCAAATGCGCGAACTCGGTGATAAGATTGCTGAATGTGACCAAAAGGCTAAAGACTTAGAAGAAAAAGTTTTCAACCTTTTAGCAAGTATGCCAAATATTCCCGATGAAGACTTGGTTGCAGGCGAAAAGGAAGCAAACGAAGTTATTAAAGTAGTTGGCGAAAAACCCAACTTTGATTTCCAAATGCAAAACCACGTTGACCTTTGCACTAAACTTGGCATTATTGATTACACTCGCGGAACTAAACTTTCAGGCGGTGGATATTGGTTGTATCGTGGTGAAGGTGCAAGATTAGAATGGGCGTTATTAAATTTCTTTATTAGCGAACACTTAAAAGACGGTTACGAATTTATTCTTCCCCCACACCAATTAGGTTATAACTGTGGGTTTGGCGCTGGTCAATTCCCTAAGTTTGCCGATGAAGTTTATTGGCTTGACTGTGATGAAGATAGAAAGAAAAATCGCTTTATGCTTCCAACGGCTGAAACGGCACTCGTTAATATGTATGCTGGTGAAATTATCGACGAAGCAAAACTTCCTATGAAGTTCTTTGCTTACACCCCTTGCTATCGTAAAGAAGCAGGCTCTTACCGTGCTGAAGAACGCGGTATGATTAGAGGTCACCAATTCAATAAAGTTGAAATGGTTCAATATGCTCACCCAGAACATTCTATGGAAGCCTTCAACGAACTCGTTGATAAAGCCGCAAGTTTAATTGAAAAGTTAGGACTTCACTTCCGTGTTTCTAAACTTGCCGCTGGCGACTGTTCTGCTTCAATGGCAAGAACTTACGATATCGAAGTTTGGATTCCAAGTATGGGAATTTATAAGGAAGTAAGTTCGGTTTCAAACGCAAACGATTACCAAGCAAGAAGAAACAACACCAAATATCGTGATTCTAAAACGGGTAAACCTACTTATCTTCACACTCTTAACGGTTCAGGCTTAGCAACAAGCCGTGTGTTCCCTGCATTAATCGAACAATATCAAAATGCAGACGGTTCAATCACTATCCCTGAAGTATTAAGACCGTTTATGGGCGGACAAACCGTTATTAAATAATACTTTACTAAAAAAATAAACCACCATAAATCATGGATATTTTGTCGAATTTTTCAAAAAACCTTTGTTCGTTAATGCTTGAACACCATTTAAATGCACCAAAATTAGCATCTATTTTAAACACTGACAGAAGCAACATTACCCGTTATATGCGTGGCGAACGCTTACCTTTGTATCAAGGATTTGTTGCAATAATTGAATTTTTTAATATTTCTGCCGACGTTATGCTCGGTTTAATTGATTATTCTAACGATAAAGAGTTTTTACCCGTTCAGCCGTTTGGAGATAGATTGAAAAAGGTTTTATTTGAAACGAAAACCACACAATATGCTATTGAAAAAGATACGGGCATTTCAAGTTCAAGCGTTTATAAGTGGCTTTACCTAGATTGTGTGCCAACCATTGAAAGCCTTGTTAAACTTTCAAACTATATTGACGTTTCAATTGATTATTTATTAGGCAGAGTTAAATAAATGTTTTAAAACTTAACCACCGTAAACTGCAATAGATATAGGGATTTTTAAGCAATAACAAAAGTGTAGCCCACTATACTTCGCTTTAAGGCGAAATATGGTGGGTTTTTCTTATCCACAGAATAGTTAAATAATTTAGTTATATTTTTAGCCTTGTGGCTAAAAGTGATATGCAAGTTTCTTGCGTGATATTTTAACCTACGGTTAAAGTTATATTATATTTGCCACAACTTTCCCGAAAGGGAAAATAAAACTTTGCGTAGCAAAATAT
>JAZNQZ010000028.1:0-17996 GCA_045590475.1 Christensenellaceae bacterium
ACTACCCAAAAGGGTGGTCATTTTAGTTTATGGCGGTGTCGTAAGAGATGAGAACGTAGTTCGCCCGTCAAATGATGGGCAAACAAAGATGGGCAAGGGCTCCGTAGCGAAGCGTAGGAGTATCTCTAAAAATCGCGCCAAACAACCAATAAAAATCATTTTTTAAATACTTGATAAAACAAATAAAATATATTATAATTTTATTATAGGTTAAAAATGAAAACAAAAAGAGTAGTTATTTTTATTTTAATATTTTGTTTTATATGTAGTTTTTTTGTTTCTTGTGGTGAAAAAGAAGAGACTGCAACATATTATGAAATTGGATTGCCGTTAAAGGAAAAATTTCCTAAAGATACAATTTCTCGCTGTGTATGGGATATGTTTTTATGGGGAGATAAATTATTTATTGGCAGTGGGGATTACGACAAAAATACAGGTCCTGCAGAAATTTGGGCATATGATATTAGCCTAGCCAAGTGGGAAAATACTTATTTAACAAATGAAGAAGCGATAACGAAGTTTATAAGTATAAATGACAAATTAATAATTCCTGGTGTTGACCCTAGGGACGATTGGACTTTTGGAAACTATTACGAATTAAAATCTAATGGTTGGCAAAAATATAGAAATATTCCAAAAGCAATACACACGTTTGACATGGTAGAATATAATGGTAAAATCTATGCAGGGATAGGTGCTGAAGAAGGATATTCACCAATAGTTTGTTCAAATGACGGTGGAAATTCTTTTAGTTTTGTAAACTTATATAAAAATGGAGAAGTTTTTAATACCAATGGATTGGGCGTTGTGCGAGCCTATGATTTTTATGTTTACGATAACCATTTGTATGCAATAATAAAATATGGTAAGGAAAATAGCACGTACGGATTATTTAGGGTTGAAGATGATTTTGTAGATTACTGTGAAGATTTAACTGATAAACTTAAATTTATTAGACCTAATGCAAATTTGCTTTGTGGCAAAACAGAATATAAAGGGGTTTTATACGTTTCTACGGGGTATTTATATTATTCTAAAAACGCACAAGATTTTTATAAATTATCTATTCCGGATACAGAATTTATATACGATATAATGGTAAAAGAAGACGGAATGTATCTACTTTGTGGGAAAGAACATAAAAATGGAAAAATATTAATAAGTATTTATAAAAACACCACCGGTGACGTTAACTGTTTTGTTAAAGAATTAAGTTTTTATTACTCTACCACACCGTTATGTTTTGAAAAAGATAATAATGCGTTTTATATAGGGATAGGAAATAGACTTATTAACTCTAGTAAAAATGGTATGGTTTTAAAAATTCCATATAGTGACAAATAAAAAAACAAGCCTTAAGTTAAGACTTGTTTTCTTGTTGTGTCTAATAGAGTGGACTGTTTGTTTTAATAAAGGAAGAATAACAACAAAGAAAAATAAACAAACAGTTCGGCTTTGCCATCGTAGCGAAGCGTAGGAGTATCTCTAAAAATCGCGCCAAAAAAAACTTATCGTGGAACTCCACGAGATAATAATTTTAACAATTCATATAATAATTTCGTGGAATTCCTATATGGAACTCCACGAAGGAGTTTTTATGAATATTAATGATGCGATAATTAAAAGAATTGATGAAATTTGCAAAGAAAAAAATATTAACGTATGCGAAGCAACGTTAAATGGTGGTAAATCGCCATCGGCGATTTACGATTTGATAAAAGGTAGAACTAAATGTTCAAAAGTGTCAACCATCAAAGCCTTTTGTCAAGGTGCTGATATAACTTTATCTCAGTTTTTTGATAAAGAATACTTTAATGACTTTGAAGATTAAATAATAGATAAACGCATTATAAACATAATTCATATAATATGAATTATAGAGGTACTAAATGAAAGTTTTTGGAGAAAGAGTTAAACAAGAACTAAAGATTAAAAACAAAAAACAAGTTGACCTTGCAAAACATTTAAATGTTCAAAAGTCAACGTTATCAGAGTGGTTAAATGGTAATAACGAGCCACCTATGAAGTCTATCGTGGATATTGCGCTTTATTTAAATGTATCTACAGATTATCTTTTAGGAATAGAAGATTAAAAAACAAGCCTTAAGTTAAGGCTTGTTTTATTTTAAATCAAATTATTTTTCTTTATAGTATAATAAGCAGTGGCAAAAACCTTCAAAGTTGGGGTCGGCAATTTGCGCTTTAAATTCTTCGCACATACATTTAAATTCCGGACGCTTTCCAATTCTACAAGGACAGTATCCGTCTTTTTGTTTTAAGCCTTCCTTTATTCTTGCAACGATTTCTTTATCTTCATTAAGTCTAATTTTCGCCATAATTTTTCTCTCTTTTATTAGTATGTGATAATTTTAACATTTTATAAAAAACTTGTCAATAGTAGATATAAAATTTCATATTATTATCCTTTTATAAACTTTTAAAGAGTTATAAAGCGCTTGACAAAAAACCGTGCTAAATAATATAATTAAATCAATAATCAAAAGAAAACTTTAAGTAAAAGAGAGAGAAGATGTTAAAAAGGTTTTTATCTTATTATAAACCACATAAATTAATGTTTACGCTAGATATGATTGCTGCTTTTTTAGTTTCAGTAATCGGTATTTTTTATCCAATTTTAACGCGTACGATGTTAAACGATTATATCCCCAACAAAAACGAACAAGGAATAATAATTTTCGGGTGCATTTTGTTGGGATTATACCTAATTAAAATGCTCTTAAATTACTTTATTCAATATCAAGGGCATATGGTGGGCGTTAAAATGCAGGCGCAAATGAGAAGAGATATGTTCAATCATTTGCAAACCTTACCTTATAAGTTTTACGACAATAACGAAACGGGCAAGATAATGTCTAGAATGACCAACGACTTAAACGATATCAGCGAACTTGCGCATCACGGACCTGAAACGATATTGATTTCCGGAATTTCGATTATCGCTGCGTTTATTTATTTAATGACCATAAATATTTATTTAACCCTAATTATTTTCGTTTGCGTTCCGTTGTTAATAATTATTTCTATGACGGTGAGAAAGAAAATGCGTGAAGCGTTTATGGAAAGCAGAAAGGCTGTCGCACAAATTAACGCGTCGCTAGAAAGCAGTATTTCAGGGATTAGGGTAACTAAAGCGTTCACCAATTCAAAGAGTGAAAAAGAAAAATTTGAAGTTGGTAACGAACAGTTTGTTGGCGCAAGACAAAAGGCTTATCGCGCGATGGGAATATTTCATTCCACTTCATCTTTTATAACCGAAGTTTTTAACGTTGTCGTTTTGATTGCCGGTGGCTTATTTATGTATGCTGGGGCAATAAAACTAGGGGATTATACTGCGTTTATCGTTTCTATTAACGTGTTTTTATCACCGGTAAGGCAACTTATAATGTTTATGGAACAATTCCAAAACGGTTCGACGGGCTTTAAGAGATTTTGTGATATTATGGATACCCCTAGCGAAAAAGATTTAGACAATGCCGAAGAATTAACTTCAGTTCAGGGGGAAATTCGTTTTGAAAACGTAACTTACGCATACGAAGGAGATAAAAACGTTTTATACAACGTTGATTTAACCGTTAAAAAAGGCGACGTTTTTGCGCTTGTTGGGCCAAGTGGTGGTGGGAAAACTACTATTTGTCATTTAATTCCAAGATTTTATGAAGTCGAAAAAGGAAAAATTTATATCGACGGAAAAGATATAAGCAAGGTGACTGCTGAATCGTTACGAAAAAACATAGGTATCGTTCAACAAGACGTATATCTTTTTAACGCAAGCGTTCGCGACAACATATTATATGGTAAACCAGATGCCACCGAAGAAGAAATTTTATTGGCTTCAAAACGCGCCAATATCCACGATTACGTTATGAGTTTACCAAACGGTTACGATACGGTAATTGGAGAGCGTGGCGTAAAACTTTCAGGTGGTCAAAAGCAAAGATTATCAATCGCTAGAGTATTTTTGAAAAATCCACCGATTTTAATCTTAGACGAAGCGACAAGTGCGCTTGATAATACGACGGAAATTTTAATTCAACAATCTCTTGATGAACTCTGCAAGGGAAGAACGACGATAGTGGTTGCACATAGGCTTTCAACCGTTAAAAACGCAACGGAAATAGCAGTGGTTTCTAACGGTAAAATCGTTGAACAAGGCACGCACGACGAATTGGTTAAAAAAGACGGAGTTTACGCTGGACTTTATAGTTTGCAATTTAGAGATGGTGACGCAAATGAAATAGGCGAAACTATTAAAATAGGTTGACATTAGATAAATTATTTAGTAAAGTATTTATATTATGATATACGATAATATTTTAGAAGCAATCGGCCATACGCCGATGATTAGATTAAAAAATATGGTAGATGCAGATTCTGCTGAAATTTTGGTTAAGTTTGAAGGGCTTAACGTAGGCGGGTCTATTAAAACGCGTACGGCGTTTAACATGATAACCGATGCCGAAAACAAAGGACTTATCAATAAAGATACCATTATCGTTGAACCAACTAGTGGTAACCAAGGTATAGGTTTAGCACTCGTTGGTGCAGTAAAGGGTTATAAAACCATAATTATTATGCCTGATTCAGTCAGTGAAGAAAGAAGAAAACTCGTTCGTCACTACGGGGCTGAAGTAATTTTAGTTCACGATGCGGGAAATATCGGCGATTGCATTGATAATTGCTTAAAAATGGCACTTAAAATGGCAAAAGAAAATAAAAACGTGTTCGTGCCACAACAGTTTGAAAATCCTGCAAACCCAACCGTGCACCGTCACCATACTGGTTTAGAAATATTAGAACAAGTTGCAGGTCCAATTCACGGATTTTGTTCGGGAATAGGAACGGGTGGAACTATAACCGGCATTGGTGAAGTGTTAAAGGCGCAATATCCAGACATTAAAATTTGGGCAGTAGAACCTGAGAATGCAGCGATATTAGCGGGTGGAACGATAGGAACTCATATCCAAATGGGTATAGGCGACGGGCTTATTCCACCTGTATTAAACTGTAATATTTATGAAAAAATTTGTATAATCAGCGATGAAGAAGCACTTGAAACTTCAAGAGATTTAGCAAAAAAGGAAGGAATAATGTGTGGTATTTCTTCGGGAACTAACGTGGCGGCGGCAAAAAAACTTGCTAAAATGTTGGGCAAAGGAAAAACTGTCGTAACCGTTTTACCAGACACTGCAGAAAGATATTTTTCAACCCCACTATTTGATGGCGAATAATTGTTTTTTAATTATAAAATAAACCCAACGGAAAAAATTTTCGTTGGGTTTTTGTTATTGAAAAAAATTATTAATATTTATTTAATTTTTTTATAAAATGGCGTTAAAAAAGTTGACATAATTTTTTTATTGTGCTATTCTTTACCCATATTTCGACGAAACTTTCAGAAGCGACTGCTTGCGACTGATTGGTGAGAAATTCCGGAGAATCTCTTATTGAAAGAGTGCCGAAGGTGCAAGGGAAACTTTTTCCCGAATCTCTCAGGCAAAAGGACGGAACATAATAAATATATTTATGTTTAGTTTGTTCGGGGTTATTTCAGTTCGTTGAAATAACTCTTTTTTCATTCAGGAGAACAGTATGAAAGAATTTTTGTTGTGGTTAGAAACTGCAATTGGTAAGGTTAACGGAATTTTGGCAGATTACGTATTAGTATTTTTACTTGTTGGTATGGGTGTTTATTTTACAATTCGCACTCGTTTCGTGCAAGTTCGCTGTTTTAAGCAAGGCATAAAAACGGTATTTGGGAATTTAAAAGTTAAAGATAAAAAGCAAAAGGGAGGAATGAGTTCTTTCCAAGCCTTTGCAACAGCCGTTGCCGCGCAAGTTGGAACGGGAAATATTATTGGTGCAAGTGGTGCGATTTTAGTCGGTGGTCCAGGTGCAATTTTTTGGATGTGGATAATTGCATTTTTAGGAATGGCTACGATTTATGCAGAAGCCGTTTTAGCACAAAAAACTAGAAAAATTAATGAAGACGGAAGCATTTCAGGTGGTCCTGTATATTACATAAGAACTGCATTTAAAGGAAACTTCGGCAAGTTTTTGGCGGGATTTTTTGCAGTTGCAGCTATTATTTGCTTAGGTTTTGTTGGGGCAATGGTTCAGTCAAATGCAATAAGTGGTGCAATTTCAAACGCGAGTGGCATTGATGCTAGTAAGTGGGGCTGGATAGTTGGCATAATCGTTGCAATAGTGGCGTCTATAATATTTATAGGTGGGGTAAAAAGAATTGCACAAGTAACCGAAAAAATAGTTCCAATAATGGCTTTAATTTATATAGTGGGTGGTTTAATCGTTATTTTTGCAAACGTAACGGCTATTCCAACTGCGTTTTTATACATATTTAAGTATGCTTTTAATCCAAGCGCCATTATTGGCGGTACCGTGGGTTATGCGTTAAAAACGGCAATAAGTATGGGGGCAAAGCGAGGGCTTTTCTCTAATGAAGCAGGCATGGGCTCAACCCCACACGCGCATGCACAAGCAAACGTAAAAACTGCGCACGAACAAGGTACTGCTGCAATAGTAAGCGTATTTATTGACACGTTCGTTGTTATTACTATAACCGCACTTATTGCAATCACTGCGATTTACGTTAAAAATCCACACCTAGTTAATAGTGTTAGTAACGACACTCTAATTCAAACGGCAGTGTCGACCTTGTTTAATAATTCTAATACGGGAACTATAATTGGTGGAATTTTCGTTGCAATATGCCTAACCTTCTTTGCCTTTTCAACCATAATAAGTTGGAATTTATTTGGAAGAATAAATTTTGAATATTTGTTCGGTAAGAAGTCGGGAATAATATATTCTATAATTTCCGTTTTGTTTATTTTCTTTGGCTCGATGCTTTCAAATGGTTTAGTGTGGAATTTTAATGATTTTTTCAACTATCTTATGGTAATACCTAACGCCATTGCGCTATTTGCTCTTTCTAATATGGTCATTAAAGAATTAAAAGAAAACGGCAAAAAGTCTGCAGTTGAAACTCCTAACCAAGCGCTTAAAGAAAGCATTAAATAAGTTTTCCTTTTAACCCTTATCAAATAAAAGAAAAGGCTGTCTAAAAATTTGGACAGTCTTTTCTTTTATTTTTTATAAATAAGTTTTTTATATTCGCTCGGGGTATAACCACTAGTTTTTTTAAATATTCTAGAAAAATAATTGTAATCATCAAACCCTAACGAAGAAGAAATTTGCTGAAGCGATAAAATGTTTTCATCGATAAGTTTTTTTGCTTCTTCCACGCGTTCGTTAATCAAATATTCAATGATAGTAAGTCCCGTATGTTTTTTAAAAATGGTTGAGCAATAATTAGGTGAATAGCCAATATTATTTGCTAATTCAGGAAGAGAAATTCGTTCTGTTAAATTTGCGTAAATATATTGTTTTATTGCAACTATAACGGGGTTTTCGTTCGCTGTGATAATTGAACTTTTTATAATTGATAAAATAAGTTGAAGTGCAAGTGACATTTGATTTTCGCCGTCGTAAATCTTTTCGTGAATTTCGTCGCAAACGGCCGTTAAAAGTTTAATCGAACTATTAACTGCGTTTGGTAGATAAAGTGGCAAATTTTCCAAGTCGCCAAAAAAGTTAAAACTAACGTAGTCCACGCCCTCAGCGTCTTTTCTTTTTCTAACGCTTCCCGATTTAATAAAAAGCCCGTCGTTTTGAGAAAGCAAAAGTTTTTTTCCGTCAATTTCATATTCTAATTCACCTTTTAACACTAAGGTGAGTTCGTGAAAGTTTATTTCAGTTGGTGAGATTTTTTGCGCAAACTTTTTTTTGTTGTGCCTATAAAAGAATAAATTAATCATATTGATAATATTGTATAAAAAATTTATATAATTGTCAATTAAATCGTAGAATAATGCTAAAATTAGTTAAAATACATAATATTATGCGTGGAAAGGTGATTAAAATCGTGCTATAATAAAAATACGATTTATAATTAAAAAATAAAATTCGTATTGGAGGACGTGAAAATGAAAATGACGTTTAGATGGTACGGCGAAAAAGATTGTATCCCGCTAAACCATATTAAACAAATTCAAGGTATGGACGGTGTTGTTACCGCCGTTTACGACGTGCCGGTTGGCGAAGTTTGGGAACTTGACAAATTGTTGAGATTAAAAGAACTTTCTAATAACGCAGGTTTAACTATGGAAGTTATTGAAAGTGTTCCCGTTCATGAAGATATTAAACTTGGCAAGCCTACTAGAGATAAATATATCGAAGCGTATAAGCAAAATATTATCAACTGTGGTAAGGCTGGGGTTAAATGCATTTGCTATAACTTTATGCCTGTTTTCGATTGGCTTAGAACGGACCTTTATTTTAAGCATAAAGACGGGGCAACGTCACTTGCATATTGTCACGATACTTTATTAAAATTAGACCCTAAGAATTTACATCTTCCAGGTTGGGATGAAAGTTATTCAACTGATGAACTCAACGCGCTTTTAGGGGAATATGAAGGAATGTCTCATGAAAAATTGTTTGAGAATTTGGTATATTTCTTAAACGCTATTATGCCTGCTTGTGACGAAGCAGACGTCGATATGGCTATTCACCCTGACGACCCACCTTGGGATATGTTCAATCTTCCAAGAATTATTTGTAAGGAAGAAGATTACGATAGATTATTCTCTGCCGTTCCAAACAAGCATAACGGTATCACTTTCTGTACAGGTAGTTTAGGCGCAGGGAGATTTAACGACTTAAAGAAGTTGGCTGGTAAATATGCTGACCGTATTTATTTTGCACACCTTCGTCAATTAAAATACACTAGCGACGTTGACTTTTATGAAAACGGTCATATAACGGAACGCGGTAATATCGATATGTACGGTATAGTTAAGGCGTTAGTTGATAACGGATTTGACGGTTACGTTCGCCCAGACCACGGAAGAAATATTTGGGGCGAAGATGCTAAGCCGGGTTACGGATTATTTGATAGGGCACTTGGTGCAACTTATCTTTACGGACTTTTTGAAGCCGTAGAAAAGAATAAATAATTAGACTTGGAGAGAAATTATGACAAAATTTATTCCAAACGGTGAAAAGATTATCGCTAAACTAATTGAAAAGGCTAAAAAGAAAGGGGAAACTAACGTTACCGTTACGGGTAATTATCTCATTAACGATACGATTATTATTCCGTCAAACACAACCTTGATTTTAAGTGATTGTCACTTAAAACAAGCAGATAACACTTTCTGTAATATGTTTAGAAACGTTAAATGTTACGCACCTAGTCCACGCAAAAAGGCTGATGCCGACGAAAATATTAAGATTATCGGTGTTGGCAAGGCTATTTTAGACGGTGGAAATTATAACGGCTTAAACGAAAGGAATTCGGGAAAAGACGGAAAACCACATATTTTCAATAATAATATTTTGCTTTTTGCTAACGTTGACGGGTTTGAAGTTCGTGGGCTTAAAGTTATCAATCAAAGACATTGGGCTTTTAACTTTACTTATTGTAGATATGGTCGCATTATCGACATTGATTTTTGCGCAGACTATACGCGCTTAGATGAAAATGGAAATCGCATCAAAGGTCTTGATAGAGAAAAATACGGTTATACTTACATTAAAAATGCCGATGGTATCGACCTTCGCGTAGGTTGTCACGATATCATAATTCAAAATATTACAGGGTTTACCGAAGACGATACGATTGCATTAACTGCTCTTCCAACCGAATATATAAAACAAACTTATGGCGTTGAAGATGAGTCGATTGACATCTATAACGTAGTTATTAGAGACGTCGTTTCAGCAGCGTTTTGCACGAACGTACGCTTGCTTAACCAAGGTGGCGCAAGTATACATAACATTTTAATCGATAACGTTCAAGATACTTCTGTTGATAAAAAATATTACGTTGGTAGGGGCGTTGCAGGCGTTAGAATTGGCGACTTAAAAATGTATGGCGAAAGACACAGCACAAAAGATGAAACTTATAATATCGTTATTAAAAACGTGTTCTCTAGAGCGGAATGCGCAGTAAGTTTGGTTGGCGAAATGAGTAAAGTCGTTTGTGAAAACGTTAATAAGTTTGACGGCTGTCCCGTTTTAATAGACGATAAAGACGCAAAAATTTATAATTAATTGTCGATAAGGAGAAAAATTATGTTTAAAGTAGATTTATCAAATAAGGTTATAGCAATCACGGGTGCAGGTGGAATTATCTGCAGTGAATTTGCTAAAGAACTTGCTAAAAACGGCGCGAAAGTTGCTCTTCTTGATATTAATTACGATACCGCTAAAGCATATGCCGATGAAATTGGCGAAAGCGCACTTGCAGTAAAGTGCAACTGCCTTGATAAGCAAAGCATTATTGATGCTAAAAAAGAAATTAACGATAAGTTTGGCGCAGTTAATTTTTTAATCAACGGTGCTGGTGGTAACAACCCACGCGCTTCAACCGATAATGAAACGATGACCCCTGATTTAGAAGGCGTTAAAGACTTCTTCGCGTTAGAAGAAAGTGGCTTAAAATTTGTGTTTGATTTAAATATTACTAGCGCATTTTTAGTTACCCAAGTGTTTGCAACCGATATGATTAAAACGGGTGGTAACATTATAAACGTTTCTTCAATGAACGCATATAGACCACTTACCAAAATTCCTGCGTATAGCGCAGCAAAAGCAGGTATTTCAAACTTTACTCAATGGCTTGCCGTTCACTTTGCACCTTGTGGAATTCGTTGTAACGCAATCGCTCCAGGATTTTTCGTAACCAATCAAAACAGAGCGTTATTGTTTAATGCTGACGGTACTCCAACTGCTAGAACAGGCAAAATCTTAAACGCAACCCCAATGAAGAAGTTCGGTGAAATTAGTGACCTTTTAGGCGCACTCTTATGGCTTGCTGATGATGAAGCAAGTGGTTTCGTTACCGGAACTATTATTCCTGTAGACGGTGGCTTCTCAGCATATAGTGGTGTTTAAGAAGAGAAATTATTTATTAATATAAAAAAATCAGGCAAATATTTCTTGCCTGATTTTTTTATTTGTTTTAATTATTGCAAAGAAAAAAGTTCCGTGATAAAATGAGAGTGTTTAATAGGAGTGTTTTATGGATATAAATATTTTTTCTTTTAGTTTTGACGTAGGTGATATTCATTTTACAATATCAAAGAACGTTAGTGTTGACGATAGAGATGTTTCACTTTTAGAATTTCACGCTCATAATGAATACGAGATGTTTTTTGCTGGTAAAGACGGCTTGATTTTGGGTACGGAAGATAAACAAATAAATTATGCTTACGGTTCGGTTATTATAGTACCGCCTAATTTTACGCATTATTCGTATGGATGCAAATCTACGATAAGTTTTTCTTTTTCTAAAATTACAAAGGCGAAAGAAAAATATTTTGATAGTTTTGCTAAAAGCGTTTATCTCGGTAAACCCACCGTTTTTAATAAAGATAACGGATATTTTTGGCTATGGGATGAAATTGAAGGTTGTTTAAACTTTTCAGCAGGGTTAGAAAAACTGCGTTTAAAAATAGCGTTGCAACTATTAATAATTAAGATGCTTGAAGAAAAAACTAATAAAGAAAATAACGGAGAAGGAATAGTTAACAAATCATATCTATTTACCATAGACTCCTTTTTTAATGAAAAATTTAGAGAACAAGTTACTTTAAAAGATTTGGCAAAAGAACTTTGCCTAAGTCAAAGGCAAGTGTCTAGAATTATAAGTAAAATTTACGGAAAATCGTTTTCAAATATACTTGCACAAACAAGATTAAAAAAAGCAGAAATACTTTTATTAAAAAGCGATAAAAGTATATTAAATATTTGCGAATCGGTAGGATTTGTCAGTGAAAGTAACTTTTTTACGCTGTTTAAAAAGAAATACGGATGCACGCCTTCTCAGTTTAGGTCAAAAAGTGTGGAATAAAACTTTAATAAAACTTGATTAACAGTGTCAAAAACTTCTAAAAACGGACATTAATGTTTATAAATTGTCGCCTATCTTAATTGATAAGATTATATCGTTATGGTATCATATTTACTACTAAAGTGATAAACGGAGGCAACAATGAAAAAAACACTTTGTATATTATTGACTATAATGCTAATGTGTTCTAGCGTATTTAGTGTGGCTTGTAAAGATGATGGAAGTGGAGGTGGTGGGCACGTTTGTTCCTACACCATCGTTAAATATAACGCAGAAAAGCATTGGAAAGAATGTTCTTGTGGCAATGCAAGTTATATTGAAGACCACGTTGTATTAGACGGCGAATGCGAGTGTGGATATTCGGCTTTTGAGCCTATTCCTAATCCAACGCCAACGCCAACGCCAACACCAACACCGACGCCGACGCCTACGCCGACGCCAAATCCAAATCCAGGGCAACCTAGTAGCGGAGAAAATATGATAGAAAAGTTAAATGTTAAAAATGCTGGTTTTGAGTTAACTTCTACGGAAGGTGTTCAAGGCTGGATGAATCAAAGAGGTAAACTTAAACGCATAGGAAGTTTTGAGCGTACCACGTCGCGTGCTCATTCGGGTAATGCAAGTATGAAAATTACCGATGAAGTTGATGGGCTTTCTACTCTTATTTGTAACGAAGGTAATATTGGAGTTACCGAAGGCTATAAGTATCGCGCAGGTGCTTGGCTTTATAAAGAATCTGGTAGCAACCAACCTGAATTGCAATTAAATTTTTATAACGTTCACGGGTTGTTAATAAACACTGATTATTCGATTGCGCTTCCTAAGGGTTCTACAACTTGGACTCAAGTTTTTGTGGAAGGGGTAGCACCAAAAGGTGCAGTGATGGCGCGTTTACTTATTTCTTACGATTCAACAGGCGTTATTTACGTTGACGACGTTACCTTAGAAAAGTTGCCGTTAATAAGTAAAGATGGTTGGACTGCTCAGTCAAATGGTTTAATTTCACAAAAAGCACCCGTTATTTCCGGTGTGGAATACGTAATAAAAGGGGTGAGCAGTGGTTCATCATTTAATTTCTATGATGAATCAAACGAATTAATTAAAACAGTTCAAGGCACGCGTTCTTTTGCTCCGCAAAAAGCAAGTTCGGTTAGTATTTCTATAAAAGGTAATAAGGCAGACGGCGTAAGTTTGTTGCCGATTTATCTTGGCACACAAGTTGCTGATGGTAGTTTTGAATCTATGGCAACAGGTACTAGTGTTTGGAGCAGTAATTTTATTAAAAATGCTAGTTCAGGTAGTGGCGTTGTTACGAAGTGGGCTTCGCATTATGGTAATTTTTCAGTTGCCGTAACAAAAGAACAAGCGTCTACCAATGGTGGAAAATCATTAAAGATTAGTGCACCTTCAACTATTCAAGGTGGTGGTGCACGTAGCGCACCTATTTCAGTTTCGGCAGGGCAACAATTATTAGTTAACGCAAAATATTTTAGCAAAAGCACTGCTTATATGTATATTGAGTTTTGGTCTGGTGAGCCAAATTATTCAACTGTATCAAATCGCTTAAGTAATCCTACTATCATTACTTTAACGGGAAACAACGGTTGGGCGGATATGCCCGAAACCGCGCAAACCGTGCCTTCTGGTGCAGTTTATATGACTTTGCTTTTCTATTATAAAAAAGATTCTGTAAGTGCTCCGGTTGGATATTTAGATGACGTAAGGGTTCAATTATCTTCAAACGGCTCTAACTTATTTGTTGATGATTTTGAAAATAATATTCTTGTAAGTGAAAGTGTTATTGACTATGAACCTATGGTTTCAACCGAACTTGTAACTGACGGAAAAAGTGGGTTAGTTCTTAAAAATGATAGCACCGTATCAGCGCCAATTTGTGTTTTAGGTGGTAAAAGTTATATAGCCACCGTTGACGTTAAGGGCGATGCTAAACTCACTCTTTCTTATTTTGATAAAGATGGAAAAGAACTTTCAAATAAAAGCGTTTCAGGAAAACAAGGTCGCCTTATCTTAGAGAGTGTTGCAGATAGAGATGCCGTTGCTAGCAAATTAACCTTGAAGGCTAACGGTACTGCATATTTTGATAATGCTCAAATATACGCAGTCTCAGAAATGGCATCAAATTATTCGTTTGAAAGTACTTCGTTTGCATGTGAAGGAAAACATGCAACGCAATGGCAAAGTTTTGGTGACGTTCAAGCCACAACAACTGCTTCTTGGAGTGATGAAAACGGTGCTTTGGCAATGAAACTTGTTGGATTTGGCGAACAAGGTGGAATTCGTTCTTCAATGATTAAGGTTGAAGCGGGCAAAGAATACAGCGTGCGTTTAAAAAATAATGGTAGTGTAAACACCCAAATTGCGTGGTATGATGCAAACTTAAATAGAATAGGCACGGGTAACGTTGCACCTAATAATGCATATTACGGTTGTGCTGAAATTTTAGTTTCAGGCTCTTCCGTTGCCGTGGTTGATATGGTAGAATTTGGTAAAGCCGTTGTTGACGTTTCTAATAAGCCACAAATGTTTATTGATGATTACGTTATTGATAACACAACCTTAAACCGCAAATTCCACCAAGCAGAAAAATCTGAACCTGTTATCTCTCCAAGCGAAACAGATATTTGGACGAGTGGTGGGGCTTATTTATACGGTACGGTTCTTTATGATAAGAACGCTCCGGCTGAACAACGTTACAAAATGTGGTATCAATCTTTTAACACTGCTGGTGTGGATAAAAACGACGTAACGCAAGTTCTTGCAGCATATGCATATTCTGCAGATGGAATTAATTGGGTTTTCCCTGTAGAAGAAGTTCAATCGGCATTTGCTGGAAAAACCATATTCACCAAAGAAAAATTCGTTGAAGTATGTAGCACTCAAAACGGATTAATGTCTTATAAAATGGGATTTACTATTGAAAATAGTAATATTATTGGTAACTTCCATATTATGAACGTGTTTATCGATGAAGATGCGCCTGCTGATAAACGTTATCGTATGATAACTTATCTACACGCTACTGCATATCACGTAATGTATTCGTCAAACGGTATAACTTGGGTAAATGGTGGAACGATACAAAGCGACTACGGTGTTTATGACGTTGTAACGGGCATTTACGATAAAACTAATGATAAACACGTTACAACGATGAAAATATATAAACTTGGTGATGCAAAGCGCGTAATGTATACAATCACTAGTGAAAATGGTCAAACTTGGAGCGTGCCTATAATGCAAAACGCTTTGGCTGACTTAGTAGACGGGCAAAATTGTTATAGAGCAGATAGTTATGGTATAGGTTACTATGAACGCGGTGGAACTTACGTCGGTTTCGATTGGTTAATGCGTATCCCAGGATTAAATTATTCGGAAGGCATAATTGATATTCAATTAGCATATTCAAGAGATTTAACTGAAGAATGGCAACGCCCTACAAGAGAAGCAATCGTTCCTCTTGGTGAAAAGGGAAGCGTTGATTCAGGAATGATATTTACCTCTTCTTACGCTATTGAAGTTGGCGATGAAGTTTGGCTTTATTGTGGTGGCTGGGACGGTGACCACGGTGAAAGTGGTAGAGTTTGCAACGTCTATATTGCAAAGTGGCGCTTAGATGGTTTTGCATCATTAAGCGGAACGGGCAGTTTAACTACTAAACCTATGACTTTTGATGGAAGCGATTTATATCTTAATGCAAATGCGTCAAAAGGTTCTGTTACGGTTACCATTACTGATGGCATAACAACCCTAACTAGTAATGTAATCACAACTGATGAAGTTGATTATAAAGTTACTTGGCAAAACGGTGGTAGTTTAAGTGTGTTTAACGGAAAAACCGTTACAATGACTATTAACTCAACCAACGCAGATATTTATTCTTTTAACTTCAAATAAAAAGTGATGTATAAAGTTAAAACTTAAAAAGAAAAAGACTAACGAAATTCTTCGTTAGCCTTTTTTGTTGTGTCGTTGTTTATTCTACGTTAACGCCTTTATTAAAAAGTTTGTTGCACAAGAAATAGAAAATAAATGAATAAGCAAGGTAGCATACAAGACCTGTTATTAGTATCGATATAAAAGTGCCTTGTGGAAGCACTTGTGCAAAAAGATTATTTATATTTCCGGTTATTGCAAAAACAATGGAAATAACAATTAACGTTGCCGTCATCGATGCAAAGTAGCAAATAAAAAACCAAATAAAACCTTTTACGATGCGATTAGAAGAGTAAGTGTTACATTTTACTATTGCAAAAAAAGCCATACTCATTAACGCGCAAACTTGAAAAAGAAGTGTTAAACTAATAATTAACACGAAAAGCCACGAGTCTATATTAAAACCGACGATAGTTGTTGATAGTAATGATTTTAGAACTAGCATAAATTCGGGGCTGTAAAGAACTACTAATAAATCTAAAATGCAAACGGCAACGCTTATAACTATAACGATTAGTGCAGATAAATATTTAGATAAAAGAAGTTCGCTTTTGGTTACGGGTAAAGTGTGCGTTAAATAACTTTCGTCTTTATAAAAATCAGTGTTAAAGAGTTTAATAGTTTGTGTGAAAATATTAACTAAAATTTGTGCGATTGAAGCGTAAGTAATTCCTGCAAACACTTGACCTATAATGTAAATAAATTGAATATCTTTTCCAATATTAATAAGTCTTGTGATTATTGCAAGCCCAAAAGAAATAACGTAAAAATAAACTAAAAACCCGAGAAGTTTCTTTATATCGTATTTTAATAATTTCCTTATCATTTTACCTTTCTCCTAAAAATTTCGTTAATAGAATTGCCTTCGCGCTCTCTCAAACTATCAGCGTCGCTATCTAGAATGATTTCTCCTTTATCAATAAAAATAACGCGGTCTAAAATCTTTTCAACGTCGGCGATTAGGTGGGTGGTGATAAGAAGACTTGAATCGTCTTCAAAATTAGATAAAATTGTTTGCAAAATATAATCGCGCGTGGAAGGGTCAACACCACCTAATGGCTCATCTAAAATATAAAGGCTTGCCTTTCTACTCATAACTAAAACTAGTTGAACTTTTTCCTTCATGCCTTTACTCATTTTAGAAAGTTTTTGGTTTAAGTCAAGGTCTAAATCTTTAAGCAACCTTTCGGCTTTTTTTCTGTCAAAATCGGGATAAAAATCTTCAAAATAATCAAAAACCTGCAGAACGGTTTTGCTTCTGTCTAAATAAGTGCGTTCAGGCAAATAAGAAATTTGTGATTTTGATGAAACTCCAATCTTTTCGCCGTTAATTAAAATTTCGCCCTTATCAATGGTTAAAAGGTCGTTTATCATTTTAATAATAGTGGTTTTTCCGCTTCCGTTTTTGCCTAAAAGTCCCACTATTTCATTTTTTTTAACTGCAAAAGAAACGTTGTCAATAATTTTTTTGTTATCAAAACTTTTATCAACGTTTTTTACTTCTAATACGTTCATAATTTACTCCTTATTTATTAAAATATCAAGTATTTCTTTTTTACTAAGTCCAAGCCCTTCCATCGAACAGTAAAACTTATTAATCATATCGTTTACGGTTTGACTTTTCGCTTCGTTAATTACTTTTTCATTATCTGTAACGAATTTTCCGTTAGTTCTTTCAGTGTATATAAGACCCAAGTCTTCAAGTTCGGTTAACGCTTTCATTATCGTGTTTGGGTTAACGCCGTATAAAATTGATAATTCCCTAACTGATGGGATTTTATCATTAGGTTTATATCTTTTATTAATTATTTGAAGTTTTATATCTTCTATAATTTGTATATAAATGGGCGTGTCGTTGTTAAAATTAAAACTCATTTCTTTCTCCACTGTATTACTTGACTAATACAATAATACAATGAAATAAAAAGATTGTCAAGGAAAATAGAGAAAAAAAATAAATTTTAAAATTAAAAAAATTTTTTAAAAAAGGGTTAAAAGTAATTGACAATATTCGTGTTTTTGGATATAATACATAAGCATTTAACGAAAATAAGTCGTGAGTGCCAGACATGGCGGCGTAGCTTAG
>JAZNQZ010000029.1:0-130203 GCA_045590475.1 Christensenellaceae bacterium
GCTGCTATTCAGTAAAAGCTTTACTCCTCGCGAACGGAAGCTTGCGTGGATAAACGATGCCATATCACAGTCAACAGTCGGCAAAAGATGATTACCACGCTGAACGATAGTTGTTTTGATTCCAAGCTCAGTAAGGTTTTCTGCCATTTCAAGACCGATAAATCCACCGCCTATAACAACTGCCGTTTTAGGCTGTTTTTGTTCTATAAAGGCACGGATTTTAAGCGTATCTTCTACGGTGCGAAGTGTAAAAGTCCTTTCGTTTTCAGTATAGAAATCGGGCAAAATCGGTTTTGCACCGGGTGATAAAATTAGTTTATCGTAGGTTTCAGTAAAACTCGTTCCTGCTTTTAGGTCAGTTACGTGGACGGTTTTATTTTTGAGGTCAATATCGGTTACTTCGTGATTAACTTTTGCCATAATTCTAAAACGGCGAAAGAAACTTTCGGGAGTTTGAAGTGTCAAATCTTCCTTATCTTCAATAACACCACCGATATAATACGGCAAACCACAGTTTGCGTATGAAATAAAGCCCGAACGCTCAAAAATAATAATTTCTGCGTGTTCGTTGAGTCTTCTTATTCTTGCTGTGGCAGTTGCACCGCCTGCAACCCCACCCACGATTACAATTTTCATTTTACCCTCCGATAAAGGCGTTTTATTTGTTTTAGTTGTGATGGCAACTTCCCTTTCCACAACCGTGTTCGCCACAGGTGTGTGCACCGTCACCGTGTTCATGGTCGTGGTGAGAACATCTAACGTTAGGATTAAATTCTAGTTCGTTTTTCAAAAATGCTTTTACTGCGCTGTCGCAATCGCCACTAACGCCACTGAATAATTTAATACCGAGTTCGTTAAGTGCACTTATAGCGCCACCGCCTATGCCACCACAAATAAGAACGTCTACGTTGTTTTCTTTTAAAAAACTTGATAATGCGCCGTGACCTTGGCCGTTAGTGGTGATAACGGTTTTAGAAATTATTTTATCGTTTTCAATATCGTAAATCTTAAACTGTTCGGTATGCCCGAAATGCTGAAAAATTTGTTCATTGTCATAAGTTACTGCAATTTTCATAATAGTGTCTCCTTATTCTCTAATAACTATATTATACCCCTTTTTACCATTTTTTTCAATTGTTTTTAGATATTGCCTTTAAAAACAAAAATCTTTACTTTCAAAAGCCTATTTTAGCCAAAAAGTAAAGATTTTATATATACATTTATTCAGTTTGGATTTTAGACTTTGTATGCTTTTGTTGACGTTTTTTCATCTTAGACCAATTTATAAAACCGTATAAATCGTTAAATAAAAATACAACAAAACAAATTACAACCGAAATATAATTAAAGTCTTTTATTGTTGCCAAAATCCATAGCCAAATTAAAACAACGTCGTTTAACGCGTAAGCAAGAGCGTAATATTCAGTTCTTCTAAATATTAAATAACCTGCCAAAAAACTTGTAGCAATAGAGATTGTGCTTGGAATTAAATTAGCGGTATTAAAAAACTTTAGTACAAAATAAAAGATAATAGTAACAATAGCCGTTAAAATAAACATAAAAACCGTTTCTTTTTTTGTTAAAGAATTAACTTTTACTTCCAATTTACTCTCGCCAAACGGGTTTTTAAGCCACGCAATAAGTGATACGATAGCCATTGGTAAGGACATAAACAGGTAAGTTATCATTTCACCATAATACTTAAAAGAAAGTGAAATAATTGCGTAAATTATACAAAAAACAATCATTAACACTTGACCTATCGGGTTTCCTTTAGCGCAAAAAATAAGTGCTGTAACACCTATTAACGAATTTATCATTGCCAATAGTCCTTGCCCTTTAAAAATTAAAAAAGGGATTATAATCAACAAAACTGAAGCAATCCACAAGATTACTTCGCCTGTTGAAAAATATGAAAATAGTTTTTTTATTTTTTTCACTTTGCAATTTGTCCTTAGCGATTTTATAAAAATATTTGCTGAGCATCGTCCCACTCTTTTTTTGCTAATTCACATTCCTTACTAGTGGCAAGACGAAGAACGCGTTTTGCTTTTTCAAAAGGATATGGTGCACGTTCTTTTTCGCACCAACGCACACTGTCAACGTAAACCATTTGTTCGGTATCGTGCCTACCCATTCTAACCCAAACGAAAGTTTTAGGAGTGGCCGTTCCGCTTAAATCAACGTACCAATAATTGCAACCATAATAAGGCTTAGGGCTAACCCCTACGTATAATACTTTATTATCTATCATTTCTTATATTCCTTTAGGCATTTCCGTTTGTAAACCGTCCAAATAATGATTGATATTAAACTCATTAGCAACGAACTTATCGTCAACATAGTCAATAAGACTAATAGACGCATTGACGACGTAAGTTGTTTTATCCATATTTTCAAGTGGAATATTTTTTACAGCACATTCAAGTGCACGAATAAGACCACCATGTGTTGAAATTACCACTACTTTATTAGGGTTATCTTTTGCTACCTTTTTTAAGGCATTCATTGCCCTTTCTTGAACTTGCTTAAACGATTCCCCGTCTGTGCATTTGGAAAGTCCAACGCAATCTTGCCATACTTTATAATCTTCGGGATAAAGTTTTTTTATATCTTCAATTAACATTCCTTGCCACTTGCCACCAAACATTTCTTCAATGCCGTCAATAACGTTAACTTTTTTATTTAATATTTCTGCAAGTGGTTTAACTGAATTAATTGCACGCGATAAGAAACTAGAATAAATTTTATCTACTTTAAAGTTATTATAGATATATTCGCAAGCAGATTTTATTTGTTTTTCACCTAAAGTTGATAACGGAGTATCTAAAGTACCGGTAAAAATACCTTTATTATTATCAATGGTGTTTCCGTGTCTTAAAATAATAAATCTTGTCATAATAATGCTACAATTATTTTTTATATTATAACATTTTTATAAATTATTGTCTAATATAAAAAACTACCAACAAAAATTAGTTGGTAGTTATTAACTTATTTTGATTTTTGATATTGTTTTTTTCTAACGTTATCATATGGAATAACGGTATGTTTTGGCAATGATTTTGCAAGTGAAGTTATTTCATCCATTAAATATTTTGAGATAACTTCTTTGTTTTCTTTTAAAGAGAGTTCATTATTATAATAAATCGGTTTTCCAATAACTACTTTTTTTAGTTTAGGCGCAATATACATTGGAACAAAGGGTAATCTTTTTCCTGTTTTTGAGAAATAAATTTTAGCAATTTCAATAAAGTTTAATTGAAAATTGTTGATAATCTCATTATAAGCACTGTGTTCTTCAGGAAAGATTATCAAATTTTTATTATCTAATAAAGCCCTAACTGAATCTTTAAAAGTAACTAATATTCGCGAGTCTTTATAAACGGGAATAACGTCTGCCCCACTAATACAATATGCAAAAGGTCTAGCAATTAATTTAGAAAGAATCTTATAAAACCACTTAAATTTTTTGCTTTTATGTCCCCAAAAATCTTGCATTGCATAATCTGGAATTTCTTTAACGTTTATCATTTGTCCAGCAACCCAAGTTTCTTTTGGTAACGGAAAAGATAATTCAGCAACTAAAGGACCACTCATCTGCGAGTGATTGCCAATAATCACTGAAGGCTCTGTTATATTTTCAAGACCAAAAAACTTATATTTACCGTTAAAAAAAGCAATAATCTTTCGTATAAAATTATAAAATTTAGTTCTTGTCTTCATTTACTGCCTTATTCTTATTTTCAATAGTATCGCAAGAATTTCTATAAACTATTAGCCTTGCATATAAAAATTCAAGAACAAAATTTAATACCATCGTCACAATTAATACTATATATTCGTTAACTCCCGAACTTTCTGCGATATTGCCCAAAATAGTAGAAACAGGTGTAAATACAGCGTAAAATGCTAAAATCAATAACATTGCTACCTTTACGTTGCTTGCTGACTTAAATGTATATCTTCTATTAATAGTAAAATTCCACAAAACCGATAAAATTAAACTAGTTAAATAAGAAATCCAATATCCTAAAGATAACAAATCGTTAAAAAGCGCAAAGGATGCAACTTGAATTATCCCTGCGCTTATTGATATAAATAAAAATTTAACTGCTCGAAGAGTTTCAATTAGTTTATTGTTTTTTTCCATTATTAAATATCTTTCCTATAACAACGACGACGCTTATGATTTTTAACGTCAAAACCCTTCCAAACGCTTTGAATTTGAGTGTTAAGTTCTAATTCAGGACCTGTTTCACAATATTTTACGCCGTTTTTAATAAGTTCTTTTATCATTGAGTCAATCATAATTGCAGGAATACCCTTACTTTGATATTCAGGTTTTACTGCAATCAAGAACATTTCCAACGTATCGTTTTTTCCAAACAAGGCTTTTAGAATTCTAAAAATACCAAATGGGAACATTTTGCCGTTTGATTTCTTTAATGCTTTAGCAATTGATGGAACAAGTAGTGCAAAGCCAATAAGTTCATCTTTACTATCTTTAATCGTACAAACGTATTTTAAGTTGATAACCGAGATATTATCTTTAATGGTTTTTTCTATAACCCTATCTGTAAGTGGAACTGTACCATACAACCTTGAAAATGCTTCATCGACAACCTTAAAGGCAGGAAAAGCATCTTTTATTAAAGTTTTTCTGTTCTTATATGTACAAATCTTTATTCCATATCTATTTTGCAAATAAGCGCTTATTTTAGCGTGTTTTGCGCTATGTTCTGTAGGTAAGGTTAGACGGAATTCAATCCAATCAACTTCTTTTTCTAACCCTAATTTTTCCATGTGGTCAATATAATATGGAAAATTATAGAAGGTAATTGACATATTAAGTTCATCAAACCCTTCTATAAGCATACCTTCATGGTCTAAATCAGTAAAGCCGATTGGCCCGATTATTTTATTAAAGCCACGTTCTTTGCCCCATTCAACAACCTTATTAAAGAGAGCAGATGAAACTTCGTAATCGTCTATAAAGTCAAAACGAGTGAAGCGGATATTTTGAGTTCCCCATTTTTTATTTGCAGCGTGATTGATTAAACCACCAATTCTACCAACAATTTTATTATCTTTATACGCGAGAAAAAGTTTAGTTTCACAAAAATCATACGCGCAATTTTCACTCTTAGTAAAAGTAGATATTTCATCAGGTCTTAAAAAAGGCACGTATGCGGGAACTTTTTTATAAAGTTTAGTTGGGAAATCAACCCATTTTTTTAAATCTTTTTTTGTTAAAACTTCTTTAATAACAACGCTCATTAGTAAGCCTCAAATCTATTTATAATTTTTGTTAATAAATATTTTATCACTTGTTATAATAAATGTCAATTATTAATAAATTCATGAATAGATTTTCCGTTAATAATTGGCGTAACTACAAGCCCGATAGAGCCTGGTCCTATATGCGCACAAACGTTAATAGGTAAAACACCGTCGATTAACTCGTAATTAGGTTCTAATTGTTTAAAATTGTTTTTAACGTAATCAACCGTTCTAGCATCAGCATCAAACATAATAAGAGTATAATCATATTTATTTACAGGGAATTTTTTCAAACAATCTGCAATATGGTCACACATAGCGCGTTTTGTGTTTCTTATCATACCTTGTTTTTCAAGCGCACCGTCAATCATAGCAATAAGTGGTTTGATACCTATAGAATTACCAATTAAAGCAACCGTTGGAGAAATTCTCCCGCCATTTTTAAGTGCATTTAAATTTTCAGGAATTGCAATTAACGGTGTTTGTTCTCTATATTGTTCATTAAGTTTAACGATTTCTTCAATAGCAGTCCCTTTTTGAATTTCTTCATAAGCAAAGAAAACTTGTCTAAGCATTGGAGTTGAAACTGCAAGTGAATCAATAATCGTAAGTTTATCTTTAAAATATTGTTCAGCAACGTTATTAAAAAGTTGATTCATAGAAGAAAGTTTGCTTGAAATTGTAAAGTGAATTATTTTATCATAACCTTTACTAAACAAATTTTCAAAATATTCTATAACTTCCCCTAATGGTGGAGTAGAAGTTTTGATGTTTTTACCAGCACGCATAGCGTCTTTTAATTGTTCTTGATTAATTGAAACACCATCTAAAAATTCCTCTCCGTCAATAATTACGTTTAACGGAAATACGTTAATTTCATATTTATCAAAAACGTGTTGATTAATTAAACATGATGAATCAGTAGATATTAAAACTCTCATTAGTTCTCCTTCCTTTAAGTGACAAAAATTGAACGGCGTAATTTTAAAAAATACCCCAACTTTTACATAATGAATATACCATTAAATAATTAACCCAAGATTAACTTGTAATTTGTTTTTTAATTTTTTAAATTATTATTTACTTGCAAAAGCAACGTTTTAATGTTAAAATATTAAAAAACTTTGTAGGTAAAGTTTAATGTTTTTAAAAATTGCACTTAGCGTTATTGCTCTTATTTCAATTTTTGCTTTTTTACTATTTTATATATGTTTTAGAATAGTGTTTTATTCGCCTGCAAAAAAACGCATAAAACCTGACGACGAATATTCTTTGCAACAAGGAAAAACTTTCGTTCCCTACCACGATATTATGAAAAAATATATTGACGTTGCAAGAAGCACTCCTTGCAAAAAGGTTGAAGTTACTTCTTTTGACGGTTTAACCCTTCGAGGAAGATATTTTGAGTATAAAAAGGGTGCTCCTATTGAAATTATTTTTCACGGATATCGTGGTGATTCCGAAAGCGATTTAAGTGGTGGTGTCATTAGATGTTTTTCTTTAAAACGCAATGCAATTTTAGTTGACCAACGCTCAGCGGGAAAAAGTGACGGTAGCGTCATTACTTTTGGCATTAACGAAAGTAAAGATTGCTTACCTTGGATTAATTACGTTTTAGAAAATATTGATAAAAATGCAAAAATATTTCTTTCGGGAATATCAATGGGCGCTTCAACAGTTTTAATTGCTAGCGCAAAAAAACTACCGTCTAACGTTGTTGGAATTATTGCTGATTGTGGCTTTACTTCTGCAAAAGATATTATTAAAAAAGTTATTACCGATATGAAATTGCCTGCAAATATTTTATATCCGTTCGTTAAAATTGGCGCAAAACTTTTCGGTAAATTTGACTTAGAAGAAACTTCGCCCATTGAATCGGTAAAAAAAACAAATTTGCCAATTTTATTTATCCACGGAAAAGTTGACGATTACGTTCCATATCAAATGAGTATTGAAAATTACAATGCTTGTAACTCTAAAATAAAACAAATGTCTACTTTTAACGATGCCGGACACGGCTTATCTTATTTAGTTAATCCCGAAAAATACGTTGAAGTAATTGAAGAATTTACTAATAAAATTCCAAACTTATAACCTTAATATCTATTTTCCTATTGACAATAATTATAATAACTATTAAAATATAAAAAATAAATTTTATGGTGAATATATGATAAACAAATTTTGTAAAACTCCCCTTTGGGAATGTTCATTAACCCTTGCAGACGTTGCAATGGGAAGAAAAAGTGCTGATACCGTTATTAAAAATGCAAAATTAATCAACGTTTGCACGCACGAGATTATTGAAAATACTGACGTTGCTATCGTTGCTGGTAGAATTGCAATGGTTGGAAATTGTTCTCATTGCATAGGCGAAAATACTGTTGTTATTGACGCAAAATCAAAATTTCTTGCCCCTGCTTTTATGGACGGACATATTCACGTTGAATCTTCTATGCTTTCAGTTGGTGAATATGCTAAAGCCGTTTTAACACACGGAACGAGCGGTATTTTTGCCGACCCACACGAAATGTGTAACGTGGTTGGACTTTACGGCGTAAAGTGTATGCTCGACGATGCAAAAAGAACGCCACTTAAATACTTTTTAACTACCCCGTCTTGTGTCCCTGCCGTACAAGGTTTTGAAGATACAGGTTCAGTTATCAACCCTGAAGATATTAGAGAAACTATGTCTTGGGACGAATGTGTTGGACTTGGTGAAATGATGAACTTCCCAGGAATTAATTTTTCTAATCCACACACTCACGCAATAGTTGGTGAAACGTTAAAAGCAGGAAAAATTCCTACAGGTCACTACTCAATCAGCGAAACCGATAAAGGTCTTAACGCTTACATTTCATCGGGCGTTAGATGTTGTCATGAATCAACTACCGAAAACGACGCGTTGGAAAAAATGAGACGTGGTATGTATGCTATGCTTAGAGAAGGTTCTGCTTGGCACGATTTAAAAGAAGTTTCTAAAGCAGTAACAAACCACTCGGTTGATAGCCGTTATGCTTGCTTAATCACCGATGACACTCACCCTAACACGTTAATGTCAAAAGGACATCTAGACTACGTTGTTAAAAGAGCAATAGAAGAAGGAATTGACCCTATTACAGCAATTCAAATGGTGACGATAAACGTTGCTCAATGCTTCCATTTAGACCACGAAATGGGCTCTATAGCCCCTGGAAAATGCGCAGATTTAGTTCTTATTAGTGATTTAGAAAAATGCGTTGTAGACAGTGTTTTCGTTAATGGTGAACACGTTGCAGAAAATGGAAAATTATTAGTTTCATTTAAGCCTTATTCATACCCTGCCGACGTTTTAAACACCATTCACTTAGATAAAATCACAACGGAAGATTTAAAAATTAATGCGCAAGGCAATATAGCAACCGTTCACGCTATAGAAATTATCTCAGGTAGAGTTGGAACGTTTGATAGAATAATTGATTTACCAATTCAAAATGGTGAAATTAAAGCCGATAAAAGCCAAGACGTATTAAAAGCAGTTGTTTTTGAAAGACATAAAAATACCGGAACTAAAGGCTTTGGTTTCGTTAAAGGTTTTGGCATTAAAGAAGGCGCGCTTGCTCAAACCGTTGCACACGATGCTCATAACCTTTTCGTGGTTGGTAGTAACGATGAAGATATGGCGCTTGCAGTTAATACCTTAATCGATTGTGGTGGTGGTATGGTTGCAGTTAAAAACGGAAAAATTTTAGGCAAGGTTGAACTACCCGTTGCTGGACTTATGAACACTTTACCACTTGAAGAAATGGCATCTAGCGTTGAACATATTGAAAACGTTTGGAAAGAAATGGGTTCAACTCTTCCGTCGCCATTTATGACAATGGCAATTATTCCACTTGCCTGCTTGCCTGAGTTAAGACTAACCAATCGTGGATTAGTTGATTGCACAAAATTTGAATTTACCGACCTTATTATTGAAACAAAATAACTTAACTATAATAAAAAAAGGCAAACAATAGTTGCTCTTCCCGTAGGGATTTTTTAGGAAGTATAAAAGGATAGCAAAAAATTTTGCTATCCTTTTCTTTTTTGCTTTGCAAAACACACGATTTTGCTTGACAAAGTATAGTGTGCTACACTTATTTATTAAAATACAAATTAACATTTGTCTATATAATACTAATATTTCGGTCTATAATATTACATAGGCAGAAAATTAATCTTTTATATAGCCAATATTTTTGTTCTTGTTGGGGTCAAATGTTAAGTTACATATCGATGCTACAAGTCCATAAATTCCAAATGTAATCATCGTAAGAAAGAAATACGCCAAACTTCTAGATGTAAAGCCAGCAGGCTTCAAAGAGGTATGGTTAATTATTATACTACCAATAAAACCCAAAAAGAAAGTAAGTAAAAAGCGTACTAAATTGTTGTTGCCATCCATTTTAATAATCTCCTTTGTTTAAAATAAAAAGTGCGCCAACCGAAGTTAACGCACCGAAAAACGCAAACTCCGATTGTCGCCAAACAAATCGAAAATAGAAGAGGGATAAATCCTTTGTGTCCTAATCCGTGGAATTTGCGCTTTTACCAAATTCATATAAGATTAGGTTGCACGAAAAAAAGATAGAATATCCCTTTAAAAAAAATATCCTCTCTCAAAATATTCGATTTGTTTGGCGTAATTATTATAGCACATATAAAATATTATGTCAAGTTGTTTTATGTGGACAAAAAAGAAAACTCGACTTATCAATAATCGAGTTTTATAAGTTGCATATTTAAATCCCTATGAGAAGAGCGGTTAGTTTGCCTTTTTTTGTTTTTAAATCAATTAACGCGAATAATTTGTATAAACTATTATATTTCAAAATCAACTGCTACGCTTTGCTTAGTTACAGCGTGCATATGTTTTTTGACTACGCCACAATGATATGCGTCTTTTTGATATTCTTCTAACGCTTTCATATCATCTAAAACAACCGCTAAAATAACGTCGTATGAACGGGCAGAATGCAAGCAATCCACACCAACTTCAATACCTTTAAGCATTGGAACGTTGCCTTGCATACTCAAAAGCACTTCCTTGGCTTTTTCAGGACTTTCCCCATCGTTTAATTTAAAACAAACAACGTGTTTAATCATAATTTCTCCTTTATTTTAACGGAACAACGGCACTAGCATTAAGGGTTAAATCAGCAAAATTTCTTCTTTTATATTGCAAATAACCCTCAGCACCAATCATTGCTCCATTATCAGTACAATAACGTTTTTCTGGTAAAACTACTTTAATATTATTTTTACTTGCGCGTTCAAGCAAAGTTTCTCTTAAATATCCGTTTGCCCCAACACCACCTGAAACTGCAATGGTTGAATATCCAAGCATTTTCGTTGCTTTGATGGCTTTATCAACTAATACGTCTATCGCTGAACGTTGAAAACTATTTGCAACGTCGGCATTATTAATTTCTTCGCCACGCTCTTTTGCATTATGAACGTAGTTAATAACGACAGTTTTTAATCCACTATAAGAAAAATCATAATCCCCACCATCGTAATTTTTTAACATTTTTGGTAAAGGGATAAGGTTTTTTCCATCTTTAGCAAGTCTTTCAACGTTTGGTCCACCTGGATAATTTAGCCCTAAAACTCTAGCAACTTTATCAAAGGCTTCACCAACTGCATCGTCTAAAGTTGAACCTAAAACTTTCAAAGTATAATAATCTTCAACACCAATAATTGCAGTATGCCCACCACTTGCCAAAATAGTAACGAAAGGTGGTTCTAAGGTCTTATCAGCTAAATACGACGCTGAAATATGTCCTCTTATATGACTGACGGGAACTAACGGCTTATTAGTAGCAAAAGCAAGCGATTTTGCAAAAGAAACACCCACGAGTAAAGCACCAAGAAGTCCCGCACCTTCTGTCACGGCAAAAGCATCTATATCATCAAGTGTCAAATTTGCTTGCTTCAAGGCGTTCTTTGTAGCCGTTAATATGGCGTTTGTGTGTCCACGAGAAGCAATCTCAGGAACAACCCCACCAAAACGCGCGTGTTCTGTTGCTGAACTTATAATTTGGTCCGCTAAAATCTCTCTACCATTTTTAATAATAGCAACGGCAGTTTCATCACATGAAGTTTCTATACCCATAATTATCGGGTTTTCTTTTAACGGTAAATTTTTTATTTTCTCAAAATAAGTCATTGTGATTTCTTTAGATAATCGTTAATAAATCCTTGTATATTTCCATTCATAACCGAATCAATATCAGTTATTTCAAAGCCGGTTCTATGGTCTTTAACTAGGGTATAAGGACAAAAAACGTAACTTCTAATTTGACTGCCCCATTCAATTTTCTTTATTTCGCCCTTAATATCTTGGTCTAATTCCATACGTTCGGCTTCGCGCTTTTCAATTAACTTACTGATAAGCATTTTCATAGCCATTTCGCGATTTTGCGTTTGACTTCTTTCATTTTGACAAGCAACGACAATTCCCGTCGGCAAGTGAGTTATTCTTATTGCCGATTCAGTTTTATTAACGTGTTGACCACCCGCTCCACTAGAACGGAAAGTATCAATTTTAAGTTCATCGGGACTAATTTTTATTTCGTCGTCATCTTCAATTTCAGGCATAACTTCAAGTGAAGCGAACGAAGTGTGTCTTCTTTTATTTGCATCAAAAGGTGAAATTCTAACCAATCTATGAACGCCCTTTTCTGCTTTTAAATATCCATACGCATATACGCCTTCAATCTTAAATGAAACTGACTTAATACCTGCTTCATCTCCCTCTAACCTATCAAGTTCGGTTAAAGTGAAGCCGTTTTTTTCAGCATAATACATATACATGCGATATAACATTTCCGTCCAATCACACGCCTCAGTTCCACCTGCCCCAGCATGTAAAGTTAAAAGTGCGTTTAATTTATCGTATTTTCCCGATAAAAGCGTAGCAAAACGCATCTCTTCAACGGTTTTCTCAACTGCATTAATTTCACCGTCGATTTCATTTAAAATACTCTCATCATTTTCTTCTTCGGCTAAATCAACCAACTCTAATGCGTCGTTTATAATCTTTTCAGCCTTGTCAAAGGTATTAACCTTGTTTGACAAAAAGGCTATTTCTTTAGAAATTTGCTGAGATTTAGTTAAATCGGTATAAATTTCAGGTTGCTCAGAAAGTGCAGTTTTTTCCTCTAAGTCCTTTCTTAATTTATCGATGTCAAAGAGAGTGTCCCGTTTCCGTAAGGATACCTTTTAATTCTTTAATTTTAAGTTTATATTCTTCACTTTTAATCATAATAAGCCTTAACTATTTATTTTGTCCACAACAGTTTTTATATTTTTTACCACTACCGCATGGACATGGGTCGTTTCTACCGATTTCTTTAACAACGGTTTTTCTTGCACGAACTCCGCCGTCTTTAACTTGGTTAGTTGCTAAATCCTTAGGTTGAGTTGCAGGTGATGGAACCTTTTGCAATTCACCCTTTAATAATAACGTTACCGTATCGTCTTGAATTGAAGCAGTTAAATCTTCAAACATTTCAAAACCTTCTTTCTTATATTCAACAACAGGGTCAACGTTACCGTAACTTCTTAAACTAATACCCTTTCTAAGTTGGTCCATTGAGTCAATATGGTCAATCCACTTGGTGTCAATATTACGAAGCAATACCATTCTTTCAACTTCAGAAAAGTTTATGCCATCTTCTTTATACTTAGCAATCTTTGCTTCGTAAGTAGAGATAGTTTCTTCAGTAAGTTTTTCAATAAAATATTCGTAATCCCAATTTTCAAGTTTTTCTTGCGTTACGAATTGAGTATCCTTAGGTAAAAGTTTTAATTCAATTATCGAATTAAGCGCTTCTATATCCCACGTTTCAGGTTTGTTTTCGTTATTAATTACCGTACCAACAACGTATTTAACAAAATCGGGAACGAGTTTAATTATGTCTTCATGAACGTTTTCGTCTTTTATAACTTTCATTCTTTCAGCATACATAACTTCACGTTGTTTATTCATAACGTCGTCATATTCTAAAACGTGTTTTCTAATACCAAAGTTTTTGCCTTCAATAGTGCGTTGTGCGTTTTCAACGCTGTTAGAAAGCATTTTTGATTGCAACGGTTGGTCTTCATCGATATTAAACATTTCATAAACGCGTTGCATTTTATCGCCACCAAAACGCTTTGCCAAATCGTCTTCTAAAGAAATAAAGAACACTGATTTACCTGCATCACCTTGACGACCGCTTCGACCACGAAGTTGGTTATCAATACGGCGTGATTCGTGACGTTCAGTACCTAAAATAAACAACCCACCTGCTTCTATAACTTTAATTTTTTCTTCGTCAGTTTGTGCTTTGAATTTAGAATAAATTTCTCTATAATGTTTTCTTACTTCTTTCGCTTCTTCTGGAATATCGCTAATAAAAGAAGTTGCAAGTTCAATAACGTCGTCAGCAACACCTTCTTCAATTAGTTTGCGTTTTGCCAAAAATTCAGGGTTACCACCTAATAATATATCCGTACCACGACCAGCCATGTTGGTTGCAATGGTAACAGCGCCAAGTCTACCTGCTTGGGCAACGATATCTGCTTCCCTTGCGTGATTTTTAGCATTTAATACGTTGTGTTTAATGCCTTTAGCAATTAAAAGTTTAGAAATTTCTTCCGACTTTTCTACGGTAACCGTACCCACCAAAACAGGTTGTCCCTTTTTGTGTGCGTTTACGATTTCATCAATGATTGCTTTATTTTTGCCTTTTGCAGTCTTATAAATAACGTCTGGTGCGTCAATTCTTTGAACGGGCTTATTTGTTGGAATTTCTAAAACGTCTAAACCATAAATTGCTCTAAACTCTTCTTCTTCACTTTTTGCAGTACCCGTCATACCTGAGAGTTTTTTATAAAGTCTAAAATAGTTTTGGAAAGTAATAGTTGCGTAAGTTTTATTTTCATTTCTAACTTTAACGCTTTCTTTTGCTTCTATTGCTTGGTGTAAACCGTCGGAATAACGACGACCAATCATTAAACGACCAGTAAATTCGTCAACGATAATAACTTCTCCGTCCGAAACGACGTAATCATTATCGCGCTTAAAAATATAATTTGCTTTTAATGCTTGTTGAATATGGTGAGATAAACTTGCGTTTTCAATATCCGAAAAGTTACTTAAACCAAAGAATTTTTCAGCCTTAGTTGCGCCAGATTCAGTGATTTGAACTGACTTTTCCTTAATATCAATAGTAAAGTCCTTATCTAAAACCAAGGTCTTAACAAACTTATTTGCTGTAATATATTTTTCGCTTGATTCTCCACCTTTACCTGAAATTATAAGTGGGGTTCTTGCTTCGTCGATTAAAATAGAGTCAACTTCGTCAACAATGGCAAACGATAAAGGTCTTTGTACCATTTGTTCAAGATTACTTTTAAGATTATCTCTTAAATAATCAAAGCCCATTTCATTGTTAGTACCGTAAGTGATATCGCAAGCGTAAGCCTTTTTCTTTTCATCATCTTGCATACCCGTTATTGCAACGCCAACAGTTAAGCCTAAAAATTTATAAACTTTTCCCATCCACTCTGCGTCACGACTAGCAAGATAATCGTTAACGGTTACGATATGAACGCCTTCACCCGTCAATGCGTTTAAATATGCTGGTAATGTTGCAACCAAAGTTTTACCTTCACCCGTTTTCATTTCTGCAACACGACCTTGGTGTAAACATATACCACCGATAATTTGAACTTTATAATGACGCATATTAAGTACGCGGAAAGCCGCTTCTCTACAAACTGCAAAAGCATCGCATAAAATATCGTCTAAAGTATCTCCCGCCTTTAATCTAGTGCGGAAAAAATTTGTTTGCTCACGAAGTTCTTCGTCTGTAAATTTTTCATATTTTTCTTGTAGGCTTAAAACCGTATCGGCTAACTTATCTAATTTTTTTAAGTTTCTACGGCTTTCTCCCCCGAGAATATATCTAAATAATCCCATAAATATCTCCTTTATTATAAAGACATTAGTTTTAATATTTATCAATCGGTGGCGTGCTTGCCACCGTTAAAAGATACACGCTTTTTGCGCCTGCTCTTTTTAATCTATCAGCAACTACGTTACAAGTTGTTCCGGTAGTCGTAACGTCGTCGATAATAACTATCGTTTTATCCTTAACAACCTTTTTGTTGGTAACCTTAAACGCGTGGTCTAAATTTAGCAATCTTTCTTTGCGATTTAGGGTTGCTTGACGCTTAGTTTCCTTTACTTTTTCTAAACATTCTATAACCGGAACGTTAACTTTTTTAGACAAGGCTTCGGCAAGTAGTTTTGACTGATTATACCCACGTTTTCGTTGTGCTTTTTTAGTCATTGGAACGTAAACGAAAAAGTCAGCATTAAAACAATTTATTAAATAAATCTTCTTTAAGCAGTCGGTAAAATAATCAACTAAATACCGACGATTACTATATTTAAAACCTTGAATTAAATTGCTTATCGGCTTATCGTAAACGAAAAAACTTCTACATTTATCTATCGCAGTAAGTTTACCTTTACAAGTTGAGCAATAATTTTCCGGCGCTAATACTTGCCTACCACAATGTTCACAAATATAATTATCGTTATATGGCAATTCTTCTAAACATTTTGAACAAAAACGCTTATTGTCAAATATTTCTACACCACAATTTAAACATCGATAATTTGGATTATAAACGTATTTATCGAAAAATTTGCCTATTCTTTCAATGATTGCCTTTAGTGACATTTTTTATAAATATTTCTTTAACTTTTCAGCCATATCGGTTTGTTCCCAAGTATATTCACTTTTACCAAAATGACCATAACTTGCAGTGCTTTTATAAATTGGTCTATCTAGTTTTAATTTTTCAATTATTGCAAGTGGACGCAAATCAAATTCTTTAATTACTATTTCTGCTAATTTATCATCCGTCAAAACACCCGTACCAAAAGTATTAACCATTACCGAAACGGGTTTTGCAACGCCGATAGCATAAGCAATTTGAATTTGACACTCATCACATAATCCCGAAGCAACCAAATTCTTACAAACGTATCTTGCCATATAGGTTGCAGAACGGTCCACTTTCGTTGGGTCTTTTCCACTAAAAGCGCCACCACCGTGAGGACATTTTCCACCGTAAGTATCAACTATTATCTTTCTACCAGTTAGCCCAGAGTCTCCGTTTGGACCCCCGATTTCAAACCTACCCGTAGGGTTGATAAAATACTTGGTTTCTTCATCTAAATACTCTTTTGGTAAAACTTGGTCTATAACAAACTTTTTAAGGTCTAATCTTAATTGTTCAGTGGTAACAGTCTCATCGTGTTGAGAAGATAATACGACTGCTTCAATTCTATTAGGCTTGCCTTTATAATATTCAACGGTAACCTGTCCTTTTCCATCAGGACGCAAATAAGGAAGTGTCCCGTTTTTTTTAACTTCTTCAAGTTTTGCACACATCTTGTGAGAAAGCATAATTGGAAGTGGCATAAGTTCGTCAGTTTCACGACAAGCATAACCAAACATTAAACCTTGGTCGCCCGCACCGATTTTATCAAAATCACTTCCACCATTTTTCGCTTCAACAGAATTATCAACACCTAAAGCGATGTCCTTACTTTGTTTATTTAATTTAACTAAAATTTTAACGCTGTCAGCAGAAAAGCCTGTTTTTGCATCGGTATAACCAATGTCCTTTATAACGTCTTTTGCAATTTGTTCAACGTCAATTTTAGCAGTCGTAGTAATTTCCCCCATAACCAATAAAAAATCGGTTGTAACAGAACATTCACACGCAACGCGAGCAGATGAATCTTGAGATAAAACTGCGTCTAACACAGCATCGCTTATATTGTCGCAAATTTTATCTGGATGACCTGAAGTAACACTTTCACTTGTAAAATAATTTTTCATATCTACCTTTCGTAAAACATATTTATCCATTATTCGTTTATTATACACTAATTATCAACTTATGTCAAACACCTTTCATTTATTAACAAAATGTTTTTATAAAAAACACAACATTTTTACTAGCAATTTTTCTTTATTAAAAGCTATTGACTTTTGTGTCAATTTTTCACTTTTTTCGACATAATTTAGTTGACAAAAAAACACGCTGAGAATATAATATATTTTGTTGACTTATTTGTCAATTATTGGTGAAAAATGGAAAAAGTTATAAAGAAAAACTTAAAAAATACCTTAGATAGAAAAGCCCATATTCTAGAGTGCGCTTTGAAGGTTTTTTGTGAAAAAGGTTACGCTGGAACTACTATTAACGATATCGTTAAAAAAGCCAAGTGTAGTCACGGTCTTTTTTATCATTACTTTAATAATAAAAAAGAAATTTTTGAAGCAATTACTGAATCTCGTGGTAAGCATATGATGTCTTTTTTAGACGAAGTTTTAAAAGACGATACTTGCTATTTAGAAAAATTAAAAAATTTAACTAAATACACTTTTAACAATATGAAAAAAGATGAGATTTTTGCTTATAAATATTACTTTTTCTTGACGACTTATTTTTCCAAAGCAGAATCGGGAAAACCAATGGATAAATGCAAAAAATCTCTACCCCCACACGTTAGAATGACTTCTTTTTTTGAAGAAGGTAAAAAAGCCGATGAATTTAGAAATGATTATTCAGCAAGTGAATGCGCTAAACTTTATAATTCGATAATTCAAGGCTCAACTCTAAACTTTATTCTTTGTCCAAAAGAATTTAAACAATCTTTTAGTTTTCCATCAATTGATTTTATCGTCGACTTATTTAAAAAGGAGAAATTATGACTAAAAATAGCACCGACACTAACTATAATTTTGCCAAATCAATAAAAGTTTTATCAAAGTCAATAAGAGAATATAAAAAACCTTCACTTTTAGCACCTATTTTCGTTGCGATGGAAGTTATCGTAGAATGTTTAATTCCATACGTTATGACCTTGCTTTTAGGTGCTATTGATTACGTTTATAAAGTGAATAATAATTTGGAAATAATAAACCCTAACCCATTATCCGTTAGTATAGTTAACTTTATATTTGGTGGTAAACAGCCAATTTTGTTAAATACTATTTTGGTTTTCGGTTTTGGTTTGCTATTTTTGGCATTTTTATCATTAACTTTTGGCGCGTTGTCGGGAAAACACTGCGCCGTTGCATCTTCTGGTTTTGCTAAAAACTTAAGAAAAGATATGTATTATAAAATTCAAGACTTTTCTTTTTCTAATATGGATAAATTTTCATCGTCAAGTTTGATTACTAGAATGACGACTGACGTTATGAACGTTGAAATGTCTTATATGATGATTATAAGAACTGCTATTCGTTCGCCGTTTATGCTTATCTTCTCTATGGTAATGGCGTTTACTTTGAACTCACGAATGGCACTTATCTTCCTTTGCACCACCCCTATTTTGGCAACGGGATTAATTTTAATCGCTTCTAAAGCAATTCCATTTTTTAATAAAATCTTTAAAAAATACGACAAGATGAACGAATCTATCGAAGAAAATATAAGCGGTATGAGAGTTGTTAAATCTTACGTTAGAGAAGATTATGAAAAAAAGAAATTTAGGTCGGCAAGTTTAAACGTTAGAGATAACTTTATAAAGGCTGAAAGAATTATCGCCTTAAACGGACCTTTAATGAATTTTTGTGTTTATAGTGGTTTAATTGCTATTTACATCGTTGGTTCAATGCTTATCATTAACAGCCAAGGCTTATTACTAAAAACAACCGAACTTCAAAGTTTTATGAGTTACTCTTTCCAAATTCTTATGAGTTTGATGATGCTTTCAATGATTATGGTTCAATTAATCATGTCAACAGAAAGCATGAAGCGTATCGCTGAAGTTATTGATGAAAAACCTTCTATTACTTCTCCTGATAACGCTATTACCGAAGTTAAAAACGGCGATATAGAGTTTGATAACGTAAGTTTTAAATATTCAAAAACAGCCGAAAAATTTGCTCTTTCTAATATTAATCTTAAAATTAAATCTGGTGAAACAGTCGGTATCATTGGTAGTACGGGTTCAAGTAAAACTACCCTTGTTCAACTTATTCCCCGCTTATACGATACCGTTGAAGGAACTGTAAAGGTTGCGGGAGAAAACGTTCAAAATTATGATTTGACAGCCCTTAGAAACGCAGTTGCTATGGTTTTACAAAAAAACGTTTTATTTTCAGGAACACTAAGAGAGAATATGAAATGGGGCAACAAAGAAGCAACTGACGATGAAATTTTGCATGCATTAAGTCTTGCTCAAATAGACTCTTTCACTCTTGATAAGGAAATAGAACAAGGTGGCGCTAACTGTTCTGGTGGACAAAAACAAAGACTTTGTATCGCGCGCGCATTACTTAAAAAACCAAAAATTCTTATTCTTGACGACTCAACTAGCGCAGTCGATACTAAAACCGATGCTTTAATTAGAAAATCGTTTAAGGAATATATTCCTGAAACTACCAAAATCATTATTGCGCAAAGAATTGCTTCAGTGCAAGATGCAGATAAAATTATCATTATGGACGGTGGCACGATAACTGCGTATGGTACTCACGAACAATTATTAAACAGTAATCAAATATATAAAGAATTATATTATTCTCAAAACAAGGGAGGTGACGACAATGGCTAAACCAATGCCCGTTAGAAGCGGTCGAAATAATATGCGTAATAAACCACACCAAAAAGCCAAAAAAGGCACTCTCTCTCGCTTGCTTAAAATGTTATTTAAAAACAATAAAGGGGCTCTTTTAGTTGTTTTTTTCTGCTTGACAATAAGTGCTATAACAGGCGTTGCGTCATCTATTTTCTTGAAAAATCTACTTAAACTTATTGAAGTTGGTAAGGTTAGTGGACTTAACGCAGTTCTTAAAGGACTCACTACCCTATTCATCATTATGGGTACTGTATATTTGACTTCAATAATATGCAATTTTATTCAAAGTCGCACGATGGCAAAGGTAACTCAAAATTATTTACATCAAATTAGGACTACCCTTTTTGATAAAGTTCAATCTTTACCTATCCGTTATTTTGACTCACACTTAACCGGCGATATGATGAGTTCTTTCACTAACGATACGGACACAATCCGTCAACTCGTTTCTCAAAGCATTCCAAGTCTATACTCTGCGTTAATAAGCGTAACTACCCTTTTAGTAATTATGTTAACTTCTAGCATTTGGCTCTCACTTGTTATGTTTATCGGGGTATTTTTCATGTTCTTGGTAACTAAAGTCATAGGTGGAAATAGTGCTAAATACTTTGTTAAACAACAAATATCATTGGGTGCTGAAGAAGGTTTCGTGCAAGAAATGATTCAAGGTCAAAAGGTCGTTAAGGTCTTCTGTCACGAAAATGAAAGTAAGGAAGCCTTTGACAAAAAGAACGAACAACTTTGCTTAGATGCAACTAAAGCACATACTTTTGCTAATATTTTAATGCCAATTATGGGTAATTTAGGAAATATTCTATACGTTCTTCTTGCTTTTATAGGTGGATTACTTTTGGCGTTAAACGTTCCAAACGTTACGATTACAGGTAAAGTTGAAACCACAAGTACCTTCTTAATAACGATAATCGCATTTTTACCAATTAGTAAACAATTTACAGGAAACGTAAGTCAATCTTCTCAACAAATCAACTCTATCGTAATGGGGTTAGCAGGCGCGTCAAGAATTTTTGAATTAATTGACGAACAACCTGAAACCGACGACGGTTACGTTACTTTAGTTAGATGCAAAATAGACGAAAACGGAGTTATTACTGAATGTAAAGAAAGAACGGGACATTGGGCTTGGAAACATCCACATAAGATAGACGGTTCCGTTACTTATACCGAACTTAAAGGTGATATTCAAATGTTTAACGTCGATTTCGGTTACGTTCCCGATAAAATCGTTCTTCACGACGTTTCCCTTTACGCTAACCCTGGTCAAAAAATTGCCTTTGTTGGTGCTACGGGTGCGGGAAAAACTACAATAACTAATCTTATTAACCGTTTTTACGACATTGCAGACGGTAAAATCCGTTACGATGGTATAAATATCAATAAAATCAAAAAAGCCGACTTACGCCGTTCTTTAGGCATCGTTTTACAAGATACCAACTTGTTTACGGGAACCGTTATGGAAAATATTAGATACGGTAGGCTTGAAGCAACTGATGAAGAATGCATCGAAGCAGCAAAACTTGCTTATGCACACGATTTTATCTCGCGCTTACCTCAAGGTTATAACACTATGCTATTACAAGATGGTGCTAACCTTTCACAAGGTCAACGCCAACTTCTCTCTATCGCACGTGCTGCCGTTAAAGATGCGCCTGTTATGATTTTAGACGAAGCAACTTCTTCAATCGATACTAGAACCGAAGCATTAGTTCAAAAAGGCACTGATAGACTTATGCAAGGTAGAACTGTTTTCGTTATTGCACATAGACTTTCTACTGTTAGAAATTCTAACGTTATTATGGTTTTAGACCACGGTAACATTATTGAACGTGGCTCGCATGAAGAATTAATTGCAAAACGCGGTAAATATTATCAACTATATACCGGAGCATTTGAACTTGAATAATAATCTTTGTTCCCTTTGCCCCAACGATTGCAAAGTGGATAGAAAAATTAATACGGGAATTTGCAAGGTTAATGACAAAATTAAAATTGCTAAGTTTTATCTTCACCCTTTTGAAGAGCCTTTAATTAGTGGAAAGAACGGCTCTGGGACTATTTTCTTTTGTGGGTGTAGCCTTAAATGTGCATTTTGCCAAAACTTTGAACTTTCAAGAAATTTGCGTGGTAAAGAGATTACCGTTTTAGAACTTGCTGAAATTTTTAAAAATTTAGAAGAGATGGGTGCGCATAACGTAAACCTTGTTAACCCAACTCATTATTCAACTCAAATTATTGAAGCACTAAAAATTTATCGACCTAAAATTCCTATCGTATATAACACTCACGGATATGAAAAATTAGAAGTTTTAGAAAAACTAAACGATTACGTTGACGTTTATCTTCCCGATATGAAATACTTTTCCCCTGAAACTTCTTTTAGATATACGGGAAAGAAAAACTATTTTGAATTTGCAAGTAAAGCAATAGAGTTTATGATTAACTCAAAACCTATCATAACTGACCAAAACGGCCTATTAAAACAAGGCGTTATTGTTCGACATTTGGTTTTACCACAAAACACTTTAGATAGCAAAAAAATTCTTAATTGGTTTATTCCTTTTAAAGATAAAGCATTTATAAACGTTATGAGTCAATATACCCCTTTTGGCGATATAGAAAATTTTCCTGAATTAAAGAGAAAAATAACTAAAAGAGAATACGATACCGTAATGGATTATGCAATCAGTTTAGGCATTGAAAATATGTTTTATCAAGAATTTCAAAGCGCTGATGAAAAATATATTCCTAAATGGGATTATTAAAAAGCACCGTTTCATTAGAAACGGTGCTTTTTAATATTAATTTTTTATTTCTTCAACTTTTATAATTTTATAACCTTTCTTTTCCATTCTAGAAAGTGTTTTTTGTGGAAATTTAAATGTTTTTAAATTCTTTTTGTTCCTATACAAAACTATGAGTGTAGCAAGTAAAACAACCATTACTGCAATCAAAATTATTAGCCACGTTGGAAACGTTTCACCTTTAACACTTTCCCACATATCGTTAATAAGCATTAAAGTATCGTTATCAAAATTACCCATTATAGCACATCTTTGAACTATATCAAAAGTTGGATATTGAGCGATAAGTCTACCGTATCCTTCATTAGAAACTGTTACGTTATATTCGCCGTCACCAAAAAAGTACGATAAATCAACTGTTTTACCTTCGCCTTCACTTAAATCTTCGCTTTCATCAAACCAACCAAGCACTATTTCATTAAATAAATCAGTAGTATAAGTCTCTCCACTTTCTTCATCTTGCATTTCAAATTCACCCGAAGCAACCATACTGGTATAGCCCGTATAATTCATATTACGGTATACGCTTTCAGGTCTTGAAATAAAGTCTAAAAAATTATATACGGCATCGTAATTAGTGCTTCCTGACGGCATAACAAATCCATCAAACCAAATATTACTGCCTTCGTCTGGAATATAATAACTTAAAGATTTAGTATTTTCAACAAAAGTTCCATCGTCATCTTCAACTTCGCCCATTGCAACGTCAATCGCGTAACACGCATCGCCACTCCAAGCAACGTAAGCATCGATATTACCTAAAACGATATCGTTTTTACCACTGTCAACTTCAAAACCATAAAGCATAGGCTTTAAGGAATTAAGTTTTTCACCAACTAAATCTATTGACTGCTTGTCAGTTCTATTTAAAATTTCTGTTATTTCTTCGTTAGTGCTTACAGTTTTAAGTTGTTCTTCATAAACCATAGCAAGCCCAACGATATAAGAATCTCTTACTGCATCTTTGATGGTAATTCTATTTTTTAAATTAGAATTGTTAAATACACCATACCATGAAGAAACTTCTTCTTTTGAAACGTTATCTGTGTTATAAACCCAACCCATCGTTCCCCACATATAGCCGACCATGAAGTCATAAAGGTTTTTACCTTGGTGTTCACCTTTTTTAATTTCTAAATCTTTAAGTCTAGATTTGATATACGGAGAAACGTTATTATCGTAAGAATTTAGTTCTGCCCTATTGATAAAATCTAACGGTTGAATTCTACCTTCCTCGGCAAGTTTTTCAATCATATATTCGCTAGGCACAACCAAGTCGTAACTATTAGGGTTGATAACTAGTTCATTATATAAGTTTTCGTTTGTTCCATAAGTTGAATATTCTACTTTTATACCGGTTTCTTCTTCAAACTCTAATAAAAGATCTTCATCTATATAATCTTCGCAGTTACAAACTCTTAAAACCGTTCCACCTTTTTGGGTATTATCACAACCTGAAAATGAAAAACTTGAAAATATTAACAAGGACGCTAAAATAATAGTAAATATCCTTTTCATTATTTTGCCTCCTTTTTTCTCACCATTAAATTCTTAACTACTACCATTAAAATAATAACTACGAAAATAATAGCAGAAAGCGCACGAAGTGCTGGTAGTGATGAGTTTGCATTAGACTTTGCCATAGCACCATATACGTAAGTAGAAATAGTGTCAAATCCGGCAGGCTTAGTATATGCTGAGATAATGTAATCATCTAATGAAAGAGTTATAGCGAGCATAAACCCACTTAAAATTCCAGGTAAAATTTCAGGAATAACAACTTTTACTAGCGCACCGAAAGGAGCTGCCCCTAAATCTAACGCCGCTTCGTAAATATTTCCGTCCATTTGCTTTAATTTTGGAATAATAGATAAAACTACGAAAGGTGTAGTAATGACCAAGTGACCAACTATCATAGCAAAATATGAACGACTTTCAGTAAATACAAATGCAAAAAGCAACACTAGAGCAACGGCGGTAACAATTTCCGCGTTAATAACGGGAATTTGAGAAGCCGCAGAAACACCTTTTCCCAATTTTCCTTTACTATAAAATATACCAATAGCGCCCAAAGTTCCTAATACGGTCGATAAAACCGCCACTAAAACCGCTAAAAACAAGGTGTCGTAAACAATTTTCATTAGTCCCGCATCATTAAATAGTTTTTCATATAAGTTAAATGAAAAACCAATTTCTAAGGCTTCTTTTATGCTTACAATCTGCACGTCAACGAAACTATATAAAACTAAAGTAAAAATTGGCGCGTAAATAAAGAGAAGAATTAAGGCAACGTAAAGTATTTGAAAAAACTTTTTCATTATAAATTAGTCCCCCTTGTTTCTTCACTATTAAAGCCACCGGTTACCCACATTGATATAAGCATTATTACAAGCAAAACCATAGCCATTGCTGAACCTAAATTCCAATTTTGGAATGTAGTAAACTGTTCGTCAATCAATTTACCAACAATCGTTATAAGCCCGTTACCAAAGGTGTCTGAAATAACGTAACAAGTCATAGTAGGCATAAAAACCATCGTTATTCCGCTTGCAATACCCGGCATTGAAAGTGGAAAAGTTACTTTTGTAAACGTGGTAAACCAATTTGCGCCTAAGTCGTTACTTGCTTCAATATAACTTTTATCCATTTTGGATAAAACCGTATATAATGGCAATATCATAAACGGTAAATAGTCGTATACCATACCGATAATTACGTTTACGTAGTTATTAAACCCAAACACGCCTATAATTGTCAATAAATCTTTCATTGCCATAGCGCGTAAAACGAAGTTTATCCACATTGGCATAATGAAGAGCATTAATAAAGTTCCACCTTTATTAAGGTTACTTCTTGCTAAAATATACGCCACAGGATAGGCTAAAAGTATGCAAATAATCGTTGTTGCAAGCGCAATCAACACGCTTATAATTAGCGTGGTTAAAGTTGTTCCCGACGTAAAAAATCTTATAAAGTTATTTAGCGAAAATCCACCGTCTTTATCTGTAAACGCGTAAAACACGATTAAAAGTAACGGTAAAACGACGAATAACGCTAAAAACAATCCGTAAGGGATACAGAGTTGTTTTCTGGAAAAAGATAACGGAAATTTTGTTTTTCCCATACTCTTTCCCCCTTGTTCCATCGTTTGACTCATCTTTTAATCTCCTCTTTTAGTTTGAGTTTGATTTTTTCTTTAGGAATAATAACGCTTACTCTATCGTTTTCGTTCCAAGTATCTTCAGTATCAAAAACGAAGTCTTCTTCGTTTTCATCAGTTCTAACTATTAGTTGATAGTGGTCGCCTTTATAAATCATAGAAACTATATTGCCCGTTGCACCACCAACGTCTTGTTCGTCACTGATTTCAATATCTTTTAAGCCCACTTCAACTTCGACGTCAACGTCGGTAAGGTCAATTTTATCACCATCTTCGGTAATTAAATAACCTTCTTCATCAAGGAAGGAATTTGGATAAAGTTTTGTTACGTCACATTCAAATTCTCCATCGCCAAAACATACGGTGTTCTTCTTCGTAATATATCCGTCGTATTTGTTTGAAGAAAATTCCTTAGCCATAATATGAATATCGTTCGGCTTAATGATTAAACTAACTTGTTCGCCAACCTTTCTTTCAATGGTGTCTTGAATAACGATTTCAGTTTTACCTACTTTCATCACCATTTCATAATGCACGCCCTTAAAAATGGAACTTACTATCTTTCCGTCAACCTGACCTTCGCCTGCGTCAACTAATACAACGTCTTCAGGGCGAACGACAACGTCAACTTTTTCATTTAATGAAAACTCATCAACACAATCAAAATTGTGATTGATAAATCTAACCTTTTTATCCCCAACGATTGTCCCACTGAAAATGTTACTTTCACCAATAAAGTCTGCAACGAAAGAATTTTTAGGCTCGTTATAAATATCGGTAGGCGTTCCTATTTGTTGAATTACCCCGTCTTTCATAACTACGATTGTATCACTCATCGTCAACGCTTCTTCTTGGTCGTGAGTAACGTATATAAACGTTATTCCAAGTTTTTTATGCATTTCTTTTAATTCAAGTTGCATATCTTTACGCATTTTTAAGTCCAATGCGCCAAGCGGTTCGTCAAGAAGCAAAATTTCAGGCTCGTTTACTATTGCACGCGCAATTGCAACTCTTTGTTGTTGACCACCAGAAAGAGTTGAAACACTTCTTTTTTCAAACCCTTCTAGGTCAACCATTTTAAGTGCTTTTTCTACCTTTGTTGCAATCTCATACTTGGAAAGTTTTTCAATTTTCTCAACTTCATTACCGTTTTTATCTTTATAAGTAACTTTAACTCTCTTAAGTTTTAAGCCAAACGCTATATTATCATAAACGTTAAGATGTGGGAAAAGAGCGTAACGTTGAAATACTGTATTAATTGGTCGTTTATTGGGTGGTAAATGAGAAATATCTTCACCATTAAGTAAAATTCTACCGGAAGTAGGTTTATCGAAGCCTGCAATCATACGAAGAGTTGTCGTTTTCCCACAACCCGAAGGTCCTAAAAAGGTTATAAATTCACCTTTCCTAACGTAAAAACTTACGTTGTCAACAGCAACTACACCATCGTCAAATTCACGACATAAATTTTCAATTTGAATAATTTTTTCTTCTCTTTTGTTTGCCATATCACACCTCAAACAAGTTTATATCTTAGCATAAAAAATGCAAGTTACGTTAACGCAACTTGCAAAATTCTACAAAAAAAGGAAATAATCGGCTTACATAAAGCCTTCCTATAACGAAGATTGACAATCAGAGTCTATATAGCAACAAAACTTTTACTACTCTTTATTGACCGTTTCACAAGTTTGCGTATTAACGCGTTCGGTTATAAAGTAACCAACTTATAAAATTTGAGCTTTTAACTCAATCAATAAGGCGAAAAATCGCCACTCGGCAGTGGACCCGGCTGTCCGTATGGCCTAAACTCTTTTTAAGAGTGGTCCGTTATCGCTTGGAAAGACTCTGTTTGTTAAAGTTCATTTCCGTTTTATATATTAAATTATTTTATCTTTATTGTCAATAATTTTTAATTGTTTTTTTGATTTTTTATTAATATTTTTTATATTTATTTTACTTATACTTCTTTATCCATTTTTGAATAGTCGTTTTGTTTGACTAAATTACCTTTTAGGTATATAATTTTATCGTTAATTTTGGTTGTTTTATGAATTTTGATGTTTTTATACAAGTTATTGGCTTTATCGGTATTGGCTTAAATATCTTGTCCGTACAATTTAATAAGCATTGGAAAATTATGCTATTTAAAACCCTAGGCTCTATGACTTTCGTTCTTCAATATATTCTTTTGGGCGCGTGGGTTGGCGTTATTATGGATTTAATAGGTTCAATTAGAAACGTTATATTTACGTTAAACGTAAAAAATAATAAGTCAAACAAGTTTTGGATTGTATTTTTCTCGTTTATAACCGTTTTGGCCGGTGTAACAACCATTATTTTAACTTGGGATAAATCCATTGGCTACGCTCAAAATTGGTCTACAAACCAAAATACAGTGCTTATAATAGCCGTTTCAATAAGCATAATCTCAATAATTGCTAAACTTTTAACTACTATTGCTTACGGATTTAAAAATCCACACGTTATTCGTATGGTAAATTTACCCTCAAATGCGTGTTGGGTAATTTATAATGCCGTTGCCTTTTCAATAGCAGGCGTGATTAATGACTTAATGTGCTTAATCTCAATAATAATTGCTGAAATTAGATTTAAGAAAAAACCTACACCCAAAAAACAAAATGACGCATAACAATGCGTCATTTTTAATTCCCTTTTACCAATCGTCTTTTGGAGTAAGTTTAATATCATCGTAATAATCAAAATATTTTTCTTTATGTGATTTTGCGCGTTCATCTTCCCATTCTTCTGGATAACAAGCGTCTTCTTCTTTATTGTCTGCATCGCGCATTAAATCGTATAAAGTTTTGCTTTTTTGAGACATCTTTAACTCCTAATTTTTTTATTAATTATAGTATATCAAGTTTTTTAAGATAAAGCAACTTTTATAATATAAAAAAAATAATCACGCAAAAACGTGATTATTTTTTATTATTAATTAAATTAGTCAACTAATTCAATAATAGCAACTTCTGCAGCGTCGCCTTTGCGTTGGCCGAGTTTATAAATTCTCGTATAGCCACCGCCTTGACCCTTTTCTTCCTTACGAGCAGCATATTTTGGTGCATATTCATCAAAAATCTTTTCGATAAGTGGGTATTTAATAGCCTTAGTTCTCTTCTTGAAGTCAGGTTTGCTTTCTTTGAAGCCCTTAACTTCTTGTAAGTCGTTAACCAAAGCCATAATTTTTCTTCTAGCATTAAGTTTCTTGGTACCGTCTTTAACGAGAGTTTTAGTGGTTTCTTTACCCTTAGAATCAGCAACGGTAACTTCCGTTTCAATGGTATCGGTATAAGTATTTACAGCGAGAGTAATAATTTTTGCAACGTAAGATGCAACTTCTTTTGCTCTTGCTTCGGTAGTTTCAATTTTACCGTGCCATAACAATGCAGATGCTTGGTTTTTAATAAGCGCTAATCTTTGCGTAGCGTTTACGCCTAATTTTCTTGCCATTTTTTAGTCCTCCTTGTCCATCAATTTTAAGCCGTAACTTTCGAGTTTGTAAATTACTTCGTCGAGAGACTTCTTACCTAAATTGCGGACTTTAAGCATATCGTCTTCCGTTTTCTTGGTTAAATCTTCTACGGTGTGAATGTTTGCTCTCTTCAAACAGTTGTATGAACGAACTGATAAATCCATTTCTTCAATGGTCATTTCTAAAATTTTGGTTTTCTTATCTTCTTCAGGTGGAACTAAAATTCCTATGTTACCAACTTCCGACAAAGATACGAACATACTGATATGTTCTTCCATAATTTTAGCGGCCAAACTTACGATATCTCTACCTGAGAATGCGCCGTTTGTCCAAATTTCAAGAGTAAGTTTATCAAAGTCTACACTTTGACCTACACGTGTAGCAGTTACGTTATAACTAACCTTTTTAACAGGTGTATAGATACTGTCGATTGCAATATTGTCAATGATATCCGTTTTATGTTCGTCTGCACCTTCATAACCACGACCTCTGCCAACGGTAAGATCCATTTCAAGTTTACCGTCTTCATCAATCGTACAGATATAAAGTTCCGGATTTAATACTTCTAAATCAGCGTCACATTCAATGTCGCCCGCTTTTACAACTGCAGGACCAACCTTGTTAATTCTAACGTTTCTCTTATAGTCTTTTTCAGTAGAAGTAGACTTAAAAGTAACGCACTTTAAGTTAAGAATAATTTCAGTAACGTCTTCTTTTACTTTAGGAATTGCTGAGAATTCGTGTTTAACACCAAGTTCTTCTGCGAACTTAATGTTTTGAATTGCAACACCAGGAAGTGCTGACAATAAAATTCTTCTTAAAGCGTTACCTAAAGTTAAACCGAAACCTTTTTCTAAAGGTTCAACAACAACTTTTGCATAACTTCTGCTTTCATTTTCTTCCACTGCTATTTTTGGCATTTCAATTTCCATCATGAGAAATTTACCTCCTTAAAAAATAGTTTCGATATAAGTTTTAGCGGGAATTCTTGTCGAGGTGTGGAATTTCTCAACTTTCCCCCCGCAAAAACCCATCGAAAATTAATTATTTTATTTAATTATTTAGAATATAATTCGACAATCATGTGTTCTTTGATTTGAACATCAACGTCATCTCTTACTGGAAGAGCTAAAATCTTACCGGTTAAGGTTTCTGGGTTGAATTCTAACCATTTAGGCATAGCACCAACTTTCATTTGCTTAATTTCAGTAAAATATTTATTGTCTTTCTTAGTTTCTTTAACTGCGATTTCATCGCCTACTTTTACACAGTAAGAAGCAATGTTTACAGGTCTTCCGTTAACGGTAAAGTGTGCGTGAGTTACGAGTTGACGTGCTTGTGATCTAGAAGAACCGATACCCATTCTAAAAATAACGTTATCAAGTCTTCTTTCTAAAAGTGAAAGCATGTTTTCACCGGTGATACCTTTCATACGGTCAGCTTTTTCATAATACTTTCTAAATTGACCTTCTAATACACCGTAAATTCTCTTACACTTTTGTTTTTCACGAAGTTGAAGTCCGTATTCCGAAACTTTCTTTCTTGCCATACCGTGTTGACCAGGTGCTACAGGTCTTTTTTCAAAAGCACAAGTGCCCTTAAAGCATCTTTCGCCTTTTAAGAATAATTTAGCGCCTTCACGTCTACATAAACGACATTTTGATTCAGTATATTTAGCCATTTACTTCTCCTCCATTATACTCTACGTTTTTTAGGTGGTCTGCAACCGTTGTGTGGGATTGGAGATACGTCTTGAATAAGAGTAACTTCCATATCACAATTTGCAAGCGCACGAATTGCTGATTCTCTACCTGCGCCAGGACCTTTAACGTAAACTTCTACAGAGCGCATGCCCTGTTCTCTTGCTACCTTACCTGCTGCTTCTGCTGCCATTTGTGCTGCAAATGGAGTGCTCTTTCTTGAACCCTTGAAACCAAGGCTACCAGCACTTGACCAAGAAATTGCATTTCCTTGCATGTCGGTAATAGTTACTAACGTATTATTGAAAGATGCTTGGATATGAACTTGACCTTTGTCAACTTTTCTCGCATCTTTACGTTTTTTAACGATTTTCTTTGCTGCTGCCATTATCCATTACCTCCCATTATCTAGTTGCCGTTTTCTTTTTAGCAACGGTACGACGAGGACCTTTTCTAGTTCTCGCATTTCTCTTAGAACTTTGTCCGCGAACGGGAAGGTTCTTTCTATGACGAACACCGCGATAGCAACCAATTTCAATTAATCTTTTAATTGAAAGGCTAACTTCACTACGTAAATCACCTTCTACGCGAAGGTTGTGTTCGATGTATTCTCTGAGTTTAGCGACATCGCTTTCACTCAAGTCTTTTACTCTTGTATCGGGATTAATGCCCGTTTCACTGATGATTTTTTTTGCCGTAGTTAAACCGATACCATAAATATAGGTCAAACCGATTTCAACTCTTTTGTTGTTAGGCAAATCAACGCCGGCTATACGTGCCATTCTTGTCAAATACCTCCGTATTTTTTTCCTTTTTTAATTTTATAATATATGTTAATACCTAAACGCTCTTTCGCATTGGAATGATTGCTAATCGTCCGTTTAAGCGGTTATTTTCACTCTAAACTTCCTTTTTAAGAAAGAAGTTTTTAGGTGCGGGATTAACCCTGTCTTTGCTTGTGGTTTTTGTTCTTTGAACAAATTACCATAACTTTACCGTTTCTTTTGATAACTTTGCATTTATCACACATTGGTTTTACTGAAGGTCTAACTTTCATTTTAATATCTCCTTTGGAATTCCGTTTATGTTTTTAGTTTTTGCTTCGCCAAATTATTCTGCCTTTTGTCAAGTCGTATGGGCTCATTTCAAGTTTTACGCTATCACCGGGAATAATCTTTATATAATGCATACGAAGTTTACCGGAAATATAAGCCGTAATAACGTGACCGTTTGATAATTTTACCTTAAACGCTGCGTTTGGCAGTGCTTCAACAATCACGCCTTCGGTTTCTATTACATCGTCCTTTGACACAAACTTAATCCTCCTGTATTTTTTGTTTTTCGGCTCTAATCAATAAATAAATTCTTTTATTACCTACTGCTTCGCCGTTATCTATTTTCATTGCAAGTTCATTATAACTCACGTTTGAAAATTTTTCAAGATGTTTAACGTTTTTCTTCTTTTGAGCGTTTATTTTTCGAACCTTTCCATCTACCAAATAAACCGTTTGCTCACATTTACTGACAACAAGAAAAACTTGACCTTTGTCGCGACCAGATTTACTTAAAACCAAATCGCCCTGACGTATTTCACTTTTAGTCATCTTTCACCCTAAAGTGTTAATATTTCAACACCGTTATCGGTAATTGCAACTGTATTTTCATAATGAGCAGAAGGTTTTCTATCCCTCGTTTTAACAGTCCAACCGTCAGGCATAAATTCAACTTGAAAAGTGCCTGCGTTAATCATTGGTTCTATTGCAATAACCATGCCTTTTTTAAGGCGAATGCCCGTGCCTTTTTTTCCAAAATTTGGAACTGAAGGGTCTTCGTGCATTTCTTTACCAATTCCGTGCCCAACTAATGCCCTAACTACTGAAAATCCGTTTGATTCAGCGTGTGTTTGAACGTTATAACCTATGTCACCGAGTGGCGTGCCGTCTCTTAACGATTCAACAGCCTTAAAAAAACATTCTTCCGTAACTTTAACAAGTTTGCGTTTTTCTTCGCTAACGTTTCCTACCATAAAGGTTCTTGCAGCGTCACCTTGCCAGCCGTTATATTTAACGCCAACGTCAACGCTAACAATTTGTCCGTCTTTAATAACAACGTCGTCTGATGGAATGCCATGAACAACTTCGTCATCAATCGAAACACATATTGATGCGGGATAACCTGAATATCCTAAAAAAGACGGTGTCGCCCCACTAGACGTTATAAAATCATAAGCGATTTTATCAAGTTGTTTAGTGGTCATTCCTACCTTTATTTCTCGTCCTAATAAATCTAGGACTTCTTTGGTAAGTTTTCCGCTTTCACGCATTAATGCAATTTCAGCGTCGGTTTTAATTTTTATCATTTTTCTAAAACCTTTACAATTTCTTCAAACACTTTATCAATCGATTGATTTCCGTTAACGTTAAGAAGTTTATTTTGCTTATTGTAATAATCAATTAGCGGAACTGTTTGTTCGTGATAAACTTCTAATCTTTCTTTAACGGTTTCGGGATTATCGTCCTTTCTAGTGAATAGTTCTCCACCACAATCAGGACACGTTTTTACGTCACCGATAAAATCAACGTGAAAGGAGTTGTTGCATTTAGAACAACTTCTCCTTCCAGTGATACGATGTTCTATTTTTGATAAATCTACGTCAAGATTAATTACGAAATTTGGAGCGCAAATTTCATCGAGTGCTTGAGCCTGCGTAAGATTCCTAGGAAAACCATCTAGAAGATAACCTTTTTTGCAGTCACTTTTATTAAGTCTATCCTTAATTAACTCAATAGTTAAATCGTCAGGACACAATTCACCGGTATCCATAATTGCTTTAACCTTTAAGCCTAAAGGAGTTTCATTTTTAATGTTTTCTCTAAATAAGTCGCCCGTAGAGATATGCGGCATGTCGTACTTTTCGGAAATATACGCCGCTTGAGTCCCCTTGCCACTACCAGGAGCGCCAAGTAAAATCAGTTTCATAATTATCTTATTTTAAGAATCCTTTATAATTCTTCATCATAATTTGTGATTGTAACGCTTGTTCAAATTCAAGAGCAACTGAAACTACGATTAAAAGTCCGGTTGCGCTGAACGCATTTACAAGACCTAAGTCAATTGCTTTGAAAACTAATGATGGAATAAGAGCAACTAAAGCAAGGAAGATTGCACCGAAGAGTGTGATTCTATTTGAAACTCTTCTAAGGTAATCTGCAGTAGGTTTACCAGGTCTAGTACCAGGAATAAAACCACCGTTACCTTGAATGCTCTTACTTATATCGTCAGGATTAAATTGAATTTGATTGTAGAAATACGAGAAGAATAAAATCAACACGCACAACAATACCATATAAATCCAACTGTCCATACCAACGTAAGTTGACCACCAGTTATTTGATTTTACACCAAACAAGTTAATAATAAGGTCTGGGAAACTCAATATTGCAAAAGCAAAGATTAAAGGCATTACACCAGAAGAGTTAACTTTGATTGGGATGTGGGTAGATTGTCCACCATACATCTTTCTACCTTTTACTTGTTTTGCATATTGAACAGGTATTTTTCTTTCTGCATTATGAACGGTTACGATTGCAGCGAAAATTACTACTACCGCAACAACGAACCCAATAAGAGTCCACATAGCGCTCAATGCAGTTGCTGGGTCAGCCAACTTGCTTAATAATCCTAAAATCGTAGTACCTGTGGTTGATAACATACCTGCGAAGATGAGCATTGAAATACCGTTACTTACACCGTAATCAGTAATTCTTTCGCCTATCCACATAGTTAGTGATGCACCAGCAGTATATACGATAACTAAAAAAGCGTAACTTAAGAATTTTGCAAAACCTTCGCTTCCAAAAATCTTACCTGTATTAACTGAACCTTGGAAAGCAACCAAAATACCAATTGCTTGCGCTATAGCAAGAATTAAAGTTAAAATTCTTGTATAAACGTTTAACTTTTTCTTACCTTCTTCACCTTGTTTGCTTAAACTTTCAAGCGCAGGAATACCTACGGTTAAAAGTTGAATAATAATTGATGCGTTAATGTATGGTCCAATACCCATTGCAAAGAACGTGCCGTAAGACAACGCTTGACCAGATACTGCACTCATGATTTGTAAGAAAGTATAATCTTCTAAGCCACTAAACACTTCAACGCCCGGTACAGGGATAAAACATCCTAATCTGTACACGAACAATAAAGCGATAGTAATAAGAATTTTATTTCTTACTTCTTTAATTTTGAACGCATTTACTATCGTTTGAAACATTTTTTCCTCCCTTTTTTATGGGTTTAGATTTGTTCTACGCTACCGCCAGCCTTTTCAATTGCTTCTTTTGCTGCTTGAGAGAAAGCTGATGCTTTAACGGTAAGCGCTTTGGTTAATGAACCGTTGCCTAATACTTTTAATCCTACACTGCCTTTAATAACTTTGATAAGGCCTTTTTCGTTAAGCATTTGCATATCAACTACGGTATTTGCTTCTAAACCTTCTAAAACGGAAAGATTAACAATACTGTAAATTTTCTTAAAATGATTATTGAAGCCACGTTTTGGAATTCTTCTAATTAAAGGCATTTGACCACCTTCAAATCCTGGACGAACACCGCCACCGCTTCTTGCCCATTGTCCTTTATGTCCTTTACCGCTGGTTTTGCCAAGACCTGAACCAATACCTCTGCCGAGTCTTTTCTTGGTAGTCGTAGCGCCCATAGCGGGACTTAATTCACCTAATCTCATTTTATTACTCCTTAAATTTAGTAATTAACTTAAATCTTTTCTACTTTCACAAGATATTTAACCTTTGCAATCATACCGAGAATGCATGGGTTTTCATCGTGGATACGGAAAGAACGAACTTTTTTAAGTCCTAAAGCCGCTACTATTTTCTTGTGTTGCGGTAATATCGCAATCGTGCTTTTAACAAGCGTAACTTTTATTTTGCCAGTTTCAGCTTTTTTTGCCTTTGCCATAAAAGTACCCTCCTTAACCGTTAATTTCTTCGACGGTCTTACCGCGAATTGCTGCAATTTGTTCAGCGGTTCTAAGCATTTTTAATCCTTCAAGTGCTGCTTTTACGCAGTTGATTGGATTGTTTGTGCCGTGTGATTTTGTTCTAATGTTGGTGATACCAACTGCTTCCATTACCGCACGAACAGGACCACCTGCGATAACACCGGTACCTTCTTCAGCAGGCATCATAAGTACGAAACCTCTGCCGAACTTACCTAATACTTCGTGTGGAATTGAAGTTCCCAAAAGTGCTACAGGGAACATGTTTTTCTTTGCTCTAGCGGTTGCCTTATCGATTGCTTCTGGAACTTCGTTTGCCTTACCCATAGCGCAACCAACTTTACCTGCACCGTCACCTACGACAACGAGCGCAGCAAATCTCATATTTCTACCGCCCTTAACGACCTTAGTAACACGATTTACACAGATAAGTTTTTTAATCAAACCGTCATTTTCTTCCGCCTTTCTTGGCGCTCTGTTATTATCTCTTGCCATTTTCGTTTCTCCTTGATTATTTTAGAATTCCAAGCCACCCTTTCTAGCGCCGTCTGCAAGACTTGCAACACGACCGGTATAAAGGTATCCTCCACGGTCAAATACAACCGCTCTGATTTTCTTTGACTTTGCCTTCTTAGCAAGTAATTCGCCAACTGCGAATGCTTGCGCCTTCTTGTCTTTGCCTTCAAAAGTTCCTTTAAGTTCTTTTGAGAGCGTAGACGCCGTAACCAAGGTGTTGCCTTTAACGTCGTCTATAATTTGAGCATAAATGTGAGTCAAGGTTCTATAAACTGAAAGTCTTGGAGTTTCAGCATTACCTTTAATCTTGCCTCTTACTCTTTTATGTCTTTTAAGTCTGTCTTTATTTTTATTAATCTTATTAATCATAGTTTTAACTCCTATTTAATAACTTTTCGCACTTAATATTGTTAAGTACACTCGGCAGATGCGCTAAAACTTTAAGCGCATCCACTAAAAGCCCTTTAAATTTATTAACCTTTACCACCAGCGGCTTTACCAACTTTACGTTCGATAACTTCGTCACTATAACGAATTCCGTAGCCGTGATATGGTTCTGGTTCTCTAATTCCTCTAACCATTGCTGAGAATTGACCAACCTTATCTTTGTCGATACCACTAATGGTGATTTCCGTTTGTGATGGACATTCGATGGTTATTCCGTCAATTTCATCAATTTCAACAGGGTGGCTGAAGCCTACGTTCATTACAAGTTTTTTACCTTGTTTAGCAACCTTCCAACCTACACCGTTTACGATAAGAGTTTTCTTAAAGCCTTCGGTTACACCTTTAACCATGTTTGCACAAAGTGCTCTGTAAAGACCGTGTTTTGCTTTAGTAGTTCCCAATTCGTTTGCTCTAGTCAATTTTACGGTTGAACCTTCAACATTAAGAGTGATGATTGGGTCGTAACTTTGAGTTAAAGTTCCTTTTGGTCCTTTAACGGTGATTACGCTATCTTTTGCTTCAACGGTTACGCCTGCTGGGATATTAATAATTGCATTACCAATTCTTGACATAATTTAATACCTCCTACCAAACGTAAGCAAGAACTTCGCCACCTTGATGGGCTTTCTTTGCTTCCTTACCAGTCATAATACCCTTTGAAGTAGAGAGAATTGCAATGCCAAGTCCACCGAGAACTTGTGGAACTTCGTCAGTACCAACGTAAACTCTCAAACCTGGTTTACTTACTCTCTTAAGTCCGGTAATAACCTTTTGATTACCATCGTATTTAAGGGTGATTTTAATAGTCCCTTGTACACCTTCGATAATTTCAACAGCAGAAATATAACCTTCCTTTAAAAGAATATCTGCAATTGCTTTTTTGGTGTTTGATGCGGGAATTTCAACAGTTTCATGCTTAGCGTTTAGAGCGTTTCTAATTCTTGTAAGCATATCTGCAATAACGTCTGTCATTTTTTTATCCTCCTTTACCAACTAGCCTTCTTTACGCCAGGGATTTGACCTTTGTATGCCAATTCTCTGAAACAAATACGGCAGATACCGTATTTACGGAGTACAGCGTGTGGACGACCACAAATACTGCATCTGGTGTAGGCTCTGGTGGAAAATTTAGCAGGTTTTTGCTGCTTGTTTATCATTGCTTTTTTAGCCATTTTTTAACTCCTTTACCTTACTTGTTTGCAAAAGGCATACCGAGTAAAGCAAGCAATTCTTTTGCTTCTTCATCGGTGTTAGCCGTTGTGGTGATACAAATATCAAATCCTCTTACCATTTCAACTTGGTCGTATGAAATTTCAGGGAAAATCAATTGTTCTTTAACACCCATTGCATAGTTACCTCTACCGTCGAAAGACTTAGTAGATACGCCACGGAAGTCTCTTACTCTTGGAAGAGCAACTGAAATGAATTTATCAAAGAATTCATACATTCTCGTTCCACGAAGGGTAACTTTCATTCCTACGCCTTGACCTTCTCTAACCTTAAAGTTAGCAACTGACTTTTTAGCCAAAGTCAATACAGGTTTTTGACCAGCGATAAGTTCCAATTCTTTTTGTGCAAGTTGAACGCTTTTAGCATTGTCTTTAACTGCACCAAGACCGGAGTTAATGGTAATTTTAACGAGTTTTGGAACTTGGTTTACGTTTTTATAATTGAATTTCTTAACCATTGCAGAGATAACTGTTTGGTCATATAATTCTTTAATTCTATTAGCCATTTATCGTTACCTCCTTATTTTTCTTCAGCGGTTGCTTCCGCTTTTTTGGTCTTTCTTTTAGTGGTTTTCTTAACTTCTTTTGCTTCCTTAGTACCATCTAAAACAGCACCGCATTTTTTGCAAGTACGAACCTTTTTGTCGCCTTCAACGGTATAAGCAACTCTAGTTGCCTTGTTGCAAACAGGACATACTACCATTACGTTTGATGCATCGATAGGACCTGCTTGAGTTTGAATAGCGCTAACTTCTTGTGCGCTTCTTGCTTTTTTATGCTTCTTTTGAACGTTAATGCCGTCAACGATAACCTTGTTAGCTTTTGGAAGTGCGGTGAGAACTTTTGCAGTCTTTCCCGCGTCTTTACCAGTGATAACTAAAACTGTGTCGTTCTTTTTAACTTTCATAGTTCTTTCTCCTTATAACACTTCTGGCGCGAGAGAGATTATACGCATATAATCCTTATCTCTTAATTCTCTAGCAATAGGTCCAAAAATACGGGTACCTCTTGGTTGCTTTTGGTTATCAATAATAACTGCTGCGTTTTCATCGAAACGAACGTAAGTACCGTCCTTTCTTCTAACACCGCTAGTTGATCTTACGATAACTGCCTTAACTACGTCACCTTTTTTAACTGCGCCACCTGGGGTAGCCGTTTTAACGCTGGCAACGATTACGTCACCGATATTACCGGTTCTTCTAAATGAGCCGCCTAATACCCTGATGCACATCAATTCTTTTGCACCGGAGTTATCCGCTGCTTTTAATCTAGATTGTGGTTGTATCATGTTGCGCCTCCTTATTTAGCCTTTTCGATGATTTCAACAACGCGCCAGTTTTTGTCTTTAGACAATTTTCTGGTTTCTGCAATAAGAACCTTATCGCCTACGCCACAAGTGTTTAATTCATCGTGTGCTTTAAATTTGTGAGTTTTCTTAATAGTCTTCTTATATAAAGGGTGTTTTGCCCTTTCTTCAATGGCTACGACAACAGTCTTATCCATTTTATCGGAAACAACTATACCGACTCTTTCTTTTCTTAAATTTCTTTCCATAATCTACACTCCTACGCCTTAGCCTTGAGTTCTCTTTCTCTTAAAATAGTTTTAATTTTTGCAATTTCTTTTTTACAATTTTTAAGAGATGCAGGATTTTCCAATTGACCTATTGCGTGACGGAAACGAAGGTTAAATAACTCTTCTGAGAGTTCTTTAACTTTAGCATTCAATTCGTCTACCGTTAATTCGTGAAGTTCTTTCGCTTTCATTAACCTTCACCGCCTTCTTCTTTTATTTCCTCAGCTACGACTTCTTTCTTGATGAACTTAGTCTTTACAGGAAGTTTGTGGCCTGCAAGACGCATAGCTTCTTTTGCGATTTCTTCAGGTACGCCTGCCATCTCGAACAATACTCTGCCCGGTTTAACAACTGCTACCCAGAATTCAACTGAACCTTTACCACTACCCATACGGCTGTCGGCAGGTTTCTTAGTTACAGGTTTGTGTGGGAAGATATCAATCCATACCTTACCACCACGTTTAATAAATCTTGTCATTGCAACACGGGCTGCTTCGATTTGGTTAGACTTAATCCAACCTGGTTCCATTGCAACTAAACCGTATTCGCCGTAAGCTATCTTATTACCTTTGGTGCATTTACCGGTCATTCTACCACGATGCACTCTTCTTCTTTTTACTCTCTTAGGCATTAACATAATTAAGCTTCGCCTCCTTCAGTTTTCTTTTTAGGAGCACCGATAACTTCGCCCTTATAAATCCAGCATTTAATACCGATTACACCGAAAGTCGTATGTGCTTCTGCAAAACCGTAATCAATGTTTGCTCTTAAGGTTTGTAGAGGAATTGAACCTTCGTGATAGTTTTCACTACGTGCAATTTCAGCTCCATCAAGACGGCCACTAACCATAACCTTAACACCCTTAATTCCGCTTCTCATTGATCTACCGATAGCTTGCTTCATTGCTCTTCTAAATGATACACGCTTTTCAAGTTGAGCAGCGATACCTTCTGCAACGAGTTGAGCATCTGCATCAGCCTTTTTAACTTCTGAAATGTTTACAGAAATTTGCTTACCAGCGCAGATTTTTGCTACCGTTTTCTTAATAACTTCAATTTCACTACCTTGCTTACCAATAAGAACACCAGGACGTGCAGTGAAAATCGTGATAGTGATTTTTGACGCTGCTTTTTCAATGGCAATCTTAGAAATTGCTGCTTGATAGTATTTTTTCTTTAATACTTTACGGATTTCATTATCTTCTTTAATGTTTGCTGCAAAATCATTTTTGCCAACAAACCAATGAGAATCCCAATCTTTAATAACGCCGACTCTTAAGCCGTGTGGATTAACTTTTTGTCCCATTTCGCGCCTCCTATGCCTTTACGTCCAAAACCACGGTAATGTGGCTAGTACGTTTCAAAATTCTAAACGCTCTACCTTGTGCTCTAGGCATAACTCTCTTGAGCGTTGGGCCTTGGTCAGCATAACAAGCCGCTACGAACAAGTTATCCTTATTCATACCGAGATTGTTTTCTGCGTTAGCAGCAGCAGACATCAATACCTTTTTAATAGGTTCTGATGAAGACTTTGGAGTGTTTTCCAAAATTGCAACTGCTTGAACGTAACTCTTGCCTCTAATAATATCAAGCACTGCTCTTACCTTGTAAGGTGAAATTCTAACGTGCTTAGCAACTGCTCTGGGGCGTCTGTCTTTATTTTCCGCAATTCTAGCGGTCTTTTCTCTCATATTTTTAGCCATTTTTACGCCTCCTATCTACCACCGGTAGATTTTTCTGAACCACTATGTCCCTTGAAGGTTCTAGTTGGAGCAAATTCACCGAGTTTACAACCAACCATATCTTCGGTAACGTATACTGGAACGTGTTTTCTGCCGTCGTATACCGCAATGGTATGACCTACCATTTGTGGGAATATCGTAGACGACCTTGACCAAGTTTTCAAAACTTTCTTGTCATTTTTTTCGTTTAATTCTTCTATTCTCTTTAAGAGTTTAGGTTCTACATAAGGACCTTTCTTAACACTTCTACTCATGTCGTTCTCCTTAATTTATCCTTGTAATGATAAGTTTATTGGAAGCCTTCTTATGCTTTCTGGTCTTATAACCGAGAGCAGGTTTACCCCAAGGAGTAACAGGCCCTGGCATACCAACAGGTGACTTACCTTCACCACCACCGTGTGGGTGATCGCATGGGTTCATAACAACACCACGAACTGAAGGACGGATACCTAAATATCTTGTCTTGCCGGCTTTACCAATTCTAATGATTTCATGTTCTAAGTTACCAACTTGGCCGATAGTTGCTTTGCATGCAGCGAGAATATATCTCATTTCGCCACTAGGCATTTTTAAAGTTACGTATTTTTCGTCTCTCGCCATGATTTGTGCGCTCATACCTGCTGCTCTAGCAATTTGACCACCTTTACCAGGTTGCATTTCAATATTGTGAACCATCGTACCAACAGGGATATCTTTAAGTGCAAGTGCGTTACCTGCTTTGATATCAGCGGTAGGACCGCTCATTACTTTATCGCCAACCTTAAGACCAACTGGAGCAAGAATATAAGTTTTTGCACCGTCTGCGTAATACAAAAGTGCAATGTTTGCGCTACGGTTTGGATCATATTCAATGCTCTTTACAGTTGCTGGAATACCATCTTTACATCTCTTAAAGTCAATGATACGGTATTTTCTTCTGTTACCACCACCGATATGGCGAACGGTAATTTTACCTTGTGAGTTTCTACCACCACTCTTTCTCTGATCTTCGAGAAGAGATTTTTCAGGTTTTTTAGCCGTAATTTCATCAAAAGCACTTACTGTCATAAAACGACGTGCTGATGAAGTCGGTTTATATCTCTTAATAGCCATTTAACTTTCCTCCAAGATTTTCTTACGACAATGAGTCAAAGAATTCGATTGACTTACTGTCCTTCTTTAGTTGAACGATGGCTTTTTTATAATCAGGTGTGTAACCTTCATATCTGCCTTGTCTTTTCAACTTACCGCTAACGATTGCTGTGTTTACTTTTTCAACGCTTACGCCGAAAATTTCTTCGATAGCAAGTTTAATTTGGGTTTTGTTCGCGTTTTTTGCAACTACGAAACTGTATTTCTTATCTTGAATCCCTGCATAACTCTTTTCAGAGAGAAGGGGTCTAATTATAATATCATGCGCAGCCATTATTCTCCGTAAACCTCCTCGATTTGTTGAACGGCTTGTTTAGAAATAACGATTTTCGCATTTTTAACAACGTCGTAAGTATTGATTTGTTTAGCAGGAATTGTGGTTACTGCTTCAATATTTGCGCTTGCTCTTAAAACTGCTTGGTCATCGTTATCCATAACCATAAGCACTGATTTGTTCAAATTGAACGCTTTTAAGAATGCAACCATTTCTTTGGTCTTTGGCGCTTCAACTTTAATTTCATCAATAAAGATAACTTCGTCATCTCTAATCTTTTGTGAAAGTGCTGATAAAAGCGCAACTGCTTTTGCTTTAGCATTCATTTTCTTTGAGAAGTCTCTTGACTTAGGCGCGAACACTACGCCACCCTTAATCCATTGTGGACTTCTAATTGAGCCTTGTCTTGCTCTACCTGTTCCCTTTTGTCTCCAAGGTTTTGCACCACCGCCACGAACTTCGCTACGGGTAAGAGTGCTTTTTGTTCCTTGTCTTTCATTAGCAAGTCTTTGTACAACTGCTTGATGAATAACTGATTCGTTATATTCAGCACCGAATAAAGCGTCTGATAATTCGAGAGTGCCTACTTCTTTTGCTTTCATATCAAATAATTTAACACTTGGCATAATCTTTCTCCTTACGCTTTAACGCTGTTTCTTAAAGTTACGATGCTCTTAACTGCACCTGGAACTGCACCTTTAACAAGGATTGCATTTCTTTCTTTATCGACTTTTACGATTTCAAGATTCAATACGGTTACCTTTTCGTTACCCCATTGACCTGACATCTTTTTACCCTTAAATACTCTTGATGGATTACTGATAGCACCCATAGAACCAACTTCTCTGTGTACAGGACCTACACCGTGCGTTTCTTTTAATCTGTGATGATTCCATCTTTTAATTACACCGGTAAAACCATGACCTTTTGAAATACCCGTTACGTCAATTTTGTCACCTGCTTGGAAAACGTCACAAGTGATTACTTGACCAACGGTCATTGCGTCTGCACCTTCAAGTTTGAATTCTTTCAAAACTTTTTGTGCTGGAACACCGATTTTCTTAAATAAACCTGCTTGTGGCTTATTTAATGCCTTTTCTTCTACTTGGTCGAAACCGAGTTTTACTGAAGAATATCCGTCTCTTTCCAAAGTTTTAACCTGAACAACGGGACAAGGGCCTGCCTCGATAACCGTTACCGGAATAACTTTGCCGTCTGCAGAGAATAATTGAGTCATACCCAACTTTCTGCCAATGATTGCTTTATTCATAGATAAAGTTCACCTCCGATTATATTATATAATGTTTATTAATTACAATTTGATTTTGATGTCTACGCCTGCAGGCAAATGAATGCTATCTAAAAGTTTAACGTTTGGCGAATAGATATCAATAAGTCTTTTATGAGTTCTAATTTCGAATTGTTCACGTGAATCCTTATACTTATGTGGTGAACGAAGAATAGTTACGATTTCCTTTTCAGTTGGAAGAGGAATAGGTCCACTAATCTTTGCACCTGATTTCTTCATCGTTTCAACGATTTTAGCAGCAGCTTGGTCTAACATTTCAGTATCGTAAGACATAAGCTTAATTCTAATCTTTTGACTTGCCATTTTTTGTTTCTCCTTTTTTACCTAACTTTTTTGTGTGTGCTGTAAACTCTGCCGTGTGTGTCAATTCCTATTAATAAAAAAATCATTCGCCGATACTTAACTCTTTTTAAGTCGCTGCGAATGACTTTACTAATTCTATTGAAGTTAGTCGCAGGGGTCTAGCCCCCACACTTGTCAACGGAAATTATCTTTCGATTTAATCGATTTTAAGTAACTTCCCGTATCAACCCAGATTACACAGCCTAACTATTATATAACACCAAGTCAATAATGTCAAACGTTTTTACTGGATTTTTCTAACTTTTTTTATTTTTTATAAAAATTTTTTTATAGCCCAAAACCACTGTGTTTTGCAAGTGTTTTCAAAGATTTTGCTAAGCGATTTCTTTTTTTACTATAATTGGTTTAGTGCCGTTAACAACCACGCCTTCATCTACGATAACCTTTTCAACGTCTGCAATCATAGGCAAATCATACATAGTATCAAGCATAAGGTTTTCTAGAATAGTTCTAAGTCCCCTTGCCCCTGTTTTTAATTCAATTGCTTTTTTTGCAACTGCAAAAACAGCACCGTCAGTTATCTCTAATTCTACGTTATCTAACCCAATAAGTTTTTTATACTGTTTAACAAGCGCGTTTTTAGGTTTTGTCATAATATTTACTAATGCGCTCTCATCTAACGGATGAAGTCCAACGGTAATTGGAACTCTTCCAACGAATTCAGGAATTAAACCGTATTTGATTAAATCTTGTGGTTGAACGTCGCGAATCATATCGTTTGACTTTGTTTCGCTCTTTTTCACGTTACCGATAAAGCCTAAAGCGTTCGTTCCCTTTCTTTTGGTGATAATATCTTCTAAACCAACGAACGCGCCACCACAAATAAACAAAATATTAGTGGTATCAATCTTTAAGCATTCTTGTTGAGGGTGTTTTCTTCCACCTTGAGGCGGAACGTTTGCAACTGTACCTTCAATTATCTTTAATAGCGCTTGTTGAACGCCTTCACCCGAAACGTCACGAGTAATTGAAACGTTTTCGCCCTTTCTTGCAATCTTATCAATTTCGTCGATATAAATTATACCACGTTGTGCTTTTTCAATATCAAACTCTGCATTTTGAATTAGTTTTAACAATATATTTTCAACGTCTTCACCAACGTAGCCCGCTTCGGTTAACGTAGTAGCGTCAGCAACAGCAAAAGGAACGTCTAATATTTTAGCAAGTGTTCTAGCAAGTAAAGTTTTTCCACTTCCCGTTGGGCCAAGCACTAAAATATTGCTTTTATCGAGTTCAACGTCACTATTTTCGTCTTTGGTAGAGTTAATTCTCTTATAATGATTATAAACTGCCACCGACAAAACTCTTTTCGCTTCGTCTTGACCGATAATATATTCGTCTAACTTTTCTTTAATTTCAATTGGTTTTAATAATTGTTTCTTTTCTTCTTGTTCGGTTTTTGCATTACTTTCTTTCATTACAGAATGACAAACTTCTATGCATTCGTCACAAATATATATTCCGTTTGGACCTGCAATTAAACGATTTGTCAATTCCTTAGGTTTTCCGCAAAATGAACAAAAAAGTTGTTCGTTATTTTCTTTCATAAATCTCCAAGTTCTACGGACGCTTTACTATAACTTCATCGATAAGTCCGTATTCTTTAGCATCTTCAGCCGATAAATAATTATCTCTATCAGTGTCTTTCTCAACTTGTTCGTAAGGTTTTCCACTATTTTTAGATAAAATAGTATTTAAGCGATGTTTTGTTTTAATTATATGGTCTGCTTGAATTTTTATATCACTTGCTTGACCTTGCGCACCACCTAAAGGTTGGTGAATCATGATTTCACTATTAGGAAGCGCATATCTCTTACCCTTAGTTCCACTTGAAAGTAAAAATGCACCCATACTTGCTGCAAGCCCAATACAAATCGTACTCACGTCACACTTGATATAATTCATAGTGTCGTAAATAGCCATACCTGCCGTAACACTTCCACCCGGACTGTTAATATAGATGCAGATATCTTTATTTGGGTCTTTGCTTTCTAGGTAAATAAGTTGTGCAACGACAGCGTCAGCAACGGCATCGTTAATTTCACCCGTTAAAAATACAACTCTATCTTCAAGTAATCTTGAATAAATATCGTAACTTCTTTCGCCCTTTCCCGTGTTATCAATAACGTAAGGAACAACGGTGTTTTTAATTTCCATAATTTATTCTCCAAAAGTTCTTTATTGGTTTGCAAAACCGCAGATGGCATTTTTTCCGCCTGCGGTATCACTTTTTGTAAAAAATATTATATAATTATTTTTATTTTAGATTATTTTTCGATTTCGTTAGAGTTCTTTAAGAAATCAAAGAACTTTTTAATAACGATTTCGTTTTTGATATAATCAAGTTGACGTGCACCCATATTCTTCTTAACGTCAGGTGCTTTTTTACCTTGCGCTTCAGCCATTTCATTAACGCGTGCTTCAACGTCTTCATCAGTTGCAGTAATTTCTTCGCGTTCGATAATACCTTCAATAACTAATTGTGATTTAACGATATCCGTTGCTTGTTCGGTATAATCTTTTCTAAATTCTTCCATAGTCTTGTCCATATACTTGAGATAATCTGCAAGTTTAAGACCTTGATATGAAAGTCTATATTCCATTTCTTGAACCATGCGGTCAATTTGGTTTTCAATAAGAGCATCAGGAATTTCAACGTCAGAAGTTTCAGTAATCTTTTTAACGATTTCATCTTCAAGTTCGCGTTCTGCTCTATCTGCATTTTGTTTTTCTAAACGAGCGCGAGTTTCAGTTTTATATGCTTCAACTGATTCAGCACCAACAGATTCTTTAATAAAGTCATCGTTAATTTCTGGAAGTTCTTTAACTTTAATTTCGTGAAGTTTAATAGCAAAAACAGCGTCTTTACCCTTTAAGTTTTCAGCGTGATATTCTTCTGGGAACTTAACGTTAATATCTCTTTCTTCGCCGATTTTCATTCCAATTACTTGTTCTTCGAAACCTGGAATAAAGGTTTTGCTACCGATTACTAATGGTTGTTTTTCAGCAGTACCGCCTTCAAACTTAACCCCGTCAACACTACCTGAATAGTCGATAGTAACCGTATCGCCATCAACAACTGCTCTATCGGTAACGTCAACCATACGAGCGTTTCTTTCTTGCAAGCGAGTAAGTTCTGCATCAACGTCTTCGTCTTTAACATTATACTCGTTTTTCTTAAACTTTATACCTTTATAAGCGCCAAATACAACTTCAGGTTTAACAGGAACGATTGCAATCATCGTGATACCTTTTTCACTAATTTTCTTAATGTCAAGGTCAGGTGCTGCAACGGCATAAATAGAAGTTTCTTTTTCTAAAATTTCGCCATAATATTTTGGGAAAGCGATATTGATTGCTTCTTCATAGAAAATGCCATCGCCATACGCACTTTCTAAAACTTTTTTAGGAACTTTACCCTTTCTAAAACCAGGCATAGAATATCTACCCTTAGTTTTATTATAAGCATCTAAAATAGACGCTTGCCATTCTTGTGCCGTTAAATCAATAGTAATTTTTACAGTGCTTTTTTCGGCTTTTTCAACAGTATACTTCATAACGTTCTCCTAAACATCTAAATAATATAATTTACATTCTTGTTAATTTTAGCATAATGCTAAATAAAAGGCAAGGCTTTTTAAGCCTTTTTATTTTGTTTTTAAAAATTCAACGTGTTTTTCAGGGCAAACGGTTATAGACTTAAAATTATCGTATATACAAAATCCTAGTTTTGACTTCGGTGGTTTTTTAACGTTTTTTCTTTCGGTATATACCACTTCTACCTTGCCACTTTCTCTTGCTTTAGAATAATAGGCGCATATCTCTCCGGCAATTAATAATACCTTATCCGTAACTTCTTTTTCTGCCCTTTCAATTATAACGTGAGAAGAGTGATAATCTTTAACGTGCACCCAAAGGTCGTTCGGCTTAGCAGTAAAAGTTAATTTATCATTTTCTGCATTATTTCTTCCCACTAAAACTTTATAACCCAAAACGTCATAAACCCTACAAAAAGAGTCGTCTTTTTTTGTTTTTTTATGATTTTGAATTTTAATTAACCCTTCACTTTCAAGTTCATCTTGAACTAATAAAAGTTCATTAATACTCTCAGCAAGTTCAATTTCATCAAGAACACCGTTTAAGTAATTAAGTTCTTTTTCCGCTTGTTCCATTTGAGGTTTTAACGCTTCTAACGTTCTTTTTTGCTTATTATATTTTTTATAGTAATTTTCTGCGTTTTTTGAAATTGAAAGATTTTCGTTAAGTTCTATTTTAACAATAGTTCCGTCGTAATAATTCTCTAGTTCAATTTCCTTTTGACCTTGCCTTAATCTATAAAGGTTTGCAAGCAAAAGTTCCCCTTTTAATTTGTTATCTTCAGCACTTAAAGCGTCTTTTTCTTTAGCAGTTATTGCAGTTATTTTTTTCTTAATCTTTTTTATTGCAGTGTTCGTTATAGACTTTAATCGCTCTTTTTTGTTAAGATAATTTTTACTCCTTTCCCTTTCGTTAAAATAAAATTCTTCCGCTTCGTAAAGAGTAGGAAAATATTGAACTTTATCGCTTTCTTCATAAGGATAAACCATTACGTCAAAAACTTTATTTTCCTTAAAAATCACGCAAGGTTTTATGTTAGAATTATAAACGAATTCATTTAATACGTTAAATAAGATTTTACCACAATCTTCGTCTTGATTTTTATTAATTGTTTCTAAATAAATCTTTTCAATTTCCTTTGCCGTAGACGTTGCAAGTCCTTGAACGTTTTTAGTTAAAAATTGACTAATTTCAGTACTATCATTATTAGAAAAAAGTTCAATTAAACTCTCATCACTAGGCAATTTCTTTTCTTGAACGGGTGGAAAAACATATTCTCTTCCCACGATAAGTGGTCTAACCCCATCGTCAAACATATTTATTCCGCGATTTCCACCTAAAATTCTATTATTTTCGGTTAAAACTACGTTACTATATCTTCCCATTAATTCAACGTAAAGGTCTTTATTAACCGAATCAACAAATTCAGCAGATGAAGTAAAACTAATCTTTACAATCCTATCAAACCCAATTAGTTCGATCTTATTCAACGTAGCGTTTAACAAATGTTTTCTAAGTAGCATGCAAAAATTAGGGGCAGTTAATGGACTTTCCCTATCTTCATTTATAATGCTAATTCTAGGCATTGCCGGATTTACGTTTAATAAAAGTTTCTCCGTTCTTTTCCCCGTAAAAAGAGTAAGAATAATCTCATCGTTTGAGGGCTGAGTTATTCTATTAACCTTGCCACCAGAAAAAATATTATTTAATTCTATACATAAATATCTTAAAGTAAACGCGTCTTGTGGCATTCTAAATTCCTTTTACAATATTCTTACTCTTAAACACTTTATTATTTAAGTATGATAATAAACAATCTTCATTAAACTTTAACTGTAAAGATACTGCCGTTAATTTTTGACTTTTTTCTTTATATTTATTATTGATTTCAAAGTCCCCATATTTACCATCGCCAACGATAGGAAGTCCAACGTGCGAAAGATGTGCGCGAATTTGATGCGTTTTTCCCGTATATAATTCAACTTCTAAAAGAGAGGTTTCACCATAAGTTTCAATAAGTTTATATCCCGTTTTAATTTCAACGCTATCTTTAACCTTTTTATCAAAAATTTTAACTAGAGAAATTGTTGCATCTTTAACTAAATAAGCAGTTAAAATCGCTTGATTTTTACTTGGTTTTCCTTTAACTAATGCGTGATATTTTTTAATAAAAGTTCTATTTTTAAATCCATCTAAAAGTAATTTTTCAGCGTCACTGTTTAACGCAAAAATCATTACCCCGTCAGTATTTCTATCAAGTCTATGAATAAATAAAGCAGTAGGAAAATCTTTATTTATCTCTTCATAAACGCGTTCTGCAGTACAGCCTTTTTTCTTGTCGATAACTAAAACGTTTTCATCTTGATAAATAATTTCAAAATTAATCTTTTTATCAACGGTATAATAAACTTCAACCTTATCTCCAACTGACAAAGTTACGTCTTCGCTAACGCGTTTTCCGTTTACTTTAACGTCTTTCTTCCTTAAACTTTTCATAAGTGAAGAATAGGTTAAATCTTCTATAAATTCTAGGGCAAGTTTACTTAACTTGCGATTTTGGTTTGCAATAAAACTTTTCATATTATTTATTAAAAATATAGGACTTCGAATAAATCCAAAGTCCTATCAATTTTACTATTTATTTTTAATCAGCGTCCTTTTCATCTTTAGGTTTTGTAAAAAGTAAAACTATTATGCCTGCTAATGAAAGCGTACCAACCGAAAGGAAAACAACTGACCAAACGTTATCACGAAGCCAATAGGTAGGAACTTTAACGTAAGTTGGCGTTGAAGTTTCTTTATCTACGCGCAAAATTGTAGATTTACTATCGGTTCTAGTTGTATAATCACTTGTTGCAACACACTTAATCATATAAGAACCATATTCGGTAGGAGTAAACGTTAATGAACCATCGTAACCAATCGCTTTAACTGATTCGTAAGTGTTTCCGTCTTTGTCAGTATATTTTTCGCTAGTTACTTTTGCTGCTGCTGGAATTTCTTTCCAACCACTATCGCCTTCTTCTGCAGTCAAACTTTCATTATAGTATAGTGTATAAGTTGTTTTGCAACCATCGGCTTGCACGTCGAATTTAGATGCTTTATATTGAATTCCCTTAAAGCCTATACCTTCAGCAGAAGATACGCCGATTGAGATAGGTGCGTTATCTTGAACGTCAAACTTAAAGATAAAGTTCTTATATTCGCCTTCGATATATTTATTTGAGTCATTTTCGTCTTGCTTTATGAACTTATCGTTGTCGATAACATTACCTGCTTCATCGCCGAAAATAACGTAATAGGTATATCCACCTGCTTTACCGATTTTAAAACTCATTTTTGAACTAGTTTGAGTTTCGTTTTCATCGGTTGAATATTTAAGAGTGATATCTAACTTACCGTAAGAAGTATAATCATCGTATACTAAATCGCGTAAAGATGGAAGTTTTGCTTCAGTTCCTAATGCAATCGAAATATATTCGTTCTTTCCATCAGTGAAAACTTTTTCGTAAATTATTTTATTTAACGAATCAACGTAAGCATCGTATGCATCTTTATTATAAATGTAGGTAGGAGCAGTAGTATCGGTATTTTTATCGATTACAGTAACTTTATAACTATCGATAACGGCTACGTCTCCGTCTTTATTTGTAAATACTACGTCAAATGAAGATGCTTCTTTAGAATTATCTTTTTCACCAAATGCAATCTTTTTTGGACTAGTTTCATTTGAAAGCCATTTATCAGCATCGTTTGATGCTAAAGAAACGTTTGAAACTTTAACGTCGTTAAGAACTGAATGAACGCTTACGCTATAAGATTTTTGAACGTTAGCAAGCATAGTGAGTTTATCATACTTACCGGTTGATAAATCTTTATTAAAGTTATCGTCGCCAAGTGTAACTCTTGGATAAGCAGTATCGGTAAGAACACCGTTTTCATCAAGTTCAAAAGTTTGCTTATAGTTACCGGTTAAGTCTTTGGTTTTTTGATCAACGCTAATTAACTTAACTATTTCCTTTTCTTCGGTTGAAGTAGCCTTATCAAGAGTAACCATAATCATAGCAGTAGTCTTATCAATACGTTCAACCTTATCTGCACCTGATTTTGCAGTTGCTTCTGCCATTTCATTGATAGATGCAACTAAAAGATGGTCGCTATTAACTCTAAATTTAATTTTTAATGAACGCGCACCGTCGTTAACGGCGATTGCACTGCCACTAACGGTGTTATTTTCATTAATGCTATAAGAAGTTGCTGAATTTGATAACTTGATTTTTAAAACGTTATTTACTTCTTTTTTATAGATGGTATCACCACCACTAACGACTGCATTTCCGTTTGCTGAATAAGCGTTTGTTTTAAGGCTGATTGAAAGTTCTTCAACCTTTTCACTAACTTTAAGTTCAAGAGCAAGGTCTTCTACAACTAATTGATTAATAAAATAAAACGAATTGCCTTCGTCCATTTCCGCATAAAGACTGTCTTCTTTAAAAGAAAGTTTTGCCGTACCTGAAAAATATACGCCAGGTCTTGATGCAGTAGCCGCGCTTACACTATTAAAAGTCATAGTAGTTAAGCCTGCAACTATCGATAAAACAAATGTTGTTAGTAATAATAAAATTTTATGGAATTTAGCCGTTTTCATAAAAGCCGAATACTCCTTATGCACACTATATCTATCATATTTTACACAAAATATCTTAGTTTGTCAAACCACTTTAACACTTTTTTTAAAATAAAGAACTATTAATTAAAGTTTTTATTATATTTTATAATAAATAAACAAAAAAACCAATCTTTTTCACAAATTATATTTCTTTTCCATACTATAAAAATGAGAATATTTACGGCGGATAAATATATGATTTACTTTTTGATAACTACGGCGTTTTTCGTCAGCATTGACTCTTTAATCTGTGGGTTTTCACTATCTCTAAACAACAGACGAAAACTGCCGATAATTTTAGGAATTGCTATCACAGTATTCCTTATGTGTCTAGCCGTTAATTACGGCACTAAATTTTTTGCTAAAAAGATTAATGATAAAACCGCTTCTCTTGGCGGTTTAATTTTGATTTTGGTAGGTGTTTTTAATTTTTTTAAAAAAGATAAAACCACCTCTAATACTAAAAATTCAATAAAACTATCCTTAATCACAGGCTTTGCCGTTGGACTTGACGGTGCAGTTGCAAATCTTTCACTTTCACTTATGGGAATTAATCAGTTTTACGTTCCTATAACAATCGCACTTTTTCATGCGCTAACAATCGCATTAGGAATTGCATTATCGAACACAACTATCGCGAAAAAATTTGCAAAAATCGAGTTTTTACCACCCCTAATTTTAATTCTTCTTGGGTGCTATAAATTGCTCGGTTTATTTATATAAAAAGTGGCAGAATTTCTGCCACTTTTCTTTTTTAATAACTTGGTTTAATTATTTTTACTGCCCTTTCCGTATCAAAGTTGTTCCATGGATTATTTTCTTTTGGTGGTTGAACACGGAAAACCATCTTTTCCTTACTAACGGGGTGTGTAAACGATAGATAGTATGCCCAGAGCGCCAAGTAACCTTTTTTAGCCTTTTCCCCACCGTAACGCATATCGCCGTAAACAGGAGTACCAATCGCGTTCATTTGTACGCGAATTTGATGACTTCTTCCCGTATGAAGTCTTACGTCTGCTAAAGAAAGCCCATCTTTTTTACCCACGATTTCATATTCAAGTTCAGCAAATTTTGCACCTGCAACAGACGATGGACAAAGGTAAACCATATTGTTAACTGCATTTTTCTTCATATAATGAGTTAAGGTTGCTTTATCTTCTTTTGGTTCACCGACTAACACTGCTAAATAACGTTTTTCAAAGTCGCCTTCTCTCATTTGTAAAGAAAGTCTAGACGCCGCCTTAGAACTTTTAGCAAATACCATTACTCCACCCGTAGGTCTATCTAATCTATGTATAAGTCCTAGGTAAACGTTGCCTTGCTTATTATAAGTTGTGCGAATATACTCTTTTATCATGGTAAGCATATCCACGTCTTTACTTTCATCTTCACATGAAGGAACGTTTTGAGGTTTTAGAACCACAATTATATGATTGTCTTCGTGTAAAATAATTAAATCATCCATACTATTTACCATTTATCCAAATTCCGCTGTTACCACAAGGTAAAATAACGCCCTTTTCTTCGGTTTTTAAGCCCACTTCATAAGCGTCGATTTGTCCACCTCTATTTTTAGCAACTGTAAGTTGTAAAATATTCTTTAATACTTGAGGTTGAAGTCCCGTGGTATAACTATTAATAAGAACGAAAAGAGGATTATCACTTAAAACTTTTTCACAAAGTTCAACGAAAGAATATAATTCGTTTTCTAGTTTCCACATTTCACCGTTAGGTCCTCTTCCGTAACTTGGCGGGTCCATTATAATAGCGTCGTATTTTCTTCCGCGACGGATTTCCCTTTCAACGAATTTTTTACAATCGTCTATAATATACCTAACTTTACCGTCACCAACGTTAGAAAGTCTTACGTTTTCGCCCGCGCGTTCTACCATACCCTTAGCAGCGTCAACGTGGCACACTTTTGCGCCTGCTTTTGCGCAGGCAACCGTTGCCCCGCCCGTATATGCAAAAAGATTAAGAACGTTTATTTCTCTATTTGCATTTTTTATTAAATCGGTCATTAAATCCCAATTTACTGCTTGTTCAGGAAAAAGTCCCGTATGCTTAAATCCCATCGGCTTAATCTTGAACGTTAAGTCTTTATAACTCACGGTCCATTCGGCTGGCATCTTACCTTTAAAAATCCATTTTCCGCCACCCGTTTCACTGCGCACGTATTTTGCGACTAAGCCTTTGTATCCGTCCATATCAATTGACGGAGACCAAATTACTTGTGGGTCTGGACGAAGAAGAACAACGTCTTTCCAGCGCTCTAACTTATAGCCGTTTCCGGTTGATATAACAGCGTAATCTTTCCAATCAGCCGTTCTCATTATTTACTAACCTTATTGATAACTACCGTACAAGTTGCGCCGTTGACGTCAAGTTGTTTCTTAAAGCCTTCAGTATCGCCTTCTTTAATTTCAGTTGCAAGTACGATATTTTTAATCGCATCTGCTTTAGCGAAAGCGTCTTTAATACCCTCGTCTTCCGTAACGAAGTTAACGGTGATTTTATCGGTTACTTCAAAGCCTGCTTCTTTTCTCATCGATTGAATTTTAGAAATCAACTCTCTTTGAACACCTTCGGCTTTAAGTTCTTCAGTAACGTTCGTATCCATTACTACCGTGATACCGTTATCACTTGAAGCGATAAAACCTTCAACACTATTGGTTGAAATCAAAAGGTCGTCTATGGTAAATTCAAAAGTGTCCCCCTCAAATTCAGTCTTATAAACTTGACCGGCTTTTACCGTTGAAACTACTTCTAGTGCGTCGCAAACTTCAAAGAATTTTCTAACTTTATTAAGTTTTGCACCATATTTTGGGCCAAGGGTTTTAAGTTGTGGTTTAATCGTATACGAAACAAATCTACTTGCATCACGAAGATATTCCACTTCCTTAACGTTAAGTTCATCCTTAGCAATATCCAAAAGTCCTTCGGTAAGGACCGTTCTTCTTTCAGAACAAACGAATATTTTTTGAAGTGGTTGACGGTTCTTAATGTTTGCAGTATTTCTGCAAGATCTACCAAGCACTACGATATCTAAAACGTTTTGCATACCGTCTTCAAGTTCAAGGTCAATCGCATTTTCATCTACCTTAGGGAACGCGCAAAGATGAACTGACTTCGGTGCGTCTTTATAGAAATTAGGAACTAAATTTTGATAAATTGATTCAGCCATAAACGGAGTGAACGGAGCAGATAATTTTGCCATCGTTACAAGCACGGTGTAAAGCGTGGTGTAAGCGGAAATCTTATCGTCATCCATATCGTGACCCCAATATCTTTCTCTACCACGACGAACGTACCAATTTGAAAGGTCGTCGGTGAAACTTTGAAGCGCTCTTGCACTGTCAAAGATATTATAAGATGCAAGTCCGTTATCAACGGTTTTAATAAGTGTGTTGAGTTTAGATAAAATCCATTTATCCATTAACGTTAACTTGCAATTTTCAAGTTTATAATCAGCAGGATTGTATTTATCAATATCTGCGTAAAGCACGAAGAATGCGTAAGTGTTCCAAAGCGTTCCCATAAACTTTCTTTGTGCTTCCGAAACGGCTTCTTCATAAAAGCGTGATGGAAGCCAAGGTGCAGAACCTGTATAGAAATACCATCTAACAGCATCGGCGCCTTGTTTATCAAGAATAGTCCAAGGATCGACTACGTTCCCTTTGTGCTTACTCATTTTGATACCGTTTTTATCGTTAACGTGACCTAAAACTATACAATTCTTAAAAGGTGCTTTATCAAAAAGCAAGGTTGATATTGCAAGTAAGGTATAGAACCAACCACGAGTTTGGTCAATCGCTTCACTAATAAAATCTGCTGGGAAATGGCTTTCAAAAAGTTCTTTATTTTCAAATGGATAGTGGTATTGAGCAAACGGCATAGAACCTGAGTCAAACCAGCAGTCGATAACTTCTTTTTCACGAACGAACTTTCCACCGCATTCGCAGTCAAAAGTACAGTCGTCAATATATGGACGGTGAAGTTCAATATCACCTTCAATTCCACATTTTTCTTTTAATTCTTGCTTACTGCCGATAACGTGAATTTTACCACACTTTTCACATACCCAAACAGGTAATGGCGTACCCCAATATCTTTCACGAGATAAGCCCCAATCGATAACGTTTTCAAGGAAGTTGCCCATACGTCCGTTTTTAATGGTTTCAGGCATCCAATTAATTGAATTGTTTGCTTCAAGCAATCTATCCTTTACTGCCGTCATCTTGATAAACCAACTTGACCTTGCATAATAAAGAAGTGGTGTATCACAACGCCAACAGAATGGATAACTATGTTCAAATGGAAGTTCCTTAAATAAAAGTCCGTTTTCCTTAAGCATTTTAATGATAATCTTATCAGCATCTTTAACGAACTTGCCTGCAAGAACACCCGTTGAGTCAAGCATATTTCCCCTGTCGTCAACTAATTTAACGAAAGGAAGATTATATTTTCTACCGACGTTAGCATCGTCTTCACCAAATGCAGGCGCAATATGAACGATACCACTACCATCGGTAAGAGTAACGTAACTATCACAAACTACATAATAAGCCTTTTCTTTGAAAGAACCCAATGCGTAATCGAAAAGTGGTTCATATTCAACATATTCGTAATCTAAACCTTTTTTAACGCTAACCGTTTGATAGTTTTCAAAAAGTGACGGAGCAAGCGCTTCAGCAAGAACGTAAGTAGCACCGTCTTCAGCGATAATTTCAACGTAATTTTCCTTTGGATTCATACAAAGCGCAACGTTTGAAGGAAGAGTCCAAGGAGTTGTTGTCCATGCAAGAAAATATGCGTTTTCTCTGCCCTTAATCTTAAAGCGCACGAAAACAGAAACGTCTTTAACGTCTTTATAACCTTGAGCAACTTCGTGTGAAGAAAGAGCCGTTCCACATCTTGGGCAGTAAGGAACGATTTTATGTCCTTTATATAAAAGTCCTTTTTCAGCGATGGTCTTAATTGCCCACCATACTGATTCGATATAGTTATCGTCGTAAGTAACGTAAGGGTTTTCCATGTCAGCCCAATAGCCAACGCGGTCACTCATTTTTTCCCATTCGCCCTTATATTTCCAAACGCTTTCTTTACACTTTTTAATGAAAGGTTCAATACCGTATTTTTCTATTTCTTGTTTGCCGTCGATACCTAAAAGTTTTTCAACTTCAAGTTCAACGGGAAGTCCGTGAGTATCCCAACCTGCCTTTCTTAAACAGTGGTCGCCTTTCATAACGTGATAACGTGGAATAATATCCTTGATAACACGGGTTAAAATATGCCCGATGTGTGGCTTACCGTTAGCGGTTGGTGGACCATCGTAAAAAGTAAATTCACGACTGCCTTCGTTAGCGTTTACGTTTTGTTCAAAAATTTTATTTTCCTTCCAAAATTTAAGAACTTCTTTTTCCCTATCGAGAAAGTTTAAGGTTGTGTCTACTTTCTTATACATAATGCATTTCTCCCGATTTAACGTCGAAATTTATTTTATTTAAAATATATCTAATAAATTATAACTATAAAGCGACAAAATGTAAAGTTAATTTTGTTAAATTTCAAAATTTTAATTAAAAATTACTTGCCAAACACTAATTTTTAGGTTAGAATATTATAGCCGTGCTATGTGGGGAGTTAGCGATGCCCTGTAATTCGCAATTCGCTTAGCGAAACAGAACGCTGTTTGAGGCTTTTATTGTGGAAGGTTGCACGTGACAAGGGACGTTGATATTAAGGTCTTATGCAACGTGCCCCCGCGAACCGTGTCAGAGTAGGAATACAGCAGCACTAAACGGTTAGGCGCGTGTGATATAAGGTTGCTTTGAAGGAGTTACCTATCACGTTACCACTTCGGCGGTATCTGTCGATTTCAGTGCACGGCTTTTTTTTAAACTTAAAAACGACTTGAAAAATCAAGTCGTTTTTTGCTTTTTTATTATTGATTTTACTTGTTATCAATACCGAGTTCTAGCCCTTCGTACATATAGTCGTTCCACTTGAAGTTTTTATAGAAATTAACGTGATAACGATGCATTTCTTCAACCAACAAATAGAACTTCCCTACCGTTTGATGTTTTGGGAAAATATCAAAATATTCCCCATTTAGATAAAAGTTAAAATAACTCATATCAACTTCGGTAATCAAGGTATAAAGTTGTTTATAATCCACGTGGAATTCGTAAGGTTCACCCTTTCTAGTTCCCTTATAGTGCAAACCTTGATGGTCAATCCAAATCTTACCTTTACCCACGATAAAACTCGTTTTATTGTCGCCAACAAGTTTATATTCATCTAAATTACCGATTTCACATTCATCTTCAAAACGATAGTCTGGATTTTCACGAATTTCTTTAATTATATCAATACGTTCATTTTGAACCCAATCAAACGGTGTTTCCGGGATAACTGCATCAGCAAATGGATGAAATTGATAATAATCGTCCATCGTTGCACCGTTTCCACAGTTTGAACAAGTGATTTTATCGCCTTCACCTTTCATCGTAAATTCTTTGCCACACTTAGGGCATTTATAACACATATCTTCTAAACGATGACAAATTCTTCCCTTAGTTTCCCACTTGATTTTCTTTTCCTTATTCCACTCGTACTCGTTACGACGGAATTTTTCGTTTATAATTTCATCCATTTCATCAACAGAAAGCCTATTAACGTCATCTTTAGAAAATAATAAGGACATCGTTGCATAAGTTTCGCCGTATCTTTCGTCAAGGCAAACCTTAGTATTTTGTAAGTATTGCCCTTCTAAATAGCATAAATATACGGGAACTTTAAAATGCTTAAACATTTTACTTGTGCCTGGAACGATAGGCTTATTTCCACCAAAATCGCTTGCCAATCCTTCAGGTGCAAAAGTAACGCAACCACCTTGTTTTATAACCTTACTAACGGCGCGAATTGGCAAAGTATCGGCTGTATATTGCTTTTTTGGTATAACCTTATTTAACCCAAATATAAATGAAAATTTAGTTCTATAAAACTCGTTACAGCCAGCCATCATATTCGTAACTCTTGGATAAGTTGCACCCATAACGTAAGCGTGGTCAATTCTAGATAAATGATTAAAAATTACGAAGCACGGTCCGTCACAATCGTTTACGTCGTCAATAATATTAAACTTGACGTTATATTTTTTTGCCACCATATCGAGCATAATGGTCTTATAAATCCAATAAATAAACCGGCTAGGTTTTTTATATTTTCTTTTTGCAAGTTTTTCTGAAATGCTTAATCTCTTCCCCATACACTTTTTCCTTTCTTCTTTAGTATATAATATTCCATTTTTTTACAGTAATTATAAACTACTAATATAAACTAATTCTTAATTTATTGGTCAAATATATTATTTTTTCTTTTGACTAATAAATTATTGTATGATAAAATAAGTAATATGGAAATTGAGTTAACTATTGCAATTTTATTAATATTAGTTGGCTTTGGGGCAAGTTTTGTTCAAAGAGTAAGTGGTTTTGGGCTTGGGATTTTTGCCATGCTATTTTTACCACATTTTATGCCAAGTTTAACTTCAGCAACAAGTATTTCTTGCCTATTTTCGTCGGGAACTTCAACTTATAACGCAATAAAATATAGAAAGAATGTCCCCTATAAAATCGTTTTACCAATGCTTATTTCGGCAATGATTTTTATTCCAATCGCCGTATATTTTTCAGCAAACGTTTCAAACGATTTATTTAGCATTTTACTTGGGATTATTTTAATTTTATTAAGTGTTTATTTTTTGTTTTTTAACGAAAAAATTCATTTCAAACCAACCGTTACAAAAGGCATATTGGCAGGTGCTATTGGTGGAACGTTGAACGGACTTTTTTCAACGGGTGGTCCACCTATCGTTTTATATTTAACTCATGCAACTGACAATAACTTAAAATATTTTGCTGGCATACAATTTTACTTTTGTTTAACAAATATTTACGCAACCATAGTTAGAGCAATCAACGGACTTATAACCCTTGAACTTCTTGTTTATTGGCTGATTGGAACTATAGGGTGCTTACTCGGTGATTTTATAGGTAAACTTGTTTTTGATAAATTAAATGCAAAAAAGCTTAAAACGATTATTTATATTGCAATGATAATAAGCGGAATTTTAATGCTTTTTTAATTAATACAAGTAACGAAATAAATATCCACCAGCCTAGCTGGTGGTTTTTCATTTTCGGGCAATTAGCCCTAAACTATTTTGGCTTACGCACAAGTGCGTATTTTAACGACCTGCCAGTCCTGCACCTTTTACTTGCTACCCGTAAACGGGTCTTTTGGGTTAAATATACTTAACTGGTCTGCTTGTTTGTCTTGTTCTAATTGATTTTTAATATACTCTTTAATTGCTTTCGTGTCTTTACCCGATGTATCTACATAAAAACCTCTGCACCAAAATTCGCGATTTCGGTATGCAAATTTTAAGTTGCCGTATTTTTGAAATATCATTAGACTACTTTTTCCTTTTAAGTACCCCATAAATCCCGAAACGCTAATTTTGGGTGGTATTGATAAAAGTAAATGTATATGGTCGGGACATACTTCTCCTTCTATTATCTCTACACCTTTCCATTTACATAACGTTCGCAGTATATCCCTTATCTCTTGCCTTTTTTCTTCAAAAAATACTTTTCGACGATATTTTGGCGCAAATACTATGTGATACTTGCAATTCCATTTGGTATGTGCTAAACTATTTCCAGTGAAAATTTCTTTTTTCATAAATCCTCCGTTTGTTTTTTAGTTGCAACTGGCAGGTCGCAACTTTTATTATACACAAACGGAGGATTTTACTCAACGGTAAACCTTTACTGGACCCCCAGACTATCTGGGGGTTTATTGTTTACACAATAAAAAAGTCCGCAAAGCGAACTTTTTAACTTAAGTAAGAATAACAAAACGAAGTCTTGCAAAGTTTGTAAGCCATATTTTAAGGGTTTAGAAACAAGCAAGACAAGGCTCGCGAAGGGTTTGGGGTGAGATTGACCGTCTGGTCATCGAAATCCAAACACGAAGCAGTTAACGAAGTATTGCGAAGTTTGTAAGCCATATTTTAAGGGTTTAGAAACAAGCAAGACGAGGCTCGCGAAGGGTTTGGGGTAAGATTGACCTTCTGGTCATCGAAGTCCAAACACGAAGCAGTTAACGAAGTATTGCGAAGTTTATAAGCCCTTAAAAACATTGTTGCAAATCTACAAATACTGCAAATGCTAATAAAGCGAATAAACCAACGGTATGAATAATTGCTTCAACCCTGCGATTAATTGGTTTTTTTCTAATGCCTTCGATTAAGGTGAAGACTACACGAGAACCGTCTAAAGCAGGGATTGGTAAAAGATTGAAAACGGCTAAATTAACACCTATAAAAGAAGATATGTTTAGAAGATTTCTAAACCCACCGATTTTTATTGCATCAGCCGTAACGGAAATTGTGGTGACCGTTCCCCCGATTGAATTTATACCCAGAGCACCTGTTAAAAGTTGACCAAACACTGAAAAGACCATACCTGCCAACTTAAAGGAATATTCAAAACTCCTGCCTATCGTTCTAAAAAAGCCAAAACGAATACCGGTCATATAAAGTCCACTGTCGGTAATTTCGCCTTTATCATCGACGTTATATTTAACGCCAATCGCATTTAATAAAGATTGATTATCTCGAATATTTTTAAAATCGGTATCAGCGCGAAGAGTAAGGTTTAGATTACGCTCTTGCCCCTTTCTTATTATTAAAAATTGAACGGTCTCCCCTGCATTTTTGCCGTCAATGGCGTTCATAAGGTCGGTTGTTAGATAAACGTTTTTACCGTTTGCTTTTACGATAACGTCTTTATCAATAAAACTGTTTTCTTCATTATAAATTGCGCTTGGGAATTCGGTCGTTTTATAAGTCACTAGCGCCGTATGCCCGTAAATACCGAACATTAAAATAATAATAAAGAGCGCCAAAATATAATTCATAAGCGCGCCAGAAACTAAAACGATTATTCTTTGCCACCATTTTTTATTGTTAAAAGCAGTGGGGTCATCACTTTCAGCATCTTCGCCACAAAAAGCACAAAAGCCACCGATTGGAAGTAAGCGCACGGAAAAAGTTTCCCCGTCTTTTTTCTTTTTTGAAAAGATTTTAGGTCCAAACCCGATGGCAAATTCATCTATACCAAAACCGAAAATTTTGCCCGCTATATAATGCCCGAATTCGTGAACGGTTATCATTATGAGTAAAACTAATATTGCTAGCAAAATATAGCCGATATAACTTAATACGTCACCAAAAGACGCAGTCAATAAATTTTCCATTACACTCCAAACAATTCTTTAACGTAATTCCTACCGAAACGGTCGGCTTCTTGAAGTTCTTCTAAGCCGGTATGATGCCCACCGAAGAAACTTTGCACGGTACCAAACAGTGCTTTATATATATCGTTATAAGAAATTTTACCTTCTAAGAATAACTTGACAGCCATTTCGTTAGCCCCATTTACAACTGCTGGATAATTTCCACCGAATTTTGCAGTGTCAAGCACTAACTTAAAGCATGGAAAACGTTCGTTATCAACACTTTCAAAACTCAAAGTTTTTAATTTAGCAAAATCTAAACTATTCAATCCCGCCGTCTTTCTTTCACCACCCGATAAAGCAAGCGTTATTGGAAGTTCCATCGTTGGATAACTCATTTGCGCTATAACCGAACCGTCAAGATACTCTACCATAGAGTGTATGATACTTTCACGGTGAATTATAACGTCTATTTTGTCGAAATTGGTATTATAAAGCCATTTTGCTTCAATAACTTCAAAAGCCTTGTTTACTAAGGTTGCGCAATCGACTGTAATTTTTGCGCCCATATTCCAATTTGGGTGTAAAAGCGCGTCTTTATAAGAAACTTTTGAGAGTTGTTCTTTAGTTAAATCTCTAAACGCACCACCACTACAAGTCAATATGATTTTATTAAACGGCTTATTATAATCAAAGTTTAAGGCTTGCCAAATTGCAGAGTGTTCGCTGTCTACGGGGAAAATTTTAACCCCTTTTTCTCTGGCTTTTTTCATAACCAAATCACCGCCAACGACCAAACTTTCTTTATTAGCGAGCGCGATATCTTTACCCTTTTCGATTGCATCTAAAACGGCAATAATCCCCTTAAACCCAACTAACGAAACTAAAACTATATCGGCTTCGTCTACGATAGCGTTAGTAAAAGCGTTTTCACCAGAATAAAAATCTACGCCCTTAGGAATGTCTTTTTCGATATCTTGATTAGTTAAAGAAAGGGTTGCCACTCTTGGCTTAAATTCTTTTACTTGTGATAAAAACTCGCCGACATTAGTCCCTGCGGCGAGTGAAATTATTTCAAATTCATCTTTATGACGGCGCACTACCGATAAGGCTTGTCTGCCAATCGAACCCGTGCTTCCTATCAATGCAATTTTTTTCATTTTTCTCCTATACGAACATAAACAAAGCACAAACGAATAAAGATACGAACATCGTGCTGTCAATTCTATCTAAAACCCCACCGTGTCCCGGCAAGATTGAACCCATGTCCTTAATGCCAACCTTTCGTTTTATAAAACTTTCAAACAAATCGCCAAAAATAGTTAAAACACTAGCAACTATACCAATGATTACAAATAAAAGTGCTGGTAACGGGAATTTAACGCTAATTCTATTATTAAATATAAAGAATACCAAAAGCGCGCCTACAATTCCACCTACAATTCCACCTATCGCACCCGACCAAGTTTTTTTAGGGCTTAGTTTAGGGCAAAGTTTCTTCCCACCAATTAAACTTCCGGTAAAATATGCGAAAGTATCGCATAATGCAGAAGTTACGAACGGAAGCAATAAGCAAATAAATCCTTTATCTTGACCGTAATCGTTACTCATTAACATAGCGAGCATAAATATTGCAGGATAGAAATATGGTAAGATATTCATCGCCATAGTTTCTCTATCTTTTTTTTGCGTATAACAAACGATAGCAAATGCTAGTGCCAAAATAAACGACGCGATTATTACTAAACTGCCCGAACCGTCTTCTATGATATATTCTAAAGTAATATAAGTTGGAACTAAAAGCGTTCCGTAAACCAAAAGCGTGTTGTAGTTGCCATAAACTAGATATGGTTTAATCGCCCTTGCCATTTCATAAGTTCCCAAAATAGAAAAAGTATAAATTAAAACGTCAAACAAACGGTAATCCACTTCTCTAAGAAGGAAAAAACTAAAAATTATTATAGCGTAACACGCGCCGGTAATCGTTCTTTTTAACATTGATACAACCTAAATTTTGCCAAAACGGCGTTTTCTTTTGCTAAATTCTTTAATCGCTAAATCAAATTGATTTTCATCGAAATCAGGCCACAAAACGTCAGTAAAATAAAGTTCGCTATATGCGCCTTGATATAATAAAAAGTTAGAAAGTCTAATCTCTCCCCCCGTTCTAATTATAAGGTCGGGTTCTTTAGACTCGGCAGTATATAAATTTTCTAAAAGCGTTTTTTCATCAACGGGTTTACCTAAGGCAATAAGTTTATTTACCGTTTTAACTATCTCTTGTCTACCACCGTAATTTAACGCGATATTTAAAATATGCGCATTATTATTTTTCGTTCTTTCTTCAATGGAAATAATTTCGTCTTTTAGTTCTTGAGAAAGTTCGTCTTTACTGCCTGCAACGACGAGTTTCACACCCTTATCAATAAGTTTTTTACTGAATTTTTTAAGGTATGTTTTAAGAAGTTTCATAAGTTCGTCAACTTCTTTTTTAGGGCGCGCCCAATTCTCTGCAGAAAACGCGTATAAAGTTAATGCGTAAACCCCCGTTGAAAAGGCGTGTTCTACGATTAAATCCACGTTTTTCGAGCCAATCTTATGACCATAAGAACGTTCTTTGCCACGAGCAGTTGCCCACCTGCCGTTACCGTCCATAATAATCCCAACGTGGTGGGGAATTTTAAGTTCTTCCATTATACAGAAAGGATGTCCTTTTCTTTATCGGCGCAAAGTTTTTCGATTCTATCGATTGATTCGCTAATAGTTTTATCAACTTCTTTTTCACAAGAAGCGTGTTCGTCTTCGCTGAGTTCTTTATTGTTTTTCATCTTCTTTAAAGCGTCCATAGCGTCACGACGAATATTACGAACTGCAACCTTGCTATCTTCAGCCATCTTTTTGATTTGTTTAACTAATTCTTTTCTTCTTTCTTCGGTAAGCGCTGGGAAAGTAAGTCTAATAATTTTACCGTCGTTAACAGGGGTAATTCCTAAGTTTTCAGCAAGAAGTTGCTTTTCGATAACTTTAAGCATACTTGCATCCCAAGGCGAGATAATTAAGCATCTTCCTTCACTAACCGATAAGTTACCAACTTGATTGATTGGGGTTGGTGTTCCATAGTAATCAACCAAAACCTTATCTAAAATATGTGGGTTTGCTCTGCCCGCACGGATAGTGATATATTCGCCGTTCAAAACCGAAACGGTTTTGTCCGTTCTTTCCATAGTTTCCATCATAAGCATTTCAAATTGTTCGTTTTCAATAGCCATAGTAATTTTCTCCTAAAATTTATTTAATCAAAGTGCCGATATTTTCGCCACAAACAGCGCGAAGAAGTGCGTTTTCTTCAAATAAGCCGAACGCTAAAACGTGAATATTGTTTTCCATACAAATTGTAATTGCCGTCGTATCCATCGCCTTTAAGCCTTGCGCTATATAATCTTTATATGAAACCACGTCAAGTTTCTTTGCATTTTTGTTAAGTTTAGGGTCGCTGTCATAAATACCGTCAACGTTTTTAGCAAGTAACAATACTTCAGCGTTAATTTCTGCAGCGCGAAGTGCAGCCGCCGTATCAGTTGTAAAATATGGGTTACCCGTTCCACAAGCAAAGATAACTACTCTGCCCTTATTTAAATGGGACATTGCCTTTCTTAAAATATAAGGTTCAGCAACACGCGTGATAGTTAAAGCCGTTTGAACTCTGGTAGGAACACCTTTTCTTTCTAAGGCGTCTTGAAGCCCCAATGCATTGATAACCGTTGCAAGCATACCCATATGGTCTGCGGTTGTTCTATCCATTTCTTTACCTTGTCTGCCACGCCAAAAGTTACCACCACCGACGATAATACCAATTTCAACGCCTAAGTTTTTGACTGCGATTATTTGGTTAGTTACTTCGTCAAGAACTTTTTCGTTGATGCCGTTTCCATTTTCGCCTGCTAAGGCTTCGCCAGAAAGTTTAATGATAACTCTTTTGTAAACTGCTTTTTGCATTTTAACCCTTCTCCTTAACAATAATATTATAAGCAAATTATCTTATACATTATATACCTTTTTTTTAAATTTGTAAATAGTAAAAACAATATCCCTTAAAAAAACAGTCAAAAAATGGATAATAATAAGTAAAAATTTAAATATTTTTTAACAAAAAAGAAAACACCACCAAATTTTTGGTGGTGTTAATTTCAAATATTTTCTTAAAAGAAATTATTTTTTCATTTGTGCTTCAACTTCAGCAGCAAAATCGTCGTTTCTCTTTTCTAAACCTTCGCCCATTTCGAAACGAGTGAAACGTTTGATTGAAAGAGTTTTGCCCATCTTGTCACCATATGACTTAACGAGTTTTTCAATGGTCATTGAAGGGTCTTTAACGAATGCTTGGTTAAGCAAACAGAATTCATCGTAATACTTCTTAACTCTACCTTCAACCATTCTGTCAACGATTTGAGCAGGCTTACCTTCGTTAAGCGCTTGTGCTCTTAAAATTTCCTTTTCGTGTTCGAGAACGTCGGTTGGAACTTCACTAGCGTTTAAATATAAAGGTTTTGCAGCAGCGATTTGAAGAGCAACGTCGTGTGCGAGTTCTTTTGCACCGTCGCAAGTGCAACCTTCAACTTCAACTAAAACACCAACTTTTCCGCCCATGTGGATATAACTTTCAACAACACCAGCGGTAACGGTATATTTAGCAAAACGACGGATAGAAATCTTTTCGCCGATTTTTGCAGTTGCAGCAATAGTTTCATCGTTTTTAGCGCTAACTAATGCATCGATATCAGCAACTTCGTTATCGCAAACGTAGTTTGCAACGCTGTCAACGAACGCTTTATATTGGTCGCCCTTAGCAACGAAGTCGGTTTCACAGTTAACTTCAACTAAAACGCCGGTATCGCCTTTGATAAGTGATGCAACAATACCTTCAGCGGCAATTCTTGATGCTTTTTTAGCAGCAGTTGCAATACCTTTTTCTCTTAAAAAGTCAACGGCTTTATCCATGTTACCGTCAGTTTCTTTCAAAGCCTTTTGGCAATCTGCAACGCCTGCACCCGTTTTCTTACGGAGTTCCATTACGTCTTTACTTGTAAACATATTCTTAATCTCCCTTATAAACTAAAAATTATTCAGCCTTTTCAGCAACTGCTTCTTCCATAGAAACGGCTTCTTCAACTTCTTCAGCCTTTTCCATTTGTTCGCCTTGGTTTGCTTCGATAACTGCGTCAGCAATTACAGATGCAATAAGTTTAACGGCACGAATAGCGTCGTCGTTACCAGGAATAACGTGGTCGATAAGGTCTGGGTCACAGTTGGTGTCAGTGATAGCAACGATTGGGATATTGAGTTTTCTTGCTTCTAAAACAGCGATATCTTCTTGTTCTGGGTCAACGATGAACATTACGCCAGGAAGACTTCTCATTTCTCTAATACCACCAAGGTTGGTTTGAAGTTTTTCTCTTTCAGCCTTTAAGCCGATAACTTCTTTCTTAGGTAATAGGTCGAATTCGCCCATTTTTTCCATATTGTCAAGTTTGTTGAGTCTTTCAACTCTTGAACGAATGGTTTTGAAGTTCGTGAGCGTGCCACCAAGCCAACGGCTGTTGATGTAGTATTGACCGCATCTTTCTGCTTCTTCTTTGATAGCGTCTTGCGCTTGCTTTTTCGTACCAACGAAAAGAACGCTCTTGCCTTTCTTAACCATATCAACAACGAAAGGATAAACGTCTTTTTCAATAAGTTCAACGGTTTGTTCAAGGTTGATAATATGAATACCGTTTCTTTCGCCGAAGATATACTTCTTCATTTTTGGATTCCATCTTCTAGTTTGGTGTCCAAAGTGTACCCCTGTTTCAAGGAGTTGTTTCATTGTGATAACTGCCATAAAAATTACCTCCGTTCAGCCTCCCCGACGCCGATTAACCAAAGGTTACATTTCCCCGATAAGAGTTTTTTGGGAAACACGAAAACCTTTTCGAACGCACGGGTGCGAATTTTTGCTTGTATATTTTAGCATAAAACTTATATATATGCAAACAATTTTAAGCGATTTTTAAATAAAATAACAAAAAGCGCCAACTTGTTTAACTATAAGTTAGCGCTTTTATTTTTATTTTTTTATCTTAACTTCTCAAAGTAAACGGTGTCTATATTTTCACCACGGTCGTTATTTATTCTAGCAAGTTCAGTAAAGTTAAATTTATCTAAAATTCTTATATGTGGTGCGTTTGTTGACCAAGTTCTTGTGAAAATGTTATGCTTTGGATAAAGCACGTTAAACAAATGCTCGTATGCACGCTGAGTTATATGCTTCCCCCTTGCTTTTTCGTCTAAAACCAAAGTTGAAAGATAAATATTAGGCAAGGTACTAGGCAAAATAACGTCGTTAGAATAATTTTCTTTAAAAGAAACAAAGCCTAAAAATACCCCGTCTTCAATAAAGGCAAGCACTTTTTGTTTAATCATTTCACTAAAATAAGCATAAATGCTTCCGTTAGATTGATTAACGGATAAATTCTTTTGAAGAGTTGAAGACCTTGAAGATAAAGGTGGCACGAAATCTTTATCACTTAAAGTCATTAAGTGAACGATATTTTTAGAATAAAATTCCTTTTGCTGTTCGTTTAATAATATAAATTCCATAGTGTTTATAACAAAAAAGCGCAACACCTGCGCTTTTAGTTTTTTAATTATTTGTCTAATTGTTCAGCTTCGTCAGCAAGATCATCTTCTTCTAAGGCTTTGCAGAATTCTTCAAATACTGCATCTAAAATCGCTTCGTCTTCAACAGGAAGAAGGTCTGCAGTTTCTTCGTCGTCACCAGAGAGTTCAAAGATAATTAAATCATCGTCGTCAATACCGTCGATTTGTTCAGCAGGTTCAAACGCTGAATATAATTTACCTTGATATTCAATAGTTCCTACAAAATAAAATTTAAGTTTTTTTCCATCGTCGGTAGTGAGTTCAACGATATCTTCATCGCAATCACAACCACATTCACAATCGTGTTCGTGTTCGTGTTCGCAATCACATTCGTGTTCATCACAACCACAAGTACATTTCTTTTCTTTTTCGCTCATAATAGTTCTCCTTTAATGATTTGATTTATTTAAATCGTTTAAAAATCCTTGTAAAATCGACGATGCAGCAAGACTGTCCACAAACTGTTTGCGCTCTGCCCTTGACTTACCTTGTTCAATCAAAACGTCTTCTGCCTCACAGGTAGTGCAACGTTCGTCAACGGTAAAAACTTCAACGGAAAGAATTTCTTTTAATTTTTCAATAAAGAATTCTGCCTTTTTAGTTTGAACTGACGGCGTTCCGTCAAAGTTAACGGGAAGCCCACAAACTAAAGCCGTTGCGCCCTTATCTTTAACGTAAAAGGCAATTTTTTCAAGGTCAGTTTTTAAGTTTTTGCGCGAATAAGTTTCCACGGGCAGTGCGTAAGTGTTAAAAGGGTCGCTTACGGCAATGCCAATTCTTTTATCGCCGATATCTAAACACAAAAATCTTTTCACCTTTATATTTTACCACATTTTGCATAATAAATGCAATTGTTTTAAAAGAAAATGGCGGAGAATAGTCAATTTATTTCCTATCTCCACCACAACGGTTATTGTTTATTTTTCTTGTTAGAAGTAACTTCTTCTACTTTTTCTTTAACTTGTTCTTGGCTATCTCTAACGATTTGCCTTGCTCTAGCCGAATTGGTTGCGATAACCGCGCCACCAATAACGCCTAACAGCATACCGCATAAAAACTTATCGTCCATAAATCCCCCTTTACCCGCAAAATTATTATGCGCGAAAATTGTAGAATTATGCAAAACTTAATCTTTTAACTCTTTAACAAGTTTTAACCCCGTCTTAAACCCCAATTTATAAAGAACTTCTTGACGCTCAGCAAGTCTATCGCTAATTAACTCAACAAACTCATCAAATAATCTACGCTGTTCTTTTGTTAAAGACTTGCGCAAATTATCGTAAACTTGTTCTTCTTTGATTTCAAGACTAGTTTTATCTTTAATAAGTTCATTATCCAACTCAAGCATATATAATTGTTCCAAAACCGACCACATAATATATCTCCTTTTTAATTATTATAAAATATTTTTTTTATAAAATGTTTAAATACGACGCATTGTCGTATTTTTTTATTAAACAAAACTTTTCCCCTTAAAGAATAAGGGGTTAGGGGTTTTGAGGAGTTTGCGGGGTGTGGGGCAACTTCGGAAAAGAGCCCCACGTTTTTTGGTACTTTTTTGCAACTCAAAAAAGTACAATGTAAATATTATTTAAAACAAAAAAAGGGTCTCACTCTAGAGAGCCCTTTTTTATTACTTTTTAGGTAAAAATTAATACATTCCACCCATTCCAGCACCAGCGCCCATTTGTGGAGCGTTTGCTTCTGGAATATCAGCAACTACTGATTCAGTTGTTAAAAATACACCTGCAACTGACGCTGAATTTTCAAGCGCAGAACGGGTAACTTTTGTTGGGTCAATAATACCACATTCAACCATATCGCAATATTCGTTTGAAAGTGCGTTGAAACCAAAGTTTGCTTTTTGTGCTTTCAATACTTCGTTCAAGATAACTGAACCGTCAAGTCCTGCATTTAATGCAATTTGACGAAGTGGCGCTTGAACTGCCTTTAATACGATTTCAGCACCCGTCTTTTCATCACCAGAAAGGGTTGCAATATAATTTTCCAACACTTTAATAGTTGAAATAAGCGCAATTCCACCACCAGGAACGATACCTTCTTGAACAGCAGCCTTGGTTGCGTTAAGAGCGTCTTCAATGCGAAGTTTCTTTTCTTTCATTTCGATTTCAGTTGCAGCACCAACGTTGATTACTGCTACGCCACCTGCAAGTTTTGCAAGGCGTTCTTGTAATTTTTCTCTATCATAATCAGAAGTTGTTTCAGCAATTTGCGCTTTGATTGCTTGTTTTCTTGCTTCAATATTTCTTGGGTCGCCTGCACCGTTGATAATCGTTGTATTATCCTTATCAACCTTAACGGTTCCTGCTCTACCTAACATATCCATGGTAACGTCTTTAAAGTCATAACCAAGTTCACTTGAAACAACCGTTCCACCCGTTAAAATTGCAATATCTTCAAGCATTGCTTTTCTTCTATCGCCAAACCCTGGTGCTTTAACTGCAACGCAGTTGAACACGCCTTTGAGTTTATTTACAACGAGCGCTGCAAGAGCATCCCCTTCAACTTCTTCAGCGATAATCAAAAGGCGCATACCTTGTTGTGCAATCGGTTCGATTACAGGTAAAATTTCTTGAATAGCAGAAATCTTTTTATCGGTTATTAAAATTACGGGCGATTCTAAAACTGCTTCCATTTTATCAGTGTTAGTAACCATATAAGCAGAAGCATATCCCCTATCGAACTGCATACCTTCAACGGTAGAAAGTTCGGTTTTCATAGTCTTGCTTTCTTCAATAGTAATAACGCCGTCTTTACCAACTTTTTCCATTGCTTCGCTGATAAGTTCACCAACGGTAGTGTCCCCTGCTGAAATTGAAGCAACTTGGCAAATTCCGTTTTTATCTTTTACAGGCTTTGAAATGTTTTTAAGTTCGTTAACGGCAACTTCGACAGCACCTTGAATGCCTTTTTTCAAAATAACAGGGTTTGCACCTGCTGCAACGTTTTTAAGTCCTTCATCAATCATCGCTTGCGCTAAAATAACTGCGGTAGTCGTTCCGTCGCCGGCAACGTCGTTAGTTTTTGTTGAAACTTCTTTTACGAGTGAAGCACCCATGTTTTCAAATGCGTCTTCAAGTTCGATTTCCTTAGCGATAGTAACCCCGTCGTTAGTGATTAACGGTGCGCCGAACTTTCTATCAAGAACGACGTTTCTTCCCTTAGGACCTAAGGTAATTTTAACAGTATCAGCAAGAGTATCAACGCCTTTTTGGAGCGCTTTTCTCGCTTCTTCTCCGTGTTTTAATTGTTTAGCCATTTTTAACGCCTCCTTATTCTACAACCGCCAAAATATCGCTTTGACGGATAATGGTCAATTCTTTGCCGTCAACCTTAAATTCACTGCCGGCATATTTTGAATAAAGTATGGTATCCCCAACTTTAACTTGCATCGTTACTTCTTTTCCATCGATAATTCCACCAGGACCAACTGCAATAATCTTTGCCATTTGTTGCTTTTCTTGTGACGCTGACGGAAGAATAAATCCACTTTGAGTTTTTTCTTCAGTTTCTAAACTTTCAACAACAACTTTGTCGAATAAAGGTCTAACCTTCATAATAACACCTCCAAATTAGCACTCTCTTTGTTCAAGTGCTAAGTTTTATTATATACACTTAATTTTTTTTGTCAATGATTTATGCGCTTATTTTTTAATTTTTTTGGTATTTTTTTCCATGCTTATTTCTTTTATGACTAATATAGCCAAAAAATGCGCAATTAATTTAAAAGAGGCGTTTTTTTAAACGCCCTTTTATTTTATTTATTTGAATATTCCGTTTGTCTTTTTGGTTCGCACGTTACGTTAACGCCCAATTTCTTTAAGGTTAGTTCGTCAACGGGAGATAATAAAACGGTTGAGTGGAACTGCGCACCTTTAAGTTTAGGAAGTTGTTTTAATGCAATTTTAGCCTTTTCATCACTTGCCGCGCACACGGCTAAAGAAAGCAAAATTTCATCGGTATGAAGTCTTGGGTTAACGCTACCCATATGATTAACTTTTAACTTTTGGATAGGTTCTATAACCGACGCTGATAAAAGGAAAACTTCATCGTCGATGTCACCCAAAACCTTTAACGCGTTAAGCATAGTCGCTGCACTTGCGCCTAAAAGGTTACTAGTTTTTCCCGTAACGATTCTTCCGTCAGGAAGTTCCATTGCGCAAGACGGCGTTCCCGTTTTGGTTTCTTTATCTAACGCATATTCAACCACCTTTCTATCGCTGATACTAATATGCATTCTTTGCATTAAAATTTCTATTTTAGAAATTGTATCCTTACTAATTACGCCCTTTCTAACGTCGATTTGAGCAGCATAATAACGGCGAATAATTTCTTGTTTTGATGCTTCTTCAACTATTTTTTCATCAATAATGCAATGCCCTGCCATATTAACGCCCATATCGGTTGGCGACTTATAAGGGCATTTGCCCAAAACCTTACATAACATTGCCGATAACACAGGGAAAATTTCCACGTCTCTATTATAATTAACTGCCATTTCACCATATGCTTCCAAGTGGAACGGGTCAATCATATTTATATCATTTAAATCTGCCGTTGCCGCTTCATACGCTACGTTTACAGGGTGATTTAACGCTAAATTCCAAACGGGGAAAGTTTCGTATTTTGCATATCCCGCTTTAATTCCACGCTTGTTATCGTGATAAATTTGAGATAAACAAGTCGCCATTTTTCCACTGCCTGGGCCAGGCGCAGTCACAACTACTAACGGACGGGTTGTAATAACATATTCATTTTTTCCGTAGCCATCGTCGTTAACGATTTTTTCAACTTCCGAAGGATAACCTTCGATAGGATAGTGACGGTAAACTTTTATACCACGCATTTCTAGTCTTTTTTGGAAAGCGATTGCTGAAGGTTGTTCTGCAAAACGGGTTAAAACCACGCTTCCAACGTAAAAACCTTTACTTAAGAAAATATCAATCAATCTTAAAACGTCTAAATCATATGTAATACCAAGGTCGCTTCTTTGTTTGTTCTTTTCAATATCGTTAGCGTTTATAACGACTAAAATTTCCGCTTGGTCCTTAAGTTCGCTGAGCATTTTAATCTTGCTATCGGGTTCAAAACCAGGTAAAACACGAGACGCGTGATAATCGTCGAAAAGTTTTCCGCCGAATTCTAAATATAATTTATCACCGAACATTTTAATTCTTTCAAGAATTTTTGCCGATTGCATCTCTAAATATTTCTTATTGTCAAACCCTAGTTTTTCCATCGTACACTTCCCTAATTATTTTAAAAGATTTGCTTTTTGCAATTTTTCAATAAACGCTTTAACGTCTTTTTTAGCAGTTTCTTCGCTTACTTCATATTCACCAAGTAACGATGATACCAACTGTTCTTCCGTTACGTCATTTCCAAGTGCCTTAAATAAAAACGCACCCGTTTCGTTCAAGGTAATTGCAACGTTAAAATTTTTAACTGCGCTAGACACTGCAACAACTATATAGTTCCCAGCAACTTCACGCAAAATAAATCCGTCTTTAATTTTCATTATCTTCTCCCGACATAGTCTTATAAGAAAGTTTTGCAGAATCTATTGAAACGTTACACTCTAAACTATAAAGTTCAACCGAATTTAACATTTTTTCAACCAGCAAAAGTAATTTATCCATATCTTTTTCGTTTTCAGGGCGAATTGTTTGATTTAATATGGTAACAAGCATTTCACCCGTGGTCGCTTTAACAATAGAATTTTCTTTTGCTTGGCTAATTTTACATATCGCTTTAACTTTTGCCTTGACGTTATTATCAATTCTATGTTTGCCGTTCCAAGGCGTGCCGTAAACGAAAAATTCCCCGTCAATACACCTTACCATAGGCTTATCGTCGTTAACCATAATCGCTCTATCTTTAAGAAGTTCTCTCCAAAGCCTTGTGTGAGTAGATTTCCCCGTTCCACTAGGCGCGGTAAAAAGATAAGCGTTACCGTCAACCATAATAGCGCTTGAATGAAATAAAATTCCATCGGCATAGTTTAGCGCATAATCACAAAGTTTTCTATAAAGCGATAAAAACTCAAGATAATATTCAGGAAAATCTTGCCCACCTTTTTTCTTTTCAAGCAAAATATCTTCATCGGTTATTTGGGCGGTAAATTCAATAGGTTCATCGCCAAAATATTCGTAAGATTTACAAACCTTTTTTGTAAACCCATACTTTAAATTTGCTTGAAAAATTATATCGGCAATTTTATATTTCGGCATTTTTTCGCCCCTTAAAAAACTTAAACCTAACCTTGTTATATTAAAAACAAAACTCGACTATTATTTTAGCAAAGCCTTGAAACTTTGTCAATATAAATTTGATTTTTAAACTATTTTTATATATAATAATATTATAATCTATATTTGGATATAAAAATTATGAAAATTTATAGTAAAATTTTATCTTTAATTTTAGTGTTTACTCTATGCTTTTCTTTTTTGGGATGCAAAAAGGGTAGCGGTATCGACTTATTCTATTTTGGAACGAATATTCACGTTGAAACTTACAGCACCAATATTTCTTCGTCTACGGAAGATAAAATCAAAAATTTACTTTTAACTTTAGAAAACGAATTTGACGTTAATAAAAACAACTCTTTAACTAATGACTTTAATAACGCAAACGATAAAGAAAGTTTTGTGCTTTCAAATCACGCTAAAGATATTTTTGAAAAGGTTAATTTTGCGCATAGTTTTTCCGACGGTTATTTTAATCCAACCGTTTACCCGTTAGTTAAACTTTACGGTTTTGCTCCGTATAAATATACCCTTACCTATACTCCACCAACACTAAACGAAATTAATAAAAATCTTTCTTTCGTCGATTTTAACGCTTTTACTATTGAAAACGGTAACTTAGTTAAAAATACAAACTTTGTTAAGTTAGATTTAGGTGGGATAGTAAAAGGATATTCAGTTGATAAAATAGCAAAAATTTTAATTGACGATGGGCACACTGACGGTTATATAAGCGTTGGTGGAAGCAGTTTAAATCTTTTATCGGTAAACGACCTTTTAATTCGCCACCCAAGAAAAACCGTTGAAAACGGAATTGTTAAAGTTAAATTAAATAACCAAAAAAACCTTTCCGTTTCAACTAGTGGCGATTACGAAAAATATTATACCGACGAATTGGGAAATAAATATTGCCACATAATAAACCCAAAAACAGGGCTACCTACAACTACCAACGTTTCAAGCGTTACCCTTTTAGGAATTGACAGCGCTATTAGCGACGCGTTAACGACTGCCGGATGCTTAATGGAATTTGATGAAAACAATATAACAAACAATCAACTATATAACTATCTAAAAAAGATACAAATAGAATATCCCGATTGTTATATCTTTGCGATATATTCGGGCGGGCGAAAAATTATCTTAACAAATAAAAATCAGGGCGAAAACTTCACCCTGATTGATACAGAATATACCGTTTATAAAATATAATTTAAGTTTAATCTAGGGCATAAACCAATGGTTTTATGCCTTTAATTTTGCTTCCAAGAACCCACTTTTTTAGAAATTTTATTAAAAATCCACTCTATTATTATACCAAGTGCAACCAATACAACGACTAATGAAATCATCTCTGCAATTTCAAAATAAACTTTAGCCGTCGAAAGCATATATCCAATGGAATTCGCCGTTGCGCTTAACACTTCAGCCGCCACCATTAGTTTAAGATTTAAACTTATACCAGAGCCGATTGATATTAATAAATCGGGCAAGACGATTGGAAATACGATATAGCGAAAAGTGTTAATCTTATTTGCGCCACCAACTGCGCTTATATCTAGAATATCTTTATCAACGTTATCAAAAGCCGTTTTAGAAGACGTGTATAAGGTGGGAAAAACTACAAGCATCGTTACGATAACGGGCGCTACCAATGAGTTTGTCCAAAACAACAACAAAAGCACTACTGCAATGGTTGGAAGCGCACGAGTAACGCTGATTATCGGTGCAACTATTTTTTCAGCGTTGACTGATTTATGAGTTAAATAGGCTAAAACGGTTGCCAATAAATAAGAAATAGAAAAAGCAATTAAACTACGAGTAAAAGTTGATATAAGGGCAAGATAAAACTCACCGTTACTAAAAATTGTTAGTAAGGCGGAAAAAGTTTTATCTATGCTTGGCAAAATATATTCGTTGCCGATGATTTTACTTGCTAAACCCCAAATTAACAATAATGCAATAATTGGTAATAGCGGTAAAATTAAGTTTAACCCTTTGTTTAATTTTTTCATCTTTTACGCTTTTTCATTTACTATAAAATTATTTTTTGAAAGTATGGCTCTAAAAGTTAAGTCTGGAACTAATCCCTTACCTATAACGCCAACCGTTTTCCCTTCTAAATCTAAAAGACTTTTAATCTCAATACTGCTCATTAAATAAAGGTTTCCGTGGGTAACAACCCCTGCCATCTTATAAGAATCACTTGCATTTGCCTTATAGAGTTTTGACGCAGCGTTAACGGGTAAAATTACTATATCCCCTGCGCCCGTTTGAATTTTAGAACCGATATTACTTGCTTGAACGATTTGATAGTTAAAGGTTTTATCCGTGCCAAAATTTTCATTGTCAAAAATAAACTTTGCAATAGATATTGCAGGCGCTCCGTCAGGTGCAAACACTTTTATTTCTTGCGCGTTAAAAGTTCCCGTTTCGTCGCCGGTAACAAAAAAGTCGTCTTTTATACTATTAGCAGATTTAGATTCTAAGGCAATAATGTCATCGATATATTTTTTCACTTGAAGTTTAGACTGCTCTGCGTTTTCAAAATAAATTTTGCAGTTGTCAATAACCGTTTCGTTAATGTTTTTTGCAGTAAGAGAAGGAGTTACACCTTCTGGAAGTTTAGAATTAACTGAATTAACTGCACTTTCAACGTTTTGTTTTGCCCAATTAACGTTATCGTTTATTTTTCCGGTAAACGCTGAAACTATTTCAGGGTGAGTTGCAAGTAAAGATTGCTTAACCATTATAACTGCTTGTGGATAAGCCTTTAATTCGCCATCGTATAATTCTTGCAAATCTATTCGATACCAAGTTTTATCGCTTGCCATTTTGGTTAAGTTGGTTGCCGCAGGCTCAGGAAGAACACCGATAGTTAAATGCCCTTGTTTTAATAAAGGAAGCATAGTTTGAGCGTCGGCATAATACTTTACGTCAACTTGTTTTTCTTTAGGTTGGTTGTTGCAACCAAAAGCAAAAACCATAGAAATAGTTAAAATTACGGTTAAAATTAATGTAAAAAATTTTTTCATATATTTCTCCTTTAGTGTTTATAGGTAATATCCATTAGACAGTTAACGATGCCACGCGAAGTTTATAATCAAATTGTTTAAGGGCTTAGAAGCAAGCAAGACGAGGCTCGCGAAGAGTTTGGGGTGAGATTGACCTTCTGGTCATCGAAGTCCAAACACAAAGCAGTAAACGAAGTATTGCGAAGTTTATAAGACCTTAAAAAAACGCCCTTACCTAAATATAAGGTAAAGGCGATAAGTGATTAAACAAGACACAGTTTGCCTTGTGAAATTCTTATTTAGCCCTTCGCTATTAGGCGCACCTTTTAGTTTAGGTATTTACAAATTTATTTTACATCATACTGAGTGTTTTGTCAATTATTTTTTAATAAGTATTTTCTTTTGGTGGCTTCACCACCACGGATATGGCGTTCGGCAAGATTTTTTTCTAAAACGCTTTTAACTTCTTTATATAAAATCGAATTGATTAAAATTAATCTTTCGGTAACGTCTTTATGGACGGTGGACTTACTGAAATGAAAAATTTTTGCAGTTTTTCTAACCGTTGCCCCCGTTTCGATAATAAAATTGGCTTCGTCAATAACTCTGTCTACGATATCTTCACGCAAAATGCTATTCCCCCTAATTAAGAATAGTTAATTTTATGCGTTTTTTCGACAAAATATGACAACTAATTAGAGAGTGCCTTTGTGTTAAAAGGCACTCTTATTATTTCTTAAATAAACTTCTCAAGTCGCTTTCTAAAACGAAATTTGAAAACTTGTTATTTTTATGTTTTTCAATCTTTGAATAAATAAATTTAGTTATATAATACCCTAAAATTCCAGCAAGTGAACCTGCGATTAATCCACCCAAAATATCGGTAAAATAATGAACGATAAAATAAATTCTCGTTGCGCCCATTATGAGTGCTAAAATAAATCCTATATAACTCCACTTTTTATTGGCCGTTAAAAATAACGCCATAGCCCACGCAGTAGTTACCGTTGTGTGCCCCGACGGAAATGAAAATTCGCTTTGAACCTTTCCACCCACTTGTTGCCAATAAATAAAATATTCTTGATTGCTAACATATGGTCTTGGGCGCGCCACCAAATTTTTTAGGGCAATATTAGTAATAATTGAACCAACCAATAAAGATAATAAAACGGTTAATCCTAGTTTTCGGCTATTTTTAAACAGCAAACAAATCACACCAAATACGATAAACGCCCAACCACCGTTCCCAAAAAAAGTGATAAAATTAAATATAGGCGATAAAAATCCACCGATGGATTTTGATAAATTATTAAAAAATATAAATACTGCTCTATCTAATCCGTAAAAAGCAGTGTTCAAAAATTCTGCCATTTTTTACCCTTATTTAACTAAATAAGCCCAATCAATATAGTTTTTTGCTATATCATTTTTAATATGCGCGTCGCTAGATAAAATAAACTTTCCACCGTTTTCTTTAATATATTTAATCATATCAAGTGATGGATAAGGCACAGATTTATAACCGCGTGAAATTGCGCCCAAGTTTATTTCAAAAGGAATATTATATTTTAAGAGTTTATCAACTGCACCTTTCCACGCCCTTTCATAACGAGGATTTTTTTCATCGAAAAACTTATTATTTTCGTTAAATTTTGAAACCAAATCCAAATGCCCAATAATATTCGGCTTTACAATTTCACAAATTTTACCGACCGATGAAAAATAATTTTCCGTAGCAGAATAATAGTCGCCGTCAAACTGCTCTTTTATAGTTTTTTCAAAATCCAAAGAATTATAGTCGACGTCAAAAAGTTTTCCGTTAACCGAAAAATAGTGAACCGACCCGATAATATAATCAAATCCTTCGGTTGACATGTTTGAATAAAGGTCCATTTCAACGCCACATAAAACTTCTATCTTGCCAAAATATTTTTCCTTTAACCTTTTGATTTCCTTTTTAAACTCTTCAATTTTATCCAACTTAACGCAGTAAGTAGCATCAGGGATATAGGCGTGAATTACTATGCCGATTTTTTTTAAGCCCTTTTTAATTGCTGATAAAACCATTTCTTCCGGACTATTCTTTCCGTCACAATAAAAAGAGTGCGTGTGCAAATCACTAAAAATCATTTAGTCATTTTCTCCTGTTTAACTTTATGGTCGATAATGTGGCGAGAAGCAAGTTCGGTGTGAATATCTTCTATTTTAATGCCCATTTCAACCATAAGCACCATAACGTGATAACAAAGGTCGGCAATTTCATAAACCGTTTCCTTTTTATCATCGGCTTTGGCGGCGATGATAACTTCAGTATTTTCTTCGCCAACTTTCTTTAAAATTTTATCAATTCCTTTTTGGAAAAGATAGGTAGTATATGAACCTTCTGGTAAAGTTTCTTTTCTGCCTTTAAGAAGTTGATAAAGTCCGTCAAGTGAAAATTCTTTCTTTTCTTCATTAGTAAAAATTCTATTGTGAAAGCAACTTTCTTCCCCTAGGTGACATGCAGGTCCGTCTTTTTCCACTTCTATCGTTAACGCGTCGTAATCACAATCGGCAGTTATCGAAACGACGTGTTGATAATTCCCACTAGTTTCCCCTTTAAGCCAAAGTTCATTTCTTGAACGAGAAAAAAAGCAAGTGAGTTTTTTCTCCATTGTTATTTTTAAACTCTCTTCGTTCATATACGCTAAGGTTAAAACCTTTTTAGTAACGCTATCAACCACGATTGCAGGAATAAGTCCTTTTTCATCAAATTTAAGTTTCTTAATATCTAACATAATTTTTTATCCTTTTATTTTTGTATCGTAAACATTTTTTGAAACAAAATAGATAGTTAAGTTAGCCCGTATCTATCTCCTTACCAAAATGCCGTTTTTATAAAGTTCTTCTTTTAAGTCTTTAATCTTAACTTCGCCAAAGTGGAAAATTGAAGCGGCAAGTCCCGCGTCAACCTTTGGAAGAGTTTTAAATAATTTTATAAAATGTTCAATATTTCCAGCGCCACCGGACGCAATAACGGGAACGCTAACTACGTCGCACACGGCTTTAAGCATTTCTAAATCAAATCCACCTTTAACACCGTCGGTATCAATAGAATTAAGAACGATTTCTCCCGCGCCGTTATCCACACCGCGTTTAATCCAATCAATTGCTTCTATTCCGGTGTTTTCCCTTCCACCTTTAGCAAACACTCTAAAAACTCCGTCTACCCTTTTAACGTCAGCAGATAACACTACGCATTGATTGCCGTAACGCTTTGCCGCTTGATAAATTAAATCGGGATTTTTTATCGCGCCAGAATTAACGCTAACCTTATCAGCGCCACACTTTAACACCCTGTCAAAATCGTCAAGGGTATTTATGCCACCACCAACGGTTAATGGAATAAAAATCGTGCTTGCAACTTCTTTTAATATATCGGTAAAAAGCGCGCGGTTTTCACTTGATGCGGTTATATCGTAAAATACGAGTTCATCTGCCCCGTTATCACTATAATATTTGCCGAGTTCAACAGGAGAAGAAACGTCGTTTAACCCCTTAAAATTAACGCCTTTAACAACTCTTCCGTTTTTCACGTCTAAGCATGGAATAATTCTTTTCGTAATCATTTTGCTATCCTAATTGCTTCACTTAAATCGATTGCTTTGGTATAATAAGCCTTTCCAATAATCGCGCCGTAAAGGTTTAATTCTTTAAGCCTTTTTATATCGTCGATTGACGAAACTCCACCAGAAGCGATAACGTTTAAGGAAAGTTCTTTTGATAATTTTTTATAAAGTTCGTGGTTAGCGCCTTGCATTGCGCCGTCTTTACTAATATCCGTACAAATTATGGTTGTAACACCTAAATCTTGCATTTTTTTACAAAATTCAAACCCGTCAAGATTAGATTTTTCCGTCCAACCTTTAATCGCAACGAACCCGTCTTTCATATCCACGCCAACGGCAATTTTATCGCCGTAAATTTTAATTGCAGTTTTTAAAAATTCAGGGTCAGTAACAGCGCTTGTTCCTAAAATAACTCTATCAACCCCTGCGCTTACGTATCTTTCAATAACTTCTATACTTCTAATTCCACCACCGACTTCTAAAAACAGTTCGGGAATTAAAGCAAGTTTTTTTATAGTTTCAATATTGGGGGTTTGACCATTCTTTGCCCCTTCTAAATCAACCACGTGCATATATTTTGCACCGTTATTTTTAAAATCTAACGCAATACTAGTAGGATTATCGCTATAGACGGTCATATTATTATAATCGCCCTTAAATAATCTTACAGCCTTACCCTCAAACAAATCTATTGCGGGAAAAATATTCATAATAACCTCTAAATTTCGCAAAACGCCTTTAATATTTTTAGTCCCACGTCTCCGCTCTTTTCAGGGTGAAATTGACAGCCGTAAACGTTATCTTTTTGAACGGCAGCCGTTAAAGGCGCACCATATTCGGTGTTTGCGATAACGCTATCTTCACAATTAGCACCGTAATAAGAGTGAACGAAATAAACGAAATCTCCGTCTTTAATATACTTAAAAATCGGGCTTTGTTTAGTAAATTTTAAAGCGTTCCAACCAATGTGTGGAATTTTATAATCACTTTTTATAACTTCACTAATAGGGCGAATTTCACCTTTGATTAATCCTAAACCTTGATGAGAGCCATATTCAAAACTTTTGTCAAATAAAAGTTGCATTCCTAAACAAATTCCTAAAAGTGGAATGCCTGCTTTTACCCTATCGATAATAACGTCTTTTAACCCCGAAGAAAAAAGTTTTTCCTTAGCATCGCCAAACGCGCCAACTCCGGGAAGTATAATTTTATCAGCCTTTAATATTTGGTCTTTATCACCACTGATTACAGCGTCAACACCAATCGACTTAAACGAACTAACCAATGAAAATAAATTTCCAACGCCGTAATCGACAATTACAACCATTAAAGCACCCCTTTAGTTGAAGGAACTTCGCCCTTTAACGAACTATCGATAGTTACCGCTTGTTTTAGAGAACGCGCTAAACATTTAAACACCCCTTCAATTACGTGGTGTGCGTTAGAACCTGTGAGTTGGCGAACGTGCAAAGTTAAATTTGCGCTTCTTGAAAAAGCAAGCAAAAATTCTTCAACTAGTTCGGTATCAAAATCACCAACTTTATTAGCCTTTATATCTAACTCTTTAACGAGCATACTTCTTCCCGATAAATCAACCGCCGTCAAAATCAAGGCTTCATCCATTGGAAGAATAAAGTTGCCGTAACGATTAATCCCTTTCTTATCGCCCAAAGCATCGCTAAACGCTTGACCTAAACATATACCGATATCTTCGGTAGTGTGATGATAATCTACGTTTATATCACCCTTACATTTAACGTTTAGGTCAAATCTACCGTGTTTAGTAAATAAGGTTAGCATGTGGTCTAAAAATCCACAACCCGTATCAATTTTGCTTGCGCCTTTTCCGTCTAAATTAAGACTTAATGTTATATCCGTTTCAGCCGTTTTTCTTTTGATTTGAGATTTTCTCATTTTACTTCCTCCAAAATACCTTTAACGGTATCTATGAAAATTTGCATTTGCTTTTTATTTCCAATCGTTATACGATTATACTCTTTTATTCTATCTTTGTCAAAGTGTCTAACTAGGACTCCTAGCAATTTTAAGCGTTTATAGAGTTCTTCACCACTAATTTTATCGTGTTTAGCAAAAACGAAGTTGGTTTTTGACTCTAAAACCGTAAAACCTAAGTCTTTAAGTTGTTCGGTGGTCCACTCACGATTGACGATAATTTCCTTGCAGTTTTTTATAAAATAATCTCTATCTGCTAAAGAACCCAGCCCCGCACAAGCAGTCATTTTGTTTATATTATAAGGGTTTAAGGAATATTTTATTGCGTTAAGGTCGGCAATAATTTCTTTACTTGCAACGCCATACCCTAGTCTTGCCCCAGCCATTGAACGCGATTTTGAAAAGGTTTGGGTAACCAATAAATTATCGTATTTATTAAGAAGTGTTATTGCAGAATTACCACCAAAGTCAACGTATGCTTCATCGATTACGACAACTCTATCCTTATTGCTACCGAGCAATTTTTCTATATCCTTAAGAGATAAGTTAATTCCCGTCGGCGCGTTAGGGTTAGCAATAACCACCATACCTTTTTTATCGATATAATCGTTAATATTAATGGAAAAATCTTCTCTTAATGGAATTTCTTCATACGGAATATTATTAATATCAGCAAATACTTTATAAAATCCGTAAGATATATCGGGAAAAATCGCAGGATTATCTTTATCACAGTACGCCATAAACGCAAAATTTAAAATTTCATCAGAGCCGTTGGTAAGTAAAACGTTCTCACTTTTAACCCCTAATTCTTTTGCTAAGGCGCTTGTCAATTCCCTGCAGTCAGGGTCTGGATAAAGATTGAGTTTCTTGCATTCTTTTTTAGCAAATTTTTGCGCCTTTTTAGACGGTGGAAAAGGAGATTCGTTAGTGTTTAACTTAACGTATTTCATTTCTTTTGGCTGTTCCCCAGGAACGTATGGAAGAAGTGAAGAATATTTACTGCTAAAAAACTTACTCATAATCTTTAACCCTTATTACCGCGCTCTTTCCGTGTGCGGTAAGCCCTTCTTTATTTGCAAAATATTCTACGTCGTAAGCAGTTTTTATAAGTGCTTCCTTAGAATAATAAACGTATTGCGTTTTCTTAATAAAATCATCAACCGAAAGGGCTGAAGAAAATCTTGCAGTTCCACTCGTTGGTAAAGTGTGATTTGCTCCGGCAATATAATCGCCCAAGGCTTCAGGACAATTTTTACCTAAAAATACCGAACCTGCATGCTTGATTTTATCTAAATATTTAAACGGTTCGTCTAAGCAAAGTTCCAAGTGTTCCGGTGCTATCAAGTTTGCAATATCGATAACTTCATCAACGTTTTCCATAACGATAATTTTGCCGTTATCGTCAATAGAAGCCCTTGCGATTTCTCTTCTTTCTAAAAGTGGAATTTGCTTTTCAAGTTCTTCGCTAACTGCATTTGCCAACTCTATGCTGTTGGTAACCAAAACTGCGCTAGCCATTTTATCGTGTTCGGCTTGAGATAATAAATCCGCCGCCAAATATTTAGGATTATTGTTTTTATCTGCAACGATTAAAATTTCGCTTGGGCCTGCAATCATATCGATTGAAACTTGCCCAAAAACTTGTTTTTTCGCTTCTGCAACGAAAGCGTTACCAGGTCCAACGATTTTATCAACCTTTTGAATTGTTTCCGTTCCATATGCAAGGGCGGCGATTGCTTGCGCACCACCAACTTTATAAATCTTATCAACCCCCGCGATTTTAGCAGCCGCTAGAATTACGGGATTAATTTTACCGTCGGCGTTTGGTGGCGTTACCATAACAACGCTTTCAACCCCTGCTATTTTTGCTGGGATTGCATCCATTAGCACGGTCGAAGGATATTGAGCCGTTCCCCCTGGAACGTAAAGCCCTGCCCTTTCAATAGGAATTATTTTTTGACCTACGATAGCGCCGTCGTTATTTTTAATTTCAAACCCCGTTCTTTTTTGGCAAGAGTGATAAAGTTTAATGTTTTCCGCAGACTTTTTTAACACCTTTATAAATTCTTCGTCAACCAAATTAAACGCTTGGTCAATTTCTTCACCAGAAACTAAAAGAGAGTTAAGTTTAGCCTTGTCGAATTTTTCAGTATAAGAAAATAAAGCCTTATCACCGTTTTCGCGAACGTTACTAATAATTTCTTCTACGATTTTAACAACGTCAACCTTTTTTTCAGTACGCTTAAAAATTTCTTTAGGGTCAGTTTTTCCGTTAATAATTTTTATCATTGTTGCTCCGTTTGCTCTGCAAGTGAGCGCATAAGTTTTTCAATTTGTTGGCTTTTGAACATAAAATTTGCCTTGTTTGCAATAAGTCTTGCAGAAATTGGCATAAATCTTTCCAAAACGACAAGGTCGTTTTCCTTTAAGGTAGTACCCGTTTCAACTATATCCACTATTACGTCGCTAAGTTCTAAAATAGGCGCGATTTCAATAGAACCGTTTAAGTGAATAATATCTATATCTCTTCCTTGCTTAGAATAGTGCGCCTTTGCAATATTCGCAAATTTTGTTGCAACTTTTAAGGTTTTAGACCTATCGTCTATAAAATCTTTTTTTCCAGCGACACACATATCGCATTTGCCCATATTTAAGTCTAACAATTCGTAAACGTCAGGCTTATATTCGTCTATAATATCTTTTCCCGCAACGCCGATATCAGCAGCGCCACGTTCAACGTAAATCGCAACGTCACTAGGCTTAACCCAAAAATATCTAACGCCGACTTCTTGGTTTTCAAAAATAAGTTTTCGGCTATTTTCTTTAATCGCTGGGCACGAAAAACCTGCTTTTTCAAACATCGCGTAAACCTTTTCGCCAAGCCTACCCTTAGGGAGAGCAACGTTTAATATTTGTTTCATATTAATTTTCCCCCTTTACGATAATTTTTCTCTTAAACTTTAATTTTTCAGGGATATAAGAAAGGGCAAGCGCTGTTTCGCCACTATTAATCACTTTCTCTATTTCTTTTAAGATATCAATTTTTTTAGCGTTTTCTTGATATAAAACCAAAACGTCAACGTCAAAACTTGAATTACTAAAATAAAGTTTTTCAAGTTCATCAAGATAAACGGCAAAACCGATTGCCTTATCTTTTCTACCCATTTTTTGCATTAGATTATCGTATTGTCCACCTGAAATAATGCTAGTTGGAACACCACTTATAAATCCCTTAAACACTATTCCGTTATAATAATTAACGTCACTAACGGCTGAAAAATCAATTTTAATGTTTTGGCTAAATTCCGTTTGACAAAGGTCTAAAACCAAACTTTCAAACGAAATTAAAAGGTCTTTTGCTTTATCGTTTAAGTTTAATTTCTTTAATGTATCAAAAACTTGTTTTGGATTGCCGTAAACGGAAACTAAACTTCTTAATTGTTTTTCGTTTTCGCTTGAAACACCTTCTTTTTTACAAACGGAAATTACACCTTGTTCGTTTTTAGAAGATAAAAATTCCATTACCTTTTTTGCGCCGTCAATCGATAATTTGGCATCTTCGATTATTGCTTGAACAAAATCAAGGTTTGATAGGTCTAAAATAAAATCGTTTGAAATAGTTTTAAGGCTTTTTAATGCTAAAACTATCGATTCAAAGATTTCATATTCTTTGATATCCCCAAAGCACTCTAAACCAACTTGCATAAATTCCTTAAAGGAATTCGTGCCTTTTGAAACTCTATAAATATTTTCGTCGTAAAAAACCTTTTGAACGCCAAGATTATCTTTGCCGTTTTTAATAATAGACAAAGTAACGTCCGGTTTTAAAGCGAGAAGTTTGCCGTCGGTATCGGTAAAAGTAATAACGTTTTCCGAAAGCAAATAATTTTTATTCTTAGCATATAAATCATATTCTTCAAACTTACTCATACGGTATTTTTTAAAGCCGTAATCAGTGTAAAGAGTTCTTAAAGCGTAAACGGTTTTTTCAGTCCCATTTAAAACGCACGATAAATCTTTCATAATATTCACCTACTTTTCTTCAATAACTAAATTGTAACCACCACTGCCGTAGTTTAAGCACTTATTTACTCTACTAATAGTTGCAGTGCTTGCCCCCGTCTCTTTAGAAATGGCTTGATAATTTAATCCGTCTTTTAAAAGACGTGCAACCTGTAATCTTTGAGTAATATCTTGCAATTCCTTTATAGTACAAACGTCTTCAAAAAACTTACGGCAATCTTCAACACCGTCTAGTTTTAAGATTGCATTAAACAAATCGTCAAACGCTTCCATTTGGAACTTTTCCATTTTAATCCCTACCTTTGCTTTATTACTTTAACATTTTAGCACGCTAAAGCGATAAAGACAACTAATTTTTATATAAAAACTTAAAATTATATTTTTTTATAAACTAAGGTGTTGTGAAGTTCACAACACCTTGCTTTTTTATTATAAAATTATAAATTACAAATAGAATCGATGGCTTCTAAGTAACCGTCAAAGCCTTTACCCGTGATAGTTTGAAAAGCAAACTCTTTAACGAAGGAAATTTTTCTATACTCTTCCCTTTCGTTAACGGCTGTAATGTGCACTTCTACCGTTGGAATATCAACGGCTTTTAACGCGTCTAAAATGGCAACGCTGGTGTGGGTATAGGCACCAGGATTAATAACAATTCCGTCGAACTTATTTAATGATTTTTGAATTTTGGTTACGATTGCACCCTCGTAATTTGATTGAAAGCACTCTACCTTAACGCCTTTAGTTTTTGCGTGATTTTTTATTTGTTTAATAAGCGAAGCATACGTCTTTTCACCGTAAAGTTCTTTTTCTCTTATGCCAAGTATATTAAGATTTGGTCCATTTATAACTAAAATCTTCATAATTTCTCCATAATTTTTTCGATTGTTTTATTTAATTCACCGTTATTATCAATTTTATAATCAGCAAAATATTCGTAAGCGTCTTTTCTCTCTAAGTAAAGTTTTTTTATCGTTTCTTTATCTTTTGATAATGGTCTGCCGTCGGTTAAGAGTTTATCAATATCTCTATTTATATAAAAGATTTTACCGTTTTGCTTTAGTGGAAAATAATTTTCTTTATTTTTAACCACTCCACCGCCCGTAGAAATGACCTTTCCACTTAATTTTCCAATTTCGCTATAGACTTCGGCTTCAACCTTTCTAAAATAATCTTCCCCAAATTTTTCAAAAATTTCAGGAATAGTTATTCCAACTTTTTTCACTATTTCTTGGTCGGTATCAATAAATTCTCTATTTAATTTTTCTGCCAAAATTTTACCAACCGAAGTTTTGCCAGCGCTAGGCATACCGATTAAAACGATATTTGTCATATCAAGGGTAAGTTTATCTATAACCCTTTCTATAATTTCATTATCGAATTTTTTATCTAGAAAACGTTCCATAGCAAACTTCGCTTGTGCAACAAGCATTGAAAAACCGTTTGTATAAGGAATATTCTTTTCTTTTGCCCTATGTAAAAGCAGAGTTAATTGTGGGTTATATATAACGTCAACCACGCCTACAAGATTGGTAAAATAATCAAGGTCGATTTTTAAAGAATAATTATCAGGATACATTCCAACCGGTGAAGCGTTAATCAAAACGCCGATATCGTTTGCGATATTTTGATAATTATCATAATTAATTTCACCACTTCTTGATAAAACCGTTACGCTTTTTGCGCCCAAAAACTTCGAAACGCTTTGAGCCGTTAAACTAGTTCCACCACTACCTAAAATCAAAACGTTTTGGTCTTTAACGGTAATTTTTGCTCTATTTAACATATAAATCATACCGTCAAAGTCGGTGTTAAAGCCTAGTTTTTTACCATTTCTATAAACCACGGTATTGACAGAGCCTATTTCTCTTGCACGCTCGTCAATTTCGTCAAGAAAAGGAATAACGGCTTTTTTATATGGAATTGTTACGTTAAAACCACAAAGACTTTTATCGTTAACAAAACTTTCAATATCGTTTTCTTTAATCTCATATAAATCGTAACTATATTGATTAAATAATTCGTGAATAGGTTTTGACCAACTGTGCTTTAAGGTTTTACCAATTAAGCCGAATTTTTGCATTAAACGATTTCTCCGTAAGCACCAAGGAAGGTGAATTGTTCGGTTGAATTATCAAGTTCAGTTAGAAGATTCTTAACTGCAGGATCTTTAATATTGCAATAGAAGTCAAAATAGAACATAAATTCAAAACTTGAACCTACTATTGGGCGCGATTCCAACTTAGTTAAGTTAATACCTAAATTTGCAAACTTTGAAAGAAGTTTATTCAAACTTCCCGGAGTGTTTTGTGGAAGAGTGGTCATAATACTAATCTTGTTTGCACCGGTATAAAGTTCCATTTCTTTTGCGATTAAAATAAAGCGCGTGTAATTATTATCAATATCTTGAATATTGTTTTCTAAAATTTTAAGTCCGTAAATATCAGCGCATTCCCTTGAAGCGATAGCACCAACGTCAGTTCTACCGCTTTCTAACACCATTTTAGATGCAACGGCAGTATTTGGGCAAGCGATAATTTCCACACCCAAAAACTTTTCAAGATATTTTTTACATTGAGAAAGCGCTTGTTCGTGAGAATAAATCACCTTAATATCTTTCTTTTCCGTGCCTTTATTCACGATTAAGTTGTGTGAAATAGGCAATCTTACGCTTTTAACAATATAAAATTTATGTTCTTTCATAAGGTCGTAAACTTGGTTTACAGAGCCTGCGTAACTGTTTTCAATCGGTAAAACACCATACTTGCAAAAGCCTTTTTCAACTGCTTGAAAAACACCGTCAAAATTCTTAAAGTAGGTTATATCGGCAATTTCAAAAAGTTTATTTGCTGCAATCCCCGAATAAGCACCTGCTACCCCTTGACAAGCGACTTTCGCCCTTGAAGGAAATTTTTGTTCTCCCTTAATTAACGCGCTATCTATGGTTTTGCTGATTTGAGAATTATATTCAGCGTTTATAGTTTGATAAGCCTTGCTAGTTTCAAAAATGCTTTCAAAAACTCTCTTAAAATAACTAATTCTTTCTTCTTCAACACCTTCGGTTACGCGAAGTAAAATCTTATTTTCTCTATCTGGGTCGTTAACGGCTTTACCCGATTCTTTTTTGGCTTCAACGACTTTTTTTATTAAGTCCATACGTTCGTTATAAAGTTTGGCAATTTGGTCGTCAACTCTATCAATCTCTTTTCTAACGTCTTCTAATTTCATCTCAGTTCTCCTTAAATACTATCAAAAATGGCTAACGCTGTAATCGCTTCAATCACGGGTACTGCGCGTGGCACGATACAAGCGTCGTGTCTACCCACTATTTTAAGTTTTACGTTTTCTTGCTTCTCTAAATCAACTGTATCTTGTTCTAAACTAATACTTGGAGTAGGTTTAATTGCAACCCTAAAAGTAATGGGCATACCGTTAGCGATACCACCGTTTATTCCACCGTTGTTGTTGGTTTTGGTTTTAACGACACCGTTATCAAAGTAAAATGCGTCGTTTGCAGTGCTTCCGTTAAGTTCGCTAATGTTGAAACCTAACCCAAATTCAATCCCCTTAACTGCAGGAACTGCAAAAGCAAGGTGAGAAATAACGCTCTCTAAACTATCAAACATATATTCCCCCGTTCCAACGGGAACGTTTTCAATAACGCACTCTATAATTCCCCCTACCGAATCGCCGTTTAACCTTGCGCTTTCAATAAGGTCTAACATTTGTTCTTTTTTATCTAAGGTTGGAAAGTAGATATCTTCGATACAAGAAAAATCAACTATTCCGTCTTTATAACTCTTTCCCTTAATCGTTCCTATTTGAGAAATATAGGCAGTGATTTTAATTCCCTTTTCTTCTAAAATTTGCTTAGCAATTCCACCTGCTATACACATAGGTGCAGTCAAGCGCCCGGAAAACTTTCCACCACCGCGATAATCGTAACCGTCGCCATACTTCTTGATAGCGACGTAATCAGCGTGTGCTGGGCGTGGGGTTTTAATCAAATTAGAATAATCTTTGCTGTGTTGGTTGTTATTTTTAATAACAGCCTTAAATTCGCCCTTAAAAACTCCGTTTTCGTACCCGTTTTGAACGATTACTTGGTCGGTTTCTATTCTCTTGGTTGAATAAGAAGAATTTTTTGCGCGACGTCTTTCCATAAACTCACTAAGTTTATCAAAATCAGCGCTATAACCGTCAAAGCCGTTGACTTTAACACCGATTTCATTGGAATGTGACGCACCGAAAATTTCCAACCTAATTTTGTTGCCGTTATAAATTGAAAATTCTTTATCGTTAAATTGCACTTACCTTTCCCCCTAACTTTTCTAAGTCTTTAAAGAAACTTGGATAAGATTTATCTACTGCTTCTGCGTCAAAGATTTTTGTTTTACCATCTAAAAATAATCCCGCTACAGCAGAAGCCATTGCTATTCTATGGTCGTTAAAGGAATTAACCTTTCCGTTTTTAGCAGTGTTGCCATAAATAATTAAACTATGCCCGTCGCTAGTTGCTTCAACGTTAAAAGCGTTTAGCATAGAAATAGTGCTTTCAATTCTATCGCTTTCTTTAATTTTTAATCTTTCAACGTCGGTTATAACGCTTTTTCCGTCAGCAAATGAAGCCAAAACGGCAGTGATTGGAACTAGGTCAGGACAATTCGTTGCAGAATAAGTAAACGGAAGAAGTTTATCTTTTTTAACAAAAACTTCATCACCATTAACGCTAATTAAAGCCCCGAATTTTTTTAAGATTTCTAAAATAAATTTATCGCCTTGCTTGCTTAAAGGATTAAGTCCACTGACGGTAACTTCTCCACCGATAGCGCCTGCGCAAAGGAAAAACGCCATATTCGACCAATCGCCCTCTGGCAAAACTTCGCCCTTAAATTTTTGATTGCCTTTAATTAAAAACCCGTCTTTCGTTTTAACGATAATAATCCCAAAACTTTGTAAAACTTCAATGGTTATATCTACGTATGGCTCAGACGATAATGGCGAAGTTAAAGTAATTTTACTATCCCCTTCAAGTATCGGTAACGCCATAAGCAATCCCGAAATATATTGAGAACTTATATCTCCACGAATTTTATATTCGCCACTCGTAAGTTTCCCCGAAATTTCAATCTTGTCAGTTTTATCAATTTTAATGCCGTGTTCTCTTAAAACGGTAAAGAGTTCTTCGTTGGGGCGTTCCATAAGTCTGCCTTGACCAATAAAAGTAAAATTCCCACCGATAGCAGATGCCAAAGGAAGCATAAATCTAAGGGTTGAACCCGACTCAACGCAATCTAAAATCGAACGATTTTCTCTTAAAGCCTTTAAGCAACCGACGGTTGCTAAGATATCCTTTGAAGAAAACTCACCACAATCAACCAAGTTTTCGTTGCCTGCTAAAAAGGAACAAATAGCAATGCGGTGGGCGTAAGATTTCGACGGAATAGCGTTAATTTTACCGTTTATATTTGACTTTTCTATAATAGTCGTCAAGATATATACCCCCAAATATCTAAAAGATTAATTTCTTCTAGAACGCAGTTGCCAATTCCTTTAACCATAACTAAAGTAATTTTATCACCGCTTCGTTTTTTATCGTTTTCAGCGCAAGTTAAAATATCTTTAATAGAATAAGGAATATTAAGTTCACCGATTTTATCGATTATAAGTTTTAAGATTTTATCTTTTTCTTCATTAGTTATATAACCGTGCTTAAAAGAATTTTCCACGATTATTTTTATTCCCATACTAACTGCTTTTCCGTGTGAAATTTTATATTTAGACAACTTTTCAATACCGTGCGCGATAGTATGCCCTAAGTTTAATAGTTTTCTATTGCCCTTTTCGAACTCGTCTTCTTCAACAATTTTTCTTTTATAATCGACGGATAGCGCAACTAATTTTACTAAATCAAGTTCGTCATTATCTAAAAGTTCATAAATTTTTTCATCCAAAAGAGCGTATTTAATTTCTTCGCCCATACCGTCTATAAAAATTTCTTTATCTAAAGAGTTAAGCGTGTTTATATCACAAACGACTAAAGACGGCTGATAAAACGCGCCCACCAAATTTTTTCCTACGGTTAAATCGATAGCAGTTTTTCCACCAACCGAAGAATCGATTTGCGCTAAAAGAGTGGTTGGAATTTGAACGTATTTAACCCCCCTAAGATAACTTGAAGCGCTAAAGCCTGCCATATCCCCAACGACGCCACCACCGAGTGCGACTATTAAATCGCTTCTAGTGAGTTTGTTTTCGGCTAAAAAGTTCAAAATTTTGCCGTAAGTTTTAATGTTTTTACTTTTTTCACCGTTTTTAAAAACGAATTTACAAACGGTAAAATCTTCGCTTTGAAGCGAAGAAATAACCGTATTTGAGTAAAGTTTATCGACCTTATCGTCGGTAATAATAGCAACCTTACAAGGATTAATAACTTCTTTAATAAGTTTTCCACAAGAATTAAGTAAATCTTTACCGATTAAAACGTCATAAGGCTTACCTACGCCGACTTTTATAGGTTTAATATTATTCTTCATCGTTTTTCTTACCCCTTCTCATCTTTTCCGAAAGGAGTTTTCTTTCGTTTCCATCGCTAAGAAGTTCTTTCATTTTATCGTAATTTTTTTCGTTTAACGCATCTTTATATTCGGTTAAACTTTTTATAATAACGTCAATTTCACGCGTTAAAAAGTCTGCGTTATCAATAGTTAACTGCGCCCACATTTCAGGTGATAATCTTGCGACCCTAGTCATATCTCTAAAACTACCTGCAGAAAAGCCTAAAAACTTTTGGGCAGTATCGCTTTTAATATAAGAACTTGAAACTAAATGCGCCAACTGTGAAGTGTAAGCAATAATCTCATCGTGTTCTTCAGCCGTGGTGATAACAACCGACCCAAACCCTAAAGAAAGAGAATATTGCTTTAAGAAAGCAACCTTTCTTATATCGGCAGAAACGGGAACTAAAATCATAGACGCCCTATCGAAAAGCGAAGCAGTTGAGTGTTTTACACCTGAAAATTCACGGCCAGCCATTGGGTGCGCGCTGATAAAGTTTAACGACGGGAACTTTTTAGAAAGTTCTTTCATTTGCTTAACTATTCTGCGCTTGTTACCACAGCAATCTAACACAATGCACCCGTCTTTTAAGAGTGGCGAATATTCTTCTAACGCCTTTTCTAACGCTAAAGGATATAGCGAAAGGATAAGCATATCCATTTCTTTAGCATTTTCTTTCGTTAGTTCAAAGTGGTAAGCGGAAAGAAGTTTTCCGTCAAGCATCGCCTTTTTATTGATATCAAAGGCGTAAACTATATCATTTGTACGATTAACGATAGTTCTTCCAAGCGAACCACCGATTAATCCTAACCCAACAATTCCAATCTTCATAATTACTAATTATCCATTTTTTTGTTAACGAGTGGAGCAAAAGTTTTAATCTTGCCCATCAATTTATCGAACTGAACGGGGTCAAGCGATTGAGCACCGTCACAGAGCGCGCGTTTAGGGTCGTTATGAACTTCAATAATAAGCCCGTCAGCCCCAGCGCCGATACTTGCAAGCGACATCGGTTCAACGAATTTAGAAACGCCCGTTGCGTGACTTGGGTCGATAATAATCGGTAAGTGTGTTTTTTCTTTTAAGGCAGGAACTGCTGATAAATCAAGAGTGTTTCTAGTCATCGTTTCAAAAGTTCTAATACCGCGTTCGCATAAAATTACTTGAGAATCGCCTTCAGCCATAATATATTCAGCACTCATAAGAAGTTCTTGTAAGGTGTTCGCAAGCCCACGCTTTAACAAAATAGGCTTACCCGTTTTACCAACTTCTTTTAAGAGTTCAAAGTTTTGCATATTTCTTGCGCCGATTTGAATAATATCAACGTCTTTGAATAAATCTAAGTGGCTAACGGATAAAAGTTCGGTTACGATAGGAAGCCCCGTTTCTTCTTTTGCTTTTAAAAGTAAGCCTATCCCCGTATCCTTTAAGCCTTGGAAAGCGTAAGGCGAAGTTCTTGGCTTAAACGCGCCACCCCTTAAGAAAGTTGCGCCCGCTTCCTTTACAGCCTTTGCCACTTCTATAATTTGGCTTTCCGATTCAACTGAACAAGGCCCTGCGATAACGGTAAAATTATCACCACCTATTTTATGATTACCAACTTCAACAACGGTGTCTTCAGGGTGAAATTTTCTGTTTGCGTTTTTATAAGGTTCTTGAACGCGTTGAACTTGTTCAACGATATCTAGTGAAGCAATAAGGTCTTTATCAACCTTACTAGTATCACCAACAAGACCTAAAACGGTGGAAGTTTCACCACGGCTAACGTGCACGTCAACACCGAGTTCTTTAATCCAATCGATTAAATTGTCAAATTGTTGCTTTTCACAAGTATTTTTAACTACTATAATCATAAATATTTCTCCTTGAACATAAAGGCTAATTTTAGTAAATATAAAAGGGTTTGTAAGTAATTACAAACCCTTTGATTTTGTTTCACGCAAAAACAATCCGTATAGCAATTACTAACGCGATATTCAAAATCAACTATTAAAGTAAAAGTAATAAAACGAATTGTAAATTTTCATAATAAATCCCTTAAATTTAACCATATTATACTCTCATAAAATAAGAGTGTCAAGCATTTATAAAAATTTTTTTAGTAAATCTTAAATTTTATTATTTTATCTTATTATGGATAAATTTGGTCGCCAGGATTATAGTAAGTTGCACCAGGAATGTCGTCAGGTGCGTTAGCCATAGGCCAAATGTTTGCCCCAAATTCCACCGTATAATCAACTACACCTTCTTTTATAGATACACTAAGCGCTCTATTAGTATCGTTAAAGGTGTTATTTTGAATATAAACTTCAGCATCCGTGTTAACGTTAACTAATTGAATAATCCTATGTTCTAAAACGTTTTCAAAATAATTTCCTTCTATAAGCAACTTGCCGTTAATACCAAGTCCTGGGTCTGCTTTACCCGTATAACCTAATCTAATAACGCACCACTCAACGTCTTTAAATGAATTATTCTTAAAAGTTGCGCCGAAAACTTCACCAATAAAAACAGGTGTCCAGTCTTTTCCGTTAGTTGTGATGTTATTTTCAAATTTACAATTTTCAACAGTTAAGTCTTCAACTATACCGTTGTTCCAAGCGCGTTCAATTCTTGCTAAACCGTAAAATCTACTGTTTTTAATGGTAACTTTTGTCCAAACGAGTTCTTTATTTTCCCAAGAGTTACCACCACCTGCAAAGTGAACGCCACCACCTATTCCTGCATTTGGGTCTAAGTCAAAGTTTGCATTTTCAATAGTTACGTCGTAAGCATCAGGTTGAATATCGATATTTTTAATGGTAGAACCAGATTCAAAAATGATATGAGTTGCGCCGTTATACCTTGCGATTGCATAAATCTTTTCATAATCTTTTGCTTTTAACAAAATAACGCAATCTTTTCCCTTTGTATCGGCATCTTCTTGAGCAGTAGTAACGTCGTTACTATCACTGACAACGTAATCAATTTCAATAACTTTCTCAGGGTTAGATACAAAGCCACATTTTTTGCAAGGCTTACCAACGTAAACTTGCATCTCGTTTTCGTTTTGTTTATAAACGGTTTCATCTTCAAATCTAGTGCAATTAGCACATTTGCTACTAGAATTACCGCCACCACCGTTAGAATTGCCACAAGCAATTAAACTCATCATAGAAAACGCCAATAATATAGACAATAAAACTGAAAGTAAGCGTTTCATTTAAATTTTCCTCCATAATACATATATATATCTTATTATAGCACGATTTTATTTTAATTTCCACGCATAATATTATTTATTTTTTAAATTTTTAGCATTATTTTACTATTTAACTTTTAAATATAAAAAAAACACTTTTCAAAAAAAGTGTTTTTCTTTTTATTGATTTTCTTTTTATTTAATTATTTGGTCTCTTGGGTCATAATAAGTTGAATTTGAAATATAATCCGGAACTTTTGCCCACGTATTTTCTAAAACTTCAGCAACGTAATCACCAGAACCACTTTTAACGGTAAACCTAACACCAATAGTATCTAAATCGTTAAAGGTGTTATCCTTAATCGTCACCATCGCTTCGTTTATATTGAGGACACATACACAGTATGACCTTTGAATATCTTCAAAATAGTTATTTTCTATAATGATTTCATCAAAACTTCCCCTTGAAGATACTTCGTTTCCGGTAGCACCAACGTAAATTGCACCATAATCTGCCGATTTAAAAGTGTTGTTTCTAATAGTCAAACCCCAAACTTCCGGTAAGAAAATTGGAGTAACTCTTGAGGTGCTTGCTCCTTTAATCACGTTTTCAAATACGCAATCCTCGATAACTAAGTCGTAAACCATACCGATTTGCCAAGCACGGTGAATTGTTGAGTGTCCATAAAATCTGCAATTTTTTATCGTTATATTCGAATATGAAAGTTCTAAATTTTCACTTGAGTTTCCACCACCTTCAAAGTGGATTCCACCTGATGCAGTATTAGAAGGGTCAAACTCAAAGTTTGCGTTTTCTATCGTTACGTCGTAAGTTTCGTTTTGTATATCTATAAGGCTGAGTTTTGCACCCGTTTCAAAAATGATATGCGTTGAACCGTTATATCTGCCAATAACGTATAGTTTATCATATTCCCCCGCCTTAACTAAAATCGTGCAATCTAGTTCTTTTTGCTCTGCATCGTTTTGAGCCATCGTGAGTTCATTTGAAGCATCTACAACGTAATCAATCGTAAACGTCTTTTCAGGGTTAGAAACGTAACCACATTTATTACAAGCCTTACCAACGTAAACTTCCATTTCGTTTTCGTTTTGCTTATAAACGGTTTCATCTCCAAATCTTAAACACCTTACACACTTATCACTTTCATTTCCAGCGCCACCATCGTTAGAACTGCCACAAGCAATAAAGTTAAAAGCCGAAAAAATAAGCAACATCGAAATTAAAACTGAAATTATTTTTTTCACGTTAAATCCTCAACAAATTTAAATTCTATTATTATTTTATCATATAACTTGTTTTTCTTCCAACTATTTTTAAGGTAGATTATATAATATTTTCAGCGCAACAATAAAAAATTTAAACCACTTAAAGTTTTAAGTGGCTTTATTTTTATATAAGTTCTTGTTCATCCATATCGTAGTAATCAGCGTTTTCAATCGTTTCAGGAATAACGTTCCATTTGTTTTGTAAAACTTCAAAATACGTCGTTTCTTTCGTTACCCTTTGATAATAATTAAATTCAATGCCTTTTACGTTGTTAAATATATTGTTTTCAATATAAACTTCGCAATAATTGTTCGCAACCACGGTAACCGCACCCGGTATTGCACTAGGTCCTTTATAATGAAATTCCCCAAAATAATTGTTCTCAATTATAATCGTTCCTGACGCCGCCCTATCGGTCTTATTAGGGTCGTATCTATAACCTATATAAACACAACCAAATTCCGTATCGTTAAAAGTATTGTTTCTAATAGTTGTAGTTCCGTCTGTTTCACTTAAAAATACGCTTGCAAAAAGCGAACCTTGTACGTAATTACCATCGTCGTCATAATAATCGTTAGTTACGTCTTTAAAGTCACAACCTTCAACCGTCAAGTTTTCAAGCATTCCAGGCAACCACGTTCTTGCAATATTCGTATGTCCCTTAAACGAGCAGTTTCTCACGGTGATATCGCAATAAATCGTTTGACCTATTTCATCGCGAACATTTCCGTCTAAAAATCTTACGCCACCTAAAACAGACTTAGGGCCTGGCTTAGAATAAAAGTGTGCGTTTTCTAAAATCGTATTATATGCGCCACTTGCAACGTCAATCGCAAAAATATCTACGCCCGTTTCAAAAATTATTCTTGTTTTACCACGAGTTCTCTCTATAATTTTTGCTACGTTATATTCCCCTGCAGTAACTAATATAACAGAGTCTACACCCTTTGTTTCGGCTTGCGCTTGTGCAACTGATAGTTCGTTGACCGAATTTACAACGTAATCAGCGTTTATAGTTTCTATAGGACTTGTAATTATTCCACAAATTTTGCAAGCATACCCTTTATTTACTTGTTTTTTCCCTTTAACTTGCTTATAAGAAATGGTTTCTTCAAAAGAACTACATTGGGCACATCTACCGTCATTTCCACCACAGCCAATAATAGAAAATGAAGATAGTATACATATAACCGCAATTAAAATTGATAGTATCTTTTTCATTTTTCCACCTAATTCGTTAATTCTTACACAACTTATATTCTAAATCGTTAATTTTGTCAATCTTATTCTAGTTATATTCTCTTAGCGATTGCCTTTAAGAAGTCTTCGGTATTTAAGCGTTTTGCTTGTACGCCGTCTTTTTTAAATAACCCGACCAAATCGCCCGTCATTTCACCATTTTCAATAGTATCTATTGTTGCCTTTTCTAAACGCGAAGCAAAGTCGATTAACTCTAAATTATTATCGAGTTCGCCACGCTTTTTAAGCGCACCCGTCCAAGCAAAAATCGTTGCCACAGGGTTGGTTGAAGTTTCTTCACCCTTAATATATTTATAGTAATGACGAGTTACCGTGCCGTGTGCCGCTTCAAATTCATAAACCCCGTCAGGCGACACTAAAACGCTAGTCATCATCGCTAAACTTCCGTAAGCAGTTGCAACCATATCGCTCATAACGTCGCCGTCGTAATTCTTGCACGCCCATACTATTCCACCTTCGCTTCTAACGATACGCGCAACTACGTCATCGATAAGGGTATACATATATTCAATACCTTGGCTTTCAAACTTTTCTTTATATTCTTCTTGATAAATTCTTTCAAAAATACCTTTAAAATTTCCGTCGTAAACCTTGCTTATGGTATCCTTTGTTGAAAACCAAAGTGGCAAGCGTTGTGAAAGTGCGTAGTTAAAACAAGCGCGCGCAAAACTTTCAATCGATTTGTCGGTGTTATGCATTGCCATAACGACACCGTTATCGTTAAAATCATGCACTAAAACTCTTGCTTCCTTACCGTTTTCGTCGGTATAAACTAGTTCTGCCTTGCCTTTTCCTGCCTTTCCGTCAACTGCCTTATAAATATCTCCGTATGCGTGACGAGCAATTACTATCGGTTTTTTCCAAGTAGGAATATAAGGGGTTATTCCGTCAACTAAAATCGGTGCACGAAATACCGTTCCGTCAAGAAGCGCCCTTATCGTTCCGTTTGGGCTCTTATACATTTTTTTAAGAGAATATTCGGTCATTCTTTGCGCGTTTGGAGTAATTGTTGCACACTTTACGGCAACTCCGTATTTTTTTGTCGCTAACGCGCTTTCAACCGTAACTTTATCGTCCGTTTCATCTCTATGTTTTAACCCTAAATCGTAATATTCGGTTTTTAAGTCCACAAAAGGCGTGATTAAGATATCTTTAATCCACTTCCAAACTATTCTTGTCATTTCATCGCCGTCCATTTCAACTAACGGCGTGGTCATCTTAATTTTTTCCATATAAGTTTCTCCAAATTTTCTTTGAGTGTATTTTACCATAATCACGCCGTTAAAACAACTGTTTAAGGTTTTTCTTTTTATTTATTTTACATATAGTTCTTATTAATCTTTTTTATATTTTATTTTTTTATGCCTTTTACCCCTTTAAGCGAAAGTATCCCTGAATTAAAGTCCGTTTCAAAACTTTTGCTTTGAGCATCTAAACTTAAGGCGCGCGCAATCATTTTTTCTAGCATTATCTTAAATTCTTCTATCGTTTCACCAAAAAGATAGTATGAAAGTGAACCGGGAACGGTGTTTATCTCATTTACTAAAATTTCTCCGTCACTAATAAAATAATCCACTCTTATAACCCCAAAAATATCAAAATTTTCGTAAATCTTTTTGGTTATATTTTGAATTTTTTTAGCCGTTTTTTCGTCAATATCGGCAGGAAACACTCTTTTTCCACTTTCATATTTATCATTAAAGGTTAAAATATTCGTTCTACCTATTGGTCTTTCGCACGCTGAAACGACAATTTTTTCTCCGTCGTTATAACACGCGCAATTTATCTCTATAAAATCGTCTAAGCATTTTTCAGCCACTGCTTGCGCACCGAATTTAAGCGCGTAATTAACTGCGCTATATAGTTCTTCATCGTTATTTACTTTGCTTATTCCAATGCTTGAACCTAATTTGTTGGGCTTTACTATTACGGGATATGTAAGTTCTTTTTTAACCTTAATTAAATCTTCTGCGTTTGTAATTTTTATTCCTTTAAGTGTTTTTACGTTTAATCCCTTAAGTACAATCTTAGTAAAAATTTTATCCATACAAACCGAACTTGGCAAAATATCTGGCGAACAAAACGGAACGCCAAGCATCTTTAATAACCCTATTAAACTTCCGTCTTCCCCGCGTTCTCCGTGCATACAGTTTATTGCAATAGAAACGGGATAAAGTTTTTTAAGTCTTTTCCCCTTTATTTCATATAATTGATTGTCATCAATAAAACAAATTCTTTTTAGTTTTTTGTAATCTAACTTCTTGAAGTTATCAATTTTATTTAATAATTCGCCCGTAAACCATTTTCCCGTTTTATCAATATACACAGGCAACGCATTGAATTTTTCTTTTAGCGCGTTTACCGTCATAACCCCCGTGATAACTGATATATCGTGTTCAACCGATTTTCCACCAAAAAATACCAATATCGTTTTCATAAATAAAAAAACACCTCCATAAAAAATACTTTTTACTTTGGTGTTTTAAGTTTTTCTTTTCCGTTACTTTTTAATGCTAACTATAATTATCGGGAAGGTCGTTTTCAAACAAAACTACGTCGCCTTCACTAAGCATTTCGTTAAGAATTTTATTGCCTTTCGTAAGGGTTGGCGCAAACTTAATATTTTGCCTTTTGAACCCACTATCAATCAAGCCGTTTATTATCATTTCAGCATTGTGCTTACCTATAACGATAACTATATCTGCGTGTTTAGATAAAGTTCTTCCCAATTCCATATTAACCACGTTTTCAACTTTTCCAAGTTCAACTAACCCTGGTGTTAAAACGATTTTTCTACCCTTAAACGAATCAAGCACTTCCATCGCTGCGTTAACTCCGTCTACGTTAGAGTTATAACTATCGTCAATAAGCACTATCTTTTTGTTGTTTGGAATTAATTCAAGGCGATGCTGAATTGATTTAATCCTGTTTATTCCACTTGCAATTTCCTTAGGTGAAAGCCCTATTTTATATGCGACTGCTGACGCTAAACATATATTTTTTACGTTATGTCTTCCAAGTAAAACGGTTGAACATTTTACCGATTTTTCCCCTTCAAACTCTAGGTTAAAAGACATTCCTTTTTCGTTTACCTTTAAGTCTTTAGCCGTAACTAAATTATTTTCCCCGTCTATTCCCGCTAGATATTTTTCCTTAGTAAAGTTATTAAATAATTCAATAGAATTTTCATTGTCACTTGAGAAAAAGCCAATTCCTTCGTCAGTCAAGGACTCAAAAAGTTCATTTTTTGTTTGCTTAATTACTTCGATATTTTTAAAACTTTCTAAGTGTTGATTATTAACCCCTGTCAACACGCCGATTTTTGGCTTTACGATTTCGGCAAGTTCTTTTATATCCCCTTTACTTCTTGCGCCCATTTCGGCAATGAAAATATCGTAAGTGTTGTCTAAATTTTTGGTAGTTAACGCAATCCCTAAGGGTGTATTATATGATTCGGGGGTTGATAAAACCCTATATTTTTGAGATAAAATCGTTCTCAATATTTCCTTTACGCTAGTTTTTGCGTAACTTCCCGTTATACCGATTTTTAAGACGTTCGATTCGTTTAATTTTCTTTCTGCAATGCGAATATAATGCTTTCTAATAATCGATTCTAAAGGTTCGTTAATCGCGTATGCTAAAAATAAAATATACGGCAAAAGTATAGGCATAACGCAAATAAACGCCAATCTTAAAAGGGCAAATACTTCATTTTTTATAACGAACGCTAGGTAATTTAAAAGGGTTATTACACCGAACGATATTACTGCTAAAAGAATTATAAAAGTTATACATAATCTTATTAATCTTTTGGTCTTTTTAAGTGGAACTTTTGCATTAACGCTACTTTCCGTCTTAATATATAAACCTGAAAATAATAAATATGACGATAAACCGACGTATGACGCGATAGATTCACCCAAAACGTCGTTTTTTGCAATGGTAGTGATTAACGGTGCAAAGCAAATATTAAGCATACCGAAAAACAAAAATGCAAGCAAGCACAAAAGCATTAACCTTGATAAATAAGGCGTATCTTTATTCGATAACCACTTAAAATATCTTTTTCCCCTATACCCACACTGTTGCAACACTAAAATAAATTTCATTGACGATAAAAATAAAATTACGGCGTTAAAAACACTTAGCATAAAATATACGCCAAGTTGATCACCCGTAAATAACTGATTAAAACTAGTAACACTTGTTGGAATCATTTTTACTCTCCTTTTTTCGTCAATAAAAATTCTTTGGTTATATAATTAAACTCGTAAGGCTTATCAATAAAACAAAAATGCCCCGCGTCTAAAATAACTCTTAAAGTGGAATTTTTTATACCTTCATTTAACCGTTTAGCCATATAAAGTGGAGTTTCTTTATCGTTTTTTCCAAAAATTATAAGCGTTTGATTGTTAATTTTAGGCAAAGTGTAATCTAAATGCTCATTTACAATTTTCTTAAAACTCTCTTTCATAACGGGACTTAACGAATTATAGTCTTTTGAATAAAACATAGAAAGTTTTTCTTTTTTTATAAAGTTTTTTAGAAAGTTAAAAGCGCTTTTATTCAAAAACTTCTTTAATGAAAACTTTGGCTTTAATCCGGCACAACCCGTAAGCACTAATTTTGAACAAAAAGAGTTGTCGTTTGCCGTTGCTTTTAGAGAAATTCTTCCACCAAAAGAATGCGCTATAATATTAGGGCTTTTTATGGAATTTTTGTATTTATATTCTTCGACTTCTAAGATATAATCGTCTAATGAATAGGGTTTTTCCATGCCTGCATTTTGTCCAAACCCCTTTAAATCAAAAGCAAACACGTCAAAATTGCGTTCGAAAAACTTCAGTTGATAGGTAAACGTTCTCTTGTCTGCAAGATAGCCGTGCAAAAATAAGAGTTTATCGTTTTCATTGGTATGAAAACTCGTTTTTTCTATAACTAAATCTCCTTTACTAATACTAACGCGTCTTCACCGTCAAAATAATATTTTTTTCTTACGGAAAGGTCGGTAAAGCCGTGTTTTTTATATAAATTTATCGCGGGAATATTTCCCTTTCTAACTTCTAAAAATATCTTCTTAACGTTTTTTTCTCGTAAATTCGATATTGTATGATTAATTAAAAGAGAAGCAACCCCTTTTTTTCGCATTTTTGAACTTACTACCACGCTTTCAATATCGGCTTCGTCAAAGTTAATAGTCACACTAATCACGCCGATTAATTGATTATCGGTAAACGCACCAAAACACAAAAATCTTCCCGAAGAAAAGGAAGATAACATCATGCTTTCCGTCCAACCGTCGCTAAAATCACGATTATAAAGGTCTAAAATGATTTGTAAATCTTCTTTAGATAAACTTTTTACCGTCATCTGCCTTCCTCTGCTTGACTTTTTCTACAATATAACGGAGAAAGCGCGTCAATATCGTAACTAATCTCTTCTTGTTTTTCTCTAATAGCATTTTTTAATCCGTCTAAAAGCGAAACTATCTTAATATTAAAGCCAAGAATTTCTTGATTAGATACGATAATATCGTAATTTTTACTTAGTATTTCGGCTTCTTCACGCAAAATATACTTTGGTTCAAAATCAATTTTTTTATCGTTATATCCACACGCATAAAACCCGTTATGCTTGGCGTCTATAAGCGCTAAAACTTTACCGTTATTTTCATTATACGCTAAAGTATCGAAAGATGTTATACTTAAACAAGGTTTATTAAACGCAAAGCATAAAGCCTTAACCGTAGAAACGCCTATCCTTATCCCCGTAAAAGAACCTGCCCCAACAACACACGCAAAAAAATCAGCGTTTTCAAGTGAAAAGTCTGCCTTTTTTATTAACTTTTCAATCTCAGGCATAAGATTAACCGAATGGTTAACACCACACTCTAAATCGTAATAACTATAAATATTATCGCCGTTTTTAATTATAACGGTTAAATTTTTACCGCTAGTATCAATCGCTAAATAATTCATAATATAATTTTTCTCTCGTCGTCGCCCAATTTTTCTATTCTTACCGTTTTAACCGTTTCAGGAAGCGCGTCTTCAATATTTTCAGCCCACTCAATTATGCAAATATTATCACCGTTAAAGTAATCTGTAAGCCCAAGTCTTTCAGCGTCTTCTCCACAAGAAAGCCTATAACAATCATAGTGGTAAATAAAATTGTCGTAAACGTTAAGATAAGCGTAAGTTGGGCTAGTAACCCCTATAAAGCCAAAGTAACGGGCAACACCTTTAACAAAATGAGTTTTACCCGCACCTAAATCGCCCGATAGAATTATTACGTCACCTTTATTTAAGGTCTTAGCATATTCAAAGGCAATACTTTCAGTTTCCTTTACGCTTTTAGAAATTTTTTCCATAATTTTATCTTTTATCTTTGTTATAATTTATACTGACTTTATCAAAAAAGATACTTTTTTATAAAGTATAATGGTTACTATGCTAATTGCAACGGCTTTTATAAGATTAAAGAGCATAACGAATATCCATAACTCTTTAAATGCCGAAATTGATATTGGCCCCGCAATAAATAGTGGTTCGCCCATATAAAGTGGAAAATTTATAAATCTATTTACTAAAAGGGCTACACCAACTTCTATAACACACGCAACGAGTAAAGATAAAATAACCGTTTTAATACCTTTTCTATATTGATAAAGTATACAAGGCAACAATATAAAGGCTGAAACTACTAAAAAGTTTGCAATTTCCCCAACGCCACCCGTTGAAGATTTAGTTATAAAGGCAATAAGTTCTTTAATCGCACAGGCGCTAACTCCGTAAATTGCACCGAACATAAACCCAACAAGTAAAATAAATACTGCTGAAAAATCAAGTTTTAAAAAAGGTGCTAAAGGAAAAATTGGAAATTCCAAAAATGAAATCCCGTAAGCAAGTGCTGAGAATAATGCGGTAAAAACTACTCTTTTCGTGGTGTTTTTTTGATTTTTTTCATTTAAGTTTTCTTTCATAAAATACGCCCCAAATAAAACTCTCGGGGCGTAAAAATAAATCAATTATTAACCGAAAAAATCACGGCAAAAATTTAATTCTTTTCCCATCCGGACTATAACCGTCGGTTTAGGACTCACACCTAATCAACCAAAAAGGCTCGCAGACTATCACTGCCGATAGGGAATTTCACCCCACCCCAAAGAATTTTAATTTATTAATTTTGTCAATTATATTTTATAACGATTTTTTTACTTTGTAAAGTAAATATCAAAACTTTTTATATAAAAGAAAGTTTTATCTAAAAAAATTCATTTATCAACAAATACTTTCACTATCCCTTTTATTTTTTATGTTAATTTATTAAAGGGGAAAAAGTATGAACGAATTATTGTCATCGTTATTTTTAGGACTTTTATCTACGGCTTTTTTGTTTATAATAAGCCTATTTTTAACCATTGGCGCAAAAACTGTTTTTAATAAGTTTTTTTATCGAGAAAAAATAGAAAACCCATCTTCCACTCAAAAAAAAGTTAAAAGAACTAGAAAAACACCTAATAAAAATTCACCAAGCGTAGTTAGAAGTATTGAAATAGACCCGTCTACAGTAGATAGAATTTACGTTAAAAAAGCACAGTAAATACTGTTTTTAATGTTTTAAGATAAAGAAACAAGCAGTTCAAGGCTCGCGAAGTGTTTGGGATAAAATTGACCTTTTTGGTCCATTGAAGTCCAAACACTAAAGAGTAAACGAAGAAATGCGAAGTTTATTTTTACAGTTTTAAGATAAAGAAACAAGCAGTTCAAGGCTCGCGAAGTATTTTGTTAAAAAACTTATTTTAAGACGTATTTGCAAGTTAGGCAAGGCTCGAAAAGTCTTTGGGATAAAATTGATTTTTTTGGTCATTGAAGTCCAAACACTAAAGAGTAAACGAAGAAATGCGAAGTTTATTTTTACAGTTTTAAGATAAAGAAACAAGCAGTTCAAGGCTCGCGAAGTGTTTGGGATGAAATTGACCTTTTTGGTCATTGAAGTCCAAACACGAAGCAGTAAACGAAGAAATGCGAAGTTTATTTATTTTAAAACTTGGTAGTGTTTTTTTCATCACCCCATAACTTTTCTAAATGATAAAAAAGTCTAGTTTCATCGTTAAACAAGTGAACTAAAACGTCGCCGTAATCAAGAACGCACCAACGACCTTCCCTAATACCTTCACGGCGAATAGGAGCAACGCCAAGTTTATCCATTTCTTCTTCAACGTGTTCAACGAGTGAACGAGTATGAGTCATTGACCTGCCACCAGCAATAACGTAATAATCAGCGACTTCGGTTTTACCACGAACGTCAATGCAAACGATGTCTTCAGCCTTATGGTCGCTAAGGCATGCACAAATTTTTTCAACGAAAGTTTTTGAATCCATAATATTTTATCCTTTATTTTTTATATAATATTCGTACGCGTTTAAGGTTTCCCCATAAATGCGTTCTTTTTTATTGATTAAATGAATATATTCTTCTCTTAAACACTCTAAAAAACAAAACTCAAAATCATCTTTTTCGTAAAGTGAACGAAGATATTCAACACCTTCATAGTTTCTTCCTTCTTCAAGCATATCGGCAACGAAAATGAGTTTTCCTAAAAGGGACATTTTTGGCTTACCTGAAGTATGAAATCTAATCGCGTCAATAACTTCTTGGTCATTTACGCCAAGCACGTTTTCAGCGACGAACGCACCTAAAAAAGCGTGAACTACGGGTTTTGGAACGTCACCACTTAAAACGAAGTCCTTATAATCTTCGGGGTCTAAATATTTAGCGCAGTCGTGAAGAGTTGAAGCAAGAATTACCTTGTTTTTATCAAGATTAAGTTCGCCTGCCTTTTTAAGCGCACATATAACGACGTTTGCCGTGTGTTTAATGCGTTTTTCGGGTAAATTTTTCAAAATAAACTCGGTGAACTTATCTCCACGATATAAATTGTTATCCTTAATGTATTTCTCAACCTTTTCATCAACTAAACCGTTTAATGATAAATTAAAAGAAGAATAAACGCGAATTTTTGTTGAAGAAATATTTTTCCCTAAATATTGAAGTTTTATAAAATCTTTGTTAAAAGTTTTCTTAAAATATTCTCTCTCAAAAGAATAATCGGTAAAAAAATCTTCTCTATCAAAAACTGCTAAGTTGCAGGCAGATAAAATTCTTTCGGGGTATTTCCAAGTTTTAAAGTTAGTGAGCATATCCCCACCACAAATAAAGAAAATTTCACAAGAAAATTCCTTTTTAAAGTGTTCAACGGTCAAATAAGTATAACTTTTACCTTGATTTAAAATTTCAAAGTCACTTATAACCACTTTCTCTTCACCCGAAAAGGCTATTTTTAACATTTCTATTCTATCTTTGGCGTCGGCGGGAATAACGTTTTTATGCGGTGGCAAAAAAGTTGGCATTATAAAAAGTTTATCTAAATTTAACTCTTTGATTGCGTTTTTTGCTAAGGCTTGGTGTTCAATATGAACGGGATTAAACGTTCCGCCTAAAATTCCAATTCTTTCCATACGATTATTATTGCACAATTTCAAAATAAAATCAATGATTTTTACTCTTTTCCACTATTAATAGTATAAAAACTAAACTTAAGGGAAAAATTAAAGTAAAAAAATTATGGAATAAAAAAATGAAATTTTCTTTATCTTCATTAACTGACGCAGTTTTTACTTTAATCGTAACCTTTATACTTTCATTTTTAACTTTGAATTATTTTTTTTCGAGAAGTTTAGCAATCGTTCTTTCAGGAATTCTATCACTTCTCTTTTCACTTTTAACCTTTAAGGTTATTAACGACAAAAAAATTAAATTTAGGTTAAGTAAGAAAGAAAGTGAAGACTTAAATAAAATAATCTCTCAACTTAATTTATCAACCCCATTAGAACAATTATCGCTTTTTGATAAAGCATTAAAAAAAGACGGATATACCCTAGAAAATAAAAATTCTTTCCTTTATCTTCCCGAAAAAAAGATTGCAATTTTTTTAAATTTTAAGTTTGACAGTACCACGAAAACAGATATCGTTAAAGCATTTAATTTAGTAAATAAAGCCGATAAAATTTATATTTTAGCCGAAAATTTTTCTAAAGAAATTGAAGATTTTGCTTCGCGCTTTGATGGAAGAATAAATCTTATCTCAGCAAATAAAATTTATCATTTTTTAGTAAAGACTGAAGTTTTTCCTAAAACAAAAATTGAACTTAAAACTTCTAAAAAGGTAAAATTTAGCGACTTGATAGTTCTATTCGATAAGAAAAAAGCAAAAACTCACTTGGGACTTGGCGTAATTTTTTTAACACTTTCCTATTTCGTTCCAATAAAACTTTACTATATAATCTTCGGCTGTGCTTTTTTAATTTTATCGCTTTTTTGTAGGCTTTTTGGTAGAGAAGCATTAAACAACAACTAATTTCACTATTCCAATTAAAAAACACTTTGGCAAAAGCCGAGCCCCTCATAGGGCTTCGGCAACTAAATAAATCCGCAAGCGGATTTGTTATATTTGTCTAACGACAAGTGATATTGCCTTTCGGCAGTGATATTCACCTTTGGCGAGTTATGGATTTATTTAATATAACTGCGACTAAAAGTCGCAATATAACGCAAGAGTATTCTTGCATATCACTTTTAGCCACAGGGCTAAAAATATAACTTTTTAAACTTAATCATTTGTGGATAAGAAAAGCCCACTATATTTCGCTACTTGCGAAGTATAGTGGGCTACACTTTTGTGTTAAATTTTAATTCCCTTATAGAAACTGCCTAAACCAAAGTGTTTTATTTTAATAAGTTCCTTCTAGTTCGATATCCTTAAACAAATCATCGTTAAAGAAATCGTATAAAGTTATATTTAATGCTTGACATATATCGAGAATAGTCCTTGTACCTGGATTTTTGCTTTTCCCATAAAATATGCTTTTTATCGAACCTGCAGGCATACCTGATAACGTCGCTAATTTATTAGGTGTTATAGAATTTTGTTCACATAAGGCATATATCCTTTTTGTGATTGCCTGTTCTAATTTCATACCAACTATTATCCCCAAAGTTATATCTTCTAATTAACGCAGAAATGCGAAGTTTATTTATCTTAAAATTAAAATTCTATGTGTTCTACCTTAGGACTAGAACTTCTTCTATAAAACACTAATTTTCTTCCCGTTGCACAAACGAATTCAGCACCTAATTTTTCGGCTATAACAAAGCCTATTTCTTTAGGGGTTTCACCCGAATTTTCTAAAACGGTAACCTTAATCAACTCTCTTTTTTCAATGGCTTTATCAAGGCTTTCTATAAAACTTTCGTTAACGCCCATTTTGCCAAGTTGTGTTACGGGTTCTATATTTGAAGCAATTGCCCTAAGCGTGCTTCTTTGTTTTGATGTTAACATAATTTTCTCCTTAGTCTACGAATTCAAATTCTTCGCCACCGATTATTACGGTTGACTTATCGGTTGCACCCATCTTGCGAAGTTCGGCGATAATTCCCCTATCGCGAAGCACTTTGTGGAAGTATGCAAGTGAGTTCATATCGTCTAATACTACGTTTCGTTTAAGAACTTCAACGAGCGTTCCAACAACCACGAAAGTTTCACCTTCTTTGAAAATTTCATAATCTAACCTATCAGGTTTTACGTAATTAAATTCTTCAAATTCAAGTGGTTTAACAGGTGGAAGAGTAACCAAAATATCGTAAATTGCTTTCTTTAATTTATCAAGCCCTTCGCCCGTAACGGCTGAAACTTCTATAATTTTATGTTTTCTGCCAATTTGTTTTTTAAATTCTTTAAACTTTTCTTCAGCGCCAAAAATATCAAGTTTATTTGCAACGATTATTTGCTTTAACTTTGAAAGTTCTTTGCTATAATTTTTTAGTTCAGCATTGATTTTAAGATAATCTTCGTAAGGGTCGCGACCTTCAACACCCGAAACGTCAATAACGTGAACGAGCATTCTAGTTCTTTCAATGTGCTTTAAGAAATCTATCCCAAGCCCTGCGCCTTCACTTGCACCTTCAATTAAACCTGGAATATCTGCAACCAAGAACTGATTGTCATAATATTCGGCAACCCCTAAGTTTGGAGATAAGGTTGTAAAATGATAGTTTGCAATCTTTGGCTTTGCCCTAGTGATTTTTGATAATATCGTTGATTTTCCTACGTTTGGAAAACCAACTAAACCTACGTCTGCAATAGTTTTAAGTTCTAAAATTACTTTTTTTGCTTCGGTTTTTTCGCCCGTTTGAGAAAAATGCGGGGCGTGTCTTCTAGAGTTAGCGAATTTTGCATTACCCTTTCCGCCGTCACCACCAACTAAAACGACCTTTTTTTGTCCGTCGGTAAACATATCGGCAATAATATTATTCGTTTCCTTATCGCGAATAACCGTGCCAAGTGGAACTCTTAAAACTATATCTTCCCCAGCCTTGCCAAAACAATCTTTTGCGCCACCGTTTTCGCCGTTACCTGCAACGTATTTAGTTTTATAGTAGTAATCGATTAAACTTGAAAGTCTTTTATCGGCAACAAAAATTACGTCGCCACCCTTTCCACCGTCGCCACCGTCAGGACCACCGTTAACCTTTCCCTTATAATGAATAAACGAAGTGATGCCGTTTCCACCATCACCCGATTTAATTGTAATTAACGCTCTATCTACAAACATACTTCACCTTTTGATTTTTTTCTTACAATGCTTTTGTATAGGACAATCTTGACAATTTGGCTTTTGCGCCTTACAAAAACTTCTTCCTAAATAAATAAGATAATGGTGCGCCCTTGACCAATCGTCTTTATCTAAAACTTTCATCAATCCCTTTTCCGTCTTTAAGACGTTATCGGCGTTAACTAAGCCTATTCGGTTGCTTACCCTAAAAACGTGCGTATCAACTGCAATCGCACTTCCCTTAAACGCCACGCTATATACGACGTTTGCAGTCTTTCTTCCTACCCCTGCAAGCGATTGAAGTGAAGTTAAGTCGCTTGGAACTTGTCCATTAAACTTATCTAAAATATCTCTACTCGCAGATAAAATATGCTCGGCTTTAGACTTATAAAGCCCGCAAGAAAAAATATATTTTTCTAAACTTTCTTGAGAAAGGGTAACCATCTTTTCAGGGGTATTATATTCCTTAAAAAGAACCTTAGTCACTTTATTCACGCGCTCGTCAGTACACTGTGCAGAAAGCATCACTGCAACGAGTAGTTCGTAAGCGTTAGAAAACTCAAGGGCGGGCTTATCCGTAAAGATGCCCGATAAAATTTCAATAATTTCTTTTGCGGTTTTTTTATCCATATTTATTTACCGCATTTAGTTTATCATAATCTCCCCTAGTTTTACAAGCATTTATCATAAAATTTTGCTTAAATACTTCTAACCGTTCTTTTTGCGCCGTAAATAGAAACCAAGAAAAATCCCGCGTAAGAAGATAAATTCATCGCTAAAACTGCTCTCTTTATAGCACTATACGCATTTTTTGATATTTTAACCGAAAGTCCACAACCGACGCCCGCTTCTTTTGGTGTGTTCACTATTTCGTTTTTTATTCCGTTTACCCTTAAGTAATTTGCAACTTTTATCGTGTGCGCTCTGCTTCTAAACGCTATGACAACGTATTCCATTTGTTTTCTCCTTTGCATAATTCAGGTCTTTAATCTATACAATATAATATTATAATTAATAAAATTTTTGTTACCCATAAAGGAGAAATATGATATATTTTGATAACGCGGCAACGGGTGGCTTCAAACCACGCGCAGTTACCGATGCTACCGAATCGGTTATTCGATTTTTAAACTCTAATCCAGCACGAAGCAGTCACCGTTTGGCTTTGACGGGTGCAAAAATTATAGGCGAATGTAGGGAAACTTTAGCCTCGTTTTTTAATTCACCAATGGAAAAAGTAATTTTTACCAAAAACTGCACTGAAGCACTTAATCTTGCCATATTTGGCACGTTAAAAGTAGGCGGGCACGTTATAACCACCGTTTTTGAACACAATTCCGTGCTTCGCCCACTTTACGCGTTAAAGAATAAAAATCTCATTGAACTTGACGTTATCTCTCCCGATAATAAAACCCCTTTAGAAATTTTAATTAAAAATAAAATTAAACCTTACACTTATCTTATTATCACAACTGCCGTTTCAAACGTAACGGGTTACGCGCTTCCCGTAAAAAATATCGGTAAAATTGCAAAAGAAAATAATCTTTTATATTTGGTCGACGGTGCACAAGCAGGTGGACATATTTTGTTAGACTTAAAGGAAGATAATATTAATATGCTTTCTTTAGCAGGTCACAAAGGTTTATATGGAATTATGGGAAGTGGCGTGCTTATATTTGATGAAAACACCGAAATAGAACCTTTAATTTACGGTGGAACGGGTACTGAATCTTTTAACCTAAACCAAACTCTACCTTACCCCGAAAAATTAGAAGCGGGAACGTTAAATCTCCCCGCAATCTCTGCCCTTAACGAAGGTGTAAAATACGTTAAGAATAACGTTAAAAGTTTCGGCGCGCATCTTTTAAGCGCTACCGAAACTTTAATCGAAAACATTAAAAATATTAATAACGTCGTTTGTTATTCTTTGCCAAACGAAAGTGGGATTTGTGCGTTTAAACTTAAAAATTTGCCTAGTGCTGAAGTGTGTGATATTCTAAACTCTAACTACGATATTGCCGTGCGCGGTGGCTTTCACTGCGCCCCGCTCATGCATAAATTTCTTAAAACCGACGACGAAGGTTTAGTTAGAGTCAGCCTTGCCGTGCAAAATTCCACTAACGAATTAAACTATTTTATATCTTCCTTAAAGAAAATTTCTGCACCTTAAATTTTCTTTAATTCTTGCACGATTTTTTTAAGCATTTTCGCCTTTTCTTTGTCTAACATCGGTAAAAGCATACTTGCAAAATTATCAATATCTGCATTTGTCAAAGTACCTTGTCGCTTGCCCTTTTTGGCTTCGTTATATATCGCCATTATGAGTTCGTTTTGACTTTTACCATCAAATTTCGATGCTAACGACGATACCATGTTAAAAATATTTTGGTCCATTCCTTCGGGTTTTTTGGTATTATTTCGGTTGTTTGAAACGTATTCGTTAAAATCTTGCATAATTTACCCCTTATAAAAATATTTTTTCAATTTCATCTTATGAAAGTCATATACTATAATGTTAGAGGGGTGAGTATGGAAATATTACAATTTTTAATTTCTTTTTTCCTTAATGAGTACGGTGGAAAGTTTAAACCTATTTTAGAAGAGTTAAAAAACAACAATTTTGACTTTAAGAAAACTCTTTCTAATCTCAATTTAGAAGTTATTGCGCCAATAATTAAAGAATTTATGGAAAACAATATAAAAAATCGCCCCGCTGAAAATTTGCGGAGCGAAGTTGGATTATCCCCAATTATTAACGTTGCCGATAATGAAATCGTTCAAACGCTAAACAAATATTTTTATCAAGATTAATCGTTAAACATTTCTAACGCTTTTTCTATGCCTTTTCCCCTTTCGGCAATAGAACAACCCATACTTTGATTAATTCCTTTATTATGGATACAAGTTTCTCTATCCGGCCAAGTTATCTTTGCCGTAGTTAACTTAAACGCATCACCGCCTATTAACTTATAGGTGGTTTGCATTATGCCCTTTCCATAAGTTTTATATTCTCCGTTTGCACTTTGTTCTACCACAACCTTACTTATATCGGTATTAGTGTCGTTATAATGAACTATTGCACCAATCAAACACTCAGAGGCTGAAGCCGTGTTTTCGTTGCCCAAGATTACAAGGTCTTGAATAAAATTTTGAAAATTGTTTTTTGTAGTATAATAATTTTCCGTGCTTTTCTTTCCTTGTGATACCGCAACTAAAGATTTCTTTGCACCACCGTTATATATAAACAACGAAGCAATATCAGTTAAAACGTTCATATATCCACCACCGTTATCGCGAAGGTCTAAAATTAACTTGGTTTTTCCACGCGCCTTCATATATTCTAACGCCTCTTTCATCTCGTTAAACGCGTTTCCTGAAAAATTGTCAAAACAAATATACCCGACGCTATTATCAGTAATTATAGAATTTTCTATGTCTTTTTCAGTTCCAACGGGTTTGGTATTGTTTAATGAACGGAAAGAAAATTCCTTTTCGTTATCTAGATAATAAACGTAAGAGCGAACGTATTTTTCCTTTTTTATAACGACTTCGTCTTCCACGCCGTCTCTTGAATATTTTATTTTAAAATCTTTATTTTCTTCAATATTTTGAAAGGTTATTAAAGCGTGATTAACCGAAGAAAAAACAACTTCTTCCTTACCGTTTTCAGTTGCTGAAATTAACCTATCTCCACGCTTAACGCCTGCCCTATCTAACGGGCTATTGAACATAACCAAGTCTATAACTAGGCTATCGTTTCCGTAAAACGCAACGCCTATCCCTGCATAATTTCCTTTAGAAGTTTGATTAACTTGTTCATATTCGTCAACAGTGTAATAAGCAGAATATTGGTCTAAAACACCGTTAACCAAAGCGTCACCTATATCTTCTTTAGTAATTTCACGAAAACTGCCCGATTTTTCATCGTAAATATAACCAACCCTATCCATAAGGGAAACGACTTCTTTTGCAAACCTTGCGTTTTCACTTAAAAATAAATTATTGGTTAAAAATCCAGCAAAAAAGGCAACGACAAATAATACTATCGAAAGAATAATAGATAAAACTTTTCTATTTTTTTTACCCTGATTTTGCTTTTCTTCTAGTTTCTCTTTTTCGCTTATTTTTTTATCAGCACTTTCTTGCATAGTTCCCCCTTTTATTAAAACAATTTTAATTTCGTCGCCTTACTTAACTAATTTAGATAAAATAGTAATCAAACGGAAAGTTACTGCATCGTTAAACTTCCTAACGTTAAGTCCCGTTTCTTTTTCAATTTTATCAAGCCTATAAGTTAAGGTGTTTCTATGTAGGTATAATTTTCTTGAAGTTTCACTAATATTTAAACTATTTTCTATAAATTCTTCGGCAGTAGAAGTAATTTCTTCATCTAAAAAGATTTCTTTAGTGCTAAAATCCATCAAACTATCCAAATACTCGTTAAGTTTATATTTAGGCAAGTCTTCAAGCATTTTAATTAGCATAAATTCTTTAAATGAACAAATTTCCCCTTTAGAATTAAAGTTTTCACTCATTCTTAAAGCAGTTTGCGCTTGAAGAAAAGATACACTTAAGGTTGCAAGGGTTTTTACCGTTCCACCGATTGCAATTTTAACCATTTCACCCGTTTCTTCATAAATCGATTGTTGTAAAAATTCCGCATATTCGTATGAAGATTGATATTCTTCTGCTTCTTCATCAATAAATTTAACGAACGCAAGCATATTATCTTCAATTTTAACAAAAAAATCTCGCCCGTTTCCACCGTAAGTTTTCAAAACACTTTTTACAAAATTCATTGCGCTTTTACTCAAAGATAATATCATAACGAAAGCAGGCAAATTCTTTAATGAATATTTACTCATATACTTATCAAGGTCAAAAGTGTTTATTTCACCAAGTAAAAGAGTTCTATAAAATTCTTCGCGTGAAACTTCGCTTTCCTTAACAATCCACCTTTCAGCAAGTTCGCTTAATAAATATGCGTAATTTTCACTAGACTTATCAGCACCTAAAATTTTACCGATAAATTTAGCGTTTTTATAATTAAAATAAAAAAGCGTATAATTATCTTTTTCGTTTTGCTTTATAACTTGAAAATCGGTTGTGACTAAATCCCCTTTACTTCCTTGTCCAAAAATAAAACGCCCCGATTCATCGTAAACGGATAAATCAAGCCCCGTTTTTTCTTTAATTTCATTTATAAATGATTTTATCTCTAATTGCATAATCTCACCTTTTCTTATCTATAAGTTGATTATAACCTTTTTTTAATAAAAACACAATAGAATTTAAATAATATTGCGATTTTTTTCGGCAATTTGCACAAAAAAATTATTTTTTATAAAGTTAAAGCCGAGAAACTTTCTCGGCTTTTATAATTAGTTTTATAGAAAATTATTTGTTTTCTTCTTCAGCAGATTCTTCAGTAGGTGCTTCGCCACTTTCTTCAACAGTTTCTGTTGATGCCTTCTTTGCTAATTTCTTTTCCATTTTTAAGCGAGCCTTTTCTGCTTCTGCAGCAGCCTTTGCTTCTTCTTCAGCAAGTTTAGCAGCAGCGATTGCAGCCTTTTCGGCTTCTTCTTGTTCACGAGCAACTTGAAGCGCTTCAATTTCTGCCTTGTTTTCTTCGCTTCTAGCAACGATGGTAACTTCCGTTTCTTTATCGAAAAGGTGAATGTGTGCGGTATCGATTGCAATCTTAACCATTTCACCACTCTTGCTGGTTGAACGAGAATCAACTTTTGCGATAAGGTTAGAAACGTCGTCAGCGATTGAACGTTCTTCACCTTCTGGAACCATTTCGCTAGTAGTTTTGCAGTAAAGCAATGTTTCTGAACCAAGACCTTCGGCAACGTCAACCTTAACTTCGATGCATTGTGATTTAGCATTTTCTACCCAAAGCGCCTCGTCGTGGAAATCTTCAGGTCTTACGCCAAGAATAATTTCTCTATCGGTGTTAAGATATTTTTCAATGTTGCAAATAAGTTGAGCCTTTTCCTTAGGAAGAACAATCTTATCATGACCAAATTCCACTGTAACTTTTGCCTTAGTACCGGTAAGTTTTGCAGGGAAGAAGTTCATTTGTGGAGTTCCAATGAAGCCTGCAACGAATTGGTTAACAGGATAATCATAAAGATTCATAGGAGTGTCAACTTGTTGCATGAAACCGTCTTTCATAACTACGATTCTAGTACCCATGGTCATCGCTTCGATTTGGTCGTGAGTAACGTAAATGAAAGTAGTTGCAAGTCTGTTGTGAAGTTTGGTGATTTCAGTTCTCATTTGAGCACGAAGTTTTGCGTCTAAGTTAGACAATGGTTCGTCGAGAAGGAATACCTTTGGTTCACGTACGATTGCACGACCGAGCGCAACACGTTGTCTTTGACCACCAGAAAGAGCCTTTGGCTTTCTTGAAAGGTACATTTCAATACCTAAAATTCTTGCTGCTTCTTTAACTCTTTGGTCAATTTCAGGCTTTGGCATTTTTCTTAACTTAAGACCGAAAGCCATGTTATCATAAACAGTCATGTGTGGATAAAGAGCATAGTTTTGGAAAACCATTGCAATATCTCTATCCTTAGGTGCTAAAGCGTTAACCAAAACACCGTCGATATAAAGTTCACCAGCAGTAATTTCTTCAAGACCAGCAATCATACGAAGAGTGGTTGATTTACCACAACCTGACGGACCTACGAATACGATAAATTCCTTGTCTTCAATATCAAGGTTAAAATCGGTAACTGCAGTAACGCCTGATGCATAAACTTTGTAAATGTTTTTTAAGTTCAAACTTGACATAATTTTCCTCCAAGGTTAAATTAAACCTATTTATTTTTTACTATTTAATTATACTATATTTCGCAAATTTTCACAATGGCAATTTGAATAAATAATGAACTAAAATATATATAGTTTGCACAAAACTAATCGAGTTCGTCTAAAGTCAAATCAAACGCAGGTGCAAACTCTTTTAGAAAGTAATCAACTTCAGGCATTTTTAAACTTTTGAGTTCACTGCCGATGCTGGTTTTAGCCTTTTTGAATTCCCCGTTGCCAGCCTTAATTTCTTCAACGCATTTAAGGTAAGCAGAAAGCCTATCAGCGCATTTCACGATTTTATATTCTACGCTTTCTTCATCTGGCAATATCAATTCTTCATAATCGCTTTTTAAATCTTCCGGAAGCATAGCAATAAGCCTATGACAAGCGCCTTTTTCTAAATCTTTATAAGCCGACTTGATTTCAGGATTAAAATATTTTATTGGCGTTGGCAAATCACCCGTAATAACTTCCCCAACTTCATGATATTGTGCGTATAAAACCACCTTGTTAATATCGTAATTTTTATTAAATTTCTTGTTACCGATTAAAGCGAGCGCGTGTGCAAACACAGCCACTTGTTGACTGTGTTCCATAATGTTTTCTTCCCTTATAGAACGCATAAGCGACCAACGCTTAATATATTTCATACGATTGATAAACGCAAAAAACTTAAACATAATATATACCCCTAAAATAAGTAAATTTTATAAATTAAAAATTTTATTGGATTTATATTTTACCACATAATTTTACTTGACGCAATAAAATAAAAGTGTTATTATTTGATTACAAAAAAATTAAATATTCGCTATGGGTGCCTATTGGCTGAGATTATACCATTGAATCCGCAAGGTAATGCTTGAAGGAAATGAGAATTATAATGCAACAATTTTTAGCGCATCCAAATACGGATGTGCTTTTATTTTTTCGTAAGCCTAGTTGTATGAAGCAGTTAACTAAGTCTTGTGAAGTTTATAAACAAATAGTTTAAGGGCTTAGATGCGAACAAGACGAGGCTCGCGAAGGGTTTGGGGTGAAATTAACCTTTTGGTTATTGAAATCCAAACACGAAGCAGTTAACGAAGTATTGTGAAGCATTTAAACCATATTTTAAGGGCTTAGATGCGAACAAGACGAGGCTCGCGAAGGGTTTGGGGTGAAATTAACCTTTTGGTTATTGAAATCCAAACACGAAGCAGTTAACGAAGTATTGTGAAGCATATAAGCCCTTAAAAGCGAATAAAGGAGGCAAACACATTATGCAAAATCTTTTAACTTCTTACGCAATCGACTTGTTTTTACCGATTGCAAAATGGCTGGTTATAGGCTTTATAGCAGTAGTCTTAATCAGTTGGCTTATCGTAGCACTTGCTAGAAAAGAAAAATTTTCCACTTTTGCAAAGAACACGCTTATTGCGCTTTTTGTAATTTTATTAGCGATAGGGCTAACCTGCCTTGTTTTAGAAATTATCAAAAGTTATAGCGCGTCTTACGCTGAAGAGAATTGGCTTAACCGAGAAGGGTTAATTTCGCACGTTTTAATTCCACTAACCGTTTTAGTGGTAACGTTATTAATATCGGCAGTGATATTATACATCGTTTCAAAAAAATCTAAGCCGGAAAACAAGCAAACTATTTTTAAGAAAACCTTTACCGTTCTTGGAATAATAAACCTTATTATTCTAATTGTAAGCGGTGTGTTAATGGCAATATTTTACGATATGCAATATAAAAATGACGGATATTATAATTCCGAAACGGCAAAGGTAAACCAACCCGTTTTATACATATCGGTTGTGTTATTAATTGTGGTTATTCTTGCGCTTGGTTTTATATTAAACCGCGACGAAAAACCTATTGACACGCGTTGCATTTCACTTGCTGGCATAACGGTCGCTATGAGTTTTGGTTTATCTTATATCAAACTATTTGAACTTCCACAAGGTGGCTCCGTTACTCTTTTTTCACTACTCCCAATAATGATTTTTTCTTACGTTTATGGAACTAAAAAAGGAGTGTTCGTATGCTTAATATACGGAGTTTTGCAAGCAATTCAAGACCCGTGGATAATCCACCCTGCGCAATTTTTATTAGATTACCCTATCGCCTTTTCTGCAATAGGACTTTCGGGAACGTTTGCAAAAACCAAAGTTTTTGAAAAAATTCCACAGGTTTCTTTTCTTTTAGGTGGACTTCTTGGGGGAATATTAAGATTTATCAGCCACGTTTTATCTGGCGTGTTTGCATTTGAAGCGTATGCAGAAGGGTTAAACCCTTGGATATATAGTTTAGGATATAACTCGTTCGTTTTCGTAGATATCGCTATCGTTTTAGGTATAGGATTAATCGTATTTTCTTCAAAAGCCTTTATGAAAGAAATGAATAAACTCTATAGTAAATAATAAGAAAATTAAAGAAAAAAACGGATTGACTTTTCAATCCGTTTTTTATATTAAAATTAGAAAACAAATGTAATTAATACTAAAACCAAAAGTATTAATAAAAATAAAGTTAACGGTGCAAAAGAAAACAAAGCGCAATATAATATTTCATCGTGTCTGCCTTTATACTTCTTCTTTTCTATCGTTCTAATAATCAAGTCGCTAACTTTATTCATTACGACAGGTGTGTTATAAATTAAGAAACTAGTTACACCAAGATATAAAAACATTGCCGCAAAAACAGAGTGCATTATTGTTTTATCGTGAGCATGGAAAATTCCAAACACGCACAGAGCGTAGGCTATGTAAAAAATTGCGTAAACGATTATTGTTACCCATTGAAAAGTTTTAGTAATTTTCTCTTTGTGCTTTTCACGAACTTCATCTTCGTATATCTTCTTAAAATCGAAAGAATCATAAACTAATAAGGCTTCACCCTTTTCAAGTTCAACAACCACTTCGTATCTTGTGGTAACGTTACTTATTCCACGAGTATCGGCGCTAGTTAACTTTACGTCTTTTAATGGATAATATAATCCAACGCTATCTTTAAAAGTACATTCTTCGCCAAATGGTAATATGGAAAATTTAGATTCCTTTTTAGCAACAACGCTAGTTTTACCCGTTATTAATTGAACGGTTTTGTCGCCGTCCTTAATAAGTGCTTTAACGCCTAAATCTTTGGCAATCTTTAAAAGGTTAATATTTCCTAAAACGTGTTCGATATTTCCTTCTAGTGCGCCGTAAATGGTAATTTCATCATAACCCTTTTCTACGGCAAGGCGAATTGCCTTTTCTCCATCGGTGAAATCTTTCTTTTCGTTGAGTTTTATAACGTTTTCTTCTTTAGGAATTTTTCCTAAACTATCAAAATCGCCAACGACGGCAATCACGTTCTTTTGCCCAATTTTCTTCTTAAATTTATAGCCTGCGTCAACGTAAATAACGTCTTCTTCATAAACAACGTCGCGAAATTTCGGGGCTTTTAATATTATTGCTACTTTCATCTATAATCTTCCTTAAATAAAGTTGGGTATCCTTAAAATTACTAAAATATAAAATAAAGCCGTTATAATCGGCAAAGCAGTAAAAATGACAAAATAAATTATAGAACCTTTTGTCGCTTGGCCGTTTTTATTTGCGTTTAACGATTTAGTTAATCCTACGATTGATAGTATTAGTTGAATTAAATAAAACGGTATAGAATATACCCCCATCGATATAGCCAAAAGAACGTATCCAAGTTCCCAAAGGTCACCTTGACCGATTGACGATAATACTATCGTAAATAAAATTGCCGTTACTAAAACATATAATACTGCCGTAATAATTTTTAGCGCATAAAATTTTTTCATAATTAATCTTCCTTTAATAAAAATTTATGTACTATATCTCCCGCAATTTCACAAAGTTCTGCACAAGGGCGCTTTTTATAATAACTTTCCGTGCGTTCTTCAGGAACAAACGACTTATCCTTTAAGGTGTTGCTATCCAACATTTCTGCACAAATTATACTGCCCGTTTTAGCCTTAAATTCTGCGCATGCTTCTTGTATAATTTTATAAATTTCTTTTTTATCCTTTCCGTTTGATTTAAGATAACTTAAAACCATCGTTAGTCCTAAAACAGCCCCGCAAACTTCTCTTTGACGGGCAACCCCGCCACCGAAACCAATAGATAATTTTTTCAACTGTTCTTCACTAAACCCCAGTTCTTCTTTAAAACTTAAAACAACGGCTTGTGCACAGTTTAATCCCGATTCAAAATTTGCTTTTGCAATTTGTCCTTTAGTCATTTTTCTCTTCCCTTTTTTAGTATTTTACCACAATTAACTTAATTTTACAACATCTTATAACTATTTAAAAAATAAAAAGCGCATTATAATTATGTATACAAAAAAATAATGCGTTACCAAATTAAAATTATTTAACATTTAAAAATTTATTCCAAACAAATCGTTTGGCGTTATATCAAGCCTTTCACAAAGATAAACTATCTTTTCATAATCTAATTGAATTTTCCCACTCTCATATTCGCTATAATCAGGTTGATACTTGTTCAATTCTTTAGCAAGCTCTTTTTGAGTAATACCTTTTGCTTTTCTTGCCATTCTTAAATTTTCACCCACTATTTTTGAAATATCTTTCTTCATAGTAATCCCCTTATTTATAATATAAAAATTATAGGAAAATATGCTATAAATTGCTTGACATATAGGAAAAAATCCTATATACTATAGGTATCTTAAAAAATTACAAAGGAGATGAAATTATGGGAAAGGGTTTAACTATAGCTGGATTTATTGTTTCTCTTTGCGGGTTGGTGTTAAGCTTTTTAGGTTCTGTTTTTTCAATCGTAGCGTTGCCTGTTGCAATAGTTGGTTTAATACTTGCTGTTGTAGGTGGTAAAAAAATTAAAGCTACTGGCGAAAAATCTGGCTTAGCAACAGCAGGTCTTGTAATTGGAATAATTGCAGTGGTATTATCTGCGATATTCTTTTTCACATGTGGATTATGCACGCTTGCAATAATCGGTGGCGCCAATGCAATAGCATAATAAAATGAAAAGTTTAAAAAGTATTCCACGTTGGCATCAACGTGGAATACTTTTTATGGAGAAAAAAATGATAAAATTATTTAACAAAGAAATCCCACCTTACGGAGTATGTTTTTTTATAGGAATTTTACTTTCTACAATTATTGCTTTTGTTCTTTTGACTAATAGAAAATGGGAAAAATTTGATTTTCTATGTAGTGTTGCCTATTTGTTAATAGGTGCTCTACTAGGTGCAAAATTGCTATTTATTATTGTTTCTATAGACACTATAATACAATATAATCTTACTTTTATTGAAATATTAAAAGGCGGTTTTGTTTTTTACGGTGGTCTACTTGGTGGTGCATTAGGAGTATATATTTACGGCAAGCAATTTAAATTAAATTCAATAAAGTATTTTGATTTATGTGCAACGGTTCTACCTTTAGGTCATGCTATAGGAAGAATAGGATGTTTTTTAAGTGGTTGCTGTTATGGTATTAAATATGATGGACCTTTTAGTCATATATATTATAATTCTGCAAACCTATTTACACCATTAAACGTAAATCTTTTTCCCGTACAATTACTCGAAGCTTTTTTATTGTTAATACTTTTTATAATATTATTAACAATGTGGCTTAAAAAAACAAAAACAGGTCAAATAACCGTTGTGTATTTAACAATATACGCAATTATTAGATTTTTTTTAGAATATTTACGAGGCGACAGTGAACGAGGACGTTTTATAAACTTATCAACTTCACAATGGATAAGTTTTATGATTTTATTAATAATAAGTATACATTACATAATAAAACATATTAAAAAGAAAACTAAAAAATATAATTAACACAAAAGCACGTTACAATTTTTTAAGAATAGTAACGTGCTTTTGTTATAGGTGAAAATTTTTTAGTTCAACTAAATTTATCTGCGTCTAAACTCTTTAGAAACAAGCAGTTCAAGGCTCGCGAAGCGTTTTGGATGAAATTAACCTTTTGGTTATTGAAGTCAAAACGCAAAGCAGTAAACGCAGAAATGCGCCGTTTATAAAAAGTTTAGTTTAAAATTCAAAAAGCAATAACTACTAGTTACTGCTTCCTGCACGACTTTGACCACGCCCCCTTGACCTTGCTAGTGCTCCGTAGCGAACGCGTAGGAGAAGGAAGCATTATTTCGTTGTTTAAGCCATTTTACGCGAAAAGTAATTTAAAATTCAAAAAGCAATAACTACTAGTTACTGCTTCCTGAATAATATATGATAAGGGGGAAAATGATGAGCAATTTCATTGTCTCAAGGCACTTCCTTTTGACAATGATATGATACTATATTCGACAGATTTTGTAAAGCGTTTTTACCCCGTTTTATTAATTTTTTTGAAAATTTTTCACAAATTTTTCTTATAATTTGTTAATTTTGTTAAAATTTATCACAAATTGTAAATTTGTTTCTTATTCTTTAACTGCTTTTAATGTTTTTATTTTTTGGGATATAAAACTTGGCAAATAAAAGCACGCAGGCACTATTATATACAACGCGTAGATTATTATTGTTACTACAATTTTATAAATTGATCCTTAAATAAACCATCGTTATCTTCAAAAATTAAAAAGACGTTACTTTTGGTAATGTCTTTTAATCTTTTTAATGAACTATTCAAATCTTTTTTGTCATCATAAATAACTTTATTAAAGTATTTATACAGGTCAAGTTCTTTTAATATATAATCAGCTCGATTTTTATCTGCACTTGTCCACAAATAACAATTTTTGCGTTCTTGTTTCTTTAATAAACTTAATATCTCTTGGTTAACTACAACTCTATATTTAAGCCACTTTTGAGCAAAATAATTTTGCTTATCGGTTATTAGTTTCTTGCTAGCCGTTTCATCAAAGTTCTCTCGTGTTAGACGGTTGTTTGTTTTAATTCGTTTTTGTCCGTTCTTCTCTAAAGCGAAATTGTAGGCATCGTTATTTAAGTTTTTAGTCAAAACCAACGTATCGTCTAAATCTACAACGTAAACCAATTATAGTTCTTCTATCTCTTTTAATGTCACAATCTTTTCGCCTTGCACAACATACTCTTTATTTAAGCTGAACATTAAGTCGTTAGAGTCGCTTTTTCTATACATAACGAGCCTTTTTTTGCCGTATTCTTTAGCCTTTTCAAAAGCGTGGCGAGAACCACTATCACCTTCGCCTTTACGATAACTAGCAATTAATATAATGGCTTTAGAATATAATGCTTGCAATCTATCCCTTTCAATAAACCTTTTAACGCTTTCGTATTTATTTTTAGGCTCGCTTACATATTCGGTTATTATAAGTCCACCATTATTAATAATCTCATTTGCCAAGTCTATATTTTCTTTTGGATAAATTTTTTCTATTGTTGACGGAAGAAAAGCAATTGTTTTAGCGTTGTTTTTAATGCTTTCGCTATGTGCAACAGTATCGCAACCTTTTGCAAGCCCACTAACTATGTTAAACTCTTTTTCAGTTAAGCTTTTTACAACTTTTTGTTCTCTTTCCACAATTTCGTTAGTTGGTGTTAAAACGCCTATAACTGCAACGTTTTTATCCACGTTATTAAGTAGCGATATATCTCCTTTATACAAGAAGAAAAACGGTTTTTCACCATTTTTAAGTTTAACGTTTGTGTTAGGGAAGTTTTCATCAAAAACACTTATGACGTTTATACCTTTTTCTTCAAGTTCTTGCTTTATTGCTTGTAAATCGCAAGGAAAAGCATTTATAGCATCTTCACTATAAAAAGATTTCCAAAAGTGAGCGTTAGTTTTTATAACGCCCATTTTTATTAAATTGTAAAGTTTTAATGAAATGTTTGAATTCATAATCTTTACCTTGTTTTTGCCGTTAATTATATATCCAACGTTTCTACTCACACAGTTCTAAATCTTCTATTTTTATTCCTACGTCTATTTCCGTAGTTTTGTATACACCATCTGCATCTAAATACATGTCACCTTCAAAAACAACTAAAACGTACCCATTTCTATTTTCACCCATAATTATGCCTTCTTCATTAATTTTCACTCCAGCCTTTAAATATTCTGCTCTTTCTTTAATCAATTTAACTCTATCGTACATTTTCATATTACTTGCCTCCATAAGGTGTTGTTAATACTATTTCGCCATTAGGATAAACCATCCATCCTGACACAAAAGAAACTTCGCCCATTCCGTTCCTTTTAGGCAAAGTTATTATTATACTTATTCTTTGCCCATATGCGTCTAAATTACCTAAACTATAATCTCCACATTGATATTTCAGTTTTGCTTGTCTTTTAAATTCCCAAACTAAATTTTCTGAATCTATTATACTATATCCCCAAGATTCAAACAACTCTTTTTTTCCTTTGCTTTTACTTTCGTCAAAAATATATTTTGTAAATTTTTCAACATGGCAAGTAACTTTCGATGTGATTAACGATATATCTATTAATTTGCAATGGCATTTTTCATGTAAAGGTGTTTTGGGCGCTTTACTTTTAACAAAACAGCATCCATTCAAATTTAAACACCTTGCACAATGAATAGGCAATATTGTTCCTACTACAGCGTTTAACGTTCTCTCAAAATTATTGTTAGCTGGTTTTGTCCCTTCGTGCAGCCACTTAACGCAAGAACAATCAAACATTTTTGAAACCAAATTCTTTGTTTCTTCTAAATTCATAATAAATTGTTCCTCCATATCTGTACATTATCACACAAAAATCTCAAAATCAATGTTTACTGACAAGTAAAAAGTTCTAAAAATAGCAAAACAGCAAGGGTTTTTCTTGCTGTTTTACATTTTAATAATTATTTTTTTAAGCTAAAAACAAAGGCGAACCCGTCTCCTAAAGGAAACGGGTTCGCCTTTGTTTTGTTTGGTGACCCCTACGGGTTTCTGCCCCTTATTAAGGGGACAGCAAACTATAGTTTGCGAGGGGTTGGCTGTCCGACGCTAGTCGAACGAACCCATATGGGTTCGGCAATCCATAGGATTGCAAAAAGAAAACACACTCATTTGAGTGTGTTTATCTTTTTTGGTGACCCCTACGGGAATCTCGCCTGTGCGACCATACCCGATAAACAGTCCACCGGACTGTTTAGGCTTCGCCAAATTTGCAAGCAAATTTTCTCCTTAATTCGATTCCCTTGGGATAAAAAAATAAGAGCACTTAATAGTGCTCTATTTTTTTTGGTGACCCCTACGGGAATCGAACCCATGTTACCACCGTGAAAGGGTGGTGTCTTAACCGCTTGACCAAGGGGCCTTGGTACTCGGCGAATTTATCGCCTTTATATTAAACCGACGCTGTGCGCCGTAGTTTGCTTTTTGGTAGCGGCGGTCAGATTCGAACCAACGACCTGCCGGGTATGAACCGGCCGCTCTAACCAGCTAAGCTACGCCGCCATGTCTGGCACTCACGACTTGTTTTCGTTAAATGCCTATGTATTATATCCAAAATTACGAACATTGTCAATTATATTTTTGCCTTTTATCAAAAATTTTTTAGAAATTTTAAATTTTTTTCTTTTTCCGTTTAATC
>JAZNQZ010000030.1:0-30940 GCA_045590475.1 Christensenellaceae bacterium
ATTTTATTAATAATCTAATTAGTTTTCATTTATACCAAAGAAAACCTTACGTTAAAACCAACACAATTTATAACGTATTTATTGATAAAGATATTTTTACTATAAAATTAGATAGCACGATAGTTTTTAATTTACTGATGATAATAATTAGTTTGATTAAAATTTGTACGGAGAAGATATATTATGCGATTGCAAAATGAAAATAAAATTAACGACGCAATAGTTTCAACCTTAAAAAATTTAAGTAATTTAGTTGACGTTAACACCGTTATAGGTAAACCTATAAAAAATGATAACGGTGAATACGTTGTTCCAATATCTAAAGTAACTATAGGGGTTCTTGCCGGTGGTGGAGAATATGGAAAAATAAACGTATTTTCAAAAAACAACGAATTACCATATTCTGCAGGTAACGGAGCAATTATTTCAGTTAAACCATGTGGTTTTTTAATTAAAGAAGAAGATAAATATAAAATTATATCAATATCTAATAATCCATACGAAAAACTTATAGATAAAGCAATTGAATTTATTAGTGAAATTAATGGGGATATAGATGAAAAAAATTAATAAAGTAATTATTATTCTTTTAATTATTCTTATGTTTGCTACAATTATTAATCAAACATTTAATTATACAATTGCCGAAAATAATACTGCCGAAATTGTTATGGAGATTAATTCAAATAGGGTATTACATCAAAAAAATGCTAAAGATAAAAAATTTATGGCAAGTACGACTAAAATTTTAACAGCAATAACGATAATTGAAAATTGTGACGTAAATGAAATAGTTACAGTTACGGAAAAAAGCGTTGGGGTAGAAGGTTCAAGTATTTATTTAGTTCCGGGAGAAAAATTAAGTGTAAAAGATTTACTATACGGATTAATGTTACGTTCTGGTAATGACTGTGCTGAAACCTTAGCAATTCACTGTAGTGATAGTATTAAAGAATTTGCCGATTTAATGAATAAAACTGCAAAAAGAATTGGCGCAAACGATAGTAATTTTGTTAACCCACACGGCTTACACGATGATAATCATTATACAACTGCATATGATTTAGCGTTAATATCATGTTATGCGATGAAAAATGAAATCTTTAGAGAAATAGTAGGTAAAAAGAGTGTGATTATACCACACACAATGCGTGATTATTCTAGAAAATTGATTAATAAAAACAAATTACTATTAAATGTTGAAGGTGCAACAGGAATTAAAACAGGATATACAAAAAAAGCCGGTAGGTGTTTAGTTGGAAGTGTTATTAGAAATGGTATGGAGTTAATTTCTGTAGTATTAAACTGTCAACCAATGTTTGAAAGAACAGCAGAATTATTTAATAATTGTTTTAATAGATATAAAAATTACACAATAGTTGAAAGCGATAATATCATTGGTTTTATTAAAAACAAAAATTCTAACGAAAAATATCCATTGGTAATAAAAAACGACGTAATTTTACCATTAACAAATGATGAATATAACGATATTAGAATAGTTTACGACTACGATGAAATAACCAATAATCCAAAGGAAAATTTTGAAGAAGTTGGATTAATTAAAATTTATGTGCAAAATAAGTTGATTTTTGAAGAAAAAATATATACTATATTAGTATTAAAATAAAATTTTACAAGGTAAATTATGCGTATAAATAAATTTTTAGCAACGAGTGGAATTGCATCAAGGCGCGCTGCCGACGAATTGATTAAAGAAGGTGCTGTTAAAATTAATGGAAAAATTTGTTCGTTAGGCGATGAAGTTGACGTTAATAGCGATAGCGTAACGGTTAAAGGCAAACAAATAAATATCGTTAAAAAATACGATTATTATATAATGAATAAACCGAAAGGTTACGTTTGTACGGTTAAAGATGATAAAGGTAGAAAAACTGTAATGGACTTGCTTCCATCTAGCGCTAAACGTTTATTTCCGGTTGGTAGACTTGATTACGACACTGAAGGTCTATTAATTTTAACAAATGACGGTGATTTAACGTATAAATTAACACATCCTAAGAACGAAGTTCCAAAAACTTATTTAGTAAAAACTGAAAAACCTGTAACAGATGAAGATCTTAACAAACTTCGTTCAGGTGTTTACATAGACGGTGTTAAAACAAAAAAATGCAACGTTAGATTAGTTGAAACTCATAAAGATGGTTCAAAATTACATGTTACGATAACAGAAGGAAGAAATAGACAAGTTAGAAAAATGTTTGAAGCCGTTAACAATAACGTTGATTTTCTTAAACGCATAAAAATTGGCGATTTAACGCTTTCTGGTCTAAATCGTGGCGAAACTAGACAGTTATCGTTAAGAGAAATTGATTATTTATTAAACTTATAATAAACAAAAAAGCCCCAAAATAAAGGGGCTTTTTAAATTACAATTAATTATTTTTAAATCCAACTTTAAATTGTGGCATTTTTGATAAAACTACTTTTAATATGAAGGTTCCAATAAAGCACATTGAAAGAAGCACCGGCAAAACTAACGTAAATGCAATTAATGAATAATTAGTAAAATCAACTTTTAATATCAAATTTAGAGCAAGTGTAACGACTAAAACGTTGAAGACTATTATAATTGCAGTTAAAATAACGTCGTTTTTAATTATAATTGGGGAAGAATTTTTAGGGTTTAGCAAATACTTGGCTAAGCAAACTAAAGGTGAAACCGAAAAAATTACACTGCCAATAATTGCAACTAGTTTAATTACCATTGGATTTGCGCCAGAAGTAAGAGTAATTGCTAATAGCATTATTTCAGCCAATAAAAACGCAAATAACGACGTAAATAAATTCAATTTATTAGTCAATAAAGTACCTTTTGCAACGCACGAATCTTTAGAAGAAATCCTAATTTTATAGCCTTCTTTAGCGGCTTTTATTGTTAAATCACCAAAATCAACTTTTCCTGTATTACTTTTTTGAACATTTAAATCAATTGAGGAAATGGTTTCATTAAACTTTTGTTTTTCTTCATCAATATTTGTTTCAATCTTATCTAAAGGCTGTAATTCTTCATTTGGAGTTGGGTTAATTTTAACGTTAGTATTTTTAATTAAACTGTTCAAAATACTCCTAAAATTAACGTCTTGGGCAGTATCAACAGTGTTGACTGTAGATTTTTCAGCAATAAAATCATCATTTTTTTCTGTTTTTTCTACAGGTTGAACGGTTGAATCTTCTTTTGAAACGATTGAAACGGCAGGGGAAACTTCGGTTTTAATTGGAACTTCAACTATTTTTTCAACAAATTGTGTTTTATAAACGACTTTTTCTTCAACGTTTTGTTCACAATCCATTAATTTATCAATAATCGTTCTAGATTTTGACCAATTTAATAAGTTATTTTCAGCAAATTCTTTACCAGTTTCAGTTAAATTAAAATATTTACGACGTCCGTTATTTGAATCATTCCAATATGATTTAACGTAGCGCAAAGACTCTAAACGTTTGAGAGAACTATATAGAGTTGCTTGATTAAGTTTATAAGCATTATCGCTCTTAATCTCAACGGCATCACTAATTTGTTGTGCAAATTTATCACCGTCAAGTAAGGTGTGTAAAATAATCGTATCAATATGACCACGAATTAAATCACTACTAATTGCGTTTTGTTCCATAACAATCTCCAATAATATTTGTAATTAAAGTATACTATTAATTTTATAATTAGTCAATAAAAAATTAAAGTTTAAAATTATGTCAGATAAAATAAAAATTGCAAAAACAAGTAAAACACTAATGATTAGACCAAAAATTAAATAAAAAAATATTTTTTTAAATAAACATTGACATTTATATTAATATTTGTTATAATTTATACGTAACTATGCGTAAAAGCCGTGTTTTGCGCATAGTTAACTATATTTGTATTTTTATTCCCTATCGAAAATAAAATTAAATTTGCAAAAAATTTTCAGTAAAATTTAAGGAGCAATAAATGAAATCTAACAATTTTTATGAGGAACGCGAAATTTCTTCAATAAAAAGATTGAACAATATAATTGACGAACTTCCGTATTTCGTGCACGACTTTTTTATAGGCGTTGAACTTAGGACTTCTGCCCTAACTCGATTAAATTACGCATACGATTTAAGAGTTTTCTTTAATTTTTTGTCATTAAAAGTGTTTAAAAAGCCCGTAGCATCCATTGAATTAGGCGATTTAGCAAAATTAGAATCGTTTGATTTTGAGTATTTCTTAAGTTATTTAAGTCATTATACGATTAATGGAAAGGAAGAAAAATGCACTGAAACCGGAAAAGCGCGTAAACTTTCAACTTTAAGGGCGTTTTATAAGTACTTTTTTAATAGAAATGCACTTCCAGCCAATACCCCATCAAAAGTATCAATGCCAAAAATTCATGAAAAAGAAATTATTAGATTAGACTCAAATGATAAAGTTGATGAAATTGGCGATATGCTATATACTGTAGAAACCGGGCACGGATTAACAAAAAAACAACTTGCATTCCACAATGCAACAAAAATTCGCGATGCAGGAATAATTACCCTATTTTTAGGCACAGGAATTCGTATTAGTGAACTTGTTGGATTAAATATAGACGACGTTGATTTTAACACAAATAGTTTTGTTGTTACTAGAAAAGGTGGCAATCGTGCTGTTTTATATTTTAATGATGAAGTCGCCTCTGCTCTACACGATTATATTGATACAAGAATAAAAATTGACGTTGATAAAAACGAAAAAGCCTTGTTTTTATCCTTACAAAATAAGCGAATTAGCACAAGAACTGTACAAGAATTAGTTAAAAAATATGCTAAAATCGTTTCCCCGTTGAAAAAAATTACACCGCATAAATTGCGCAGTACGTTTGGTACGAATTTATATAAACAAACCGGTGATATTTACGTTGTTGCAGACTGTTTAGGTCATAAAGACGTTAATACGACTAAAAAGCATTATGCCGCAATTACTGAAGACATAAGAAAAAAGGCTGCACTTTCCCTTTCAATTAAAAACGACAAAAATTAATTTTCATCAGTGATTATCTTAGTAATCTTGATTATTTTATAATTCTTATCTATTTCAATGCACTTACCACAACTGTCGCAAGTTTTATTTGGGTCTAAATCGCAACGGTCACATTCCCCACAATCAATGCAATTTCTATCGTATAATTCACATTTTTTATTCTTCATGATTCTCCTTTATAAAAACAAACATTTTACGAACATTTGTTTGACATGCTTTAAGTTTTATGGTAAAATAAAGTTATGAAAAAATTAGATTCTAAAGTTTTAAGTGTTTATGAATTTGCTGTCGATTACGTAAGAGAAAACGGATTTCCACCATCTGTAAGGGAAATTTGCGCAAAACTCAATATTAAATCTACTGCAACAGCATATTCTTATTTAGAAAAATTAAAAAGCAGAGGTTATTTGGAAAAATCACCTCAAAAAAAGCGTGCCTTTACACTCGTTAATCGTCCTGAAGACTTTAAAAGAGTGCCATTACTTGGTACAATTCGTGCTGGTGAACCGATTTACGCAGTTGAAAATTTAGAAGGTTATTATCCCCTACCCAAAGAATTCGATACGGGTGGAGATGAGTTTGCTCTTAAAGTAACTGGCAACAGTATGATAAACGCTGGAATATTTGAGAACGATATTATTATCGTTAATAGGCAAAACGTTGCAAATAACGGTGAAATTGTAGTGGCCTTAGTCGACGATACTGCAACTGTAAAAAGGTTTTTCAAAAAGAACGGAAAATTTATTCTTCATCCCGAAAATGATGAATTAGACGACATAATAGTCGATGACCTACTTATTCTCGGCGTTGTTAAAGGTTTAATGCGTAAAATTTAATACTTTAACATAAATTCCCCATATTTTTGGGGAATTTTTTTATAATTCTAAGTTTTTTAACGCAATTTTGCAGTGTTCATACGTTAAACCACCTTGTAAGTATGCGATATAAGGTGGTTTTATTGGAGCATCAGCAGAAAGTTCAATAGATGCGCCTTGAACAAAGCAACCTGCAGCCATAACAACTTCATCTTCATAACCCGGCATAGCCCAAGGTAACGCCTCAACGTGACTATCAATTGGTGAATTACGTTGAATATTTTGTATAAACTTAATCAAATCATCTTTGTTACCAAATTTAACTGCCCTAATTATATCTGCGGGTTTATCATTAGTGCTTGGCGACGTTTCATAGCCTAATTTTTCCAAAACTTTACCAAACAACATTGAACCCTTTAAGGCTTCAACAACGACGTGTGGGGCTAAAAATAAGCCTTGGAAGAAATATTGATAACCAAAGGCATATGAGCCAACTTCTCCACCAATTGCTGGCGCAATTAGGCGATTTTGCACTGCATTAACGTATTTTTCATTTCCAACAACGTAACCACCTGTTGGCGCAATTCCCCCACCAAGATTTTTAATTAATGAACCCGCCATTAAATTTACGCCAACTTCTGTTGCTTCCATTTTCTCAACAAATTCGCCATAACAATTATCAAGCATAATGCATCCGTCAAAATTTAGACTTTTAAGATAGTCAACTGCTTCTTTAATTTGTGAAATAGAAAAAGCATTTCTCCATTCATAACCGCGTGAACGTTGCATATAAACCATTTTTGGTTTACCAAATTTTTCAAAATAATCCTTAATAGCAGTTATGTCAATTTTATCATTAATTAAAGGCAAGCAATCAAATTGCACGCCATAATCCTTGAGAGACCCAACGTTTTCACCATAAATAACGTCGTGCAAGGTGTCGTAAGGAGTACCTGTTATACACAACGCTCTATCGCCTGGCATTAAAACGCCAAACAAACACAAAGATAATGCATGTGTTCCAGATGCTATAGTAGGAGAACAAATTGCTTTTTCAGCCTTAAAAATATCCGCAACAACTAAATTTAAAACGTCACGACCTTCATCACCATAACCATATCCATTTGTTCCAGAGAAATGTCTAAGTGCTAAATTATTTTTCTTAAATGCGTTTAATACTTTTTCTTGATTATTGAGCGCAACGTCAGCAAAATATTTAAAATTATCTTTTAATTCAAGTTCACATTCTTCCATTAGTTTAATATCAACCATTAGTAATCTCCTTTATAATTTCACTTGATAAACTATTTAAGTCAGTTGGCGTCAAATATTTTAAATCGGGCATCTTTTTAAAGAATGTCAATTGCCTTTTTGCATAATGTCTAGTATTTAATTTAATATTATCAATAGCATCATCAAGAGAAATTTCGCCTTTTATAAATTCTAAAATTTCTTTATAACCTATTGCTTGCATGCATTGACAATTCTCATCAATTCCTTTATCGTATAACGATTTTACTTCGTTGATTAAGCCGTCTTTAACCATTATATCAACTCTTTTATTTATTCTTTCATATAAAATCGTTCTATCGTGGTTGATTAAAAATGCTTTATAATCATACTTTGGAATAAATTCATCGTTTAATTGAGACTTTTTTACCCCACTTTCAAAAATCTCAAGCGCTCTAATAACACGTTTTATATCATTATAATGTAATTTTACCGCGCTATCTCTATCGACTTCTAGCAGTTTATTATAAACATACAAATTGCCGTGCTTTTCGGCAAGTTCTTTATACTTTTGTCTAACATCAAGATTATTCTTACCGTTACCATAGGATAAATCATATAAAATTGAGTTGATATAAAACCCAGTACCACCACAAATTATAGGAATTTTATTATCTTGAATTAACGACTTAATTATTGGTTCAGCAGTTCTTTTATAATCACTAACCGAAAATGCTTCATCAGGATTAATGATATCAATCAAATGATGCTTAATCCCTTGTATTTCAAACTCAGTTGGCTTAGCAGTACCTACGTTTAATCCCTTATAAATATACATAGAATCCGCAGAAATAACTTCGGAATTAAGTCTTTTTGCAACTTCAACTGCTAAAGCAGTTTTGCCAGATGCAGTTGGCCCACAAATTATAATTATTTTTGGTTTTATATTATTCTTTTGAACCATTTATCAATTTCCTGTCTTGTGATTTTAATTGCAATAGGTCTTCCGTGTGGACATTTTAACCCTAAATTATTTTTTAGTAACAAAAGAAGTGTTTCAATATCTGCTTGAGATAATTTATCCCCTGCTTTAACAGCCGATTTACATGCTTTTTGTTCAATCTTTTCTTTTAATAAATCTTTTAATGAAATATTTTTTAAAGAATCCATATCAGATAAAATGTCATTAAAGAAATCTTTAAAATTCATATCGGTTAAAAATGCTGGAACGCTTGAAATCTTAAAAGAATTTCTACCGAATTCTTCAATACCAATTCCAATTTCATTTATAATTTGAATTTTATTTAATAAAAAATCAAATTCATTATTATTAACGTCTAAAACATATGGTACAAGCAAGGGCTGACTAATAATTGAGTTTGAAGATATAGCATTATTTAATTTATCAAACAAAATCCTTTCATGAGCAGCATGTTGATCAATAAAATAAATATCAATACCATCTTCTAAAATTAAAAAAGTATTTAATATTTGACCAATTAATTTTAGTTCTCTATCAATTTTAATGCTTTCTTGTTCTAAAGAAGCGTTTTTCTTTTTTTCTAAACTTTCTAAAAATGCTTTATTTTCAGCAAAAATATCAGAAACAAAAGTTTCTTTAGCCTCACCGTTATTAATAAAACTTTCGCTTAAAGAACGAGCGGAAGAATCTTCAAAAATTAGTTTGCTATTTTTCTTGCTTTCACATATTTCATTTTTAATATTAGTAATTTCCTTAACTATGTCTTTATGCGTGACATAATTTAATGGTATTTCGTTTGTATTTATCTTTATATTTTCAGTTTTTGAAGAAACGGATAAAATATCGCTCGTACCATCTAAAATCTTAGTAATAGTTGAATATAATGACCCATAGATAATTTGATTATTAGAAAAACGAACGTCGAGTTTATTTGGGTGAACGTTGACGTCAACGATTTCTGGTGGAAGTGTTAATGATAAAACATAAAAAGGATATTGGCGTTTCATCATATATGGCGAATATGCATTACTAATTGCAGAAGAAATTGTTTGATTTACAATGTAACGACCATTTAAAAATATTGATTGATAACTCCTATTCCCTTTCGTATAATGCTGTTTACCAAGATATCCGTTAATCCTAATTCCATTTTTTACAGTATCAACGTAAAAACTCTCCCTTACTCCTTCAACACCATAAACTGCAATCATTGCCGATTCAAATCCATCACCAAAAGACTGATAAATCGTTTTATTATCTGCAGTATACTTAAATGATATATTTGGATTAGATAAAATAAATCTAGCGACAGTTGATGAAATTTCCGCTTCTTCACTGCGCTCGCTTTTTAAGAATTTTGCTCTAACCGGAGTGTTAAAAAACAAATTATTAACAGTAATAGTCGTGCCATTTTCAGTTGACGCGTCAATAACGTCCCCAATTACTCCACCATCAGCGCTAATTTCAGCACCAAATTCTTGGTTTTTTGGTTTAGAAATAATATTTATCTTAGAAACGGATGAAATCGAAGCCAATGCTTCACCCCTAAACCCTAAAGTTAAAATCTCGTCAAGGTCGCTGATTTTTGAAATTTTACTAGTTGCATGTGGCATTAGCGCCTTGTCTAAATCATCCTTATCTATACCATAACCATTATCACTGATTTTAATTGAAGCAATGCCACCGTTCAATATATCTATATTGATAGAAGTAGCGCCAGCATCAATAGAATTCTCAACCAACTCTTTAACGACGGACGCTGGTCTTTCAACAACTTCACCCGCCGCAATTCTATTATAAATTTGCTTACTTAATAAGTTTATTTTACCCATAATCAACCTTTTAATTTATCCTTAAAATCACTTAAAATAGCAAACGCTTGCATTGGAGATAAATTATTTATATCAATATCTTTAATAATTCTTTCGATTTCACTTTCGTAAGAATTAACAACTTCATTATCGTCCACATCAACCGACGAAGTTGTCAAACTTGATTTTTCAAGTTTCTTAAGTATCTCTTTTGCCCTATCCGTTATCTCGCTTCTTACACCAGCAAGTTCAGCAACTTCAATACCAAAACTTCTATTAGCGCCACCACGCATAATTTTCCTTAAGAATATTATACCGCCTGCCATTTCTTTAACGGCTATTTTATAATTTTTTACGCCATCAAGCACACCTTCAAGTTCGGTTAATTCGTGGTAATGAGTCGCAAACATAGTTTTTGCTTTTATTACTTTAGTTGCATATTCAACAACTGCCCACGCAATACTTAACCCGTCAAAGGTACTAGTACCACGTCCAATCTCATCAAAAATAATCAAACTATTTTCTGTAGCATTATTTGCAATATCTGCAACTTCGGTCATTTCTACCATAAACGTACTTTGGTCGGATATTAAATTATCACTTGCACCAATTCTAGTAAAAATCTTATCGGTTAAAGGAATTTCAGCGCTTTTAGCAGGAACAAACGACCCAACGTGTGCCATTAGCGTAATTAACGCAACTTGGCGCATATAAGTGCTTTTACCAGCCATATTTGGTCCGGTTAAAATCATCATACGATTTTCATTATTATCAAGCAAACAATCATTAGATACGAACTTGTTTTTTGATAATTTTTCAACAACGGGATGTCTACCGTCAACAATATTAAGATTTGCTCCGTAAGGTAAAATTTTAGGTCTTACGTAATCATTCTCTTTTGCAATTTTTGCTAATGAAATCAAAACGTCTAAATCAGCAATCGCGTCAGCAGTTTTAGTTAACGCATCAATTTGCGAACTTAAAAATTCTTTAATTTCATTATATAAATTGTTTTCAAGTTTCAAAGATTGTTCTTCGCTTGATAAAATTTTATATTCTAATTCCTTTAATTCTTCGGTTATAAATCTTTCTGCATTAGATAAGGTTTGACGACGAACGTAATCATAAGGAATTTTATCCTTAAATGAATTTGTTACTTCAATATAGTAACCAAATACCCTATTGTAGCCAATTCTTAAATTTTTAATTCCGGTTTTTTCCCTTTCCCTTGCTTCAATTTGAGCAATGCAAGACTTACTACCTTTACTATATAAACGCAATTCATCAAGTTCTTTATTATAGCCGTTCTTAATAAAGTCACCATCTTTAATATTTACAGGTGGCTCATCAACGATTGCATTTTTTAAAAGTTGAACCGTTTCAGTAAAATCATGCAAAGAAGAAAGAATATCGATTATAAATTGTGATTCAATTCCTAATAATTGAAATTTAATATTAGGTAAAACTTCTAAAGAATTTCGAAGAGAAATACAATCTTTAGGGGTTAAATTACCACTTGCTATTTTCCCTGAAATTCTCCCTATATCACGAACTGCCGACAACTGCTCTAAAACACCTTCTCTAATTAAAGCACTGTTAAAGAACGCTTCAACACCGTCAAGACGATAATTAATCTTATCTTGGTCGTTTAATGGCGACAAAATCCAACTTTGAAGTTTTCTAGCCCCCATACTTGTTTTCGTTTTATCCATAAGATGTAGAAGCGAACCGTATCTTTTAGAGTCACGTATAGTTTTAACAAGTTCCAAATTTCTTATTGCATTTACGTCAAGCATCATAAAATCTTTTGGATTTTCTTTTTTAATTGATGTTATATTTATTAACGATTGCTTTTGAGTTTCTTCTATATATGAAATTAACGCACCTGCAGAAGAAATGCATTCTTCATCTTCTTCAATGCCAAAAGGAGCCAACGTTAACGATTTAAATTGCTTCTCTAAAGACTTTCTTGCAATACTAATATTAAATTCACTGTCTGTAAACGAAGATATTTTAGGCAAAACGCCATGTTCAACCAATGGTAAACTGTTAATAATCGAAGACGTTTCTTCATTAGAAATTATTTCAACGGGCGAAACCCTAATTAAAACGTCTAAGAGTTCATTAAAAGAATTATCTCCTAAAAATGAACGTGTATAGAATTCACCCGTAGTTATATCAACCCAGGAAAAAGCCTTGGCTTTATTTGAAAAATAAATAGAACCTAAAAAGTTGTTTGATTTATCATCAATTAATTCATTGTTAGTAACAGTCCCAGCGGTAACGATTTTAACAACGTCACGCTTAACTAATTCTTTACCATTTGGCGAAGTTAATTGTTCACAAATAGCAACCTTTTCACCAAAAGAAACAAGTTTTGATATATAAGCATCTGCCGCATGAAATGGAATTCCACACATTGGTGCGCGTTCACTTAATCCACAATCGCGACCTGTTAAAGTTAAATCTAGTAATTTTGAAGCCTTAATCGCGTCTTCAAAAAACATCTCATAAAAATCACCTAAACGATAAAACACAATACAATCTTGGTGCTTTTCTTTAAGTGAAATATAATGTTGCATCATTGGTGAAAGTTGTTTCTTCATCATTTTCTCCAAAGTATTAAAGTTTAATTTTGCATTTCACCGATTAGTGAAATACCACCTGTTTTAGTAATTTTAACGTTAACAAAATTACCAATTTGATTTTTGCTAGATGAAAAATATGCCATTCTTCCATAAGTATCACGACCAAGATACATTTGTTTCTTTTCGTCAAACCCTTCGCATAAAATTTCAACAGTTTTATTTAGATACTCTTTCGACTGCTCTCTATTAATTGAATTTTGCAAGTCAATAAGTTTCATTATACGAACTTTTGAAACTTCTTCATCTATTTGATTAGGCATCTTGGCAGCAGGAGTACCTTCTCTTCTTGAATAAATAAAAGTAAAAGCCCCAGCAAATCTAATTTTTTTGACCATATCAATAGTATCAAGAAAATCTTCTTCCGTCTCCCCCGGAAACCCTACCATAATATCGGTAGTAATTGCAACGTCTGGTAAATATTTTCTCAATAATTCAACTTTTTGAATATAGTCTTCTCTAGTATAACGCCTATTCATTAATTTTAAAATTCTAGTTGAACCTGCTTGAACAGGCAAGTGTACTGAACGGCACACTTTATCGCTTTTACTTATCGCTTTAATTAAGTCTTCATTAAAATCTTTTGGATGATTTGTCATAAAACGTAAGCGAAATTTACCGTCAATTTTAGAAATTTCCTTAATTAAAGTAGCAAAATTAGTGTTTTCAAGGTCATTACCGTAACTATTAACGTTTTGACCTAGTAACGTAATTTCTTTGTAGCCTTGTTTAACTAGGTCCTTGCATTCTTCAACGATATTTTCTAGTGAACGGCTTCTCTCACGCCCTCTCACGTAAGGAACTATACAATAGGTACAAAAGTTATTGCAACCGTACGTAATATTAACCCATGCATTAGGAAAACTAGTTCTAGTCTTTGGCGTTCCTTCAATAATTTCGCCTTCTTTCTCTTCGACTGCAATTATAGACTTTTTTTGTGAAAGTTTTTTCAAAAAAAGTTCCTTAAACTTTTCCAAATTATGCGTTCCAAAAATTATATCAATAAAAGGGAATTTTTCTTTTAATTTTTGTGCGCTATTAGGTTGCTGAGTCATACAACCACCAACAGCAATAACCAAATTTGGCTTTTGTTTTTTGAGTTTTTTTAATGCGCCGATATTTCCTTCCGCCCTATCTTCAGCATTTTCACGGATACAGCAGGTGTTAAACACAATTACGTCTGCTTCATTTTGCGAAACAGTTTCACAATAACCTAATGAAGTTAATATTCCTGCGAGTTTTTCCGACTCGTGAATATTCATTTGACATCCATATGTAATTATACAATACTTTTTTGAACAATTTTCCATACTAAATATAATACTATGATTTTATCTATTTGTCAATTTATATTGGAATATTTAAGTATAAATAAATTAAAGATTTACATACTATTTAACGATGAAAAAGGCATTAAAAACAATTTTAATAATAGTTGGAATTTTATTTATAATTTTTATTGGTTTTTTAACGTTTATTTTTTCAATGAATCAAAGTATAAAATTAGATGAAAATAAATTAATTAACCCAAATAAAACTATAAATTTTTACGATTCAAATAATAATCTAATAGTCGAAGAGTCAAAAGGCGTTTCTATAACCAAAATAGAAAACATACCAAAACACACTATAAATGCTTTTATTTCTATTGAGGATAAAAGATTTTATCAGCATAATGGTGTTGACTATCGTGGGTTAATTAGAGCGTCGCTTAATAACCTAAAATCTTTTTCATTTAAGGAAGGCGCTTCAACTATATCTCAACAATTAATCAAAAACACTCATTTAACAAACGAAAAAACAATAAAAAGAAAAATTACGGAGATTAAACTAGCAAAAAAACTTGAAAAAAATTACACGAAAGATGAAATTCTAGAAAAATATTTAAATACTATTTATTTTGGGGACGACTGTTATGGCATCACTTCTGCTTCGCTTCATTATTTTAACAAGTCGCCAAGTAAACTAAATGTTAACGAAAGTGCAGTTTTGGCTGGAATAGTAAAAGCCCCGTCACATTATTCCCCATTTGTGGATATAGAAAAATGCACCTATAGAAGAAACTTAGTTTTAAGAGAAATGTATAACCAAAATTATATCACAAAAATGGAATATGATGAAAATATAAACACTTCTATTAAAACTAATATTACTAATTGCGAAAAGGAATATGATTACTTATACTTAGCAAAAAAAGAATATGCTGCGTTAAAAACCTTTTCGCCTTACCAAAAACAAGATAATATTTATTTAAGCCTTAATCAAGATTATCAAAAAATAGTAAAAAAAAGTATTTTAGATTTCAATAATATAGACTGCGAAAAATCAGCCGTGTTAATGGATATTAACGGGAATATTTTAGCATATTATTCTACTTGTGGAGATATTAATAGACAACTAGGTTCAATAATTAAGCCAATTGCAGTTTACTCACCTGCAATAGAAAATAACGTTGTAAATTCATATACGATTTTAAATGATGTAAAAACTGATTTTAACGGTTATTCCCCATCAAACTATAACGATATTTACCGCGGAAATATAACGGTTAAGGATTCCTTAGCATATAGTTCAAACGTTTGCGCTGTAAAATTATTGAATTATGTTGGAATAGAAAATGCTTGTAAAATATTATCAAAAATGGATTTTAATATAAATGATGGAGATAAAGCGTTAACCTTGGCGCTTGGAGCAAGCGAAAATGGTGAAAAATTGACAACAATAACTTCAGCATATAGTATTTTTGCAAATAAAGGCAACTATAAAAGAGCAAATTGTATTAAAACAATCAAAAATGGGGCTTTAAGCCTACCAAATCCCAAAAAAAAAGAGAAAATAATTAACGAAGATACGGCTTACATCATTTGCGATATGCTAAAAAACAACGTTCAAAATGGAACTGCAAAAAAATTATCCTATTGTAAAAATACTTTATATGCAAAAACAGGCACTGTTGGAAATAAAAACGGCAATACCGATGCATACGTTATATCATTTGATTCTAAATTAATTTTAGGCGTTTGGTGCGGCAACAAAGATAAAACACTATTAAACAACTCAATTTCAGGTGGCACAACCCCATCGTTAATTGCAAAAAATATTTGGAATGATATAAATGATTTAACCTTAAATTTAAATGAAATTGAAAAACCAAGTTCTATTATTGAAACTTATATTGATAAAATTTCATTAGAAAACGAAAATATTGTTGTTTTAGCCGATAAAAATACTCCCGAACGTTATAAAATAAAAGCGATATTTAAGGAAAGTTCTCTACCAAAAAACACTTCAACAAGATTTTCAAAGCCAACTATTGATAATTATAAAATATCAGTAAATAACAACTTATTATGTATACGATTATGTCACACACAATATTGTGAAGCAAAAATATACAAACTCAAAAATAAAGATAAAGAATTAGTATATGACTCTAAAAAAGACAAGAAAGACGTTTATATTGAAAATTTGATTGAAAATCAAACTTATAGTTATTCAATTATACCCTATTACGAAATTAACGGAGAAGTATTTTACGGTGATGAAATAATTCTAGACACAATAAAAACACCGAGCGAACTGCTCGGTGATAATTGGTGGATTGATACAAATTAAAATACGTATTTTTCAACTTTTTTAAATGCTTCGTCAATCAAACCTTCAATATCAAGTTTTGATTCGGCTTTGATTACCTTTTCTAAATTCGGTTTAATTGCTGGATATTTAGGTAGAAATACTGTACAACAATCTTCATACGGTAAAATTGAAGTTTCGTAAGTATCAATTTTTCTTGAAATATCAATAATATCTAATTTATCAAATGCAATTAAAGGTCTTAAGACAGGCATAGTCACAACAGAATTCGATGACGTTATACTTTCTATAGTTTGGCTTGCAACTTGACCTAAACTTTCCCCCGTGATAATCGCTTGGTCACCTTGCTGTTTTGCAAGTCTTTCTGCTATTCTCATCATAAATCTACGCATTATCGTAATCATAAATTCTTCAGGGCAATGCTTATGAATTGCTTCTTGTATATGAGTAAATGAAACAACAAATAAATTAATTCCCCCATTATATTCGCCAACTTTTTTCGTTAACTCTATAACCTTTTCTTTTGCGGCCTCACCCGTATAAGGAAAACTATGAAAGTGTAAGCAATCTAACTTCATTCCACGCTTACAAGTCATATATCCAGCAACGGGACTATCTATTCCGCCCGAAATAAGCAATAACCCTTTACCGGCTGAACCAACAGGCATACCACTTAAACAGTAAACAACGTCAGTGTAAACGAAAGTTTTACCATCTTCTCTAATGTCAACGTTAACGACAAAATCAGGATTTTTAACGTCAACGGATAAATTCTTAAATTCATCAAGTATTTTTCCACCTAAAATCATAGAAGTTTCCATAGAGTTAGGTGAAAAAGTTTTGTCTGCCCTATTAGTATCTACTTTAAATGTACCTTCTTTATCTTGGCAAAGAACTTTGATAGCATCAAAAATACTTTCCAAATTACTTTCAACAACTAATGCTTTACTATATGTATGAATACCTGCAATTTTTTGAAGTTTTTCAGTAATTAATTCGTAATCGTTTTCATCAAAATCTTCAATTAAATATCTGCTATGCATCGTGTTAAAGGTAAAATTAATATCTTTTAAAGAGCGTTTGATATTTTCTTTTAACATTTTTTCAAAATATCCACGATTTTTGCCCTTTAAATGAATTTCACAATATCTAATAATAATCGCACTTTTCATATTAACTCAATATTCCTTTCAACTTTTTAACTGTTTCGTTTATAATTTCAGTACCTTTTTTTGCTTCATCTAGCGTAGTTTGGGTTGAAAAACTTATTCTAATAATACCGTCTAAAACTTCTCTATTGTACCCACAAGCCTCTAAAACCCTACTATATCTATGTTTTGAAGAACATGCAGAACCATTACCAACTATAACGCCCACTTCTTCTAAAGCGTGCATCAAAACTTCTCCTCTAATACCAACAGCAGAAACTGTTAAAATATACGGAGAAGAATTGTCTTTTGAAATTATTTTAAAATAGTCTTTATCTAAATTTTCTAATATATAATTTTTAATATCACTAATATTTTGGTAATTAATTGTTAGATTTTCATATTTTTCCTTAACTGCATATTCAAAAACTTTAATGCCAAAAACGTTTTCAGTACCACTTCTATAGCCATTTTCTTGCCCACCGCCAAAAATCAACGGTTTAAGATTAATCTTTTTTGATTTAATTAATGCACCAACACCTTTTAATGCATTAATTTTATGCGCGCTAATAGAATAAAGGTCAACGTCTTCACTAAGTTTATATGGAATTTTACCGAAAGCCTGAACACCGTCAACGTGAAAAATTAAACTTTTATTTATAGTTTTAAGTTTTTTAGCAATCGAATTAACGTCATTAATCGCGCCCGTTTCATTACCTACGTGTGCAATAGATACAAAGTCAACCTTATTGTTTTTAACAAATTCAAAAAGTTTTTCTTTATCAACGGTTCCATCTTCATTTAAATCAATAAACTCAATTTGAAGTCCCCTATTTTTCAACTCTAAAAAACTTTGATAAACGGCTGAATGTTCTCCTTTATCCGTAACAAAGATTCCGCGTTTAACAGCACAAAATATTGCCATATTATCACTTTCTGAACCACTTGCCGTAAATATTACTTCATGTTTATTAGTTGAAAGGGCTTTCAAAATAATGTCTTTAGCACATTTAATTTCTTTAGCGCATGAAATTCCACCCGAATATAACGCAGATGGATTAAAAAACAACTCTTTATTAAACTTTTCAACTTGACTTAATACCGATTGAGACGGCATCGTTGTCGCAGCATTATCAAAATAAATCATATTACTAAATTATTATTTATTAAAAATTTCCTTTCTTAAATCGTCATCAATAATTGTTTGATTTGAAAACTGAATAAGATGAACGATAAATTTTTCACTGCATTCCAACACCAACATTTTCTTTAAGCCTTCAACGTTTGCTACAATATAGTAAAAAGACTTATTTTTTACTGGAGTTTTATTTAACGTTAAAATCTCAGTTTCAATATTTGAATTTTCATAAACGTAAAACTGAGAACTTTTATATCTACCTAGTTTTTCGATATCACGCGTTTCAAATTCAAACAAAAACTTTCTTTTTATTTGCCTATAAACCTTTGAAATCCTAATTGTCCCGCTAATAAAGGTATAATCATATTCAATGTAAAATTTATTTTTTTGTTTGCCAAAGATAGCCCCGCCAGCAATTAGAAGTGCCAACACCACGACGAAAACTACAACTGATACAATAACGTTTGTAGAAAAATTTAGAATTAATATTAAAATAAACGTTAATATAGGCGCAAATCCATAACAAATCCAAGATAATATATTAAACAAGTTATATCTAGTTTTGTGATAATATTCATCTTGAATTAATGCTGATTCTTCATAAAAAATTTCTCTCATATCTCACCATTAAAAAAACTATTTAAGTCTAACAATCGTAACTCCGTTTTCACCTTCACCATACTTACCACGTCTAAATTCAACAACAGACTTATCACTTTTAAGATAAGAACGTATAGTTTTTAACAATATTCCTTCGCCAACCCCGTGAATAATCTTAACTTCTTCAAGGTTATGAATTATCGCTTGGTCTATAAAGTTTTTTACTTCGTCAAGTGCTTCTAAAGAAGTTTTACCAATAACGTTAAGTTCATTAATCGCTAAAGACGTAACCATACTTCTATTAATTTTAACAACTTCTTTTTTCTTGTTATCTGGTTCGGAATTAAACAAATCCTTGATTTTTACTACAGTTTTTAAGTTGCCTATAGATACTTCGGCCTCTCCTTTTTTCTCCTTAACGCTAAGAATTTTACCAAAAGAATCCAATGACTTAACGTAAACGTTATTTCCAACTTTTAAGTCGCTAAAAGTAACGCTTTTCATTTCAATAGGTCTATTTTCGTTTTCAAAATCAAGATATCTACTATTTTTAATACGATTCTTAAGTTCGCTTGCTCTAAAAACTTCTTTACTCTCTAACCCGACAGTTTTTAAAATCTTTTTTAATTCATCAATTATTTCTTCCGCTTCAATAAGTTTATCAGCAACAATTCTTTTGGTTTCTTGCTTAGCGGTTGAATAAATTTTTTCTCTTTCTTTTATAATTTTTTCTTTTTCTAAAGCAATAGCATCAAGTTCTTTTTGTTTTTCGCTTTTAATTTGTTCCAATTCTAAAGATAATGCTTCGGCTTCTCGTCTACTTTGTTCAGCCTTTTTTAAGACGTTTTCAAAAGTAACTTTTTCATTTGAAAGTTCTAAAATAGCATTTTTAATAATATCACTATCAAGCCCTAAAGTCTTAGCAATATCAATAGCGTTTGAACTCCCAGGAATTCCAATGTTTAACTTATATAATGGCTTTAAGGATTTAGCATCAAATTCCATTGAAGCATTTTCAATCTTTTTACTTTCGATTGCAAATTCTTTTAATTTTGAATAGTGGGTAGTAATAATACCAAAACAATTTTTTTCTAGAAGTTTCTTAATTATCGCAAGCGCCAATGCGCTTCCTTCTTCGGGGTCAGTTCCGGCACCAATTTCATCAATTAAAACCAAACTTTTTTCGTCAACATAATTTATTATATTTATAATATTTTTAACGTGAGATGAAAAGGTCGAAAGGCTTTGTTCAATACTTTGTTCGTCCCCTATATCACAATAAACGTTTGAAAATACCGATATTGAAGATTCATCGTCGGCAGGAATATAAAGTCCACTCATCGCCATAAGCGATAGCAAGCCCGTCAACTTTAACGTAACGGTTTTTCCACCCGTATTAGGGCCTGTAATAAGCAAAAAGTTATAATTATCACCCAATGAAACTGAAACAGGAACAACTTTGTCTTTGTCAATTAGTGGGTGTCTACCTCGTTTAATATTAACGATACCATCATCATTTAAGATAGGTTTAGAACATTTGTTTTTAAAAGAATATTCTGCGCGTGCAAAATACCCGTCAAGTTCAACTAGGTTATCAGCATTATATATAAGCGCGTCAGCCATATAAGAAACTTTTGAAGATAATTCTGCTAAAATACGATTAATTTCTTCAATTTCATCAAAAATTGCACGTTTTAATTCATTATTTAATTCCATAACGTGCTCCGGCTCAACAAAAACAGTTGCGCCAGAAGACGATTGGTCGTGAATAAACCCTCTAACAAAACTTCGATATTCACTTTTTACAGGAATAACGTATCTATCTTGACGCATCGTTACAACGCTATCTTGAAGATATTTACTCATTCCACCGCGCATATAAGAATTTAATTCAGTTCTAATTTTAGCATTTAAATTAGAAATGCTTTTTCGTATTGAATATAGTTTTGGCGAAGCATTATCACTAATTTCATCAACTGAAATAATTTTATCACTAATTTCTTTTTCAAAATCATAATTAACGTATAATCTTGAAGTAATCTCTTTTATCAAGGTTAAATCATCGTTATTTATTGATTCTACAGCCGTTTTAATAACTCTTGCACTTTTTAAGTTCGATGCGACTCTTAAAAGTTCAGCAGTATTTAAATTTCCACCAATTTTTACTCTTTGAATTGGTTCAAAAATATCTTCAAAATAATAAATACCACCTATACTATGAACGTAAAGATATTTATAGGCTTCTTCAGTATGTTTTAAAAGAAATTCTACTTCTTTTAAACGCGTTAAAGGCACGAAAGAAATTAAGTTTTCCTTCGTTTTAGTTAAAACAGCAAAAGACGCAACGTCTTTCATAATTTTATCATATTCTATTGCCTTTAACGTTTTATTAGAAATCATTATCTTAATTCAGCACCTAACTCTTTAACAAGTACGTTTAATATGTTTTTAATTGCTTCGTCTATTTCTTCAACGTTTAACGTTCTATCATAAGAAATAAATATCAAATTAAACGCCATACTCTTTTTACCTTGACCAATTTGAGCGCCTTGATAAATATCAAATAACGAAACGCTATCTAAATATTCCCCACCAGCACTTTTAATTGCCTTTATAACGTCACCACATAAAACGTTATCATCAACAACTATCGCTAAATCTCTTTCAATCGTTGGATATTTAGAAATCGCCTTAAAGGTAATTTTATCATTAAATTCATTTTCTAATTCGCTATAATAGATTTCACAAGCAAAAACAGGCTTATCAGCATCTAACTTTGCAACAATATTAGGATGAATTTGACCAAAATAACCGACTAATTTACCATTAACTAAAACGTCTGCTGAACGTGTTGGGTGCATACATTTAGCCTTAGATGGACGGTATTCAATCTCAGCACCATAGCAATAATTTGCTAAAATTCCTTCAACTACACCTTTAACAGTAAAGAAATTTTCATTTTCACCAAAAGTAACGAAAGATAATACTTGTTTTTCAGTAGGCAACTTTTCTAATGGAAGTTCATCAGGACAATATACCTTTGCAAGTTCAAACAATCTGCCGTCAAAGTTCTTTCTAGTAAGATTATAGCATGCAGCACGAACAGCCGATGGTAAAAGCGAAGTTCTCATAATTGCTAAATCTTCACCAAGTGGATTTAATAATTTAATAAATTTATGTTCTTTTGCGCTTTTATCAATACCAAATAAATCATATTCTTTTTCTGACACGAAAGAATATGAAATCATTTCGTTAAATCCATAACCTATTAAAAGATTTTTTAAGTTTTCGATTTTATTTTGGGCAGGTGTTAATCCACCGTTTGTGATTGAAGAAGTTTTAAGTAACGTTGGTTGAATATAATCATAACCATATTCCCTAATAATTTCTTCAGCAATATCAGGATAACTTTCCATATCTTCACGATATAGTGGAACAGTAACTGAAATATCATCGTTATTAATTTTCACCTTAAAAGTTAATCTTTCTAGAATGTTTTTAATAGTATCTTTTGGAACGTCAATTCCTAAAACTTCGTTAATTTTAGAAATTTTTGTGGTAATAACTTTTTCCTTAACGTCATCAACGACTAAATCATAATAATCATTTGCAATTTTACCACAGTTTAATTCACAAATTAAATTAAGCGCACGCTTTAACCCTGTTTCAACTGAATAATAATCAACCCCTTTTTCATACCTAGAAGAAGCATCGGTGCGCTGACCTAAACTTCTAGACGTTTTTCTAACGTTATCTCTCTTAAATTTTGCAGATTCAAATACAATGTTTTTAGTTGAATCTTCAATTTCACTATTTAAGCCACCCATAACACCAGCAATAGCAACAGGTTTATCAGCGTCACAAATTACTAAATTTTCATTAGTTAATTCAAATTCTTTTTCGTCTAAGGTAGTAATTTTTTCCCCTAAGTTTGCTCTTCTAACAATTATTTCGTTATTTGATAAGGTTGACAAATCAAATGCGTGCATTGGTTGTCCAATTTCAAGTAAAACGTAGTTAGTAATATCAACGATATTATTAATAGAGCGAAGTCCCATTGAGAACAAGCGTCTTTTAAGCCATAATGGTGATTCTTCAATTTTTACGTCGGCAACGTAATTAGCCATATATCGTGGACATAAATCATATGCTAAATTGTCAACTTTAACAGTCTTTTTAGTAGATAAATTTTTATCTACACTGAATGTTAAATTTGGCATTTTTAACTCTTTTCCTAAAACTGCTGCAACTTCTCTTGCCAAACCTAAAATCGATTGACAATCAGGGCGATTTGCCGTTACGTTTATGTCAAACATAACGTCTTCTAAATCAAGAAGTTTCTTAACTTCAACACCAAGTGGGAAATCTTTATCTAAAATTAAAATACCATTAACGGAAGCACCTGGATACCAATCGTCGGTAATTCCCAATTCTTCCCCACTACAGAACATACCGTATGATGGAAGTCCGCGCAATTCTCCGTTTTTAATCATTTCTCCGTTTGCTAACGTAGAACCGTCTAATGCAACAGGAACAACAGCGCCAATAAAAATATTTGTTGCTGCCGTTATAATTTGCAATTCACCAAATTCGCCAGCGTCAACCTTAGTAACAGATAGTTTATCAGCGTTAGGATGCTTAGCAATATCAATAATTTTACAAGTTACGATGCGATTTATGTGTTTAGCAACGTAAATCATTTCTTCTACTTCAAAACCACAAGAAAAAAGTTTCGCTTGCAATTCTTCAGGGGTGCAATCTATATCAACGTACTCTTTTAACCAAGAAAGTGGTGCTTTCATAATTATCTCCTATTAAACTGTTTTAAGAATTTAACGTTATTTTCAAATAGCGTTCTTATATCGGAAATTCCGTATTTTATCATAGTGATTCTCTCAATGCCTAACCCAAAAGCGAGACCTGAATACTCGTTAGAGTCAATTCCACTCATTTCAAGAACGTTTTTATTTACAATACCAGCGCCTAAAATTTCAATCCAGCCTGTACCCTTGCATAAATTACAGCCTTTTCCGTGACATTTACAGCAAGTAACGTCAACTTCAACACTTGGTTCGGTAAATGGAAAATATGACGGTCTAAAACGTGTTTTAGTGTCTTCATCAAACATAATTTTAACAAATTCATCTAATAGACCTTTTAAATCGCAAAGCGAAACGCCTTTATCGACTACTAACCCTTCAATTTGGTGGAACATTGGAGAGTGAGAAGCATCGTCGTCAGCACGATATACCCTACCTGGACTTAAAATCTTAATCGGTGGTTTTTTATTTTCCATCGTTCTAACTTGTCCAGGTGAAGTATGTGGACGTAATAAAATATTATCAGTTATATAAAAAGTATCTTGCATATCACGTGCAGGATGGTCTTTTGGAATATTTAAGGCTTGGAAACAATAATAATCGGTATCAATTTCCGGACCTTCGAAAACTTCAAAACCCATACCACAAAAAGCATCGAAAATCTCATTTTTTACAATATTTAGCGGATGCAAACTGCCACTTAACGCAATTTTACCTGGAAGAGTTACGTCAACTTTTTCCGCTTCAAACTTTGCATTTAGTTCAATTTCTTTAAGTTCTTCTTCCCTTTTAGTAAACATTTCGGTAATTTCAACCTTTAAATCGTTTACCATTTTGCCAAATTCAGCGCGTTTTTCATTAGGAATATCTTTCATTCCACGAAGAAGAGCAGTAACTTCACCATTTTTTCCAACGTATTTAGTTTTAAGGTCGTATAAATCCTTTGACGTTGTAACGGTTAAAAGTTCAGCACTTGCGCTTACTTTTAGTTGATTAAATTTTTCTTGCATATTATCCTCCAAAAAAATAAAACGCCCTAATTTTAGGGCGTTTTAAACGCGTTACCACCTAATTTCACTTAAAATAAATTTAAGCCTCAAAATCTTTTAACGGAGATTATCCGATGCTACCTACTTAAGTTTTCAACAGCACAACTCCAAAGCGAAACGGTTAACACTTCACTATAAAAACCTTTCAGCCAACGGGTTTTAATCTCTAAATAGCAATTACGTGCAAACCACTCTTTATCAACGTTTTTTATTATTATAATGATTTGCAAGCAAATTGTCAAGAATATTAGGCTTAAATACGGTATTTAGCCAAATAATTTTCCGTTTAAATAAACTTCTGGCACTCTTCCCACTAGCACTGCTTCGCTTATCAAAACGGGACTATTAAAATAAAATTCCTTATTATTAAATAATGATTCTAAATTTATCGATATTAAAACATCAGCATAAATTGAATGAAGTGTTTGGTTTATTCCGACCGACTTAAAATTAGAAACAAATTTACAGTTAACGCTTGATATATGTATTGCTTTGTAATTTATAATTTTTCCATATCCTGACAAAACATCAAAACCAAAAAACGTAAGTAGTGGTATTGGAACGCCGTTACTAATTTCCTTATTTAAGTTACTTTCTGTTTTATTAACGATATTTCTACTAAGTTTATTAACTTTTAACGAGTTAGTACTCATTAAAATTATATCGCCAGCGTTGTTTTTTTCTACGTACACTAAATCATCATATTCTAGTCCATCAATTAAAGTACTTATTACAGCCTGATTGACGGCTTTTGCAGAAATCGATTTTGCATAGTCGTAACATATATTATAAATATTTTTAGCAACAACTAATTTATAAAACAAAAAAACTACTATAAAAACAAAAACGATAAAAAATAACGCAAGACTAACTTTACTAACTTTCTTGCGTTTTCTTTTATAATATATATATTTATCAGTACACTCTATCATATATAAAGTTTATTCAATTTTAATTCTTCTTAGACTTTGATTTAAAAATTAATGAAAAAATATACCCGAAAACAATCGCTGCAGTAACCCCCATTGAAGCAGCCGTCAAGCCACCTGTAATCGCCTTAAATAAACTTTCTTTTGCTCCTTCCATAGCACCTTTAGCCAATAAATATCCAAAACCGCTAATTGGAACCGTAGCCCCTGCAGCACCAAAATCAACTAAGAATTGATATAAGCCTACTGCTTGAAGAAGTGCACCAGAAAGTAAAAATATAACTAGAATTTTCCCAGCCGTAATTTTAGTATAGTTGATTAACAATTGAGCAATTGTGCAAATTGCTCCGCCGACTAAAAATACTCTTAAATAAATCAATAAAATATCTATAATCATATTTGCTCCAAAATTAATACAATTTACTAACCGTTTTCAACAACCACAGCGTGAGCAATTCCCGGAATACTTTCCCCTTGCTGAGTTGATACAGACGATAATAGCGCGCCTGTTGCAATTAATATAATTCGCTTAAGTTTTCCTTCTTTAAGTCTTTTGTATATATAAGAACTAAATACCAACGCACTACAGCCTGCACCACTACCACCTTGATATTCATCTTCACAAATGTTATAAATTAATTCTCCACAGTCAACGTGTTGTTTTTCGACGTCGTAACCTTTTTCCCACATTAAGTCTTTAAAAATTCTAGTTCCTAAAGTACCTAAATCGCCGGTTATTATTAGGTCGTAATCAAACGGCACTCTATTTGTTTCGTAAAAGTGCGTTAAAAGTGTATCCGCAGCCGCTGGCGCCATTGCCGAACCCATATTATTTGCGTCGGTAACACCAAAATCAACAACCCTACCAATTGTTGCCATTGAAATTTTAGGCCCAATTCCTTTTGATGACAACAAACAAGCACCTGCGCCTGTAACCGTCCACTGTGATTGTGGTGGACGCGTGCAACCAAGTTCTAATGGGTATCTATATTGCCTTTCTGCTGATGAAAAATGACTGCTAGTGGCACAAACTATATTATTTACGTAACCACCATCAATAAGTGTTGAACCAAGCATTAAGGCTTCAGAAAAGGTTGCACAAGCGTTATATATTCCTAAATAACCACATTCAAAATTTCTAGCGGCAAAAGTTGATGATATTATTTGGTTTAATAAATCCCCCGAAATTATTGCATCAATATCATCATCTTTAATCTTCGCTTTTTCTATTGCTTTTTTTATTGCATTAAATAGCATCTTACTTTCAGCCTTTTCAAAAGTTGTTTCGCCATACATATCATCGTCTAACTTAGTTTCAATGAACTTACCAATACTACCTTCACTTTCCTTTGGCCCACCAATAGAACCTGCGCCGATAATCGTTGGCTTATTATTAAAAAATATCGTTCTTTTCATACAAAAATCTTAAACCCTATAAAATAAAGTATTCCAATTAAAACGCTACTAGCAACTCCAAATACAATAATTGGACCTGCAACAATAAACATTTTTGAAGCCGTGCCGTATACGTAACCCTCAGTTTTAAATTCCATTGCCGGCGACACTACTGAATTAGCAAACCCTGTTATTGGTACGATTGAACCACCGCCAGCATATTTACCTATTCTATCGTAAACGCCTAACCCTGTTAAAAATGCCCCTAAAAAAATCATTATCATTGAAACGTAAGAGGCTAATTCATCACCCGATAGCCCAACAAAATTTTCAAGTAACAGTCTAAACGTTTGACCTATCATACAAATTACCCCACCAACCCAAAATGCGCGAATTAGCGTTTTAAATTGTTTTGTTTTGGGCGATATGGCTTTAACGTACTCTAAATAATTTTTGTTTTCTTGGTCGTTAGGTGTTTTCATTTCTTATTTCCTTTTTGCTAAATTTTTTTATTAAAATTTCCTTTTCATCAATCGGCTTCATTGGTGTAAAAAAATTTTCACTTTTCATGCCTTTAATATGCGCAAGTAAAAAATTTTAATACAAAAAAAACGACTAATATTTTAGTCGAATTTTTTCAATAATCTTATTTTCTAATCTAGATACTTGGACTTGAGATACGCCTAAGTTTTCAGCGACTTCACTTTGAGTTTTATCTCTAAAATATCTAAGCATAATAATTTTGCGTTCTCTATCATTTAACCCTGAAATAATAGTAGATAAATGAATTTTAGTCAAAACGTTATCTTCGTTATCGTTATAAGGAATTTTTTCGATTAATTCTTGTCCATCATCATCTTGCTCATCAAATTTATCATATATAGACAATGGCATTTTTGCGCTATCCAATGCTAAGATAACTTCATCAGGCGAAGTTCCAAACTTTTTTGCAATATCTTCAATGCTAGGTGAATCACTATGAAAACTTTGATATTCGTTTATATACTTATTAATTTTATTTGCTAAAATTTTAAGTGTTCTTGAAACCTTTATCGACCCGTTATCTCTCATGTACCGTTTAATTTCACCGATAACCATAGGCACGCAATAGGTTGAAAACTTCACGTCAAAATTTTCATCAAAATTATTAATTGCTTTTAAGAAACCAATACACGCAATTTGATATAAATCATCATATTCAACACCCTTATCCCTAAATCGCCTTATTATGCTTTTTATAAGCGCAGAATTTGAATTAAATACTTTTTCTTTTGCATTTTCATCTCCTTTTTTTGCCCTTCTTATGTAATCAAGTAATTCTTCTTGATTTAACATATTCCCTCTTAACCGTTGGATTTAATAACTTTCTCCATATAAATTCTAGTCCCTTCGTTTAGGCTTGAAATAACCGTCATCTTATCCATAAAACTTTGCATTATGGTAAATCCCATACCCGAACGTTCTTGGTCGGTTTTAGTACTATAAAACGGCTCAAGCGCCTTTTCTACGTCAATAATTCCAACACCATTATCAAAGATATTTATATGTAATACGTTTTTCTCAATTTTAGCCTCAATAGTAATATCGCCTACGCAGTTTGGATATCCGTGAACTATGCAGTTAGTTACTGCTTCACTTACCGCAGTTTTAATATCGCTGATTTCCGATAAACTTGGATTTAATTGCAAAGCAAAACAAGATATAACGCTTCTTGCAAATGATTCGTTTTGGGAAATCGACGGAAAGGTTAATTTCATTTGGTTTTTTTCAATCATATTTTCTCCTTTTAATACTTAGGCATAATTTTATATAATCCAGCAAGTTCAATTACCTTTTCGGTAGCAAGCGTTGCTCCGGATATATATAACGGTATATTAAATTGTTTTAATTTTTTATACCTTCCTATTAGTAAGCCTATCCCCGTGCTATCCATAAAAGATAAGCCTGATAAATCAAAAACAACGTCTTTTACGTTTAAGTTGTCTAAAAGCAATTTATCAATTATATCTTTTGCATTTGAAGCAGAACATTCATCGAGTTCTCCGTATATGTAGCAAAAAAGTTCATTTTGATTTTTTTTATACTTTATTTCCATATATACTCCTTTATAACTTAAAAACAATCATATCAGCAAACATAACAAATATTATGTAAGTAAAAGAGTTTTTGCGTATTTTTTTGTCAAAAATATTGAATAATAAAAAAAATAAAAAATATTAGAAAAAAATTAAAAAACTACTTAAAAATTGTTGACTTTCTTTTCAAATTATTATAATATATTAAGGCGTCGTGAGTGAGCGGGGTGTAGCGCAGTTGGTAGCGCACGTGGTTTGGGACCATGGGGTCGGGAGTTCGAGTCTCTTCACCCCGACCATTTTTTAAATGTCACTTTATATGACGTGTTTAGGGCCTTTAGCTCAGTAGGTTAGAGCGGTCGGCTCATAACCGATTGGTCCGCGGTTCGAGTCCGTGAAGGCCCACCACCTATTTTAATTTAATTTGGCCCGGTAGTACAGTTGGTTAGTACGCCAGCCTGTCACGCTGGAGGTCGAGGGTTCGAGCCCCTTCCGGGTCGCCAAAAGAAAATGCTTGTAAATTTACAAGCATTTTCAAAAACAATAACTTGTTATGCCTCGGTAGCTCAGTAGGGAGAGCAAGGGACTGAAAATCCCTGTGTCGGTGGTTCGATTCCGCCCCGAGGCACCAAGTTAAACGTTTTGCTGGTGTAGCTCAAGTGGCAGAGCAGCTGATTTGTAATCAGCAGGTTGCGGGTTCGATTCCAGTCACCAGCTCCAATCGTATCCCCTACAAATTAAATATAAACGGGAAGGTTCCAGAGTGGCCAAATGGAACAGACTGTAAATCTGTCGTCAGTGACTTCGGTGGTTCGAATCCACCCCTTCCCACCATAAAAGCAACTAACAGTGTTAGTTGCTTTATTATTTACTTATTTTGGATTCGAATTAAGGAAAAAATCGTTTACGATTTCCCGTAGGGTAAACAGTAGTCACCTACTGTTTATCGGGTATGGGCGCACAGGCGCCGAATCCACCCCTTCCCACCAATAAAAGCAACTAACAGTGTTAGTTGCTTTTAATTATTTACTTATTTTGGATTCGAATTAAGGAGAAAATCGTTTACGATTTCCCGTAGGGTAAACAGTAGCCACCTACTGTTTATCGGGTATGGGCGCACAGGCGCAGAATCCACCCCTTCCCACCAATAAAAGCAACTAACGGTGTTAGTTGCTTTTAATTATTTACTTATTACGATTTCCCTTTGTAATTTTATTTTTCTATTTTGGAAAAACAGTCGGTGAAAACTTATAGTTTGTTAACGAAAGCATCGTATTAGTTTTAATTATTCCATTATACTTTTTAAGGTGTGCTAATTTTTCGTCTAATTGTTCTATAGTTTCAGCACACACTTTTAGCAAACAATCATATTCCCCCGTAACTGCCGAACACTCTAACACGTCTTTATCATCTTTAACATATTCTAGTAAGGATTTCATATAACTGCTTGTTTGTAATACTACGAAAATATAGGCAGTTATTGGTTTACCAACTTTTTTATTATCCGTAATAACTGTAAAATTTTTAATTATACCCTTTTGCTTTAAATCTCTAATTCGCTTATTAATTGCCGGTATAGAAAGATGAATTTTATTCTTAATTTCAGTTGCCGTTACGTCAGCATTCTTTGATAATATGTTTATAATTTCCAAATCTAATTCATCCATAAAAGATACTCCTTAATATTTTAATTAATTT
>JAZNQZ010000031.1:0-35545 GCA_045590475.1 Christensenellaceae bacterium
CTAATTTTATGATATACTATTAATATAGTAAAATAGTTGCAATAATTATAAAAGCAACTAATAAAGGAGAAAAAAATATGTTAGTAACCAAAGAAATTTTAAAAACGTTTGATTTTGACGATTATCTTATGCAAAAAGTAGAAAAATTTGAATTTATCAATCAGCAAGTTAATCTAAAAGTTAAAGATAGGGAAGAGTTAGTTTTTTTGATAAAAAAGATTAATCTAGTAAACTTAGAAATGTTCAATATGAAAAAAGATTTTTATCTACACTCTATAACTTTTAAGGAAGATAATTCTCAAAACGAATTGGTAACCATTTTATTTGAGAGTGACGAAAAAAATTATGATATTGAATTTAGTTTGTGTTAAAGAATAAAAAAATAACCCCGTCGAAAACACGACGGGGTTAATAATTTTTAATCTAACGATTATTTGCATTCGTCTGCTTTGCCAGCACAACCTAAAACGTTAATGAGTTTATGTTTAACGATTTCTTTAATGTTTGCTCTTGCAGGTTTTAAATATTCTCTTGGGTCGAACTTATCTGGTTTTTCGTTAAAGAAAGCACGGATAGTTCCGGTCATTGCTAAACGAAGGTCAGAGTCGATGTTAATTTTGCAAACTGAAAGGCCAGCGGCTTTTCTAAGTTGTTCTTCAGGAACACCGATAGCATCAGGCATTTTACCACCGTTATCGTTAACCATCTTAACGTATTCTTGTGGAACTGAAGAAGAACCGTGCAATACGATTGGGAAGCCTGGAAGTTTCTTAGAAACTTCTTCTAAGATATCGAAACGAAGTGCAGGTGGAACTAAAATACCCTTTTCGTTTCTAGTGCATTGTTCAGGCTTAAATTTATAAGCGCCGTGTGAAGTACCGATAGCGATTGCTAAACTATCAACACCGGTTTTTTCAACGAATTCGATAACTTGTTCAGGTTTGGTGTAACTTTCAGCACCGTGTTCAACCTTAACGTCGTCTTCAATACCTGCTAAAGTTCCAAGTTCGCCTTCAACGGTAACGCCACGTTCGTGTGCATATTCAACAACCTTTTTAGTTAAAGCGATGTTTTCTTCAAAAGGAAGATGACTTCCGTCAATCATAACTGAAGTGAAACCACCGTCGATACAAGACTTACAAGTTTCAAAGTCAGGACCGTGGTCAAGGTGAAGAACGATTGGAATTTCAGGGCATTCTAAAACTGCTGCTTCTACGAGTTTAACTAAATAAGTGTGGTTAGCGTATGCTCTTGCACCCTTACTAACTTGCAAAATAACAGGAGCGTTAACTTCTTTGCACGCTTCGGTGATACCTTGAACGATTTCCATGTTGTTTACGTTGAACGCGCCGATTGCATAACCGTTTTTATAGGCTTGTTCAAACATTTTCTTTGAGTTTACTAATGGCATTATTGTATCCTCCAAATAATATATATAATTTTTATCTTTAACCTTAACCATTATATATCTTTTTTTACAAATAATCAAATAAAATTCAAATCTATTGCAAAAATACTTTATAAAAATACTTTCTAGTTGTATAATAAATAAGTAATATGATAAAAAAGATAGGGAGTAAGTTTTATGCAAGACGAAAGAATTAATAAATTAGCAAAAAATTTAATCAATTATTCTTGTTCGCTTAAAAAGGGCGAAAAAGTGCTTATCGAAGCAAAGGGTATCGACTATATGCTCGTTAACGCTTTGGTTAAAGAAGCCTTTAAGGTCGGGGCGTATCCTTTCGTTGAAATTTACGACAATAGAGTGAGTAGGGAACTTTTAATTGGGAACACTCTTGAACTTGCTAAGTTAAAGGCAAAATACGATGCTTTCCGTATGAATGAAATGGACGCTTATATCGGCATTCGCGGTGGGGAAAACTGCAACGAACTTTGTGACGTTCCTGAAGATAAAATGAAGTTAGAGAGTGAATTTTATTCTCACCCCGTGCACCACGAATTGCGCGTTAAGAAAACTAAGTGGGTGGTTTTAAGATATCCTAATCAAGGTATGGCTCAACAAGCGAGTATGAGTACGGACGCTTTTGAAGATTTTTACTTTAACGTTTGTAATCTTGATTATTCTAAAATGGATAAGGCTATGGACGCTTTGGCTAAAAGACTTGATAATGCTGATAAAGTTCATATAATCGCTAAAGATACGGACTTAACCTTTTCTATTAAAGGAATTGGCAGTAAAAAATGTTCGGGCTTAAGAAATATACCTGATGGCGAAATTTATACTGCGCCTATTAAAAACAGCGTTAACGGAACTATTACTTATAATACCCCGTCAGTAGAAAACGGCTTTAAGTTTGAAAACGTTTCTTTGACTTTCAAAGATGGAAAGATTATATCAGCGACGGCAAACGATAATAAAAAGGTCAACGCGATTTTCGATACCGACGAAGGCGCAAGATACGTTGGTGAATTTGCTTTCGGTGTAAATCCTTATATAACTAAGCCTATGGGTGATATTTTATTTGATGAAAAAATCTCGGGTTCAATTCATTTTACTCCGGGTTGTTGCTATGATGATTGTTATAACGGAAACGTTTCGGCAATCCATTGGGATTTGGTTCAAATTCAAACCAAAGAATATGGTGGCGGGGAAATTTATCTCGATGGTGAACTCATTAGAAAAGACGGGTTGTTCGTTACTAAAGACTTGCTTTGCTTAAACCCTGAAAATTTAAAATAATAAATACTTTTAAAAAGCCTAAAATTAAAAATATGCAGTTAAAATAATTGACAAAGTTTACTTGTTGGGGCTATAATGTATAAGACAAAATTTGGAAAATTTTTAGAAAATATATTATTTGGAGGACATAATTATGTCAAAAGTAACAAAAGTTGCAATTAACGGTTTCGGTCGTATCGGCCGTCTCGCTTTTAGACAAATGTTCGGTGCTGAAGGTTACGAAGTTGTTGCTATTAACGACTTAACTAGCCCAGAAATGCTCGCTCATCTCTTAAAGTATGACACTATGCAAGGTAACTACGTTGCACAAGGCCACACCGTTGAATCTACTGAAGATTCTATCATCGTTGACGGCAAGGAAATTAAAATTTCTAAGTGCGCTAACGCTGCTGAATGCCCATGGGCTCAATACGACGTTGACGTTGTATTAGAATGCACCGGTTTTTACACCAGCAAAGAAAAGGCTCAAGCACACATCGTAGCAGGCGCTAAAAAAGTTGTTATTTCTGCTCCTGCAGGTAACGACCTTCCTACTATCGTTTACAACGTAAATCACAAGACCTTAACTGCTGACGACAAGATTATTTCTGCTGCTTCTTGCACCACTAACTGTCTTGCTCCTATGGCTAAGGCTCTTAACGATTACGCTCCTATCCAATCAGGTATCATGACCACCGTTCACGCTTACACCGGTGACCAAATGATTCTTGACGGTCCACAAAGAAAGGGTGATAAGAGACGTTCAAGAGCAGGTGCTATGAACATCGTTCCTAACAGCACAGGCGCTGCAAAGGCTATCGGTCTTGTTATCCCTGAACTTAACGGCAAACTTATCGGTGCTGCTCAACGTGTTCCTACCGCTACCGGTTCAACCACTATCCTTATCGCAGTTGTTAAGGGTAAAGACGTTACCAAAGAAGGTATCAACGCTGCTATGAAAGCACAAGCAACCGAATCTTTTGGTTACAACACTGATGAAATCGTTTCTTCAGACGTTATCGGTATGAGATATGGTTCACTCTTCGATGCTACTCAAACTATGGTATCTAAGATTGACGAAGAAACTTACCAAGTTCAAGTTGTTTCTTGGTACGACAACGAAAACTCTTACACCAGCCAAATGGTTAGAACTATTAAGTATTTCTCTGAAATCTAAAAAAATAAACTTTCGCAAAACCCCCTATCAATTTAGGGGGTTTTTCTTATGCAGTTTATAAACGGCGCAATACTTCGTTAACTGCTTTGCGTTTTGACTTCAATAACCAAAAAGGTTAATTTTATCCAAAACGCGTCGCGAGCCTTGTCTTGCTTGTTTCTAAACTGTTTTTTTATATTAAACGGCTGACTTGTTTCTAAGCCGTTTTTATTATCCTTGTTATATTTGTTAAATTTATAACAATCGTTTGCTTATTATAAATTTTTATGATATAATCTAAACGAATAAAAAAGTTTTAATTATAATTAAAATTATATAAAGGATAAATATGGACGTAACCGATTACATATACGAAGTGTATAAAGAAAAAAGTTTTTCACAAGCGGCGAAAAAATATTTTATTTCTCAGCCTGCTTTATCTGCTATGGTTAAAAAGGTTGAAAACCAATTAGGCGTAACGATTTTTGACCGTTCAACTTCGCCCATCACCTTAACTGAAGCGGGAAAGATTTACATTAAATCTATTGAAGAAATGCGTTCGTTAAAAAAGCGTTTGCAAGAAGAATTAAACGATATGGGAACTCTTAAAACGGGGAAACTCATTTTAAGTGGTGAAAATTTTGTTTCATCTTTCATAATGCCAAAAATAATAATGAAATTTGCAGACGTTTATCCGGGTATAAAGATTGAACTTGTGGAATCAAACTCGCCTGACCTTCGTCAACTTCTTCTAACCGATGCCATTGACCTTTTAGTTGCACACGATTTTGACCAAAAATTATATTCTTGTGAACCGTTATTTGACGAAATGGTTATTTTAGCAGTTCCTGAAAGACTAGAAATTAATAACGGACTTGTCGATTGTGCCTTGACTATGGAAGATTTAAAAAATGGTAAACATAATAGGGAAGATTGTCCGTCGGTTAATCTTTTAGCATTTGAAAACGAAGAGTTTTTGCTTATGAAAAAGGGCAACGATATGCAAAGAAGAGCCCAAGTTCTTTGTGAAAAGGCAGGATTTACGCCTAAGGCTAGAATTTATCTTGACCAACTTATAACTTCTTATAATATGGCTTGTTCGGGTATGGGAATAGCCTTTGTTACTGATATTTTAGCGACTAGCGCCAACGGTGAAAATTGCGTTTTTTATAAGATAAAAGGCGACGATATTTTTAGACGTATGTACATAGGTTATAAAAAGAATCGTTATATAAGTAAAGCGTGTTCAAGTTTTATTGAAACTGCAAAAACCGTTTTTAATTCTAGATAATTAAATTATAAATTAATCCCCTTATCAAATGCGATAAGGGGATTTTTATCAGGTATATGATGCGGTAGTAGTGTTTACGTTAACCGCATTACCAAACAAATTGCATCCGCAACCGTTGTTTGTAGTGGTTAAGAGTGCTAAAAGAAGAAAAAGTTGCGTTATGTTTATCGTATTATTACTCGTTAGTAAAAGAAGAAGAGCCACTAAAAAAATATTATTAGAACTCAAATTTTTTACCCCCAAAAAACGAAATATTACTATAAAATATAATATGCGACAAATAATTTAAAAATTACACACCAAGTATATATTATCATAAGTGTACAATCATTAATTTATAAGGTGGTAATATTTAAATGAGAGAAGTTTTATTGGATAAAAGATTACAAGGTTTAGTAAAAGAGTACGTTCCACAAGGTGAAATTTTAGATGATTTAGTGTGTTTTTTCTCTATTTTTTCCGATTATACTAGATTAAAAATGATTTCTGCTTTAGGAATAAGCGAAATGTGTGTGGGGGATTTATCAACTCTATTATGTTTAAATCAAACAACTGTTTCGCATCAGTTACGATTACTTAAAAACTTAAACGCAGTAAAAACTCGTAGACAAGGTAAGGTGGTTTTTTATTCGCTTAGAAACGAACTATTAAACGACGTGCTTTTAAAGGGAGTGGAATTTTTAGGTTATTAAAAGCGCTTGTAAAAATATAAAAAATCGGTTATAATAAAATAATGAACGATTTAACTGAAAAATTAAAACATTTGCCCGAAAACCCCGGTGTTTACGTAATGCTTGATGAAAACGGACAAATAATATACGTCGGTAAAGCCAAAAACTTAAAAAACCGTGTGAGACAGTATTTCTTTAACGGCACGAAAACCGACAAGGTTATGGCGATGGTTAAAAACATTGCCGACTTTTACTATATAATCGTTCCAAGTGAGATAGATGCATTATCACTAGAGAATAACCTTATAAAAAAACACAAACCTAGATATAATATATTATTAAAAGACGATAAAACTTATCCGTATTTAAAAATAGATTTATTAGAACCTTACCCAACGTTTAAGATAACTAGAAAAATTAAAAAAGACGGGGCTAAATATTTTGGGCCGTTTATGGGTGGAGTTTCGGTTAAAAGCGTTTTAGAAATTATTAACCTTGCATTTTCAATTCGACCTTGCGATAAAAAGTTAAACCCTGAAAAAGCGATTAAACCTTGCTTAAACTATCACATAAAGAAGTGCTTTGCGCCTTGTGCGTTACGCATTTCACAAGAAGAGTATAAACAAAGAGTTTTAAGTGCGATAGAGTTCTTGAAAGGGGATATGGCTGAGACCGAAAAACTCTTAAAAGAAAAAATGCAACAAGCAGTTGAAAGTGAAGAATTTGAAGTTGCATTAAAGTATAGGGATAATCTTTTATCACTTGATAAAATCAAGTTAAAGAGAATAACTGCGTTAAACAAATTTTTAAATACTGACGTAATTGCCTATCGTTCAAACGGAATATATTCAACGGTAAACATTTTATTCGTTAGAAATGGAAGAATGCTTGGTGGGAAAAACTTTTCTTTTGAAAGTGCAACCTTATCTTCTAGTGAAGCGCTTGGCGAATTTATAATGCGCTACTATAAAAAAGACGGAGATATTCCTGAAGAAATAATTTGTGCTGAAGAAATTCCGTCAGCATCTGCTATTAGCGAATATTTTAAAAAGAACTATCAAAAATCAGTTAATATCTTATGCGTTAAGCAAGGCGTTCGCCGTCAATTAGTCGATATGGCTGGGGTTAACGCTGAAGAACATTTAACGACTGCTGTTGATAAGATTAAACACAAAAACGATATGACGATTACCGCTTGCAAATTTTTGCAAGAAAAATTGTCGCTTAAAAACTTCCCAAAACGCATGGAATGCTATGATATATCCAACGTAAGTGGTGTGGACAAAGTGGGAAGTATGGTAGTTTTCATTAACGGCGAACCCGATTTTGATTCGTATCGTAGGTTTAAGATTAAGTCGTTTGAAGGCGCTGACGATTATAGGGCGCACCAAGAGATGATGGAAAGGCGTTTAGAACGCTTAAAAACTGATGAAGAAAAATTTCCTAAACCTGATTTAATCATTATAGATGGTGGGAAAGGTCAACTTTCAAGTGTAAAAGAAGTTTTCGATTTAAAAGGCGTAACGGAAATTGATTTAATAGCGTTGGCTGAAAAAAACGAAGAAATTTATACTTTAAATAGTGCTAATCCCGTAATTCTAGAAAAGCGTGATTATTGCTTAAAGTTATTGCAAAGGATACGTGATGAAGCGCATAGGTTTGCAATAACCTATCATAGAAGTTTGCGTGGAAAACGCGCGCTTTCAAGCGTTCTTGATAGCGTTAAGGGATTAGGCAAGGTTAAGAAAAGAGCGTTATTAGAAAGATTTAAGGATTTAGGTGGTATAATTTCCGCGTCCATTGAAGAACTTATGACGGTTGATGGAATTGGAAAGATTCAAGCCCAAAACATTATAGATACGCTTACCAAAGAAGGATTAAAATGAGATTTAAGTTATTTATAAGTGATTACGATGGAACGCTTGGCGTTGCGCCGGAAAATAATATTCATCCGGAAACTTTATCGGCAATCAATAAATTTATTGAAAAAGGTGGAATTTTTACCGTTTGTTCGGGTAGAGAAACTTCGTCTATCACCAGAATTTTAAGAGAACATAATCTTAAAGGATTAGTGGTTTCTTTCCAAGGTGCTAGAATAAGCGATATAGAGAGTGGAAAATTTCTCTTTGACGGTGGGTTAAAAAAAGAACAAGCCGTTGAACTGATAGAAGCCTTAAGAGATAAAAACTTAATTCCCTTAGTTTATACGGGCGATAGTTTTTTCTATCAAGAACGAAACGATTATATTAAGTTTTATGAAAAAGCAGTGCGTTTAACGGGCAGTGTTAAAGACGTTTCAAAAGAAATACAAAACTTAGAAAACGGCGTTTGTAAAATTTGTTGGTTAGGCGATGATGAAACGGTCGTTAAAACGGCAAAAGAGATGAACGAAGTTTTTAAAGATAAAGGCATTAAATTTAACAGTGGTGCAAAAAACTTACTTGAAGCAATAAACGCAAACTGTGGTAAAGGGCAGGCAATAAAGTATATTGCAAACTACTATAATATTCCACTTGATAAAGTTATTGCAGTTGGCGATAGCACTAATGATATTGAACTTGTCGGTGGGGAATGGTATGGCGTTGCCGTCGGCGATGGAAAAGACGAAGTAAAAGCCGTTGCAAAAGAAGTTACCGTACCGTTTAAGGATAAACCCGTTAAGGTTTTACTTGAAAAATATTGCTTAAACGATTAGATTTTTACATAAATAGGTGAAGAAATGACTGAAAAAGAAGCAAAAGAATTGATGGATGAAATAATTAAAAGCGATATAGAAAATACCGTAGAAGAAGACGTGGAAGTTACTATACCCGTAATCGCTCTTCGTGGAAAGGTTTTATTCCCTAAAACTCTTTTAAATTTTGACGTTGGCAGGCAAATTTCCGTTTCAGCCGTAGATATGGCAGTTAAGGGAAAAACGGATATTTTTATAACGTCGCAAAAAAGCGTGTTCGTTGAAAATCCAAAGGTTACCGACCTTTTTGACGTTGGCGTTGTGGCAAGAATTAAACAAGTTGTTAAAGTTCAAAACACGGGTAACGTAAAAGTTTGCGTTGAAGCGCTTTATAGGGCAAAGGCAAAAGAGATTAAAGAAGATAAAAAATGTTTTATTGCAACGGTTAAGAAAAGCCCGTATATTCCTGCAAATGATATGGTGGAAGTGGAAGCATATTTACGACTTGCAAAAAAGAACTTTTTTGAATATAGCGTTGGAAATAAGCAAATAAATAAAGAAATGCTTTCAACGATTAGCAATTTAACCGACGTTAACGAATTTATCGATAACGCGATTTCGGTTGTAAACTTTAAGGAAACTGACGTTCAAGAAATTTTAGCCTTAGACGATACTATTTTAAGGATACAAGCCTTTATCAGCCTTTTTGAAAGAGAGATAGAAATTGCTAAAATTGAGAGAAAAATTTCAGCAAAAGTTCGTGGAAGCATTGATAAAAGCCAAAAAGAATTTTATTTAAGAGAGCAATTAAAGGCAATTCATAGCGAACTTGGGGAAGACCCGGAAGAAGGCGAAGAATTAGTTAATCAAATAAAAGATAAAAATCTTCCTAAAGACGTGGAAGAAAAAGCATTAAAAGAAGCAAGTAGGTTAGATAGGATTAATCCTTCATCGCCAGATTATTCAATAATTCTAAATTATCTTGATTGGATTAAAGAGTTACCTTTTTCAACTAGCACGGTTGATACTGAAGACTTAAAAAAAGCAAAGGAAATTCTTGATAGTGACCATTTCGGCTTAGAAAAGGTAAAGGAAAGAATAGTCGAATATCTTGCCGTATTAAAACTCACTAAAGAGATAAAAGGACCAATTTTATGTTTCGTTGGGCCTCCAGGGGTTGGTAAAACTTCGGTGGCTACTAGTATTGCGCGCGCGTTAAATAGAAAGTTCGTGCGCATGAGTTTAGGTGGCGTTAAAGACGAAGCGGAAATTAGGGGGCATAGAAAAACTTACGTTGGTGCAATGCCTGGGCGTATTATATATGGACTTAAAAACGCAGGTTCAAATAATCCGGTGTTCTTGCTAGATGAAATTGATAAATTATCGGCAGATATTCACGGAGACCCTGCTAGCGCCCTTTTAGAAGTTTTAGACCCCGAACAAAACACTACTTTTAGAGATAGATTTTTAGAAGTTCCGTTCGACTTATCAAAGGTTATGTTTATAACAACGGCAAACACTATTGATACTATCCCTTATCCACTTTTAGACCGTATGGAAATTATTGAAATCAACGGTTATACAAGTGAAGAAAAACTTCAAATAGCAAAGCAATATTTAATTCCAAAGCAACTTAAACTTAACGGAATAAGTGATAAAAAAGTTGAGTTTACTGACGGCGGTATTAATGAAATTATCACGGGATACACGATGGAAGCGGGCGTTAGAAATTTAGAACGTGAAATCGGTAGCGTTATAAGAAAAATTGCTAGCAAGGTCGCTGAAAATTCGCGCACAAGAAAGCAAGTCGTTGATAAAAAAACCGTAGAAAAATATTTAGGTGTTAAGAAATATTTGCGTGATTCTTCGCTTGAAAAAGATGAAGTTGGTGCTTGCACGGGATTAGCATGGACTAGCGTTGGTGGAACGACTTTGACGATAGAAGTTTCATTGATGAAAGGTAAAGGTGAAATATTGCTTACGGGTAAACTCGGTGACGTTATGAAGGAGTCTGCTCGCGCGGCAATAAGTTATATTAGAGCAAACGCTAAAAAATATCAAATTGAAGAGAGCGCGTTTGAAAACACCGATATTCATATTCACGTGCCCGAAGGGGCAACGCCTAAAGACGGTCCAAGCGCAGGTATAACGATGGCGACTGCAATCTTTTCAGCATTTACGGGAAAACCCGTTAAAAAGAGCGTTGCAATGACGGGGGAAATCACCCTTCGTGGAAAAGTGCTTGCTATCGGTGGGCTTAAAGAAAAGGCGCTTGCTGGATATAGACAAGGGATAAAAGAAATTATTATTCCTTTAGCAAATAAAAAAGATTTGACTGAAATTCCAAAAGAAATACGAAAGGAAATTAACTTTATTACTGCTGAAAACGTTGAAGAAGTGTTCAAAAGAGCGATAAAGTTTTAAGGAAAAAATATGAAGATATTTAACGCAGAATTTATAACAAGCGTGGCAAGTGCTGATAAGTTTTTTAAAACCGATAAGCCGATAATTGCAGTTGCGGGTAAGTCTAACGTTGGAAAAAGTTCACTTATAAATATGTTGGCAAACCGAAAAAAACTAGCGAAAACTTCGGTTACTCCGGGAAGAACTAGGCTAATTAATTATTTTGATTTTGGCGAATTCGTTTTAGCCGATTTACCGGGATACGGTTTTGCAAAAGTTAGCAAAGAAGAAAAGAAAAAGTGGGGAGTGTTGCTTGAAACCTTTTTATCAACCCAAAAAATAAATTTACTTTTATCTTTGGTGGATATTCGTCACGAACCGACTAGCGATGATAAAATGATGGTTAATTATCTTTACCATTATGCAGTCCCCTTTTCTCTTGTTGCAACTAAAGCAGATAAACTTCCAAAAACCAAGATTAAACCTAGATTAAAAGAAATTGCCACTAGTTTAAGAGTTGGAATTGGCGATATCACGGGAAGTAGTGCAGAAACGGGCTTTGGCAAGGAAGAAATATTAAAAATCATTGAAAACGCAATAGCAATTTCAAAACAACTAAAAGAACCTTTAGAAGAAGAGTAATTAAAATAAAAAACTCGGTTTTGTTAATAACCGAGTTTTATTTTATTTTAATCTATTTTTGCGCCGTAAAGTTTTTCACGCGTTCTTGGAAGTGCAGTTTCTGCCGTTCCTAAAGGTTCTAAGGCGTTTCGATAATCGTGTTTATCACAAAACTTTTTTAAGTCAGTGGTAAGTCTTTCAATATTTCTATTTTCAATCCCACCTAGAATTCCAACGTACTCTTTAGCCATTAAGCCTGCGTATTTAGAGTAGGTTAAAAGTTTTGCATAGTGATTTAAGCAAAAACCCTTAGTTTTAAGCAAGGTTTTATAAAAATCTTTCTCATTTAGAAACATCTGCGCAATCGTTTTATAATATTTTGTCATACTTTCGTTTACAAAATCACAAATAGCGCAAGTTGTAAAAGATTTTTCTAGTTCTTTTGCTTGTTTAATTGCTTTTCCCACGTTTTTTTCGTCGCTTAAAATTTCTTGCAACTTGTCGATACGCGTTCTTATTTGAAGTGCAACAGAAAGTTTATTTTGGCGAGAAAATAACATATCAAAGTGCTTTGCACAAAATCCTTCTTTACCCACTTTTATTCTAGTGTTGTCTTCCATAACGGCGTCATTTAAGAATTCGTGTAAAAACTGTTCTTCGACAACTTTTTGAATTTCACATAACGGGCATTCGCAATCAACTGCAAACTTTTCTTTAATTAAACCTGTGTCAATATGATATACCATAAATTTATTCTATCAAAAATATCAAAAATTTACAAGTAAACCATTGAATTTTTTTGCAAGTTGCTATATAATTTAAATAATCTATCAAGTTGTTTATGATAATTTATTTAAAAGGTAACATACTATGAATAAAGAAGTTATTGATTTATATTCTTATTTTAATTTAGAAAAAGCAAATGGTGCTGACGGTACTCTTACTGCGTATACTATTGACGATTATGCTTTTTCAAAAGGTAGAATTCGCCCTGCTATGCTAATTATTTCAGGTGGTGGCTATACGTCTATTAGTCAAAGGGAAAAAGAACCTATTGCTATTCAGTTTTTAGCAAAAGGTTATAACGTTTTTACTCTTGATTATTCAGTAGTAAACCATACGCACCCTACTCAACTTATCGAAGGGTGTATGGCAATTTTATATATTCGTGAAAATGCTGAAAAGTTATTGATTGACCCCAATCACGTTGGAGCAATAGGCTTTTCGGCTGGTGGTCACCTTGCGGGAATGCTTGCTACGATGACTGATGATAACGAAGTCGTGAGCATATTTGGTGAAAAAGCAAAACTTTGCAAACCTAACGCGGTGGTGTTAAGTTATGCAGTTTTATCTTCTTATGGCAAAACCCACAAGGGAAGTTTTGGCGTGTTGTGTGGCGAAAACGACGATGGCACGATTAAAAGTAAACTTGACCTTCCGTCAAGGGTAACTAGTAATTCTTCGCCAGCATTTATATGGTGTACGGTGGGGGACGGTGTCGTTCCTTGCGAAAACAGTTTGCTTATGGCAACGGCATATAGAAATAAAGGTGTTCCGTTTGAATTTCATGCTTTTGAAACGGGTGGACACGGATTGTCTCTTTCAAATAAGGAAACTACTTCGCCATCTTGCCCACAAGATAACGTCGTTACCGTTCAACCTTGGGTTAATCTTATGTTTAATTGGCTTGAGGCAAAAGGCTTCGTGATAAAGAATAAAGGAGAATAAATGGCTAAAAAATTAGGTTTTGCATTAGGCGCTGGTGGCAGCCGTGGTATTGCACATATAGGTTTTATTAAGGCTATGGAAGAAGAAGGTATTAAAGCCGATTTTGTTACGGGAACTTCTATGGGGTCTGTGGTTGGGTCGGTTTATTGTGCGGGATATTCGGCAGATTATATGCACGAAGAAGTGAAAAAATTATCTCCAAGCGACCTTTTTGATTTATCGTTTAATCCGTGGACTAACGGTGCGCTTTTACGCGCCCAAAAAATGCGTAAAAAGATTGAGAGTTATTTTCTTGATTTTCCTACGTTTAACGAACTTAAAACTCCTTTTAAGTGCGTTGCAGTTGACCTTTTGTCAGCAAACACTAAGGTTTTTAGTGGCGATGAAAACATCGCTGAAGGGGTTTGTGCAAGTTGTTCTATACCGGGCGTATTTAAACCTGTCGTTAAAGACGGTATGGTTTTAGTTGACGGTGCGATTAAGTGTAGAGTTCCTATTGATGAAGTTAGAGAAATGGGGGCTGAAGTTATCGTTGCAGTTGACGTGTTGGGAGAAGCGCGCCCACAAACAAAAAAATATAATTTATTTTCACTAATGCTTAGAACTTACGATATAGTTGACGCTGAACTTGCTAAAGAAAAATTAAAGAGTCAAAAACCAGATTTGTTTTTAACTCCGGAACTTGGCGATATGGACCAATATAAATTTAAGAACTTAGAGTTCGCATATAACGCAGGATATGAAATAGGAAAGAAAAATGCCAAAAAAATTAAAAAACTTGTTGGTATAAAATAAATGTACTAAGTAAAACTCTTGCAATTTTTAATAATTTGTGTTATTATATTCAAGCAAAAATAAGCAAAGCCGTTTTTTTGCTTGAATATTTTTATTTTGAATTTAAGTTTTATGTTTTAACGCTGGTGTGGCTAATAAAAAAGATAAAATATTTCAAGTGATAAATTAAATTCAACAAATTAACGCTGGTGTGGCTCAGTCGGTAGAGCAGCTGATTCGTAATCAGCAGGTCGCAGGTTCAAGTCCCGTCACCAGCTCCAAAAAAGTGACCGTGTGAGTACGGTCACTTTTGTTTGTAAAAAACTATTGATTTTAAGATTTCATGAGAGAGTAAAAACAGTAGTTTTTAACCAAGACAAAATAACGTGTACTACTATTTGTACTACTATTTTTCGACAATTTTAATTTTTTCTACCCAAAATCATAATTATCACATATACTTTACCTGTTGGCGCGAGCTTGCTCGCTTATCGAGTAGTTTATTTGAAGAAAACGAGAACTTGAGACGATAAGCAAAGTTTGTGCTTTTTAAAATATTTATTACCTTATTATTCCCGGCAAAGCCGGGATACCTGAAATTTTGCAAAAAATTTCGTTTTTCGGCACGCCGAAAAAACCAAACAAAAGTGCTCAGTTTTTATGTAGTATTATTTTAGATATTTTCACCGGTTGCGCAACGTTGGTATGAAAATATCTTGTTGTATAGCAAAAAAACAGCTTATCGTGATAAATCTTTGAGAAGCTGTTCTTTATATTCTTTTAATATATATACCCCCCCCCCAAAGCCACGAGCTGTAACAATAGGAACTATTAAAGAAAGACTATTAATTTTTCTATATACAGTACGGGTACACCAAGAGAATTTATCAGCTATCTCTTTTGCCGTAGACTTATCACGCCTTAATAAAAATTCGTATAACTCTATCATAACGAGAAGGCCTTATTATTGTATTTGTATATATTCTCTGCTTTATTCAAGTTTCTAAAAACACGATTTACGTACTCATTAGAATATTTTTCTTCATCTTTATCAAGTAAAATACTTTGAAGCTCATCAGCAAGCTTTACTGCAGGGTAACCTATAGCAAGTTCTACAGACAAGGCAGTAGCCGGGGATAGAGAACGCAACTCTCTTAACGTGCGTTCTTCGTACGTTTCTTTCTTCCATTTTATAGTAAAATTTTGTTTTTGGGGTTCTTGTTCGTTTGTAAGAGATTTTTTAGATACTAGCTGATGTCTTTTACCACAAAGCGCATTAAACCACCCTATAGACATATTGGTAAACGTTTTAGTTTGGGTATTCATTAGAATAAGTCGGCCTTTATCGTTTAGACCACAGTAAATAAATTTAACTAGTTTATTCTTTGGAAATATAAAAGTATATTCTACGTTTTCTTCCGGAAGCTTTGTGCTTCTTTTATTAATAGTCTTTTGATACATAAATTTTACCACCTTTTGTTTTTTTTATAAATCGCTATGGAATCTATCAAATTCTATAACGGCTTTATCATAGTCTTTCTTCAGCCCGTTAAAATAAATATTTGGATTTAAACGCGCTGAGCCTGAATACTTGTATTTAATCACACCGGAATTTACTAATGCATGTATCCAGTTCGACAACGTGCGTCTAGAGACGTTAAGTTTTTGGGCCAAAACGTCTTTTGGTGCTTCGATACGGTTGAGTGCATCAACGTTGTCACGATAATAATTGAATAACGACGTTGCCGGGCGAAGACAAGGCTTGCGCTCGTTCATAACGTCAAGATTTTTAATTAATACTGTTTTCATTTTCTTTCTGCGGCGACGTGCTCGAGCACGTCGTTTTTTGTTTCGAGTTCGGCCATGTGTTGCGCCGTTCGGCGCCGACGTTCCCGGCGTTCGCGGTGTGGCGCGTTCTCGCGCGCCTGCGCCGGCGCGTCGATAAATATGGCAAAAATTTTCCGTCGCTTCGCTATGGAAAATTTAGTATTCGGTCCGCGTTGTAATTAACGTTATACTTATCTTTAGTCGGCTTTTATTTGATTTCTGTGCTTTTACTCACTTGTTTAACTACGTTTTTACGTTAATATATCTTTTATTTTTTCCTTTTTACTGTTATAGTTGCATTTTACTTTATATCGTTTTTTGTTTCTTTTTTTGCGTGTGCAAAAAATAGAAAACAAAAAAAATGATTAGAATAGTAAAAATGCAAAATTATAAATTTAAAAAAGGAAAAAATAATCAGGTTTGATAACGTAAAAACGATTTTATATACTAGAGTAAAAGCACTGAAATTAATAAAAGCCTTGCAAAACAACGTTACTTTTCACTTATTTCTTCTTTTTTTCTAACAATATCTGGTTTTTGAGAATATAATGTTATCTTCTTACCTTGACCACGAGTATCATACTTATAAGGAATATCACAAGAAATAACGAAGGTTTTACCTTCTTCTAAAACTCTACCACTTTGAGAGTCCGTCACGTTATATACGTACACAAAAAAGCCTATATCTTCAATTAAATCATGCAAAACGTTATATAACCTAGTTAAAAACTTAGTATTTGCTTCTCCACGCTTTACAATGGCTTTTTTAACCAAATTTTCTAACTTAATCAAAAAATGTGGTGATAATACTTTAGGACGCTCTATAATGTCATAAGTTCTAGCAACAACACTTCGCCATTGAAGAGCAACTTCACCGGCTCTTTGGTCGTCACCAGTGATATGGGCGTCATATATTTGACGTGTAAGGCTTAAAACTTCAGTCTTGATACGCATGTTATGAGTATCGTCTTCTTCGTTTTTAGGCACTCTAGACCACGCATTAGGTAGTATATTAGCCAATTCAGTTAAGCCAACGGCCATACCTTCAGGTAAACGTAGTTTTTTATCAAAATAGTCGTCGCTCCAGTCATATTGCTTTCTACCGTCATATTCGACTTCAAAATTAGCCATATAATGCGGAATTTTAGTTGTTTCAGCGTTATATAGGTCGTAATTCTCTTTTAAGACCTTAAAATCGACGTCGTTTGTTAATTCGTCTTTATACGGGCATAAAAGGTAATATTTGAAGCGCATTTCATAATCTTTATAGCACGCTAGAAACAAAGTATCGTACCCTACAGCCATTGTTTTACCTGTTCCTTCATCGCCTTCATACATGCGCTTATATCCGCCATATTCGATAATCTCATCATCGTGCTTTGACGTTAAGACGGTGTATTTTATAAGATTACAAGCCTTGAAAAACTGCCTTATCATATAATAAAACGCGACACCACACGTTATAAGCCTAAATCGAAGGTCTAAAAAGCCGTAAAGCATAAAATAATCTAGTTCGTATGCCATGTCATATAGACTAAAAAAACCAAAATATAGCCCAAAAGTCACAACAATACATATTAAGTTGTATACCCAAGTCTTCCACACACGTTTAATCAACGTTGGCGCGTTTAATACGTAATGGGAAGACTTAGGTTCTTTCTTTTTTTTCATTATCTTCTTCTAAAAAGTAGCCATAATGCAATAGCCAAAACTACTAAAGAACCAGTACTACCGAGAACTATGCCGGTATTTTCAGCAAAAAAGTTGTTGATTTTTTCTAAAAACTTACCAAAGTCAGTTGTTTCTTTATTTACAACTATGTCCCATACAGGGTTTTCGTTACCTGGTTTGTCACCGGGAACACCGGCATTATTCTTTGGCGTTAATATAAAACAATCATTAACGGTAACGTCGTTATCATAATCAGCACCTGAACCACTGGCAATAACAGGGTCACTTGCTAAATCTTTAATATAAATAGTATAATCTTGGCCGTCAGTTCCTTTAACAGTTTGGTCCTTGGTAAAATCATAAACGTAATGCTTTACACCATTGCTATTTATAACTGATACCGGATTAAGGATTGCTTCCCAAGAAGCACTACGATACTTAAATAGTACACTGTCGGCAGAATCAAAGGTTAACGAACAAGGAACAACGTCATCAAATTCAAATATAATAATATTGCCCGTTACAATGTTTTCAGGTACTACAAAATAACTGCCCGCAAAACTAATTGCTTTGGGGAGATACGTAACGTCATAATTGGCGCTATTGATTGTAGGTAGGTCTTCATCATCGGGAGAACCAGCACTACCCTCGGGAGAACTAGCACTACCCTTTAACGTTAAAAGATAACAATCATTAACTGTAACGTCGTTATCATAATCAGCACCTTCAGTAGCACGACCCCAAAGTTGTTTAAAAATCGACTTTTCTAAAACAAACGTTTCTCCATTGGAATCGGTAATTGTTTGGTCTTTGGTAAAATCATAGACGTACGATTTAACCCCGTATCTATTCGTAATGGCTATAGGTAGAATTAATGCTTGACGTGAACCATCTCCCGAATAGTAAGTAAGATAATGCGCGTAACTAAATCTAAAATATGGATTATAATTCTTATCTTCTAACTCAAACATGAGAATATTACCTGAGAGAATGTTTTCAGGTACTACAAAATAACTATCTGTAAAACAGAATGAAGAAGATGATGATGAAGAAGAAAGATAAGTAACGTTATAATTAGCACTATCAAATGTAGGTAAATCAGTTGGAACGTCGGGAATTTCATCTTCTGGTTCTTCAGGTTCAGTTAAAAAATAAAAACCATCAATATTTTGTTCTTTACCATTTAGAATTACTACACTTGAATCTTTAAGTGGTGTTCTTTCGTTAAATTCATAAGGGGGTTCTTCAAAAATTTCTATATACCAAACATAATAATTAGTATCTTTATAAATTGGCCAAAAAAAGTGTAAGCCATCTTCAGTATTAGCAGTAGTTAAAAAAAGGTCTTTATCATTTAAACTATCCAGGCCAAACATTAAGTAGTTAAAAAGACTACTATCATCGTCAACACTATCACCATAAGGAATTTGCTTTCCTTCATCATTATAAAACGACATATCCAACATAAGATATCTATTAGCGATTAAATCACCTGTTTTAAGTTCAGTTCGTTCCCAAGAAAGATAATCAGTACTTTCTTCAGCATTAACAGTTGTAATAGGGAACGTTAACGTAATACCTAGAAAAGTGCAAAAAACCATCATTATTGAAAAAAACGTTATTAATATTTTTTTACTTGTTTTTGTCATTTATTTTTTTCTCCTTTTTTGTGCTTTTGGTCGTGGTGGTCGTGGATTTCCACTTCCTATATTTTTAAATGCGCCGGTTTTTATTAATATAAAGACAACAACGCCGAGAACTAAAACACCCATTGTACCGGCAAGGGCTAACGGTGAACCGGTTAAACCTTTAAATAAACCGATGAAAGAGTCAAACGCACCTTTAAGCGCGCCACCTATAGCAGTTGCGCCACCACTTACAGCGCCACCTAAAACACCGTCTTGTTCAGGGTTTTTTGCGCCTTCTTCATCTTTAATTTGTCCGCTATCGTCAATCCAACTTACCCCTGAAGGCATTATCATTAAATATGTAGTTGCTTCATAACTTCCAGTAGCATTCGCGCTTATGTTATACCAAAAATGTTCTATTACGCTATAATCTTGACTTTCTACAAGTTTAGAATATTCTTCTTTAGATAACTGATGCTGATAAGAAAATGAAATCATTTGCTCACCAACGGTTGTGCCGACATTAAAAATGTCTTTAAACATTTGGTCAAAACCTATCTCAGTAGGCATAACGACGTAACCCCAGCATCCATAAAGTTCTTCAGGATTAAGACCCGATTGTGTTTCCCCTTCAGTTAATTCGGGATATTTTTTTAATATTTCATTAAGGCAGTATTCGTAGCAATCTTCTCTAACGTGCCCGGCATCTATAAGAACGTCATAAAATTCCTTATAAGATTTATTGATATCAAAGAAATAATCTAAATAATTTCCACTTGTTGTTTTTGCTCTAAGCCAGGAAGATTTATAATATTCAACAACCCACAAGTCACTACCGTCACTATTTGCCCCTTCTTTAATTTCAACACTTTCGCCGTGAGCGTCTAAACACTCAAATTTTTCTATGTCTAAAGTAGCAAGAATATCGGTGCCAACAACTTTATTGTCTACAGTTTTTACATCAATAGTTGTATATTTTGGCTTTGCAAATGGTGTGTCGCCAATTTGTTCTAAATATCGAAGTTTAATAGTAAATGTTTTTTCATTATTGATAGTTTGATTAGCACGCTCAAGAACGTCGGCTCCATAAGAACTATATAATGAATTAAAATTTGCTTCATCTTTATTTTTACAGTATCTTAAACCATTTCTAATTGATTGACTATGGCCATAAATAACTGATTCTGCAGTTTCGTCTAAATTAATTCTTTTTTCGCTCTTAAATCCCCAAAAATTATTTTGTGTAACCGTATCTATATTTTTTTCAATAAAAAATTTTACTCTATAATTTACAGTTGCTGAACTGGTTTCAATCGTTATAGGAATTGTTTGACTTTGTTTAGTTGTTGGAAACCCAATTTTAGAACTACCCGCACATAAAATACTATATCCGTTTTGTGTATACTTGCTGATTTTTGAAGAAAAATCAATTGAATCAATACCGTTAGGATATTCGATATTATCTATTGGGTTTTTATCGTCGCCGAAAGTAATAACTTCATCAAAGTAAGAATAGTCTTTGTATCTAATAATTTTATCGAAATAAGAAGTTGAACTGTTTGAATCTAAAACAATTTGATATTCACGAAGCAAGTCCATTTGTTTGCCATCAACTTTTTCACGATAAACTAAAAAAATCAATTTAATTTCGTGATTAAGATAAAATTTTGTGCCTATCCAATTTGTAACGGTGTCATTTAACATGTTATACATATCGTTTGTATAATCAGGGTTATTAAGCGTTATACCTTGACTAAATTTATATTTATTTGAAGCAAAAGCTTTATCATCAACAGTAACATATTCTTCTATTTTAAAATCCGGACTTTCTATTTTATAAGCGTTATCTGCAGGAACTTTTACGTTATAAACATCAGTAGCGCTATCTAAGGCGTAAACGTTAAAAGGATTTAAAAGTAATATAGCGCAACTGAAAACCAGTAGCGCTGAAAGTAAAATAATTAATGTTCTTTTTAGGGCTATTTTCATACTTCACCTATTTTTCAAAATGTTTAAGACAAGCGGAAAAAAATTTAGAGAACTTTTCCCATATCTTATCGAGAGCAAAAAATATCGTCCACAAGACAACTAACATGATTATTTGTGACGTTATGCCACCATTAAGCGAAGAAAGAGCGCTCCACAGCCAAGGTAGAACCGTCTTTCCTACGCTTTTAATGGCATAAAGGCACATTGTAAAAATGCCTATTGGTTGCATAGTTATTCTACCACTGCAACAACTTGCGTTTGATTCTCTGTTTCAGTATCTGTGTTTTTGTCGGCAATATAGCCAGAAACCGAAGTACCTATTACGAGAACAGACGCAGCGACGCATACCCAAAATCCTATCTTTTTCAAGGTTTTCATTGGTTGTGCCCTCCATTTGAATTTTCCCTGAAAGAACCGACCTTTCTAAACGCCTTTACGTTAGGGAATATGTTGTGGGGGAAATCCCCCACGAATAAAGGAGAAATAGTCACCTTAACTATTAAGAAATTGCTGGCATTAAAAATTCAATAGAACCGAGATAAAAGTCAATCGGGTTAGTTGAAGTACTTCCCGTTAATCTTGCTATCATAAGTTGTTTATCTCTTACGATTGCTTTATAAAAATCTTCAACCGCTACAGTTTCAGTTTGCCAACTATTCATCGGCAACTTGCATTTGGTTGCAACTTCGCTATCACTTACTGCGTGATAACCTGCAGAAGATAAAAGTGAATAAATATTTTGAGAATCAACACCTTCATTTTTAACGGCAACGTCACCGTCAATCATGTACGTGAACTTAACACCAGTACAATCTTTAAGAAGAATTTTTAATTCATCAACGGTATAATTCAATTTAACGAACGGATACGTTTGGCCAGCAAGATTACTAAACTTTATAGCGTTGCCGTATTCAACGGTTGTATCAATGCCTTCAGTTGGTATATCTTCTTTTGCGATAAAAGACGTTGCTGAATAATTAATACTTCCATTATCGCTAACACTCGTCATCGTATATGCTCTTGCATTGGCTTCAGCGCTTGGAACAAAATTAATTGCGCCTTTATACGGAACGTAAGAAGTAGAATCGTCTTTAACGAAAGAAATAGAACCGAGATAAAAATCAATCGGGTTATCTACACTTCCGCCGGTAAGCCTGGTCACCATAAGTTGATTCTCTTTAATAATTGCTTTATAAAAATCTTCAATCGAAACTAATTCTTTTTGCCAAATATTAAGTGGTAACGCAGTTAAATCGGTGTTGTTTGATTGCCATTGACTTTCAGTGTGATATCCACAAGCCGAAAGAAGCGAATAAATATTAACTTCATCACTACAACTATTTTTAACCTTAGCCGACGTAGTGTTTACCATGTAGGTAAATTGAACTGATTTATTTTTGCTATCTTTAAGCAACTCTTTTAATTCTTCAGTAGTATAGTCGAGTTCTACAAAAACGTACGTTGGCTCAGTTATGTTTTCAAATTTGATTGCGTCGTTATATCCTGCCCAACCGTCAACGTTCTCAGTTGGGATATCTGCTTTTTTAACAAAACTTTGCGTGTCTCTATTTTTTTCTTTGTTGTTAATTGAATCGGTTACGTAAACGCGCTCAATGTTAGAAGCATTTACCGTAAAGCCCATTTCTTTAGGTCTCTCATTTTCTTTATTAAAGTTGCGACTAGCAACGCCAAAAACAAGCCCTATTGAAATTAAAGCAAGAATAATGATAATAATTTTTTTACTTTTTTTCTTCATATAAAACCTACCTATTATTTGGTGAAATCACTCACCGGACTTGAACCGGGCGAGAGCCTGTCTCTTGGTGATATATTGTAAGGGCGTCTATGGATTCACCCCTACAATATCTAAAAAATACAAAGGAAGTTAAATCAATCCTGGATAATCTTTGTGCCGGCAATTTGCCGGCGAATATATTAAGCAGAAAAATTTATTGGTGATAAACAAAAAACTGCTTAATAACTGAATATGCAAGTGGGAACAACCGTAAGTTTCTCTACAAAAACTGTTGCATGCCTTTTTCTCGCTTCTATACGAATTGGGATAATTTGGTCCGCTGAACCCACAACGTGCGTATGCAAAGTGCCGTTCTTTTCTGTGTATGTAACTCTATATAATCTCATTTTTTTCACCGTCCGTTTTGTTTTTGCGTAATAAATTATATACTGCAACGGCGCCGTCCGTTTGCAACTGTTCTTTGCAGTTATTAATCGAACGATAATGGCAGTTAACACAATCACGGTCACGCTTAGCACAACAATCCAACGAAAATAAAACCTGCTCATCGGTTAAATCAATGCTGTCGTTTTGTGTGCTAACGTCGATAATATGAATAGTGCCGTTTTCATTTATATAACTAGCCTTTTTATTAATAACCGGGAACGTTTTTCTAAGAACGTCGATTGTTTTGTTTGCTTCAAGTTTATCGCCTTGAATAATAATAGTTGTCATAAGTTTTTACCACCTTTTTTTTATTTTATTTTAACGGTCAGTGCCGTCTTCTTCTAAAAAAGAATTTTCATCATCTTTGCGTTCTTTAATATAGCCAAGAAGTTTTTCATTTAATTCTTCTATGCTATCCGCTTCGGGTAACCAAAATATCTCAAGGTCTTCAAATATGTCTCTTGATTTTGGATAATAATTGCAGTAAAACTCTTGTTCTAAATCGAGAATATTTTGATTAAGCAAATAAATCTCTTCATAATCTTGTAACCTTAGTTTCCAGCCCTTTTTAAGAACGTGGACGTACATATCAATTTTTTTCTTGTACTCTTCAATCGCCTTAATATATTTCTGTTCTTTTTCAAAGTACAAACCGACTATAAGCGCTATCGATAAAAAGAAAGAAAGTATAATTGAAACAAGAATTCTATTTGTTAGTGAAAACAATAAGTAAGTCATTACTCCAAATAAAATAAGGAACGCTATAGTCCACTCGTTTTTTTTCATACGCGGTTCTCCCTAACTTTTAACTGTTTTAACGGTCTCAGGGTGAGCGTCAATAAATTGCTTATGTTCTTCTACTTTGCTTTTGTAATATTCAATAACTTGCTCTTTTGTGTAATTTACGGGAGCGACCTTTTGTCTTTGCATAAAAAACATAAACGAAGCAACACAGCCTGAAAGGTCCGGCTTTTCGCATTTTAAATTTGTGCAACAATCTTTCAAAATGCAATTTTTACAATCAACGTTCGCTACCAATAATTGTAAGCAATCTGTAGCCACGTCTTTCATAATATCATCGAAGCCTGGGATATCACCGTGTAAAAGAATATCGAAAAGTATTTCGCCTTCTTTTTGCGTAACGTCTTCAGGCGTTGAAGATAAAAATTTCAACGTTGTTTTTTTCCACTGCTCCGGGGAAATCCCGTGTTTAAGAAATAAATTTCTTTGATACATTTTTTTTACCACCTTTTTTATTTTTTTATATTTAACGCTTAGCGCGTTCTTCTTCTAATTCAAGACGATATAGTTGAGAAAGTTCTTTTTGTGTTTCGTCAAGATTTTCTACTGCTACAAGAACATCAAGTGGTACAGTCTTTGGGTTTTCAAGTAACCAACTTATTCCGTTTTGTTCTATCTGGCGTTTTATAAGTTTTTGTAAAACCGCTTCTTGCATTTCATATCTTGCTTTTAATTCAATAAATAATTCTTTTTGCTTATCTGTCATTTCAAACCACCTTTTTTTATTTTTTCTAATTTATCAAAACGGCATTTTAGCCGTAATTTGCTTTAGTTATCGTCGTGTTTGCAATATTCTTCACCGGTCATAATAGCAATACCGTAATCACTAAAAAATAAGTGAGGCGGGCACTCTTTTAAGTGTTCGGCTCTTTTTTGTCTTGCCAACGTTAACTCTTCTTTAATTTCTTCTAATTCATAATAAGCATGCATCAAGCTGTTTAAGAAAATTTCGCTAACGTGTTGATTTGATAATCCACTATCGATTTTCAAATAAGCCTTCTCTTGTTCGATAGCTCTTTCTTTTAATGCCTTTTGAACTTCTAACTCTGCTATCCAGAGCAAATAACCGTCATTATATTTTTTCATAAACAACCCCATTTTTTAGCCGTAATTTGCTTTAAAACACTATTAATTTGTGATATAATATTTTCAAAAAGGTGGTACAATAATTTTTCTTTGGAACGGGCCAACCGTTATTTTGGCCCCAACTTTTGCTTTTGTCGATAAAGTTGTAAATTGTGGGAATGCACCACCTAGTGAAAATGGGTAAAGGAGAAAGAAGTAATGAATTGTGCTGAAGAACGCGTTTTGCTTGCTATCTATGAAGAACTTGCTTCAATAAATAAAAAGTTGCAAGTTATCGTTGAATCAATCAAAAAAGATAACGAAGACAAATAATTCAAAAACTAACTTGATTTCCCTGCACGTTTGCACGTGTGGGGAAATTTTTTTATTCTCCTTTTTGTTTTAGGTTTTCACGTACGGACTTGAGCGCGCGCCACGTGAACGGTTGCGCTTAACCTTTTAACCCAAAACTTTTAATTATCGCTATTTTAGCGATTTTTTAATTATTATAAACGCTGTTTTTGAAATTGTCAACACTTTATCGCTATTTTAGCGTATAATTTTGGAAAAAAGCTATTTTGGTGGTTTAATATGCATTTAAGAGAATTAAGGGAAGAACGTGGTTTTTCACAAAAAGAACTTGCAACAAAGTTAGGTGTTTCACCTACAAACATTTACAACTATGAAGTTGGGCGCACAGAACCAAGTATCGATATGCTAATAAAATTAGCGCAAGTGTTCGATGTCTCCGTTGATTATCTTATCGGCGCCACCGACGACGTGAACGTTAGCGCATCGGCGCCAGTGACAACAATGCTGAGCAGTGATGAACGTAACTTGCTTAAATGGTTTGCAGGAATGAACGACGTGCAAAAGGAAACGTTACTTGAATTAGCAAAATCACTTTACAATAAAAACGTAGCGCAACTGATGAAACGTGCTTAATCTTTTTTTTACCGTTAACGCTAACCGTTAACGGTAATTTATACTATTACTTTTTTAAATACTTTTCGGTGTAAAATATACGCAAAAAGAAAGGGGCGCTTATATGACCGAAAAGGATATATCTTTTTTACGAGATTTAGCAGAACAGATTTTAATGTATTGCGCGCAGGCTTCGATTGATAATCGAGAACTGTTGGCGCGAATTGAAAGAGACCGGAAGGCTTTTTTACTTTTGAAAGGGGGTGATAATAAAGGGGTAGAAAATATTAAAGTTGTCAATTCTAATAAAGGAGAAGAAGAATTGATTAAACTTAAATATGGGCAAGGTTCTATTGCTAGAAAGGAAAGATTAAGAAAAAAAGACGGTGGGGTTACCGTCTACTATGAAGGTCGTTATTACGACGTCTATGGGAAAGTTAAAAGTGTTTATGCCAAAACGCAACAAGAGTGTTTGAAGTTGCTTCGAGAAGCGAACCCACGCAAAAAGGGTAAAACTAAAAATTTTATGCCAACGGTTGGCGAGTGGCTTTTATCCTGGTATAAATCTTTTAAGATTGAATCATTGCGCGATTCAACAAAAAGAAGTTATGAGAATTTTATTAAAATTATCATTGACGGTTTAGGTAAAATAAAACTCAACGACTTAAACGGTGAAACTCTTCAAGCCTTTTTTAACGGTATTGAGTTCGATAATACCAAGCATAAAGTTCTGCAGTTCCTAAACGCATGTTTGGAAAAGGCCGTCGTATTGCAAAAAATCAAGTTTAATCCTTGCAAAGTTGTTGAATTGCCAAAATACAAGAAACAAAAACGTCGGGCCTTTACCTATGAAGAGCAAGAAATCATCATGTCTAGTGCACCTGAAAAATTAGCGCAGGCGTTTTTCTTTTTGTGTGTTACAGGTTTGCGTGTTGGTGAGTTCCTTGCTTTAACAAAGGAAGATTTTTTCTTTGAAGAACATTTTTTCAAAGTCGATAAGGCGATTGCTGACGGTAAGCAAGGGGAAACAAAAACGGAATCTAGCAAACGTATCGTTTATTTTACCGATGAACTTTTTGAGTTCTTCGATATATCGTTGCTAGGAACGTTTACATATTCCGGGCTTCGTATTGCGCTTGACCGTTTTAATAAAGCGCACGGTATAAAAGGTGTTTCTTTGCACAGTACAAGGCATACTTTTAGTACCGTTTGTCACTCTTTCGGGATAACTGATAAGGTTTTGCAATCGTTGATGGGCCACGCAACGTTAGCAATGACGCAAGATACTTATACGCACCTTTTAAAAAAAGGTACGTCAAAAATTCACTCATATATCGAAAAATTATGCACTCATATTCGCTCTACTGTTTGACGTTAATTTTAAAAAACGAAATTAAAAAAACAGCGTTTTTTGTGCATTTTTAGTGCAAAAATAAGCATTTTTTGCAATTCGTAATCACACGAACAATTCGTAATCAGCAGGTCGCAGGTTCAAGTCCCGTCACCAGCTCCAAAAAAATAAATGCACATCCATTTAGGGTGCGCATTTATTTTTACGCCCGAACGGGCGCTAGAACCTGCGAGCAGGTTTCAATCCCTTAGCAGGGGACGGCAACCCTTTTGTCAACTTAAAGTTGACATTTCCCCTAATAGGGGAATTACCCGTCACCAGCTCCAAAAAAATAAATGCACATCCATTTAGGGTGTGCATTTATTTTTACGCCCAAACGGGCGCAAGAACCTACGAAGGTCGCAGTCTGCTCCGTATTACTACGCAGGGCTAGTCGGTCAAAGGAAGTTAGAGCAAAGTCGCCCAAGTCCCGTCACCAGCTTCACAAAAAGGAAACATCCAAAGGGCGTGTCCTATAGGGATTTTTAAGATATTATAAAAGGATAGCGAAAATTTCGCTATCCTTTACTTTTGCTTTGCAAAACACACAACTATGCTTGCAAAGTATAGTGTGCTATACTTTTATTTGAAATAAGATTCACAACAATAAATTAATATGTTCTATTTTTATAAAATTTTTTAATAATCGCTCAAACCTAGTATATAGTCTGATTTAATATCTAATAATTTGCAGATTTTGGCTAACGTGTCTAATGCTGGAAAAATATTATTTTTCATATATTTAGAAATAGTTTGAGGAGATACTCCAATTTTTTGAGCGATTTCTTTTTGCGTGTATTTTGATTGAGAAATACTTTCCCTTAATCTTTTTTGAATATTAATTAAATCCATTATCAACCACCTTAATAGTATATAAAAATTATCGCATATTATACGATTATTTACTTGACAATCGTATATTAGGTGATTTATAATTTAAGACAATAAAATATGAGGTGATATATGAAAAAAGTTTGGAATATTATAAGCAGTCAGTTTGTGTTGGCTTGGTGTTTATTAGTACTGTTTCTTCCTTATGGTAAAATTGGGCAAGAAATTATATGGGGACCTGCTGCAAAGTGGGTACAAAACTCATTCGGTTCAGTCATGTCTAGTGGGCAACGTATTTTTTATACTATTATTATTTTGGCAACTTTTATTATAAACATGGTACATTCGTACAGAAAAAAGAAATATTTGTATGATGGAATTTTATGTTTTAATAAAATGGCTAGAAGGAATACCGTATTTAATATTATATCAACAATAGCAATGTTGCTAATTGTTTTTTCGGTAAATAAATTTTATAATATTAAGGGTTTTTGGATTTATCTGATAATTATAAGTTTACCGATTTTTTCATTTATAGCAATAAAGATAGATCCAATATATTATAAAAAAAGTAAGGAAGATATTTTTTCTCAAGTAGCAGATGAAACTTCAGATATTGATAAAAAAAGATTAAAAAAAGGTAAAAGAATATTTATTGTTGTAATGGCATTAATCTTAACACCTATATATTTTATTAAGAGCCTTCCTATAATGCCCAATTCATATGTTTATTTTAGTGAGGAATATGCAACTGCATATGGTGCGTATTTTGGAATTAATAATACCGACAAACTGCTAAATAATAGTGATGTTTATAATGGAGGTGCATCTATCGGATTAGATGGTTTATTCGGCCTGACTCTTGATGATTTTTCAATTGAAGCATATGGCTTTAATGATTGGCATATGTATGGAAATACAAGTTTAGAATTAGGAAAAAGTCATACTTATTTTTATTATAGTGACAATGTTAAATACTATAATCAATTATTAGAAAAAATTGATAAAGAAATCGAAGAAATATTATATGGAAATGCAGACGATTATGATACGAAAGAAGAATTTGAACAAGGAATTAAAAAGATAGAAAATCTCAACGATAGAAAAAAACAAATAGAAGAAAATAAAAACAAGTTAAGATATGAATATATTAAAGTAACATATCATATGCAAAAAATGAAATATGTTGACGTAAAAGTTTTAGACGAGGTTATATATGATACAAATTGTCAAAACGGCAATAAAGATGTTATAAAATGGGGAAAACAAAAAAATTTGTTCATATATCCTGTGGCGAGAGAAAATATAATTTTATCACAAAACGAGTTTGTAAAAGGCACCGATTTCACTAATGAGAAAATAGGAGTAAAAATATTTTATAACGATGGTAGTATGAAGTTAACTTATATCATACCTGACAATGCAAAAGAATTAAGTAATTTAGAAAAAGGAAAACACAAAATTAAATGGTCAGATGATTGGGGTTCATACGAGAAAGAAATTAAAATAATATAACCTAAAAAAAAGAAATTTATGTTAGTAAAGCCCACTACGCTTCGCAAAAAGCGAAACATGGTGGGATTTTCTTGTCCAAAATAGTCAAAGTTATATTAAATAAATCCTTAACTCACCGTTAGGCAACATAACTTGCGTAGGCAAATCTAACAAATCCGTAAAGATTTATTTAGTTGTCGCAATTCCGTATGTGAAGAGCGGTAAAAGTGTGTTTCCTTTTTTTACGCCCAAACGGGCGCTAGAACCTGCGAGCAGTTTCAATCCCTTAGCAGGGGACGGCAACCCTTTTGTCAACTTAAAGTTGACATTTCCCCTAATAGGGGAATTACCCGTCACCAGTTTCAAAAAAATAACGCACTCTAATTTAGAGTGCGTTAAGTTTTTTCTTTAATTATTTATTGTTATTCATAGCGCTTGCCATTGCATTTGCCATTTCAGCAGCTTGTTGCTTAATACGGTCTTCTTCGTATTGTTCAATTTGAGCCATAACAGCGTTCTTGAATTCAGCGCCTTTTTTGATGCAGTCGTATTTATAAGAGCCTGCAGCAGTAGTAATAACGATGGTGCTGTAATTGAAGATTTTGCCACCAAAAGTTTGTGTTTCGCTTACGTTTTGGATTTTATTAAGTGGTGAATCCAATGCACTAGTATTAAGCACGCCTACTTTACCAATTACACGTTTATTGGTGATAGCGAGTTCAATTTTAGAAAATTGAATAGTTCTAACGATAGCTTTGATTAACGGAATCAAGAGCAACCAGCAAAGAAGAATACCTTTTACCCAAACACCGATAAGAAACAAACCGTTTTTATCAGCCTTTTTAACGAGTTCTTCGTTAACGCCTAAATTTTTTTCCACGTATGACATAATGTCATCCTCCCAAATAAAAAGTTGTCAATTTATTCGACTTTTATATTATATATAAATATATTCACAAAGTCAAGAATTTTGCAAAATATGTCTATTTTTTATTGGAAAATTATTAAAAACAGTGAATTTTTTTAAACTACTCTTCTAGAGGTTATATAATAACTCCATCTAACAGTGGAAATCGGTTCGATTACTGCGTGGTCTGTTGCCGTATGCAATATATAATTATTGCCAAAGTATATTGCAACGTGTCCAATTCTTTCAACACCCGTTTTATTTTTTCTTGATGCGTTGGTAAAGAACATTAAGTCTCCACGCTTTAATTCGCTTCTATTAACTTCCACTCCGTTATTTGATTGTGCTCTACTCGTAACGTCTAAAAGAATTTTATTTGATTTATAATAAACGTATTGAACTAATGCAGAACAGTCAAATTCACCAGCAACAAAGTTCTTATTTAAAACGCCGTTTCCCCAATGGTAACGCTGACTACCCCAAACGTAAGGGTGACCAAGTAAAGTTGCGCCTATGTCAATAGCCTTTTCAACTGCATCGATAGAAGTTTCTATATCCATAATCGTGCAATAACTAGCGTGAACGAAAGCAGTTTGCTCTTTATATATGGTTTTATAAAAGTTTCCTTGTTTTTCAATAAGAAACAAAGCGTCGTTTTTATCAAGGTAACCCAAAATCGTAGAAGATGAGTTGGCACTTTTTCTTATTCTAAGTCCGTTTACGGTTGAAACTATGTAACTTTTCTTTTTTGATGCATCTTCATTTTCTTCTTCATCAGTTGGAATATCAGGCAAAGGAGTTATATCAACTACGGGTGGTGTAGATAAATCACTACCACCTTGATTACATGCATATAAGGGTAGTGTAAACAATAGCAAAAATAGTATAATTATTTTTTTCATACAATGAAATTATAATATATATATTTGCACTAAGTCAATAGGAGATAATTGGCAAAAAACAAACCCAACCAACAAAAGTTGATTGGGTTTATTTGGTGATCCATCGGGGGGATTCCCCTTTTAGGGGAAATGTCTTGTTGTGCTTTCTTGATGGGCGTGCAAGACAAAAGGGTTGCCGTCCGCCGCTAGGCGATCGAACCCTTGGGTTCGCTTTTCCATAGGAAAAGCAAAAGAAAAACACACTCTATGAGAGTGTGCGTTTCTTTTGGTGATCCATCGGGGATACATCTCCGCTATCGCTACGATGGCAAAGCCGACCCCACGGGGTTCGCTGTACCACGATAAACAAAAAACAAACCCAACCAACAAAAGTTGATTGGGTTTGTTTGGTGATCCATCGGGGATTCGAACCCCGGACACCGTGATTAAAAGTCACGTGCTCTACCGACTGAGCTAATGAATCATATAGTGGTGCACCTTCAGGGACTCGAACCCTGGACCCACTGATTAAGAGTCAGTTGCTCTACCAACTGAGCTAAAGGTACTTATTGGCAGGGGTGGCAGGATTTGAACCTACGAATGACGGAATCAAAATCCGTTGCCTTACCGCTTGGCGACACCCCTATGCAATTTAAATTTAAATGGGGCGGGTGATGAGGATCGAACTCACGACCTCAAGGACCACAATCTTGCGCTCTAACCAACTGAGCTACACCCGCCGTATTGGTGCGCCTGAAGGGATTCGAACCCCTGACCCTCGGCTTAGAAGGCCGATGCTCTATCCAACTGAGCTACAGGTGCAACAAGTCCCTCGTAAAAAATTGGAGCGGGTGATGGGAATCGGACCCACGCTGCCAGCTTGGAAGGCTGGAATTCTACCATTGAATTACACCCGCATCATCTTTCCGTAGACAACGCTAATAAATTGTACCAAAATGTTTTTTTAATGTCAACTGTTTACAAAATAATTTTTAAAATTTTGTTGAAAATAAATTTTTATTTTCTTTTTTTCGGTTATGAAAGGTCAAAAAAAGAAAAATCTTTGACATATTTATAGTTTATATGTATAATTATTAATAGATAAGTTTGTATTTATGTGGGGTTAACTATGTATTTAGACCTTTATAAGCAATGGTTAGCAAGTGAAAATCTTTCTCCAAAAGATAGAAAAGAACTTTTAGAAATTGAAAACGATGAAAAGGAAATTGAATATAGATTTGGTAAAAGTTTAGAATTTGGTACTGCTGGAATGCGTGGCATTATCGGTATGGGTACTAATATGATGAATATTTATACCGTTCGTTTGGCAACGCAAGGCTTAGCCGAATATATTAAGACTTTGGGGGATAAAGCCAAATCGCGTGGCGTAGTTATTTCTTATGACACTAGAAGATATTCGTATGAATTTGCTTATGCATCGGCATTAGTTTTAGTTTCAAACGGAATTAAGGCGTATATGTTTAATGACGTTCATCCCGTACCTATGTTATCTTACGCTGTTAGAAAACTTAAAACCATTGCGGGTATTATGATTACTGCAAGCCATAACCCTAAAGAATATAACGGATATAAAGTTTACGGGGAAGACGGTGCGCAAATGTCCCCTGAAGCGACCAAAGAAGTAGTTCAATATATCGACGCAATAGGGGATTGTCACTCAAATAAAATTTTAATTAATGAAAAATTTGAAAAGAAAATACAAGTTGTTTCAAAACGCGTTGATAAAACTTACTATAAAACCATAAAGAAATTATGCCTTTCTAAAAAGGAAGTTAAAAAGGTCGGTAAAACTATTAAGTTGGTTTACACCCCCGTTCACGGAAGTGGATATATACCCGTTACTACAATATTGAAAAAATTAGGTATTAACGCAACGCTTGTTCCTGAACAACTTCAAAAAGATACGGAATTTTCAACCGTAGCAGTCCCAAATCCTGAAATTAAGGAAACGTTAACTCTAGCAATCAAAATGGCAGATTTTAAGAAAGCAGACGTCGTGTTTGGCACCGACCCAGATTGCGATAGGCTTGGCGTTGCTATTCGTGATAACAATGGTGAATTCGTCGCTTTATCGGGAAATCAAACGGGAATTTTACTTCTTGATTACGTTTTAACTCGCCTTAAAGAAACTAACAAATTAAATTCAAAAGGCTTTGTGGTTAAGAGTTTCGTTAGCACGGGAATGGCAAAACTTATTGCCGATGACTACGGTGTTGAACTCATAGAAACCCCCGTAGGCTTTAAGTTTATTGGTGAAAAGATTAAAGAACTTGACGACTCGGGAAAGAGAAAGTTTATTTTCGGGTTTGAAGAAAGTTGCGGATATCTTCGCGGAACGCATTGTAGGGATAAAGACGCTGTTGTTGCAAGCATGCTATTTGCCGAAATGGTTTGCTATTATACTAGTAAAAATATCGGTGTTTATCAGCGTTTAACTGAACTTTACGATAAATATGGTTTTGTTTTTGACACTAATATTAGCACTGCGTATAAAGGCGTTAATGCAATGGCTGAAATGAACGCAGTAGTCGATAAGATGAAGACGGTAAAGGTAAGTGAAATTGCCGGCTTAAAGGTTATGGAAACTAGAGATTATTCTTCGTCAAAGATAACTTTTAGCGACGGAACGGTAAAAGAACTTGATATCGCAAAAGTGAACGCCGTTTATTATGCGTTAGAGGGCGGAAGTTTTATCTGTATTCGCCCAAGTGGAACAGAACCAAAACTTAAAGTTTACTATTCGTTAAAATGCAAAAATCAAGATGAAGCAATAGAAAAATTCAACTTAGTAAAAACTGAATTTGAAAAATTATTAAAGTAATAAACAAAATAAAAAAGCCGTCTAGAAAAGACGGCTTTTATTATATTATATATAATGTTATAATAGTTCTTCGTTATAGATGGCTCTAATCCCACCGATAAACTTAGGGCGTACTCTCGCACAAGTTAAATGCGCTTCACCAATTTTGTTTACCGATAACCTTACGGGAACGGCAACTTTTTTTAGGTGCATACCAATAAAGGTGTCTCCAATATCAATACCTGCGTCGGCTTTAATTTCTTCTATAACGATTGGCTTTTTGAAGGAGTGATAAGCAGTTGTGGCTAAACTTCCACCTGCTTTTTTTTGTGGAACAACGTTTACAGGTTCAGCAAAGGGGAGCGCGTCGTTTTCAATAACTATGGCGCGATTTAAGTGTTCGCAACATTGAACGGCAAGAAAAATTCCGTGTTTTTTTAAGACACCGTAAAGACCATCAAAAATTTCTTTTGCAGTATCAGGATTTGAGTTCGTGCCAATTTTACTGCCACAAACTTCACTAGTTGAACATCCAACGATAACAACATTGCCTTTTTTAAGTTTTGCAACTTCAATAAGTTCTTTAGCGACTTTTTCGCATTGTAATTTTATATTCATAATTTCACCTTTATGAAAATATTTTAACATTATATAATATAAAAGGCAAATAGTTTAATTATTTTTTGTAATTTTTTAATAAAAAAGTATGAAATAAATAAATTTTATATGCTTTTTAGGCTATAAAAATCTTTGTAAAAAAAATTAAAAAAAAGTAAAAAATCCTTTGTAAAATGCTTGACTTAAAAAAGCATAAGTGATAATATAGTTAGGCTACCGCTTGAAAGAGGTATGCAATTTTATGAAATTTTTAATATAAAATTTCCTTTGACCGTAGTCAAAGCACCGTAGATTGACAACTGCATAGAGAAAAGAGAGAGATATGTCAAATATCAATCGAGAAAGACTTAATTAAAAGTACATTAAGGCAAAAGAGCAAAAATGACAAATTTTTAACGAAGGTTAATACGAAGAAAAAGCGTAGGAAACGATTCACGAAAATTTAGTCGAGTATAGTCAAGGAAGAATGTAAAAAATTCGACGGAGATTGCTTATGCAATTTTAGTAAAAGATCAAGC
>JAZNQZ010000032.1:0-7823 GCA_045590475.1 Christensenellaceae bacterium
ACCCATAATTAAAATACATTATTTTTTTCTAAATGTCAAATGATTTTTAATAAATATAGAATTTTCTATACTTAACTTTTTCTTATAGAATATTCTATATAATATAAGTAAAACAAATAGTTTGCAGTGTGCTTTGGCGTACTAAATTAAATGCTAATCAAATTTACATCAAGGGTAGTATACTAAAATTTATTAAATATTGTAAAAATAATTAATAATTATAGTGAAAAGCCCTAAAAGAAGGCAAAAAAATCTTGAAACCACCCGCCGTTTGTTTTAAAAAGTTATTTTATAAAATTAAAGCGCAAGATATCGAAAACGTCTTGGAAAAAATTAAAAGTCAAGGCGAAAGGATTTTTATGGGTAAAAAAGAGTTGGAATTTAAGGATATTTTAAAATTGTTTTTAAAAGAATATTCTCTTACGCAAACTGCTTTTGCTTCGGCAATTGGCGTAAAGCAAAGTCAGGTTAGCGAGTGGCTAAAAGGGAAATCTAAGCCCGGTTATGAAAGTTTAAGGGCTATGGTTATTGCTTTTGGAATTCCTGCTGAATTTTTCCTTGGCTTAGAAAGTGATTAAAACTATTTAGATAAATAAAAAACGCACGAAAATTTCGTGCGTTTTTATCTTTTAAATTAACTTTTTATGTTTTTACTTAAAAAACGTATTGCCAAAAAACACTCACAATCTTTTTTTGCAAGCATAATGGTAAACTAATTTATGAATTAACTATAAAATTAGTCTTTCTTTTCTTTCTTAGAAACGTCAACAACTTGTTTGCCGTTATAGTAACCACACTTAGGGCAAACTTTATGAGATGCTTTTAATTCGTGGCATTGTGGGCATTCTGCAAGATTTGGGGTTTCCAATTTCCAATTAGCAAATCTAGTATTAGTTCTTTGTTTTGAAGTTTTACTTTTTTGTACTGCCATTATTCTATACCTTCCATTTGTTTTTTACATTTACACTCCCCGTTGTTAAGGTTTGTTCCGCAACCTGCACATAATCCTTTGCAGTTTTCATCACAAAGGAAACTAACGGGAACGTTCATAGCGATAATATCATCGACTATCACCGTTAAATCTACGGTATCGTTAACTAAAGAATATCCATCGGGATTATCTACTTCTAACCCTTCTCTAAAAGATGCAACGTAAACGTTTTCAGTTTCTTCTAAACATCTAGTGCATTCGCCCTTAATGGTAAAACACACTTCCCCTTCAACAAAGCAAGAGTGGTCACCCGTTAAAGTTAAAGAGCCACTGACCTTGACTTCACCATAAATTTCAGCCGACGGAATATCGACCAAATCTTTTTCCGGCGTATAAAGAAAGAAGAAATCGCTTTGTTCTTTTCCACTTCTTTTAATTTTTCTAAGGTCTAATAACATAATACCTCAACTTAAATAGCCATACAAGTATAAACTATTTAACGGCTATTGTCAACGATTTTTCGCGTAATTTTTTCTAGTTATTATCTAAAAATTAATTCTTTTGGGTAAGATTTTTGGTTTCTCTTGCAATTGAAAGTTCTTCGTTGGTTGGTAAAACCATAATCTTAACCTTACTGTCTTCAGTATTTAAGTAAGCGATACCTGAATCGTAAGAAAGGTTTTTGTCTTCATCAAACTTAGCGCCACAGAATTCCATACCTTCCATTACTAAACGGCGAATTCTTGGAGAGTGTTCACCGATACCACCGGTAAATACGATTGCGTCAACCCCGCCTAAAACAGCGATGTAACTACCAACGTATTTTTTAACTCTATAAGCAAGCATTTCCAACGCTAAAAGTGCTCTATCACTTCCTTCCTTAACTGCTGTTTCTAAGTCACGAAGGTCGCTTGAAATTCCACTTACACCTAAAATACCGCATTTTTTGTTTAGATAATTAACAACTTCTTCAGGTTTAAGGTTAAGTTTTTCTCTCAAATAATCAACTGCCGCTGGGTCAATGTCACCACTTCTAGTTCCCATAACCAAACCTTCAAGCGGTGTAAATCCCATTGAAGTATCTTGGCACTTACCGTCTTTAACGGCTGAGATTGAAGAACCGTTACCCAAGTGACATACGATAATTTTTGAATCTTTTTTATTTAAAATCTTGATAGTTTCTTCACTTACGAACTTATGTGAAGTTCCGTGGAAACCGTATTTTCTAATCTTATATTCGTCGTATACTTCGTAAGGGATACCATACATATACGCTTTTGCTGGCATAGTTGAGTGGAAAGTCGTATCGAACACTGCAACCATTGGAACGCCTTTCATAACTTCACGGCAACTCTTAATGCAAGCAATATTGCCAGGCATATGCAAAGGTCCAAACACTGCGTTCTTTTCGCAAATTCTAATAACTTCGTCGTCAATAACAACTGATTCGTGGAAGTCTTCAGCAGAGTGGAGAACTCTATGCCCTACCGCGCTGATTTCATCAACGCTGTTAAGCGCGCCGTTTTCTTTATCGAGCATAGCCTTTAACACAAGTTCCATCGCTTCTTTATGGGTTGGCATATCTTGTTCGATAACGAGTTTTCTATCGTCAAAAGTCTTTTGGGTTAAAATACCACCGTTGAAAGTAATTCTTTCGCAAACGCCTTTTAATACCACGCTTTCATCTTCCATATTGATAAGTTGATACTTAAGAGAAGAACTACCTGCATTTATTACGAGAATTTTCATGATTATATTTCCTTTTTATTAATTATTCTTATTGTGCTTGAAGAGCAGTGATTGCTACTACTGCAATAACGTCGTCAACGTTACAGCCACGCGACAAGTCGTTAATAGGTTTAGCAAAACCTTGGCAAATTGGACCGAGAGCCATATATCCACCAAATCTTTGAGCAATCTTATAACCGATATTACCTGCGTTAATATTTGGGAAGATAAATACGTTTGCATTACCTGCAACGCTTGAATCCGGTGCTTTTAACTTACCAACTTCTGGAGCAACTGCAGCGTCGAATTGGAATTCGCCGTCTAGTTTTAAGTCAGGAGCAGCAGCCTTTGCGATTGCCGTTGCTTCTTGCATTTTTGGAACTGACTTAAAGAATTTATCATCGTTACCAGAACCTTTAGTAGAGAAAGAAAGCATTGCAACTCTTGGTTCGATACCAGCGATATTTTTTGCAGTTTCAGCAGAAGAAATAGCGATATCAGCGATTTGTTGTGCATCAGGTTCAATATTGATAGCACAGTCTGCAAATACAGCAACGCCGTCAGGATTATATTTATTTTCACGGTCTGCAACCATAATGAACGAACTTGAAACGGTGTTAATTCCAGGAGCAGTTTTGATTACTTGTAAACCTGGGCGAAGAGTGTTCGCAGTTGAGTGGCAAGCACCTGAAACCAAACCGTCAACGTCACCTGCTTTAAGCATTAAAGCAGCGTACATAGTGTAATCTTTTAAAACGCCCTTTGTTGCTTCTTCAACGTTAGCATATTCAGGAAGCCCCGTCTTTTTATTAATCTTGCCTTCTCTTGCCTTAAAGAGCATTTCAGCATAAACGGGAGTCTTTTCGTAAGATACAGGGTCAATTACGTTAACACCCGTCAAATCAACGTCAGGATTTGCTTTTGCAATTTCATCTTTATTACCTAAAAGAGTAATTCTCGCAAGACCTTGTTTTACGACTTCTGCAGCCGCCTTAACCACTCTTGCATCTTCACCTTCAGGAAGAACAACGTGCTTATTTAACGCACTCGCTTTGCTTTTGATAGTTTCTAAAACATTGGACATAATAATTTTACACTCCTTCTTAATTTTCTTTTAATTCGTTTTGAAAAATGAACGAAATATTGTAAAATAATATTGACCTATATATTTTACAACATTTATTTAAAAAAGTAAAACGATAATTTGGAGTTTTTCGTTAAATTATGAAAATTTGCGCAGTGATTGCCGAATATAACCCCTTTCATTTGGGGCATTTAAAACACATTGAATACGTTAAAAACAACCTTAACGCAGAAAAGGTTATCGTGATTATGAGCGGTAACTTCACTCAGCGTGGCGAAATGGCGATTTTGGATAAGTTTACTAGAGCCAAACACGCCGTTTTAGCAGGTGCTGATTTGGTTATAGAATTACCTACCGTTTTTGCCACTGCTAACGCGGAAGTTTTCGCAAAAGGCGCAGTTAATATTATTAACTCATTGGGCGTGGTTGACGGAATTTGTTTTGGGGTTGAAAGTGGCGATAAAGAATCTTATATAAATTTAGCAAATGCTATGAACGATGAAAGCAAGGAATTTAAAAAAGCCGTAAAAAGTTTTTTAGATGACGGCGTTTCTTTAGCAAAAGCGAAATTTGAAGCATTATCATCACTTAACGATGAAAAATACGATAAAGCGTTAATATCTTCACCTAATAATATTTTAGGTTTAGAATATACCAAAGCATTGTTAAAACTTAATAGCAATATAGAAATTTATCCTATGATAAGAACGGGCGACCATAACGACCAAACATTAAAGAAAGGTATAACTAGCGCCTCAAGTATAAGAAACGCACTTTACTTAGGGCAAAAAAGAAAAGTTAAACCTTGCGTTCCTAAATTCGTTTACGGTGATTTAGAAACTCAGCCTTTATATTTTGATAAACTTGCTATAGCGAATATTATGACTGCGAACACAAAAGAAATGGCTAAAATTTTAGATTGCACCGAAGGGCTTGAAAATAGAATTATCGCCCTTGCTAAAGACAATCACTCGTTAGACGTTTTGGTTGACAAAATTTCCACTAAACGCTATACGAAAACTAGAATTAGAAGAATAATTTTATCAAACCTTTTAAAGATAGATAAATACTTAATTCAAGACTGCTTGGAAAATAAACTATACGCAAAAATTTTAGCGGTAAACGAAAAGGAAAAAGGCTTGATTTCCCTATTAACTAAAAACTCTTCTATACCAATCTTAACACGAAAAAGCGATACGGTAGAGTTAAAGAAAATTGCCAAAACTTGCTTTGCAACCGACGTTTTGGCAAACGATATTTACGCACTTTGTAGTGGTAAAAAACAAAACGAAAATCAAACGCTATTTATATAAAAAGTAAAATTAAAAAAGGAGTAACAAATACAAGTTACTCCTTTTTTTAGTTGTAAATTTCCCCGTCTACACAATAAATTATCATTTTTGGCGTTTCATCGAAAACGTTTTCAGCAATGCTAAGGTCGTTCCATTGTTGAAGCGTACCAGCAAAATTAATGGTCGTTAAATTTATACAATAAGCAAGTGCCGACATTTCAATGGAAATTAAATCGGCTGGCAAATTCAAGGTTTCTAGTTCTTCGCACCAACCTAAAAGCGCTGAATTAACCGTTTTAATATTTTTTGGAACGGTAAAAGTTTTAACTTTAGTGTAAGCAAAACTATATCCACCAAGTTCGATTAAACTTGTCGGTAAGTTTACGCTAGTTAGAGATGAACAACCGAAAAACGCTTCGTGCCCAATAGTTTTTAACGCGTTTGAAAAATTAACCGTCTCTAAACTTTCACATTCTCTAAATGCACGATATTCAATCTTAGTAACAGTGGTTGGAATTACGATATCTTTTAATTTTTTACAACCGTGAAAAGTGCTGTCTTTGATAACGGTTAAATTTGACGGTAAAGTTACGCTTTCTAAATTTGTACAACTTGAAAACACTGATTCCCCAAGTTCCGTTACGCTAGAAGAAAAAACAACTTCTTTTAAACTTGTACAATAACTAAACGCGTTATTACCCACTCTTTCAATGGTTTTTGGAAGCACTATTTTAGTGATTAGATTTTCTTTAGCGTCAACTTTTTTTGGCAAAAATGCTCCGCGCGCAACCTGTGTTACAGGCAAATTTCTGTAGGTTTCAGGAACTATAATTTCCGTATCGTTACATCTACCTAATCCAACTAAAGTATAACCCTTTTCATCATTATTTAAGCCAAACAATAAGTTTTGACTAACGCCGTCACCCTTATCGCACGCTGTTAAACCTATAAACGCGCTAAAAATTAAAACAACGGCAACGATTAATGCGCCAATTCTTTTTTTCATTTTTATTCTCCGTACCTTTAATTCATTGTAACATTTTTGTCTTTATTTTGTCAACGCATACCATATAATAAAAAATAAAACAAAAACGACAAAAGAAAATTCTTTCGCCGTCTTTGTCGTCTTAAACTTTTAATAGGATTTATTGTAATCTAAATTAAACGTTACCTTGAGCCTTCATGGCTTCAGCAACTTTTATAAAGCCGGCAATGTTTGCGCCTGCCATATAATTCTTTGGCATACCGTATTTTTTAGAAGCATCGTCGCATGCCTTAAAGATGCTCTTCATAATGTTATGTAACTTTTCGTTAACTTCTTCAAAAGTCCAAGAAAGTCTTATTGAGTTTTGGCTCATTTCTAAGCCCGAAGTTGCAACACCACCAGCGTTTGCAGCCTTTGCAGGTCCGTAAAGTAAGCCGTTTTCAAAGTAAACTTCAATCGCTTCAGGAGTTGATGGCATGTTTGCGCCTTCACTAACTACCTTACAGCCGTTTTTAGCCAAAATTCTTGCACTTTCACCGTCGATTTCGTTTTGAGTTGCGCAAGGAAGAGCAATGTCGCAAGGAATTGTCCAAATACCCTTACAACCTTCGTGATATTCAGCGTTTGGACGATAATTAATATATTCCTTAATTCTCTTTCTTTCAACTTCTTTAATTTGTTTAATTGCCTTTAAGTCAATTCCGTCTTTATCGTAAATATAACCGTTACTGTCGCACATAGCAACAACTTTTGCGCCATATTCAGTTGCCTTTTCACAAGCGTAAATAGCAACGTTTCCCGAGCCTGAAACAAGAACGGTTTTACCTTCAAAACTCATACCGTTTGCTTGAAGCATTTCGTTTGTAAAATAGCATAGGCCATATCCCGTTGCTTCCTTTCTTGCGAGAGAACCACCGTATTGCAAGCCTTTACCTGTAAATACGCCAACCCATTCGTTTTTAATTCTCTTATATTGACCGAACATATAGCCAACTTCTCTTGCACCCGTGCCGATATCCCCAGCAGGAACGTCTAAATCAGCGCCGATATGACGATATAATTCCGTTATAAAACTTTGACAGAAATTCATAATTTCATTGTCGCTTTTTCCCTTAGGGTCAAAGTCTGAACCACCTTTTGCGCCACCCATTGGAAGAGTTGTTAAACTGTTTTTAAAGGTTTGTTCAAAACCAAGGAATTTCATAATTCCTAAATTTACTGAAGGGTGCAATCTTATACCACCCTTGTATGGTCCAATAGCAGAATTATATTGAATTCTAAAACCACGGTTAACGTGAACTTTACCGTTATCATCAGTCCAAGGAACTCTAAAAATAATTTGTCTTTCAGGTTCGATTAATCTTTCTAACACGCCTGCTTCAACAAGGTCGGGTCTTTGTTCAATAACCGGTTCTAAAGTAGATAAAACTTCGGTTACCGCTTGAATAAATTCAGGTTCGTTAGGATTTCTTTTTTCAGTTCTTTTTAAAAGGTCAAGAAGATATCCGTTTTTTATTGCCATAATTTTCTCCATTAAGTATTAAAAATTTAAATTACTTTACGAATTGTACAACTTTTTTTTTAATATGTCAACGAATTTTTAGTACTTTTTCTCATAATTTGAAAATTATATCTAATATATTGTTAAAAATATCGTAAAACCAAAATAAATATCCACCAGCCTAGCTGGTGGTTTTTCATTTTCGGGCAATTAGCCCTAAACTATTTTGGCTTACGCACAAGTGCGTATTTTAACGACCTGCCAGTCCTGCACCTTTTACTTGCTACCCGTAAACGGGTCTT
>JAZNQZ010000033.1:0-1685 GCA_045590475.1 Christensenellaceae bacterium
TGGCGTAACTGTATACCCAGACCAACCGAACTACAAGTCAACGGTATATTTTAACTTCGTTAATAGGTTAATTAAAGAAATCAACGAACTTTTACCAGGCACTATAATAACTACCCAATCTTATATGTATACTGAGCCTGCGCCTGCAATTAAGGTTGACAGCAGAGTTTACGTTAAGTTGGTTGCTCTTTCTTCTAATATTAAAGTTCCACAAGACGACCCTGTTAAGACGGATAATATTACCGTTCGCGATAATTTTATCGCATGGTCAAAGTGCAGTGAAAGTTTATGCTCAAACGCGCATTGGGATTGCTTCCCAGGTTGGTATTATTCGCGCCCAATTTGGAAGGTTGCAAAGGCTGATATTCTCTTTGCAAAAAAACTTGGGTTTAAGGGCTTTACCCCTGAAGGAAAGGTGGATTGCTCTAAACTTGATAGTTACACAAAAGACCAATTAAGAGCAAGAAAATTCTACGATTTTAACGAAATGTATACTTGGGGATTATCTAAACTAATGTGGAATCCCGAAAGAGATTTAGAAGAAATGAAAAAGCGTTATTGTAGAATAGTCTACAAGGAATGCTACGAAGAAATGCTCGAATATTATAACTTAATAGAAAAAGGTTACGACGCTATTGACGCGTATATATTCTGCGTAACGGAAGCCGACGTATATATCTATCAATTCTTGATTAAATCAGGCGTAGCCGACGCAGTTTTACAAACGCTTGAAAAGGCGCTTTCTAAGGTAAAAACCGAAACGGTAAAAGATAGGATTGAAAGCATATATGAAACGTTGAAAAAATATATCGATGAATATAAAAACTTCGTTGATGAAGACGCTGAGATTACCTATTGTAAAAACGTTAATCCAATAAGTGAAGAACAAATGGATTACGAAAATAATCCTGATAGTGTATGGAACAAAACACTAAAGAGTTCAGTCGTTAAAAAACTTGGTAAAATGGAAAACCCAGACCCAAGGGCAAGGGTAAATAGAAAAATGCTTTACGACGATGAAAACGTTTATTTTGGTTATGAAATGTACGACGAAGAAATTGTCGAAACAAAAGAAGTTGACGGCAAGATAAGGGTTATAAGAGAAGATGGAAGCACTGTTTCTTTCCGTGCTGAAAGTTACTTTGGTGGAAACTCTTTCAATATGGAAAAATATTACGGTTACACTAGTGGTTTTAATAAGCAAGATAATTACGACCACTATTATGTAAACGAAGGTTCTCCAATAGAAATTAAAGAACCCGACGGCGTTAAAACCGTGCAAAAAGTTTACCTTTCAAGCGATAAAGAGAAGAGAAAAATGTTTTTCGTTCAAGTCGTGCCAATAAAGGCGATGGACGTTTCGATTAAAGACTTTAAGCCTTACGGACATTTTATGATATATTCGGATAAATACGGCTTAATGTCGTGGAAAGGGTTTGGCGTATGGGCAAAACAAAACTTCACGATGTATAAACTAGTGTAGACTAAAAAGATAAGGAGAGTTAAGACAAATGGAATTTATAAAAGACGGAAAGAGCCTATTAAAGTTATGTATTAAAGACGGCGCATCGATAATATTATATAACGCAGTAAAAGATATAGCAGATGCAAGTGAAAAGATAACGGGCGTAAGACCAGAAATAATAAAAGTAAAAACCATAAAAGAAGCAAAAAGCGCAATAATA
>JAZNQZ010000034.1:0-13688 GCA_045590475.1 Christensenellaceae bacterium
TACTTTGATGACCTCCTTTTGATTATTTTGTTGGGTTTGCAGACCTCAACTTTATTATATCAAAAGGAGTTTTTTTGTTCAAGAATCATAAGTATAACTTTTACTGAACCCCGTGTCTAACACGGGGTTTTCGATATACAATAAAAACCCGACTAAACGCTTAGTTTTAGTCGGGTTAAACTTGTTATTGTTCTAAGTAAATTAATCTACCACATTGTTCGCAGTCAACAACTTCGCCTTTTTTAAGTTTATTTATTTCAGCCATCGGTAATTCCATATTGCACGCACCACACATATTTCCACGAACTGCGTAAATTACCGGATAAATCTTATTTTCTCTTTTTTTAAGGTATCTATCCATAAGCGCTGGGTCAACTTTTTTCTTTAAGCCTAAAAGTTCTTTTTCAATCGCTTCCTTATCGCCTTGAACTGAAGATTTTAATTCAGCGTATAATTTTGCGTTATCATTATATTGCGCTTGTGCTGCTTTAGTGGTCGCCTTAATTTGAGAATATTCTTTCATCACTGCTTGAATTTCGCCTGAGATTTTATTAGCCTTTGAACCAAGCGCTTTAATTTGAGAGATAAGTTCTTCAACTTTTTTCACAAGAAAACCTATTTCCTTTTCATCGGTTGCTTGATTTAGAGATTCGCAAATTTCCGCTTCTTTTTCTTTTAACTTTAATTGTTCTTGCGTTACGCTTTCATAAACAGCCAAAAGTTCGCCGGCGCGGTCGTCTAACTTGTTAACGTTTTCTTCAACGCCTTCAAGATATTTCTTTGCGCTAACCATTTTTTTTCTTTCTTCGCTTCCGGAAATCTTCTTTTCAATTTCGCGAAGTTTTGCGTCCGCCTTTTGATATTCCAACAATGCTTTAATCATAAATTCTCCTTTAGATAAATCTTTTATCTGTAAAATAATACGCAAGCGTATCCTTATTTAACCTTTCTTTAATTTTTTCGTAAAATTTAATAAATCCTATATTTTCAGCAACGTAATGTGGAATTACAATCACCTTTTTGCCACTATTAATTAAACTTAATAAGTGATGATGTGGTATATCGCTTGTGACGATAGTATCTGCAATCCCACCGTTAGTAGCATATTTAACTGCGTCACTACCACCACTTCCACAAAAAGAAGCAACCGTATTTACCTTTCCACTACCGTAAAATAAAATTTTATTAGAAGAAAAACTTTCTTCAATCTTCTTTACGTAATCTTCAATATCAATTTGTTTAATGTTAAATTCTCTACCGTACCCTACGCCTTCAAAAATTTCATCGATAATTTTAACGTCGTTTGCCGTTAAAAACTTGGCTAACTCTTCGTCAATTCCTCCCTTACTAACGTCTAAATTTAAGTGCATTGAAATAACGTTAATCCCGTTTTTAGCGCACGTTAAAATCGGTAGAGTTTCGCTACTGTTTCCTAAAGAACTTATAGGATTATAAATAGCGGGATGATGAGTTACGATAGTATCACAAGAAAGTTCTTTCGCCATATTATAAACGTCTAAATTTAAGTCGAGCGAAAACAAAACTTTTTCTATCTTGTCGTGACTTTTTAATATTATTCCACTATTATCGTAAGCACCTTTTTCAATCATTTTTTGACTATATTCTAAAGGCGCAAATTCTTCTAAAATGGCTAAAAATTCATCTAATTTATACATATTTTTTTATTATTTCCAACTTTTTTCTTATTGAAGTTTTGGCATCTTCGTTTAATTTTTCATCGTTTAACACGGCTAAAAATTTATCGTGATAAATTTTCATCATTTTCTTAAAATCTGGGTTATCACCACTTAAATTATCACGACCGAACAAAATTTCTTCTTCGGTTAAGTTATCTTTTCCCTCTTTTAAGAGCATTAAGTTATAATATTTTTCACCACTAAAAAATACTTTATCGTATAGAAAAGCATATCCCAATTTAATTGCAGTTAAACGCACTTTTTCAGGATTTTTCATCGGTTGTAAAACTAAAGTTTTAGGAAGTTTATTTGCCTTTTTACCATCTAATAAAATATCGCAAATTTCCTGTCCCCCCATACCTGCAATTAACGCCAAATCACAAGTTGGAACACTTATAAATCCGTTTGAAACAACACTTATTGCCTTTCCATTTTCGATATCTAATTTAAGAAGTTCTTGGGCTTTTTTTAAGCATTTTTCACTTATATCTGCTATGATTACTTTATTTGCCTTTCCACTATCTAACATTGCCTTAGCGATATAACCGTGGTCACAACCGATATCTGCAAAAACTTCACAATTAGGAATTTTTTCAAAAATTATATTTAACCTTTCGGTCATTATGCTTTATCCATATAGTCTTTTAAGCGTTTTGAACGGCTTGGGTGACGGAGTTTTCTAAGCGCTTTTGCTTCAATTTGACGGATACGTTCTCTAGTTACGTTAAATTCTCTACCAACTTCTTCCAAAGTTCTAGGCTTTCCATCGTCTAAACCGTAACGCAATCTTAAAACCTTTTCTTCACGTGGGGTTAAAGTGTCTAAAACACCGATTAATTGTTCTTTTAGCATAGTGTAAGAAACACTGTCTGTAGGAGCAGCGCTTCTTTCGTCTTCAATAAAATCTGAAAGATGGCTATCTTCTTCTTCACCGATAGGTGTTTCAAGTGAAACGGGGTCTTGGGCAATTTTTTGAATTTCTACTACCCTTGAAACTTCTATGCCCATTTCTTTTGCAATTTCTTCAGGTTGAGGTTCTCTACCCAACTCTTGCAAAAGCCTTCTTGAAACTCTAATTAACTTATTAATCGTTTCAACCATATGAACGGGGATACGAATAGTTCTTGCTTGGTCGGCGATAGCACGGGTTATCGCTTGTCTAATCCACCAAGTAGCGTAAGTTGAAAACTTAAATCCTTTTTGATAATCAAATTTTTCAACTGCTTTCATAAGCCCTAAATTACCTTCTTGAATTAAATCCAAGAATTGCATACCACGTCCCATATAACGCTTAGCGATAGAAACAACTAAACGAAGATTGGCTTCCGACAAAATACGTTTTGCCTTTTCATCTCCTTCCATCATAAGTTTTGCATATTTAGTTTCTTCTTCCGGTTGCAAAAGTGGAACTTTACCGATATCTTTAAGATACATTTTTACAGGGTCGTCCATACTAACTTCTTTCAAAAGTTGGTCGTAAAGGTCCTTATCTCTTTCAATTTCGTCTATAATTTGAACGCCCGAATCATCAAAAAGTTTATAAACCTCTTCCATTTCTGCAGGTGAGATTTGAAATTTATCAAGTCTATCCATTAATTGTGAAGAAGCGATACTTCCACTTCTTTTATGTTCGTTGATAAGATTTCCAACTTCCACTAAAAGTTCCATTTGCAAACCATCTTGCGAAACTTCTTCCTTTTTCGTAGAATTTGATTTTTTAATTTTTGTATCTTCCATTTAAGTTCCTCCCGTGAATTTAACACGCTTTAATATAATTTAAATTTTATTTTGTTTTTTTTCAAGCAAAAGTTTGCTTATTTCCATAGTTAATTGCTTGCGTTTTTCCGTATCAGTTTCAACTTTAAACATCTCTGTTAAAACGCTGATTTTTTTATCGATAACGTCGTTTTTAAGCGTTCTAACGCAATCGAAGAAATATACCGCTTGGTCAAAGGTTTTATTCTCTTCGGCTTCCATGCCCGCAATCCTTGAAATTTCATCAAAATGTTCTTCATTTATAATTTCATAAAGGTCGGAAAATTGTGGGCGAGAATTTTCTTTTTGCTTATCTAGTATATAGTTCTTTATATCTTTATGAACGGAAGATATAAACTCTAATTCGTTTATATCGGTTTCGTTTGCGTATGGTTTTGAGAATAAATACGACGCCAAAATAAATCTTGAAGCAACCGTCGTTTTATCTCCAGCATTATCGTTAAATTCAGGTATCGTTTCACGCTGAACCGTCAAAGGCTTTTCTTCGCTATATAATTCTCTTTTTAACGCTTCAAAGGTTGTGCCCGAAATATCACGCACGATTTTTAATAAATCTTCTTGTTCTGCAGGAGATGAACTTTCCCTTATAACGCGAATTGCATTTGAAACGTACTTTCTCTTACCGTCAACCGTTTTAACGTCGTAAGTGCGCTTTAATATATCCAACTTAAAGTCGATAAGTGGCATTGCTGAAATTAAAAGTTCCCTATACCCGTCAGCACCCATATTTTTAACAACGTCGTCAGGGTCCATTCCGTCGGGAAGTGAAACCACTTTAACTTCTAAGCCTTCTTCGCTTAAAATTTCAAGCCCACGAATTGACGCCTTTTGACCGGCAAAGTCGCCGTCGTAACTGATTAATACTTTATCGGTATATCTTTTAAGAATTCGCGCTTGGTCTTTGGTGAGTGCAGTTCCCATAGTTGCAACAACGTTTAAAAATCCCGCTTGAGAAAGCGAAACGACGTCTAAATGCCCTTCAACGATAATAACCGAATCAATACCCTTGTCGTTTTTAACTTTCTTTAAGTTGTTAAGGTTAAAAAAGGTTTTTCCTTTAGAAAAGGCAATCGTTTCTTTAGTATTAATATACTTTTGCTCTTTTCCGCCGTCAATTCTTCTTCCAACGAAAGCGATAACGTTATTAAATTGGTCTATAACGGGAATTATAAGCCTTCCACCAAGCCAATCAAAATATCTGCCGTTTTTTTCACCGACAGCGCCCGATAAAACCATCTCTTCATTAGTATAGCCTTTTTCCCTTAAATATTGTGGCAAGGAATTAAAATCAAGCGATGCGCCAATGCCGAATTTAGCAATCGTTTCAACGGTCATCTTGCGTTTTAACGCATATTCATAATGATTAATTCCACTTTCACCTTTTAAGTTTTTAACGTAAAACAAAGCCGTATCGCGAAGAAGCGACATAACCCTTTCTTTCGTTCTTTTTTGCTGTTTAATTTGCTCGTCGTCATAACGAACTTCAGGAAGTGGCATCTTTACCCTTTCTGCTAAAAACTTAACAGCATCGTTAAAGTCAAGCGACTCTATTTCCATAATAAAGGTTATAACGTCACCACTTTTACGGCAACCGAAACAATAGAAAAACTGCCCCGAAGAATTAACCGAAAAAGACGCCGTCTTTTCATGATGAAAAGGGCATTTTCCCCAAAAGTTGCTTCCGCGTTGCTCTAATTGAACGTATTTTCCAATAACGTCAACAATATCGTTTTTTCTTTTAAGTTCATCCATGAACTTAATGTCATAACCTTTCATTTTTTATAACTTCCATTTTTTAGGTATGAATATTTCGGTAAAGGTTTTAACTGCAAAATGGTCGCTCATTCCCGAAATATAATCACATAAAACCGTATCAATATCTTCTTTTTCTAATAACTTTTTATAAAAATCAGGTAATAGTTCAGGCGATTTTTTATAATATTCATATAACGCCGTCAACATTCTATCAGCCCTTTCTTCTTCTAACTTGAAAGTTTTATCCCCGTAAACTCTTTCGAACATAAACTTTCTAAGTTCCATTGTCGCATTACCGATATCTTCTTCCATTTCCACCTTGTTTTTACCGTCGCTTTCACGATAAATTGAAGATAGCATGGTATTAATTCTTTGGCTAGAAGTTTGTCCTAAAAGTTTAATCGCCCCTTTTGGCAAATCGTCTATCGTGATAAAACCACCGACGATAGCATCGTCGATATCGTGATTTATATAAGCAATTCTATCGGCTAAACTTACCGCCTTACCTTCTAAAGTTTTAGGATTTGAACTGATTTTATGATTGATAATTCCATCAACTACTTCTCTAGTTAAATTCAATCCCTTTCCGTCGTTTTCCAAAAAGTCAACCACCCTTCCCGATTGAACGTTGTGTTTAAAACCTTTTGGACTTAATTTATTTAAAATTCGTTCACCCGAATGGCCGAAAGGCGTATGTCCTAAGTCGTGACCTAATGCAATCGCTTCGGTTAAATCTTCATTTAAACTTAGCGCTCTTGCAATACCCCTTGCAACTTGTGAAACGTTTAAGGTATGAGTTAAGCGCGTGCGATAATGGTCGCCTTCAGGAGAAAAGAAAACTTGCGTTTTGTTCTTTAATCTTCTAAACGCTTTACAGTGTATAATTCTATCTTTATCCCTTTGAAAATCAGTACGCATAGGGCAAGGTGCTTCTTCTTTTAACCTACCCACCGTGTCTTTTGAACGAGTAGCATACGGCGACAAAAACATATCTTCAATTTTAATAGTTTTATCTTTCATATTTCCCCCAAAAAGATAAAATTTTTCTCTACCTTATTGTTATACGCCTTCTTTTCCCTTTTTCCCTTTTTTTGTTATAATATTTTTAAAATATAAATATATTAATTAAGAAAATAAAATAAAAACACGTTTTTTCAACGTGTTTTTTTAGTATTATAAAATTTTTCTTAAAAATCTTCCCGTGTGACTATTTTTATTTTCTTTAACTTCTTCAGGGCTACCTTGTGCAATCACGGTCCCACCACCGTTACCACCTTCAGGCCCTAAGTCCACGATATAATCGGCAAGTTTTATAACGTCTAAGTTATGTTCAATAACGATAATCGTGTTTCCACTTTCTTGCAAGCGGAATAAAACTTTGCAAAGTTTATCCACGTCGTAACTATGAAGTCCTGTGGTAGGTTCGTCAAGAATATAAAGAGTTCTTCCCGTTGCTCTTTTTGATAATTCGGTTGCGAGTTTAACCCTTTGCGCTTCTCCACCCGATAAAGTGGTGGAACTTTGCCCTAATTTAATATATCCTAACCCCACTTCTTGCAAGGTTTTAATTTTATTATAAATTGAAGCAATCGGCTTAAAGAATTCACACGCTTCGTCAACGGTCATATTGAGAACGTCACTGATGTTTTTGCCTTTATATCTAACTTGTAAAGTTTCCCTATTATACCTATCCCCCTTACAAACTTCGCAAGGAACGTACATATCAGGAAGAAAATGCATTTCAATTTTGATAACGCCGTCGCCCTCACAATTTTCACATCTTCCACCAGATACGTTAAAGGAAAATCTACCCGATTTATAACCCCTTTCTTTCGCGTCGGGAGTTGAAGCGAATAGGTCGCGAATTAATGAAAATACACCTGTGTAAGTCGCAGGATTTGAGCGTGGTGTTCTTCCTATTGGAGATTGGTCGATTGCAATTACCTTATCAAAATGTTCAATTCCGTTTATTTTATCAAATTTTCCAGCGCGTATTTTTGCTTTATTTAACTGAGAAGCAAGGGCAGGATAAATAATTTCGTTTACAAGCGAACTTTTACCACTTCCCGAAACCCCCGTAACTGCAGTTATTAAACCAACGGGGAATTTAACACTGATATCTTTTAAGTTATTTTGCTTTGCACCAACGACTTCTAAATATCTTCCGTCAGGTTTTCTTCTAACGGCTGGAATTTCAATTTTTCTTCTTCCAGAAAGATAATCCCCCGTAATTGAACGTGGTTCTGCCATAATTTCTTCAACACTGCCCGTAGCAACGACTTCACCACCGTGAACGCCTGCTTTTGGACCGATATCAACAATAAAGTCTGCAGAACGCATAGTGTCTTCATCGTGTTCAACCACTATTAGCGTATTACCTAAATCACGGAGTTTTTTTAATGTACCGATAAGTTTTTCGTTATCTCTTTGATGAAGCCCGATACTAGGTTCGTCTAAAATGTACAATACGCCCGTAAGTCCACTGCCGATTTGAGTTGCAAGTCTAATTCTCTGTGCTTCGCCACCCGAAAGGGTTGATGCGTTTCTTGAAAGTGTTAGATAGCCAATACCTACGTCAATCAAGAATTTTAATCGCGCTTTTATTTCCTTAAGGATTGGCGATGCTATCAACGAATTAGTTGCTGAAAACTTTAATCCGTCAATAAAATCGTATAATTCGGTTACTGCCATATCGCAAATATCGGCGATATTTTTTCCACCCACCGTAACTGCAAGCGCTTCCTTTTTTAATCGTTTTCCACCGCAAGTGTTACAAGGGTGAACGGTCATATAGCGTTCAATCTCACTCTTAGTGTAATCACTTGAAGTTTCGCGATATCTTCTTTGAAGATTAGGGATAATACCTTCCCAACTAGATTCGTAACTTCCACTAAAAGTCTTAGTGTTATAATCAATTTTTACCGATTCACCGTTTGTTCCATAAAGCAAGATTTTGACTACGTTTTCGGGTAAATCTTTAACGGGGGTATCAAGCGAAAAACCATATTTTTTACTGAGCGCGTTAAAATAGATGTTTGCCATTTTGCCGTTATCTAAGTTCCAGCCCGTTATGGTCATCGCGCCTTCTCTAAGCGTTTTATTTTTATCTTTAATAACTAAATTTTCATCAATTTCGTTTCGATATCCTAAGCCCAAACATTCTGGGCACGCCCCGAACGGATTGTTAAACGAAAACAATCTTGGTTCAATTTCTTCGATACTTATGCCACAATCAGGGCAAGCGTATTTAGTTGAATAAAGAAAAGTTTCGCCCCCGACTACTTCAATTGCAACCAATCCGTCAGCAAGTTTAATTGCCGTTTCCAAACTGTCGTTTAATCTCTTTTCAATCCCTTCTTTAACGACTAATCTATCAATTACTACGCTGATATTGTGCTTAACGTTTTTATCAAGTTTAATTTCTTCTTCAAGGTCGTAAACCACACCGTCAACTTGAACGCGCGCAAACCCACTCTTTTTATAGTTTGCAAAGTTTTTAGCATATTCCCCTTTTTTTCCACGAACTACCGGTGCGTTAACTAATATTTTAGTGCCTTCGGGAAGTTCAATAACCTTATCAGCAATTTGGTCTACCGTTTGCCTATAAATTTCCTTACCACAATTTGGGCAGTGTGGAACACCAACACGCGCAAACAATAAACGAAAATAATCGTAAATTTCCGTTACCGTTCCAACCGTTGAACGCGGATTGTGAGAAGTAGTTTTTTGGTCGATTGAAATAGCAGGAGAAAGCCCTTCTATAAGTTCAACGTCAGGCTTTTCCATTTGCCCTAAAAACATACGCGCGTAACTTGACAAACTTTCAACGTATCTTCTTTGACCTTCTGCGTAAATAGTATCGAAAGCAAGCGTACTTTTTCCACTTCCCGATAAGCCTGTAAACACCACTAACTTTTCCCTAGGAATAGTTAAATCGATATTTTTAAGGTTATTCTGTTTTGCTCCTTTAATTCTTAAATAATCCATATTCTTTACTTTCTCATTTTTAGTTTAAGTTTTGCAATAGTATCCCTAATTTCAATACATCTTTCAAAATCAAGGTTGGCTGAAGCAATCTTCATAAGCGCCTTAAGTTTTTCAATCTCTTCAGGAATATCTTGTTTTTTAATATCTTTCGTTCTATCAACTTTTTTAGTAATTTCTAAAGTGTTGACAATATCTTTAACGATAGTTTTTGGCGTTATGCCGTGCTCTTTATTATATTCGTCTTGAATTTTACGACGGCGATTGGTTTCGTCAATCGCTCTTTTCATACTGCCCGTAATAGTATCGGCGTACATAATAACTTTACCGTCAGCATTTCGCGCCGCCCTACCAATCGTTTGAATAAGTGAAGTTTCACTTCGCAAAAATCCTTCTTTATCAGCGTCTAGAATAGCAACTAGTTTTACTTCCGGTAAGTCTAACCCTTCACGAAGAAGATTTATGCCACAAAGAACGTCAAATTCCCCTGAGCGCAATCCCGAAACGATTTCAATTCTTTCCATCGTATCGATATCACTATGCATATACCTAACGCGAACACCGTTTTCTTTTAGATATTCAGTTAAACTTTCCGCCATTTTCTTAGTTAAAGTAGTGATAAGCACTCTTCCACCGTCAAGAGTAATCTTATTTATTTCAACAAGTAAATCGTCAATTTGATTTTTAGTAGGTCTAACGAAAATTTCAGGGTCTATTAATCCCGTCGGGCGAATAAGTTGTTCAACTACTTGACCTGCTTGACGCAATTCGTAAGGCGCAGGAGTTGCTGAAACACAAATCATTTGCCCTACCCTTTCATCGAATTCTTTAAAAGTTAAAGGTCGATTATCAAATGCTGATTTAAGCCTAAAGCCATATTCAACTAGATTAGTTTTTCTTGACCTATCCCCGTTAAACATCGCGCCAATTTGTGGAATTGTCATATGTGATTCATCAATAAAAACGATAAAATCATCAGGAAAATAATCAAGCAAAGTAAAAGGTGGTTCACCAACTTCTCTACCGTCAAAATAACGGCTATAATTTTCAATACCCTTACAAAAACCGATTTCCTTTATCATTTCTAAGTCGTAATCGGTGCGTTGTTTTAAGCGTTGTCCTTCAACAAGTTTACCCGACTCAGTCATAAACTTAACTTCATCGTCTCTATCCTTTTCAATAACGGCAACTGCTCTATCTAATTTTTCTTTTGCAACGGCATAGTGGCTTGCAGGGAAAATTACCGCGTGTTTAAGTTCTGCAATAACCTTACCCGAAACGAATTCTACTTCGCAAATTCTATCTATATTATCCCCAAAAAATTCAACGCGTACGATTATTTCCGTGTTTGCTGACGGAAAAATATCAACGATATCCCCACGCACTCTAAAAGATGAACGAGAAAAATCCACGTCTCTTCTAGTATACTGAATTGCGACCAATTTTTGCATAAGTTCTTCTCTTGATATTTGGTCATCAGGGCGCAAAGATACTGCCAACCTATAATATTCTTCGGGCGCACCAAGTCCATATATGCAAGATACCGAAGCAACCACTATCGTATCGCTTCTTTCGGCTAAAGAACAGGTTGCAGAGTGACGAAGTTTATCTATTTCATCGTTTATTGCAAGGTCTTTTTCGATATAGGTATCAGTACTCGGTATGTATGCTTCCGGCTGATAATAATCGTAATAAGAAACGAAAAATTCCACTCTATTTTCTGGAAAAAATTCTCTAAACTCATTACAAAGTTGGGCGGCGAGAGTTTTATTATGAGCAATAACTAAAGTCGGTCTATTAACAGAAGCAATAACGTTAGCCATAGTAAAGGTTTTGCCTGAACCCGTAACACCCAAAAGGACTTGCGTACGCAAACCGTCACGCAAGCCGTCAACCAATTTTTCAATGGCTTTTGGTTGGTCGCCCGTTGGCAAATATTGAGATTTTAACTTAAAATTTCTCTTTTCCATATCTAAAAAATTGCCCTTAAAATTAAACCTATAATAAAACTTATAAAAGCAAAAATAACCGTTACAAATAATCTAAACAAAAGGTTTCGTTTGTTTACCTTAATTTCCCGATTAAAGCCCTTGCCTTTTTCGGTCAAAGAAATACAGTAAACCGTTTCTCCGTGACGGTCGGAATATACTAAATCAAAATAACCGTCCATTGAAAGTTCTAGCATAATTTTATCTAAAACGGAAAGTGAAAGTTTATCACTTCCACATATCTTAACTAAATCTAAGGGGGTTATTAAAATTGAATTTTTATCTTTTGCGCTTTGATAAATTGCCGACATAACTTTTGATTCAAGAGAATTAAGCATTTTATATTCTCCTAAAAACCAAGGCAACTAACAGTGCTAAAGCCGTAATTATCGCCCCACCTAAAATCGCACCTAAAAAAGAATATAAAAAATATCGTTTTTCAGCGCGCATCTTTTCAATTTCTTCGCTTAACTGATTTTCAAAAACCAATCTTCCTTTGGTTAAAGGACACATGCAAATTTCAAAATCGTCTTGATACTTAACGCTTATATATTCGCGTTCCCAAAGGGTTTTAACGCATTCCAAAACGCCATATTGGTCAATATTAAAATACGACGGCATTAAGGAAATTAATTCTTCAACGGTAAACACTTTGTAATTAGAATTTTCACAAGCGCTGTTAATCACTTCAAGCAAAGATAAACATCTTTTATCAAGCATAACAATCTCCCCTTTTCATATTTTTCGCTTAAAAAGAAATTGTTATACATTTTTATAAAAACTGCCAAATCTAACTATTATTTTAGCATATTTTTTTATATATTACAAGATTAGTTGATAATAATTATAAGTATTTTTTTCCTTAAAGCGTTTACTAATTTTTACTTTTGTGTTACAATTATAAAAACTTTTATAGTAAACGAAAAGGAAATCTTATGAAAATATTAAGAACTCAAAGAAATAGTGAGGACTGCATAGTTTGTGGCATGAAAAATCCCTTTGGACTTAAAGCGCCATTTTACGTTTTAGACGACGATAGCGTCGCTTCGGTTTTCACTTTTAAAAAAGAACATCAAAGTTACCCTGATAGAACTCACGGCGGTATGATTAGCACACTTTTAGATGAACTTATGGGGCGCGCCTTATGGATAAACGAACCTGAAACTTTTGGGGTTACCACTTCAATGACCATAACTTTTCGCCGTCCCGTTCCATACGGCGTAAAACTTAAAGCAAGAGCATATATTACCTTTAATTCAACGCGTGGCTTTACTGCAAAAGGCGAAATTTACGACTTTGACGGTAAACTTTTAGCGCAAGGCGAAGGAAAATACCTTAAACTTTCGATTGAGCGCGCTTTCGGTGATAACGTTACCCTCAATCAAGCCATGAATTATGAAATCCCCTTAGATATTAATGAAATTGATTTTCCCGAAATTAAATAGTAATTAATTATAAATGCGTTCTTTTTTAGAACGCTTTTTATTTTTTCTTCTTTCACGTTTATCCTAACTAAAAGAATATAATATATCGTGACACAAAGGAGGAATTTTTTTAATATGTGCTGTTTATTTGGCAACAATCATAACTGTAATTGCAATCGTCAAAATACCGTTTTTATTCGTGGTCCTATAGGTCCAACCGGTGCTACCGGTGCAAGAGGCCCTATCGGTCCACAAGGTGCTACCGGTCCTCAAGGTCCTCAAGGTCCTGCTGGCCCTACGGGTGCAACGGGTGCGACTGGTCCTCAAGGTCCTATTGGTTTAACGGGTGCAACCGGTCCTCAAGGCCCTATTGGTTTAACGGGTGCAACCGGTCCTCAAGGCCCTATCGGTTTAACGGGTGCAACCGGTCCACAAGGCCCTGTTGGTCCTGTCGGTCCTGCTGGTTCAAGTGATGCAATCTATGCTAGCGTTGGTGCAACCACCGTTGATGCAGGCTCAATTATTCCACTTACACTAACGACTTCTTCACCTGCTTCCACTATGACCGTTACTGATAGTTCAGTTAATATCACTGAAGATGGAACTTATCTAGTTTCATATTTTTCAAACGGGTCGGTTGCAGACGCAAGTTATATTACTACGCTTTATCTTAACGGTGTAGCCATTGCAAACGAAACGATAACCGATGCAACTGGTCAAAACTCACAAAGCAAAACTATCTTGCTCAACTTATCTGCAGGCGACGCTTTGGCTATTTATAACGGTTCAGCAACTGAATTAACCCTTTCAGGCGCATCTATTACCGTATTGAAAGTTGCCTAACCTTTAATCACAAAAAACGCTGGTCGGTTAGTGGCGTAGCGATAGGGATTTATCGCTACGCCACAACTATATTTGCCTAACGGCAAGTTATATTGCTAAAAGCAGTGATATTTTGCTTTGCAAAGTGATATTTTCACTACCGTGAAAGTTAAGGCAAATATAATATAACTTTGACCACAAGTCAAAATAAAACTGCTTACGCAGTTGGCGTTCGCTTCGCT
>JAZNQZ010000035.1:0-18268 GCA_045590475.1 Christensenellaceae bacterium
ACAGGCTGGCGCTCTAACCAACTGAGCTACCGGGCCATCATGGTGGGAACAATAGGGCTCGAACCTATGACCCTCTGCTTGTAAGGCAGATGCTCTCCCAGCTGAGCTATGCTCCCATGCATCTCGCTATTGCTGATATAATATACCAAATTTAAAAATAAATTGCAAGTGTTTTTAATGTGTTTTTCAAATTTTTTTTAAAAATTTTTTTTAATTTTAAAAAAGTTGTAAATTTGTAGGTTTTAGTTGGTAAATTTTTTAATTTATTGTATAATATGTGTAAATAAAAATATATGTTATAGGTTTATTATGTATACTATTGGTATTGATATTGGTGGAATGAGCGTTAAGGTTGGCTTAGTTGATGAAAATGGAAAAATTATAGCGCAATCAAGAGAAAAAACGCTTAGCACCCCTAATGAAGTAATTCTTAAAATGGTTGAACAAATCAACACTTTATTAAAAGAAAATTCTTTAACAGAAAAAGATATTAAGGGGATAGGCGTAGGCTGTCCAGGTTCTGTTATTTCAAGTGAAGGATTAATCGTAGTATTACCAAATTTAGATTGGGAAAACGTTTATTTAGAAAAAGAATTTAAAAAATATTTTAATTTACCCGTTAAACTTTCTAACGACGCTAACGTAGCGGCACTTGCTGAAGCGACTTATGGTGTTGCTAAAGATTATGAAAACTCTATAATGTTTACTCTAGGAACGGGTGTCGGTGGTGGAATCGTTATCAACAAGCGTTTATATGAAGGGGGAAGTTCACTTGGTGCTGAACTAGGGCATATTACTTTAGTTTTGAATGGTGAACCTTGCACGTGTGGAAGAAACGGCTGTATAGAGCGTTACGTTTCAGCAACTGCTTTAATTGAACAAACCAAAAAAGCAATGCTCTTAGACAAGAGTAGCAAAATGTGGGATTACGTGAGTGGTGATATTGAAAAAGTTGATGGTAAAACTGCTTTTGAATGTGCAAAAATGGGTGATGATAGCGCAAACAAGGTTGTTGACAAATATATTTTTTATTTAAGCGAAAGTATTTTGAACATGCTTAATATATTCCGTCCAGAAGCATTTATTCTAGGTGGTGGTGTTAGCGCTCAAGGAAAGTATTTAACAGATAGAGTTCAAGAATATTGTGAAAAATTTGAATATGGTTACAAAAAATCACCAAGAACTGAAATTGTTACAGCATCATTAGGAAACGATGCAGGAATTATTGGTGCTGCAGCCTTGTTATTATAAAAAGTAAGCGACGATTTTTCGTCGCTTTTTTAGTTTAAGTAACAATCTTTGCTATTGACAAATTATATTCGTGGTGCTATAATTAAAAAAAGGAGAAAGAATATGAAATACAATGAAACGTTAATGTGGAAAGAAATTAATGAAGCGCCCGTAGTTTTTGAAGAAATTCAAAAAAACAATGCTGATGTTATGAAAAGTCTAGTTTCAGCAATTAAGGCAGGCACTTCTACCAACTTTGTTGCTGCTGCTCGTGGAACAAGCGATCACGCGCTTATTTATTTTAAATATATGTTGGAAATCAATTCGCAATATACGGTTGGTTTATCTGCCCCTAGCGTTATCACTTTGTATAAGGGAAAAATTAACTATTCTAATAGTATCGTTATAGGGTGTAGTCAAAGTGGTAAGGCTGCTGACGTTTTAGAGATTATTAAAAGAGGTAATGAGCAAGGTGCAATTACCATTGGTGTAACTAACGATATTAATAGTCCAATTGCAAAAGAAGCGAAATATCATTTATATTGTTCTGCAGGGCTAGAAAGTAGTGTTGCGGCGACTAAAACTTTTAGCGCACAACTATACCTTTTATTGTGGCTTGCTGCCGAATTATCAAATCATAAAGAAGATTTGTTGCATTTAAGAAGTTTAACTCAAGAAATCACAAAAGTAATACCACAAATTGACAAATTAACTACTAAATATGCTGAGAAATTTAAGAATATGAAGAGTGGTTTTATTCTTTCTCGTGGTATGACATATGCAATAGCGTTAGAAGCGACGTTAAAGTTGCAAGAAACGTGTTACATACAAATGAAAGGTTATGCTGGAAGTGATTTTTATCACGGGCCGATGGCAATGGTAAGTGAAGAAACTCCGGTAATACTTTATTGCGCTAAAAATAACGGCGATGCTGAAATGCAAAAATTAGTGCGTGAAGACCAAATGAAGATTATCGACAAAATGCTAACCTTAAACGCACCTGTTTTATTGGTTACTAACGATAACGTTTTAACGGGGAAAGCAAAGTGTAACGATGCTTTAATAGATTTTGGTGTTCCAGAAGAAATTTGTATGTTTGCGTTTGCATTGTTTGCTCAAATGTTTGCTTGCAAAATATCTTGCTCGATAGGAAATAATCCTGATTCACCTAGAGCGTTACAAAAAGTTACTATTACTAAATAAAGTTGGTTTATATGAGATACGAATTAAAAAACAATAGAAATGGTGAAAAAATAGATGAATTTTTAACTACGGTTGACGTTGTTAAAACTGATAAAGAATTAAGTTTTGAATTTTTCTGCAAAAACTCAAAGTTTTATTCTGCTTCAAACGAATATAACGGACTTATATATAATGGAGACGTGTGCGAAGCATTTATTTCTACGGGAAATGATATAACTGTTTATTATGAGATTGAAGTTGCTCCAAATGGCACTATTTTTCTTTATAAAATGAAAAATTTAGGTGTTGGAATGTTTGATGCAACTCCAATTCCTGAAGAAGATTGCTTTGTTACGGCTGAAGTTGAAAAATTAAATGATACTGATTATAGAGTAAAGTTTAGTATGCCACTAGAAAAGATTGGCTATGACGAAAAAATTGGAATAACTTTTAATGCTTTTAGAATTGAAACGGAAGGTGGGATAATCGATAAAAACATTTTAGCGTTAAGTCCAACTCTATGCGAAACTTTTCATTGTGTTGATAGTTTTATTAAGTTATAATAAAAAACGCTTGCAAAATGCAAGCGTCTTCTTTTTTTAATCGTTATTTTATTCTGTTTATTAGATAAGGTAAGGCAGTTTCAAAATCAACTCCGTACCAATTTCTATTTTCATTTTTTATGGTTAGCGCAATACTTTCAACCGTATAATCTACTGCAATTTTTAATGCTTCATTTAAGTCTTTATTAATAGTTAAAGCACCACATAGCGCACTTGCAAACACGTCGCCTGTGCCGTGAAAACTAACGGGTAAATGTTCTCTAAAATAAGAAAAATATTCGTCTTTTTCGCTATCGTAACCATAGACACCAAGATGAATTTTATCAAGAGATATGCCGGTTAATACTGCTTTTTTTGCGCCCAAGTTAGTTAATGATTTTAGGATATTTTTAACGTATTGTTCATCATAATTATCATAAACGTATGGAATATCTAGCATAAAGGAAGCCTCAGTTAGATTAGGAACGATAATATTTGCTTTGCTACATAGTTTTGCCATAGCAAGAGCAAAATTTTTGTCAAAACCGTGATATAATTTTCCGTTGTCTCCCATTACGGGGTCAACTAGAATAAAATTTTCATTTGTCTTAAAATCATTAAAAATCTTTTCAACAATTTCAAGTTGCTTAAAAGAGCCTAAATAACCTGTATATAAGGCGTCAAAAGTAATTTTTTGTTCTTTCCAATGTTCAGCGTTTTGTAATAGGTCGTCAGTAAGGTCGCGAAAAGTAAAGCCGTTAAATGCTGTGTGTGTTGATAAAACTGCCGTCGGTAGAACGCTAGTTTCAACGCCAAAGGCTGATATAATAGGAAGGGCAACCGTTAGGGAACATTTACCTACGCATGATATGTCTTGTATTGTCAATATTCTTTTCATAAATTTCTCCTATTTAGTGAAAACGTTGTCAAACATTTCAAGTTTAGATGATTTTAGAACAGCAGTTATAAGTGCTGGGGTAAGTTTAGGAAAAATTCTACCAAAAAAACTCATAGGTTTTCCGTCAATTCCTAACACTATACGCTTTTTTTTGTTTTTAATACCGCGAATAATTTTCTTAGTTGCTTTATCTACCGGCATCATTAGTTTATTGATTAATTTGTTATTTTTTGAAGTTTCAGATTGTCTATTTAGAATATCGGTTCTAATAAATCCAGGGTATACACCAGCAATATAAATTTCTTTTTTATATTCTTGTTGAATAGTTTCGGTAAATCCACGAACTGCAAACTTAGTTGCGCAATACATACTTTGACCAACCACTGCCGATAACCCCGCTGCGCTAGAAATATTTATAATTGCAGGGTGTGTAGATTGTTTAAGTAGAGGAAGAAGTTCTTTAGTGGAATAAACGTAAGCGTTAAAATTGGTGTTAACAATTTCATCAATTTCATTATTTGAATATTTATGAAATTTTGCAAATGGAAGCATAAAACCAGCATTGTTGATTAAGATGTCAGGGTAAATATTATTATCTATCAATTCCTTGGCAAAGTTTATCCAATTTTCCCTAATTGAAACGTCAAAAATTCTATAAGAAAAGTTTGACTTATTATTGCCTAAAGTTTCTATTGCCGACAATAATTTCTTTTCATTTCTAGCAATGCCGATAATTTTACAACCAAATTTTTCAATTAAGTTTTTGGCAAGCGAAAAACCAAGTCCGCCACTAGCACCTGAAATAATAACGAGTTTATTTTGTAAAAAATTTTTTCTCATAATCCACCTTGAAATATATATTAGCATATGCTTATTCATTTTGCAAGAAAATAGAATATTTAAATGAAGTTTTTTTAATATATTACACTTGAAAACTTTCGCTTAATATGATATAATATTTTAAAAATTTGTGATGAAATTGACTATGCAAGAAGTTCAAAATTTACTAGATAAACTTAATGAAGAACAAATTAAACCCGTGCTTGATACTGAAGGCGCGGTTTTAGTTATTGCAGGGGCTGGAAGTGGTAAAACTAGAGTTTTAACTACTAGAATTGCTTATCTTGTGCTTGAAAAGGGGATTGACCCTAGCAATATTATGGCGATAACCTTTACTAATAAAGCCGCTGGCGAAATGAAAGAAAGATTAAAAAGTCTAATTCCAAACGTAGAAGATATGTGGGTGTCGACTATTCACAGTATGTGCGTGAGAATTCTTCGCCGTGATATTGATAAGTTGGGTTATGATAAAAACTTTACTATTTATGATGAAACTGATAAAGATAGGGTATTAAAGCGCGTTTTTGAAGAACTTAATCTTGATGCAGATTCATTGTTAAAATCGGCTAAAAACGCAATTTCAACGGCTAAAAACGATGGATTAACGCCAGAAGAATGGCGAAAGGCGAACCCATACGTTAGATTTGCTGATGAAATTGAGCAAATTTTTAAGTCGTATGAAAATAGTTTATTTCATTCAAACGCTTTAGATTTTGATGATTTACTAGTAAAAACAAATGAACTATTTATAAAAAATCCAGAAGTTGCAAAATATTATTCTAGTAAATTTCAATACGTTCATATTGATGAATTTCAAGATACTAATAGCGTTCAATTTTCTATTGCAAGGCACTTATCGATGGAAAACGGCAATATTTTCGTCGTTGGTGACGACGACCAAAGTATATACGGTTGGCGTGGTGCTAAGGTTGAAAATATTCTTAATTTTGAAGACGTTTTTCGTGGTGCTAAAATTTATAAACTTGAAAGAAATTATAGGTCTACTAAAAAGATTTTGCAACTTGCAAATTGTATAATTAAGAATAATACAGGTCGTAGGGAAAAGGTTTTGTGGACTGAAAATCCCGATGGCGTTAAGATAGAAACTTTTGTAGCAAACGATGAAAACAACGAAGCGACCTTCGTTGCTTTGCAAATTAAAAACTTAATGGCTAGAACTGATTTAAGTTATAAAGATTTTGCCGTATTTATGCGTGTAAACGCACTTTCACGCGCTTTTGAACAAGAGTTTATGAAATATGGCATTCCTTGTAGGGTTTACGGTGGTTTTAGGTTCTTTGAACGTAAAGAAATAAAGGATATTTTATCTTATTTAAAAATTGTTAACAATAATAATGACGATGAATCGTTTTTAAGGTGTGTGGCATCTCCAAAACGTGGAATTGGCGATAAAACTCTTCGTGAATTAAGAGAGTTTTGTCAATCGGTTGGAATTTCGCTTTACGAGGGTTTGTTTAGATTAGAACAAACTACAATTAGCGCATCTGCAAAAACTAAATTATATAATTTTGGTAGACTTTTAGATTCTTTTATTGAATTTTCAAAAAATAATAAGGTTACTGCGCTAATTGAAAAAATTCTAGAAACGACTGGTTTTGAAGAACAATTTGCTGAAAAGACCGAAGAAAACACTTCAAAACTATATAATATTAGCGAATTGAAAAACTCCGCTGAACAATTTGAAAAAGATAATTTTAACACAAATTTAGCAGATTATCTTAATTCGGTGACTTTAAGCACTGACGTAGACGACATTAATAATGACGACGCTGTTACTATTGCAACTATTCATGCCGCAAAAGGATTAGAATATAAATGCGTGTTCGTTGCTGGACTAGACGAAACGATTTTGCCTATATCTAGAAGTGTAGATGATGAAGAAGAACTAGAAGAAGAAAGAAGGCTTATGTACGTTGCTATAACTAGAGCAATGGAAAGATTATATTTAACTCGTGCAATGAGTAGATATATGTACGGCAGGCGCGAATATATGGTTCAGTCAAGGTTTTTAAGGGAAGCGCAAACTGTGTTAGCCCCACAAAAACCTATGGAAAAGAAGGAATATTCGCGTGAAAATAGTTATAATTACAACATTTATGACGATGATAAAACACCAACTACTTCTAGTGGTTATTCTTCAAATTATGCAAAATCTTTCTTGCAAAACAATCAGCCAAAGCAAGTAAATAAGGTTGAAGTTTCTAAATATAAATCGGGCACTAAAGTTCGTCACTTAAAATTTGGTGATGGAATAGTAATAGCAGTTAAAGGCGATGCAAATAATTTAATTGTTGACGTTGCGTTTAAGGGTGTTGGAATTAAATCGTTATCAGTAAAATTTGCGCCAATGGAGATAATATGAAAAACCGAATGAAAGAACTTGTTGAACTTCTCAATAAGTATGCTCATGAATATTACGTTTTAGATAATCCTACCGTGTCTGATATTGAATATGATAAACTTTATGATGAATTAGTATCGTTAGAAAAAGAAACGGGGGAACAACTTTTTGATTCGCCAACAAAGCGTGTTGGTGGCGAACCAATTTCTGCTTTTAAAAAACACAAACATATTGCTAGATTATATAGTTTAGATAAGGCTACTACCGAAGAAGAAATTATTGCGTTTGAAAACAGAATTAATAAAGAAAAACAAAAGATAAGATACACCGTTGAATATAAGTTTGACGGATTAACGATATGTTTAACTTACGATAAAGGAAAATTTGTTTGTGCGGCAACAAGGGGTAAAGGCGAAGTTGGTGAAGACGTTACTGCACAGGTTTTAACTATTAAAACCTTTCCTTTAACAATTGATTATAAAGGAAAAATTGAAGTTCAGGGCGAAGCGATTATGCGCTTATCGGTTTTAGATAAATATAATAAAACTGCTGAAGAACCATTAAAAAATGCTAGAAATGCCGTTGCTGGTGCTATAAGAAACCTTGACCCAAAAGTTACCGAAAAAAGAAATCTTGATATAATGTTTTACAACGTAAATTATATTGAAGATAAGTTTTTAACTTCTCAAACAGAGAGTGTTGAGTTTTTAATTAAACAAGGATTTAAGGTTCATCCATTTTTAGCAGTTTGCGATGACATTAATGCCGTTATGCGTGCAATAAACGACATTGAAAAAACTAGAAAATCACTAGATATTTTAACTGATGGCGCTGTCGTTAAAGTTGATAATTTTAATTTAAGAGATACTCTTGGATTTACTGATAAATTTCCACGCTGGGCGATTGCTTATAAGTTTGAAGCCGAAGAAATTACAACTATTTTAAAAGACGTAAAGTGGCAAGTTGGAAGAACGGGAAAACTAACTCCATTAGGAATATTAGAACCGACAGAACTAGGGGGCGCTACCGTTCAAAAGGCAACGTTAAATAATTTTGGTGACGTAAAAAGAAAAGGCGTTTTAATTGGTGCAAGAGTTTTAATAAGAAGAAGTAACGAAGTTATTCCTGAAATTTTAGGAACAACTGAAGTTTATTCACATTGTAAAGAAGTTGAAAAGCCAACTGTTTGCCCATATTGTCAAAGCCAACTAAAAGAAGTTGGTGCAAATTTATTCTGTCCTAATAAATTATGCCGTCCTAGAGTTATTGCAAAATTATCTCATTTTGCGTCTAGAAACGCTATGGATATTGAAGGCTTTAGCGAGAAAACTGCAGGGTTGCTTTTTGATAAGTTTAACGTGTTTAAGGCAAGTGATTTATTTAACTTAAATAGAGATGATATTTTATCATTGGAAGGATTTAAGGATGCTAAAACTGATAATTTATTTACAGCGATAGAAAACTCAAAAACTGTGTCATTTTCTAACTTTATTTATGCTTTAGGTATTGAAAACGTTGGCAAAAAAACTGCTAAAGACTTAGCAAAGCAGTTTAAGACCTTAGAAAATTTAACTAAATCATCTAAAGAAGAATTGTTAAAGATTAACGACGTTGGTGAAGTTGTTGCCGATTGTATTGTTGATTTTTTCAATGATACGGATAATTTAAAAGAAATAGACGCACTAATCACTTTGGGCGTAAAAATTCAAGAAGAAAACACTGAAGAAGTTGGTGGTGTTTTTTCAAATGAAAAAGTTGTATTAACCGGTTCTTTAACTGATTTTACAAGAGACGAAGCGTCAAGATTGATTGAAAAATTGGGTGGAGAAGTGGTTTCAAGCGTTTCAAAAAATACAACTCTTGTTCTTGCCGGTGAAAACGCTGGTAGTAAACTTGAAAAAGCAAAAAAATTGAACGTAAAAATTATTGATGAAGAAATATTTAAATCTTTATTAAAAACTTGATAAATTGCTTTTTTTATGTTAATATAATATGAGAATAAATATTTATATTTATTTTAATTATTATAACACATGAATTTTGTAATAAATTTTTTATAGGAAAATTAATATGCTTAGTATGACTGGCTATGGTAGAGCCGAATATGCTGAAAACGGAATAAATTTAATAGTTGAAATTAAAACGGTAAATAACCGTAACTTTGACTTAAATTGCAAAACTCCACGCGCTTTTATTGCACTTGAAGATTCAATACGCAAAATTGTTCAAAAATACGTGCGTCGTGGTAGGATTGATTTGTTCGTTAACTTTTTTGACACTAGAGAAAACGTTTCAAACTTAACGGTTAACTTAGATAAGGCAAACGCTTATTATAATGCTAGTAAAATTATAGCGGAAAACTTTTCAATGCCAAACGACCTTACTGTTAGTATGATAATGAAGTCTCCTGACGTTATCGTTGATAATTCTATTGTTGACGCAACTGAACTTGAAGAAATTATTAAAGAAACGGTAACTTCTGCATGCGAAAAGTTAAATGAGATGAGAAAAGTCGAAGGCGAAAAGTTGGTTGCTGATTTGCTTTCTAGAATGGACACTATTAAAAATTTAGCCGATAAAATTACTGAACGCGCACCAAACGTTGCTTTAGAGTATAAAAACAAGTTAAAAATTAGAATTGAAGAATTTTTGCAAGACGTTAAGTATGATGAGTCTAGGTTGTTAAGCGAAGTTGCGTTTTATACCGATAGAGTTAATATCGACGAAGAATTGACTAGATTAAAGTCACATATCGTTCAATTTAAGGATATTATTAAAGTCGACGGCATGGGTAAAAAGTTAGATTTTTTAATGCAAGAGTTTAATAGAGAAACTAACACGATTTGTTCAAAATCAAACGATATTGAAGTTACGCGTTACGCTTTAGAACTTAAAAATGAAATAGAAAAGGTTAGAGAGCAAGTTCAAAACTTAGAATAATATGAGAAACGTTTTAATTGTTTTATCTGGTCCGTCGGGAGTAGGCAAGGGAACTATAGCCAAACTTTTAGTTGAAAGAAACAAAAACTTAAGTTTAAGCATTTCTTGTACGACTAGGGGTTTAAGAGCGGGTGAAACCCACGGAAAAGAGTATTTTTTTATAACAAAAGATGAGTTTAAGGAAAAAATAAAAAACGATGGTTTTTTAGAATATTCCAATCATTTTGAAAATTTTTACGGCACGCCTAAAAGTTTTGTTTTAGAAAGTTTAAAAGAGAAAGACGTATTGCTTGAAATAGACGTAAACGGTGGATTAGAGGTAAAAAAGAATTTTCCAGAAGCCGTGTTAATTATGTTGTTGCCACCGTCTAGAGAAGAAGTTCGCAATCGTTTAATAAAAAGAAGTACGGAATCACTCGATAAAATTGAACTTCGTATGGAGAGAATTGATTACGAATTATCAAAGCAAAGTTTATACGATTACACGGTTATTAACGATAAGTTAGACGTCGCCTTAAACGACGTAGAAGAAATTATTAATAAAGAAAAAAATAAAAATTAGTATATTTAGTTTTCAAGGAGATAGATTATGATACATAAACCACCTATTGACGAATTAGCGCAAAAAATCGGTTCAAAATATGAACTTTGCATAGTTACTAGTAAACGTGCAAGACAACTTATGGAACAAGCGCAAAATCAAGGGTTTACTGAATTGCCAAGTAAAGAAAAACCTTTATCAGTTGCTGCACAAGAGATTGAAGATGGTAAGTTAGTTGCCACCAACGATTGAGAAAAAATTAAAATGTGTTCATCGTTCTTGGTGGACATATTTTGTTTTATTGACAGAGAATTTTTATGTTTGCTGAAGTCATAGTCGATATCAACAACGTTGAAGTTGATAAAGTTTTTGAATACCAAATCGGTGACTGTAACGTTTTTGTTGGCAGTCGCGTTTTGGTGCCTTTTGGCGTTAAGGCAATAGAGGGCATAGTTATAAAAATTAAAGATTTTAGCGAATATCCAATCGAAAAAATTAAATCTATAATAAAAGTTTTGGAAGATACCCCCGCACTTACTAAAGAAACTTTATCGCTAATGGAATACGTTAGGAAAACGTGTTACGTAACGCGTGCTTCAGCATTAAGGCTGTTTTTACCGGCGGAAATGAGAAAGGGAAAGATAAAATCTCAAACGATGAGATTTGTTTCATTAAAGCAAGGTATAAACGTTGAAAATGAAATTTTATCGATGCGTAAATCTGCCGTTAAACAAATTGAACTTTTAAAGTTTTTAAGTGAGTTTGGAAAACAAAAATTTACTCTTTTAGCCGAAAAGTTTGGGGCATCAGCTGTGAACTCTTTAATAAAAAAAGAAAAACTTGATTTAACAGAAGAACAATTTTCGCGTTCACCATATAAAAATTTATCGTTTGAAAAAAAGAATGTTGAATTAACGGAAAAACAAAAAGAAGCAGTTGCAAGTGTTTTATCAACAGATAAAATAGTTAGTTTAATTTTTGGTGTTACGGGCAGTGGCAAAACTGAAATTTACTTAAATTTAATCAATAAAACGATAAATGAAGGTAAAACAGCAATAATGTTAGTTCCTGAAATTGCTTTAACGCCACAAATGTTGAAGCAACTTCGCGCAAGATTTGGTGATAATGCTGCAATTTTACATAGTGGACTTTCTGCTGGCGAAAGATTTGATGAGTGGTGGAGATTAAGAAACGGAGAAGCGCGAATTGCAATTGGGGCGAGAAGTGCTATTTTTGCGCCGGTTGAAAATTTAGGTTTAATTATTGTTGATGAAGAGCATGATGGCAGTTATACTAGTGAATCTGCACCAAGATATTCAACGTTAAACGTTGCAAAATATCGTGCTGAGCAAAATGGTGCAAAATTAGTTTTAGGTAGTGCTACACCGTCTATTGAAAGTTATAATAACGCTATAAACGGTGAATATAACTTGATTAAACTTCCAGATAGAATTAACAAAAGGCCACTTCCTGAAGTTGAAATTGCCGATATGCGCAAGGAAGTTAGACGTGGAAATAATTCGCCTTTTTCTTCAATATTAAAACTTGAATTAGAAGAGTGTTTAAATAGTGGAAATCAAGCGATTATTTTTCTAAATCAAAGAGGTTATTCAAAAACCGTTATTTGTACCGAATGTGGTCACGTTCAAAAGTGTGATGCTTGTGACGTTTCTTTGACTTATCATAAGGAAGATGATGCGCTTTTATGTCACTATTGTGGTGCAAAATATAAGATGATAAACGCTTGCACCGAGTGTGGCAGTCCGTTTATTCGTTATGGTGGTGTTGGCACGGAGAGAGTTGTAGACGAACTTAAAAAACTATATCCAAAAGCACGAATTTTAAGAATGGATAGAGATACCACTCAAAATAAAGAAGGGCATTTCAAGATTTTAAGCCAATTTTCAAATAGGGAAGCAGACATTTTAGTTGGAACTCAAATGATTGCTAAAGGTCACGATTTTCCTTTCGTAACCTTAGTTGGTATTCTTGATGCTGATATGAGTTTGCATTTTTCAGATTTTAGAAGTGGTGAACGTACGTTTCAGTTGTTAACACAGGTTGCAGGTAGAAGTGGTAGAGCAGAAAAAGCAGGAAAAGTAGTGTTGCAAACCTATTCTCCGGATAATAGTGTTCTTAAATATGCAATAAAATATGATTATGAAAATTTCTTTAAGCAAGAAATTTCCATAAGAAAAGCAACGGCATTTCCACCATTTACTGACGTAGTTAGAGTTTTGATAAGTGGAGAAGACGATGATAAAACTTTAGCCGTTACTAAAACCATTTATGAATCGTTATCTTCAGTTTATGAAAAAAACAAAGAAAAATTTCGTTTTTTCGGGTGTATGAAAGCACCATTAAAGCGTTTGCAAAATAAATATAGATATCAAGTTCTTATGAGAATTTTATCTAACGATACTAATCTTTTAGATGAAATTTTTTATCTTAGTGATAGAGAAAAAACTAGGTTTGTTTCTGTTTTTATGGAAGTAAACTCAAATAATTTAACTTAAGGAAAGTATAATATGGCAATTAGGAATATAGTTCAAATTGGTGACCCAACATTAAGGAAAAAAAGTTTTGAAGTTACCGATTTTGGTGAAAAAACTTGGCAACTTATTGATGATATGAAGGAAACCTTAATTAAGGCAGAAGGCGCTGGTCTTGCTGCCCCACAAGTTGGCGTTCTTCGTAGGATTTTTATCGTAATGGCTGAAGATAAATATTACGAATGCATAAACCCTACCATTGTTAAACAAAGTGGAAAGCAAAGGGGCGAAGAAGGTTGTCTTTCAGTTAAAGGAAAGTACGGGGTCGTTACTCGTCCTAATAAGGTCACAGTAAAGGCTTTTGACCGTTACGGTAAGCCGTTTACAGTTAATGCTGAAGGCTTTCTAGCAAGAGCATTTTGCCATGAAAACGACCATTTAGACGGAATAATTTACGTCGATAAGGCTGAAAACTTGGAGGATGAGGGTAATTGAGAATAGTTTATCTTGGAACGCCTGATTTTGCTGTTAATCCACTAAAAAGTTTAGTTGAGAGTGGTAAATACGAGGTTGTTGCCGTAGTTACAAATAAAGATAAGCCTGTCGGCAGAAAGCAAGTATTGACGCCACCACCCGTTAAGATTTACGCTAAAGAACAAGGAATTCCAGTCTTTCAGTACGATAAAATTAGAGTTGAAGGCGTTGAAGATTTAACTTCGTTGTGCCCTGATATAATGATAACTTGCGCTTTTGGGCAAATTTTGTCTCAAGAAATTTTAGATATACCAAAATTTGGCGTAATTAATATTCACGCTTCGTTGTTGCCAAAATATAGAGGTGCTTCACCAATTCATTATGCTATTTTAAATGGTGAAAAAGAAACGGGAATAAGCATCATGAAAACTGATATTGGCATTGATACGGGTGATGTTTTATTGCAAAAAAGCATTGAGATTTTACCTAATGAAACTTGTGGCGAATTATTTAGTCGACTATCAGTTTTGGGTGCCGAGTGTCTACTAGAAAGTCTACCTTTAATTTTTAGTGGTAATGCTAATTTTATAAAACAAAATGAAAATGAAGCGAGTTTTACTAAAATCGTAAAAAAAGAGCATGCATTAATTGATTTTAACGATAGTGCTGAGTTTAATTATAATAAAATTCGTGCTTATAATCCATCGCCCGTTGCCTTTTGTTATTTGAACAATGAACCTTTTAAGGTATATTGTGCTGAAGTTTCTAGTAAAAGTGGTAAACCTGGTGAAATTTTATCGGTTGATAATGAATTAATAGTTGGTTGCAGTAGTAATTCATTATCCTTTAAGACTGTTCAAAAAGCTGGTGGTAAGCCAATGAATATTAAGGATTTTTTGCGTGGAAATAAATTTATCGTCGGTGGTGAATTTAAATAATGGTAAATTATTTTTACGATTGTTATACAATCTTAAATAAGGTTTATAGTGAAAAAGCCTTTATTAAACAGGCGATGAATTCTACTTTTATCGAAGAAAAAAACCGTTCTTTAGTTACAAAAACTTGTTATGGTGTGTTAGATAAGGATATAGAACTTTCATATTACATTTCATATTTGGCTGACAAATCTCCAAAATTAGTGATAAGAACAATTCTTAAAATATCTATGTACGCAATTAAGTATTTAGAGAAAAAAGAATATGCCGTTACTAAAAACGCCGTAGAACTTACTAAAAAACTTGGGAAAGGTGGTATGTCAGGTTTTGTAAACGCATTTTTAAGAAAATTTGTTAATACAAAAATTAACTTACCTGATGATAAAGTAGATTATCTTTCTATAAAATATTCTTATCCAAAGTTTGCTGTTAACGAACTTGTTAAAACTTACGGTGAAGAAAGAACTGAAAGAATTATAAGCGCAGAAAACACCAAGAAAACGCTTGTGTTTTATGAAGTTGATGGCGAAAAATATTTAACTGATTTACAGGTTGATTATGAAAAAACGCCGTTTAATAACGTTTTTTTAGCAAAAAATTTTCTTAGAAATGAAGATTACGATAGGGGAATTTATACTTATCAAGCATTGGGTTCAGTTGCTATTTGTGAAGAAGTTTTACCTTGTGAAAATTTGCTTGATGCCTGCGCTGCACCCGGTGGTAAAAGCATAAGGTTATCTTATAAATGTAAAAACGTTACGTCTTTTGACGTTCATGAACATAGAATAGAGTTAGTAAAAGAATATGCTGAGCGTATGAATAGAGAAAACATTACTGCCATCGTAAAAGATTCAAAAGAATATGATGCTAAATATGAAAAAAGTTTTGATGCAGTTTTAGTTGACGCTCCGTGTAGTGGACTAGGCGTTGTTAACGATAATCCCGATATAAAATTAAATAGGGAACAAGATAGTATTTTATCGTTAAATAAAGAACAACTAACTATTTTGAAAACTGTTTCTAACTACGTAAAAGTCGGTGGATATTTATATTATTCTACTTGTTCGGTTTTAAATAGTGAAAATATAGATATTATTAATGCGTTTATGCGTGACATAATGGGTTTTGAGTTGTGTGAAATTGATAGTAAATTACAGCATGAAAACGTTTGTGGCACAAATCAATTTTTACCTGATATTTCAAATGGATTAGGTTTTTATATAGCCAAGTTAAAGAGAGTTAAATAACAGTGAAAAAGTGTTTATTAAGTTATAATTTAGAAAACTTAAAGGATATTGTCGCTGAACTTAAAGAGAAAAGTTTTAGAGCAGGACAAATTTTTAAGGCTTTACATTTAGGTTTGGATTTTTTTGAGATGACGGAAATATCTAAAACATTAAGGGATAGATTAAGTGAAGATTTTATTGCTCAGCCTGTTCAAATTATAAAAAATCTAAAATCGGTTGATGGTACTGAAAAGTTTTTATTTAAATTATATGATGGTAACGTTGTCGAAGGCGTTTTAATGCAATATAAATATGGTTATACGCTTTGCATTTCGACTCAAGTTGGATGCCGTATGAGATGTGCTTTTTGTGCATCGGGCTTGCACGGTTTAGTTCGCAACTTAGAATCTGGTGAAATTTTAGGCGAAGTTATTGCCGTTAATAGATATTTAGGTGGTGGGCTTAAGGATAAAAGAAAAATTACTAACGTCGTATTAATGGGTAGTGGCGAACCGTTAGATAATTACGATAACACTGTAAATTTCTTGCGTTTAGTATCATCACCTGATGGAATTAATATTAGTCAAAGAAATATTAGTCTTTCTACTTCTGGTTTGGTTGATAAAATGTATAAATTAGCAGAGGAAGACGTTAATATAAATTTAACCGTTTCATTGCACTCTCCGTTCGATGAAGAAAGGCAACTTATTATGCCCATCGCTAAAAAGTTTAAGATAGATGAAATATTAGATGCATGTTCTAATTATTTTAAGAAAACGGGTAGACGCTATATATTTGAATATGTGTTAATTCGTGGAAATAACGATACCATTCGTCATGCTAACGAATTGATTGCAAAATTAAAAGGTAGACCTTGTCACGTTAATTTAATTAGACTCAACGAAGTAAAAGAAAATGAATTAAAAAGCGTAACCGATAAAGAAGCATATAGATTTTTAGGACTTTTAGAAAAAGGTGGTTTGTCAGCAACGTTAAGAAGACGCATGGGTGAAGATATTGACGGTGCTTGTGGACAACTTAGACAAAGATATATTGAAGAAAATTAATAGGTGAAATTTGTTAGGGCAAGTTTATAAGGTAAATACTGATTCTTATTTAGTTAAGAGTGAAGAAAATCTAATAAAATTAAAGGCAAGGGGTGTTTTTAAATTAAAACGCCAAGATATTTCAGTTGGGGATTACGTTGAGTTCGATAGCGACGTAATTACTTCGATTTTGCCCAGAAAAAACAAGTTTATTAGACCAAACGTTTCAAACGTGGATTTGATAGTTGCAGTAATTTCACCAGAGCCTAAACCTGATTTTTATTTGCTTGATAAGTTATTGTTAAATGCAGTTCATAATGAAGTTGAATTTTTAATCGTGGTAAATAAAGTTGACTTAGAAACTGAAACTTTTAACTATATCGTAGATGAATATGGAAAACTAGGGATAGAAATTATTTCTATTTCAGCAAAAAATAATGATAATATCTCTAAATTAAAGGAAAAAGTTAATTCTAAACTCACCGTTTTAGCAGGGCAAAGCGCCGTTGGTAAGACTTCTATCGTAAATTCAATTTTTGGGACTAACTTAAAAGTAGGAGATTTAAGCGATAAGATTTCAAGGGGAAAGCATACTACGACGCGTTCGGAAATTTTCGAGTATGAAAATATAAAGATTATAGATTCGCCTGGGTTTGCCGTTATAGACGCAATGGTTAGTTTAGAAGATTTACCAAATTGTTATCCAGAATATTTATGCGTAGCAAATGAGTGTAAATTTCGTGGGTGTTCACACGTTAATGAACCCGATTGTAAGGTAAAAGAATTAGTAAAATTAGGCGTTTTATCACAAAAACGCTATGATAGATACGTTGAGATTTATAATGAAATATCAAAAAGGAGAAACATATATGAAAAAAATTAAAATCGCACCATCAATTTTATCTGCCGACTTTTCTAAAATGGGACAAGAAATTGCTGACATTACTACTGCAGGTGCAGACGTTATACACTTAGACGTTATGGACGGTAGTTTTGTTAAGAACATTTCTTTTGGCCCAAAACTTATTAAAGAATGTAGACCATATTCAAAGGCAATTTTTGATGCTCACTTAATGATAGTTAATCCATGGAATTACGTTCCACAGTTTGCCGATGCTGGCGCTGATATTATAACAGTTCACTATGAAGCGTGTGGCGATAAATTGAAAGAAACCTTAAAGCAAATTAAAGATTTAGGGGTTAAGTGTGGCGCAGTAATTAATCCTAATACGGAAGTTAAAGAGATTGAAAGCGTAATCGATGATATTGATATGCTTCTTTTAATGAGCGTTTATCCGGGTTTTGGCGGTCAAAAATTTATTCCTGAAGTTCTTAAAAAAATCGAACAAGCATCAAAACTTATTGAAAAAACAGGAAAAGATATTGACTTAGAAATCGACGGTGGCATTAATAAAGAAAACATTAAACTTGTTAAAGATGCCGGTGCTAACGTTATCGTTGCAGGAAGTACGGTATTTAATGAACCAGATAGGGCAGAAATTATTAAATATTTAAGAGAAATTTAATATTTGAGTATCAATTTTTCGCTTACTTTTCATA
>JAZNQZ010000036.1:0-32397 GCA_045590475.1 Christensenellaceae bacterium
TGGCGTAACTGTATACCCAGACCAACCGAACTACAAGTCAACGGTATATTTTAACTTCGTTAATAGGTTAATTAAAGAAATCAACGAACTTTTACCAGGCACTATAATAACTACCCAATCTTATATGTATACTGAGCCTGCTCCAGCGATTAGGTTAGACGATAGAATTTACGTTAAACTCTCTGCACTTACTTCAAATATGAAAGTTCCACAAGACGACCCTGTTAAGACGGACAATCACGACGTTCGCGATAACTTTATTGCGTGGACAAAATGTGCTAAGAACATTATATCCGACCCAGCGTGGGGTTGTTTCCCAGGTTGGTATTATTCGCGCCCGATTTGGAAGGTTGCGCAAGCCGATATTCGCTTTGCTGGAAAACTCGGTTTTGTGGGCTTTACCCCCGAAGGAAAGGTAGACTGCTCTAAACTTGATAGTTACACGAGAGACCAATTAAGAGCAAGAAAATTCTACGACTTTAACGAAATGTACGTTTGGGGCTTATCAAGATTAATATGGAATCCTGAAAGGGATTTAGAAGAAATGAAAAAGCATTATTGTAGAATAGTCTACAAGGAATGCTATGAAGAAATGCTCGAATATTACAATCTCGTTGAAAAAGGTTATGAAGAAACCGACGCATACATTTTCTGTATAATGGAAGCAGACGTATACATTTACCAATTCTTGCTTAAGGCAGGCGTGGCAGAAGGGGTACTAAAGACCTTAGAAAAAGCGCTTAAAAAGGTTAAGACGGAAACGGTAAAGGATAGAATAGAAAGCATTTATGAAACTTTGAAGTATTATATCGACCAATATATGAACTTTGAAGATGAAGATGCTGAAATTATGTATTGCGGAAAAGTTAATCCAATCAGTGAAGAACAAATGGATTACGAATCTAATAAGGATAGCGTTTGGAATAAAGCGCCCGTTAGCAAGGTGATAAAAAAATACGGCTGTACTGATAATCCAGACCCAAGGGCAAGGGTAACAAGAAAAATGCTCTACGATGATAAAAACGCATATTTTGGATACGAAATGTACGACGATGAAATCGTAGGTGTAGAAGAAGTTAACGGCACGGTAAAGGTAAAGAGAGAAAACGGAACGGAAGTATCTTTCCGTGCTGAAAGTTACTTTGGTGGAAACTCTTATAATATGGAAATTTATTACGGTTATACTAGTGGGTTTAACAGAGGGGATAACCGTGACCATTATTATATAAACGAAAACACGGCGGTTGAAATCAACGAACCTGACGGTGTTAAGACGGTGAGAAAAGTTTACCTTTCAAACGACAAAGAAAAAAGAAAACTTTTCTTCGTGCAAGTTATACCGTTAAAAGCAATGGACGTTGCGTTAAAAGACTTTAGACCTTACGGGCATTTTATGATATATTCGGATAAATACGGCGAAATGTCTTGGAAAGGTTTCGGCGCGTGGGCAAAACAAAACTTTAACATGTATAAACTAGTGTAAAAACCCCTTTAAATCCTAAAAAAATCTATTAAAATCTATTTGAAAAAAAAGGAAGAAAAAGGTTATGAAAATCAAGGAATTCCCTTGACAATAATAGTGAAAATAGTTTATAATAAAGTGTACCTTAGGGGTTTTGCGCCCTATTGTGTGAAATCCAAACAAAAATTGAAACTTTTTAACTAATCAGGAGGAAAAAACATATGCAGGAACAAGGGCAAGTTGTTCAAAAGCCTAAGAAAAGCAGTATGGGTAGTTTCCGCCGTAATCAACTTTTATTCTGTTGGTTGTGGTTGATACCACCGATTATTACTTTTGCTGTATTTGGTTTTTGGACAAAAGTTCAAACAATCATAATGGCGTTCCAAGATTATACAGGGGCGTTTACCTTAGATAATCTTAAATATTTCTTTGAGCAAATGTTTTCAGGTGACGGAACGTTGCTTATCGGCTTAAAGAACACGCTTACATATTTCTCGGTTGGATTATTTATTAAATTCCCTTTCCAAATGTTGATTGCTTATCTCATTTTTAAGAAGGTTGGGGGATATAAAATTTGGAGATACATTTTCTATTTCCCAGCAATCATACCAAACCTTGCATATTGCACGGTATTTAAGGAAGTTGCAAAACTTGAAGGCGTAATCGAAGCCTGTGAAAACGCGTTTGGTTGGGATATCGTAGGTAAAAACTTATTGATGGACCCAGAATCGGTAACTTTCACCGTAGTTATTTACGGTATTTGGGACGGTTTAGGAACAAACATGTTGCTTTTCTGTGGCGCGATGGTAAGAATTCCGGTTGAAACACTTGAAGCAAGCCGTCTTGACGGTGTAGGTGCGTTTAGAGAGTTCTTCCAAATTATACTTCCAATGATGTGGCCAACGTTGTCAACAATCTTGTTGTTGCAACTCACGGGTATCTTGGGTGCGTCTGGTAACCTTCTCTTGCTGGTAGGTCAACAGAGTTCGTTCACGATGAAAGCGCACACGCTGTCCTTCTGGATGTTCATGCAAGTGCTTGATACAAATGGTGCGTTGACTGGAACTTACGAAGCACATAGATTATATAGGGTTTGTGGTGTAGGTCTTATGATGACCCTTTTGGTAACACCGTTCGTATTATTTATGAAATGGTTGTTTACTGAAAAACTTCCACAAGTTGAATATTAAGAGGTGCGCGAGATGGAAAATAAGATAATTTTACCTAAAAAGGTTAAAGAAAAGTCAATTTTAACTCAACGCGTATCTATTCCGGAAAAAATATTCTTTATAGTCATGGCGATTTTTTGCGCAGTATACGCATTTTCGCTTGTGTTCCCGGTTTTTTGGTTGCTTGTTAAGTCGTTAGAACTTTCAGCAATGTATGATACCAATAAGATTTTCGAAGGTTGGCTCTACATTCCTCCGATTACCGACCTTCATCCAGAACAATATATTGAAGCATTCACAGGTCTTACCTATAGAGGTGTTAACTTCCTTGGAATGCTTACGAACAGTGCTTGGTACGTAGGTGTTGGTACTTTCCAAACTATATTCTGGCACGCAACCACTGCTTACATTATTTCTAAGTATCGTTTTAAGGGAAGAAACTTCCTTTATAACTTGGTTATCATAAACTCAATTATTCCTGTTTATGGTACGGGTGGTTCATCTTACGCGCTTATTTGTAACTTAGGTTTATACGACCAAGGTATTATCTATTTGATATTCACTTCGTTCGGTGGCTTGGGTGGTCAATTCTTAACGATGGTAGGTTTGTTCAAGGGAATTTCTTGGGAATATGCCGAAGCCGTTTATATCGACGGTGGTGGAGATACGACCGTTTACTTTAGAATTATGTTACCACAAGCAATGCCAATGCTTTCAGCACTTGCCGTTGCAGAAGGTGTTGCACTTTGGAACACTTACGAAGCCCCACTTATGTATTTGCCATCAACGCCAACGGTTGCATCGGGCTTGTATCAAATTCAAGCAGAAGTTTTCCACGTAGGCTTACCTATTTACTTCTGTGGTTTGGTAATAACCTTAATACCTATTATGATTCTTTACGGATTTATTGCTGAAAAGATGATGACTAACCTTTCAATCGGTGGTCTTAAGGGCTAGTATTTAGAAAAACCGTAAACATTATATATAATATATAAATATTATCATATAATAATAAAAGAGAAAAAAGTCCTTAACCCCGAAAATTTATTCGGGGAAAAGGCATAAATAACGGATATATATTTAACTTAAGAAAAATAATATTAAGTAAAGGAGAAAATATATGAAGAAATTTTTAGCACTTTTAATGACGCTTCTTATGGCTTTTTCTACTTTAGGTGGAATGGCATGTAGAGGTGCTGGTGGCTCAGATAGCCCTGAAGACTTGGAAATTTACGTTTATACCCAAGGTTTCGGTGCAACCTGGCTCGAAGGCGTTATTGAAGAATTCAAAAAACAAGATTGGGTAAAAGAAAAATATCCTAAACTTACGGTAGACTTGGAAGCAGACTCACAAGGTTCAAAACCACTTGATAAACTTGCTAACCAAAAAACCAACAATACCGACCTTATGTTTGGTCAATACGGTATTGATAAGGTGGATAGAGCATATCTTACTAACCTTACTGAAAAGGTATATTTGACTGAAATTCCTGGTCAACCTGGTACTCTTATCATGGACAGACTTCCTGACCAAGTTAAGAACGTGCTTACCCGTCCTGGTTACGGCACTACCCCTTTAGAAGGTGTAGAATACGGTAACTATTACGCTGGTAAACATTTATACATGATTTATAACTGGATGTATAATAAGACTCTTTTTGATCAACTTGCTCCTCAATTCGGTTGGGAACTTCCTGTAACCACTGAAGAATGGCACCACATTTGTGATGACGTTCAACAAACCGGTTATACTTACGAATTCAAAGGTAAAAACGAGCTTTGTAAAGACCCTATTTTGACTACTGCAGTTGACGGTGGTTACACCGAATCTCAACTTGAAATGTGGTGGACTCAATACGAAGGTTTTGAAGAATATGAAAACTTCTTCAACGGTATTTACGAAACTAGAATAACTAGTGAAGTTTTACAACAAGTAGGTAGATATCGTGCACTTCAACAATGTGAAGAAATGCACCAAAAATACGGTTATAGCAATGCGCTTGCTACCGATGCTAAGACTGGTCAAGGTCTCTTCTTGTCAGGTCACGGTCTCTTCCACTATAACGGTGACTACTTCACCACTGAAATGCAACTTACTCGTGACGGTTTAAGAGCACAAGGCATCGATTATGAAATCGCGTCTTTTGCTTGCCCTGTAACTAGTACCTTAGTTGAAAAACTTTCTTTCTACGCTGATGCAGAAGGATATCCAGCAAAACCTGAATTTGACTATGCACCTTTCGCAGGTCAAACCGTTCCATTCAGCACTCTTTCTCAAGAAAAGCAAGATAAATACGATAAAGTTTTATCTACCTTAATTAGAGAAATCGATGCTGGTAAAACTTGGGATAACTGCTCAAAAGAAATTAACGGTTTTGCAATCACCGAAGAAGACTTTGATATCGTTTACGGTGCAAGAACCATTAAAGGTAGAGCATATCTTGGAAACGAAGCATTCGTAGTTCCATCACAAACCCCTGCAAAAGAACTTGCTTGCGACTTCATTAGATTTATGTATACTGATATCGCTATCGAAAAGTTCTCAGTTGCATCTAAAGGTCTCGCAATGCCTACCACTTATTTCGAAGACATCAGCGATGCTGATTATGAAAGAGTTACAAGTCAATTTGAAAGTGAAGCAATCAACAAGTTTGATATGCTCTTCAATAGACACGCTGACTATGCAACCGGTTGGCAAATTCTTCCACAAAACGAAAACTACGACTTTGGTAAAGCAGGTCTTAAGACTCTTGAAAGTTACACTGGTAACATGAACCAAGACTTCTTGTCAACAGAAGCGGACAGAGCAACTGCTAAGAGTATTTTCGTTACCGACTGCGCATGGTGGGAAGGTGACAAGTGGAACATCTTGGTTAACTCTGTAGGTTAATAAATTGAATAATTATATTTGACTAGCGCAAATTTTAATTAAATAGAAATTTAACAAAAAAGCGATAGTGAAGTTAAAAGGTTTTTGCCAAAATCGACAAAAACCTTTTGGCGACTTATCGAAAGAGAAAAGTAAGGAGAAAATGAAATGAAAACGTTTAAGAAAATTAGAAAGTCTTTGATAGCGTTTTTGCTTGCTTTAGTTCTCGTTGTACCTGTAACTGCCTGCGATAAGGGTGGCAAATCAGGTTCTGCTAAACTTAGCGACGTTGAATTCTGGGGAACTTATTCAAGCGAATCTATTTTACAAGACCTTCACGGCGTTTACAACGACTTCAAATTCGAACCAACAATCAACATTAGTGTTGCTCGTGGCGAAGAAGAAGGCGGAAAAATCATTATGACAACTGGTGACAAAGCCGTGACTTCATTTGACGTTAGCATCACTAGTTTAAAAAGTGGTGAAAATACTCTCGATAAAGAAAATATTGACCTTTATCAAAGTATGTACACCTACTTAGGCTCGAAAGAATTCTATAAATACGAAGGTTTTTATCCTGACGGACTTGCTCCTATCGCAGGCGCAAAGGTTCTTGGTCAAAACGTAATTGCACCAAACCAAAACCAAGGTATTTACACTTCTTTTAACATTCCAATCGACCAAGAACCTGGTGTTTATACCGGTTCGTTGGTAATCACGATTGCTGATGAAGATAAAGTTATTCCTGTAACGGTAACCGTTTACGATGCAACCGTTCCAGAAGAAACTGACTTCTGGTCTTCATGGTCTATCGGTTGGGGTCACGAACGTGGCGAACTTGACACCACTTTTGAAATGCGTGGTAAATACGCAAATGCGTTAAAAGACCACCGTTTAGGTACGAACGTTCTTTTGACTCAATATTCACACAATTTGGATACTGAACTTGCAGCATACGGAAGATTCCTTCTCGAATATTTTAAGGACCCTAAAGCAGTAAGTATCGGTTTCCCTGGTATTGGCACTAAAAAAGTAGATAAACTTGAAATCGTTTACCCAGACGGTTACGTTTATACTATTAATAATGCAACCGTTCACGAAGAAGAGGACATCTATTTCTGGTACGGTGGTGTTGCTAGAATTGCGCTCAATCACTATATGGAAACGGGCGAAACGGTTAACGTGTTTGAGAGAATGTATCAAAAGGGTATTGACGAACCTGACCTTTGGAACGCGCTCGATACAGTTCCAACAACTATTTATTCTTTCCAAGTTGCAAAGAAAGAAGTTGTTAAAGAACTCACTAACGACGAAAGCATTCCACTAGACGTTAGACAATCTCAATATTTCAAAGATTTGATGGCTAGTTTACTTGAAATCGACAACTTGATTTCTACTTGGACACCTGTTTTACACCGTGACCCAAGCGACCCATTAAAAACCCCTGAAAACGGATATGTTTGGGACCCTGAAATTATGTCGATGATTCACTATCCACACTATAACGAATGTGGTTCTGCTTCTCTCCGTGAAAAGTTTAGATCGGCTGATAAAGATAGAGAATTATGGTGGTATGGTTGTGACGTGCCTACGGCTCCGTTCCCAACTTATCACTTAGGTAACCACGCTCTTTCTATGAGAATTGGTGACTGGATGGCTGCTGATTACGATATTATTGGTAACACCAACTGGGCTACCAACCGTTATAAGATTAGTACCAACCCAGACGGTACCGACTATATGGAAGACTATTACGACACAGGTGTTCGTTCTAACGCAACCCCTGGTGAAGGCTGGCTCTGGTATCCTGGTAAAATGTATGGTGTTGACGGACCTATCCCAACTCTTCGTATCAAAGAAATGAAGAACGGTATTGAAGAATGGGAAATGATTAGAAAACTTGGCAGAATTTACGATTCTAAGGGTTATGACGAAGCAAATATTATGGCTCCACTCTATGCTTCTATGTATTCTGCATCAAAGATTTTCGATACCATTACTTGTGAACTTTTCTATGCAAATAGAGAAAAATTATTGCAACTTTTAACTCTTGCTGAATCTGACGCTCAAGTTATGATTACCGATTACAGTGACGTTCGTGGTCAAACCATTTACGAAGTTTTCGTTGCTGACGGTTATACTTTAGGCTCTGGTGCTGATGACGACGTTAAGATTAGCAACAAGTTTGACGTTAAAGAAACTAAAGTTAACGGCGGAACGTTATATTCTATCGTTTGTCACGATGAAGATAACTTCACCTTAACACTCGTTGAAGAAGATGGAACTGTTAAGTCTATTTCTTTCGGCCTTGAAATTGGTCAAACCGTGTTCACTCCTGCTAGCGAATTCTACGCTAACGACGGAATTAACGAAGATAACGTGAGTGCTGGTAACAAAACTAAACCTGAAACTCTCGACCTTGCTCTCGTTGATGCAACCGTGTTGAACCCTGCTGAAGAAATGGCTGGTCTCCAATACGTTCAAATTAAGATTGGTGACGCTCAAAAGAGACCTAACAACGCACCTGGTAAACAATCTTTCATCATTAACGATGAACTCGTTAAAGATATCGATAAAAACGTTGACAAGGTAGAACTTGAAATATTCTACGCTGGTAACGATGAACTTCCAATTCTCTTTACTTATAAGGGAAGAAGAACGATTGCTCAAGGTGTTGAAGGAACTCTTAAATACGGTATGAACCGTATTCAAATTAGCGGTATTAAAGGTCTTAACTGGAACAGTATCGGTCAATTTGAATACTTGCTTGTTGAACTCGGTAACGAAGGCGACTTAGCAAGAAGCAACGTATATCTCGTTGGTATAACGATTTACAGATAAGGAGGGAAAAATATATGAAAAAACTATTGGCTATTTTGCTTGCAGTTGTAACCATGTTTTCTACCCTTTCCTTAATGGCTTGCGGTGAAAAAGATAACGGTGAAACCGAAAACGCAAACAACTTCGTGTTCAACGGATTTGAAGATTTTGAAAGAGATTTTCATATCATGCGTGTCGTTGACTGGTCTTTCGGTTCAGTTGACATTAACCGTGATAAGAAATACGTTAAGTATGGTGAAGCGTCTGCTCACTTCCGTCCGGTAGGTACCGTTCACGGAACAGGTTTGCCGATTATTCACATTCCAACTTATTCACTCCGTTACGAATATGATTACAAAGATATGTCTAAAGTGGAAAAAATTTCCGCTTGGTTCTATAACGCTCAAGATGAAGAATTTACCGTAGGTATGGGTCTTCAAACGGGCAAAATCACTATCGGTCAAACGCTTAACGAAGCACCAAGAACGGTTGCTCAAAAATTCCATTTGCAACCTGGTTGGAACTACGTTGAATACGATATGGACCCAAAATATTTAGAATGCACTCAACATCTTAATATTAAAGACGTTTGGGGTATCTTTATCAACTTTGAGTACGTTGACCCACTTCGTGTTGGTCACGAAAATGCTCCTCACATTTATTGTGATGATATTAGATTCCACACCGTTGAAGATAAAGTTGAAGCATCTACTTCATTTAACTTAAAGAGTGACCCAGAAAACGGCGTATGGGAAATTGCAGACTTTGAAGACGAAAGACAAAATCAATTCTTCTATCTTGCAACTGCTGTTGAAACCCGTCGTCCTACTGCTGAAGTTGTTAACGCAAGTTCGTTAAATATTGAAGCAAAGAGTGGTAACAACGTTCTTAAAATCACACAACGTGCATCTTTCACTTATTCCTCTACTCACTCTGCAAGCCTAACTCTTTCTGGTAAGCCTATTAAAGAAGCAATTGAGGCTATTGGTCAAGATATTATTGATAATCCTGAAAACTATGAGTTGGTTGTTGATTACTACAACGGAAGCGATATCGAAAACCATCCTGACGGACTTGTTTCTTGGGGTTATGCAACCACCATTTGTGATAGAGGTGGCCCAACTTGGAGATTTGTTCCAAACATTAAGCCTTATACTTGGGGTGAATGGAGACAAAACATGGGTTGGTTAGATGATTATACCCAACAACAAATCGTTGCTAAACTAGACAACCCTAATCACACTAACTATCCAACATTATTACCTGGTTATGAACTAGAAGATGCAAGATTTTCAACAGATCCAGCATACTTGAACTTTACTATAAGACCAATTCCGATAAATAGTAAAGACAGAATTATAGTGTTTGATAACATTAGAATTGTTAAGGTTAAATAAGGGGGGAGATTATTATGAGAAAAATTTTATTAAGAATTCTTACAGTAATTCTCGCAATTTGTTGTATTGGCTTAGTTGCTTGTGACAAAAAGCCAAAAGACGAAGCAACCTTAGTTGATTTCGTAAATTCAACCGTTAGTGTTCCATACGGTATGAATTACAAAATAGCGGAATATGTTTTCGATACTGACGGAAACCGTTATGCGCTTACTGCAAACGTTACTGATAACGAAGGTAACGCAGTTGAAGCAGATAGGGCTTTCCAAGTTACGAAAGCAAGTTATAGTGTTAAATATTCAGTTAACTTCAAAGGTGAAACGGTTACCAAAACCGTAACCGTTAAGGGTGTTTCTATCCCTGTTATCAAACTTGATGAAAATGACGTTTCTAACACTATCTTAGATTTCATTGAAGCAAGACTTCCTGAAATTAAAGCAGAAGACCTTATCGACGGCGAAATTCAAGATATTCAAATTGAAGTTTATAAACAAACGGCTTACGCGAATATCAAGATGACCGATTACGTTGAAGGCAGTAACAAATATTTAGGTAAATCTTTAGGCGAATACTATTGGAAGTTAACCGTTACCAATACTGCAGGCGTTACTAGTGAACGTATCGTATTCTTTGAATGCTTACCTGTTGTTGATTGGAACTTTATTCCATCAGTTGAAAATGCTACTAGAGGTTATTCTAAAGACCAACAAAAGAGTAATCCAGACAGAACGAATGTTCCTGTATCTTACGTTGCTAAAGCAGATATCCCAACCGAAGGTATTGCAGCCGCTGGTGGTTATGGCGACGCTATCAAGTTTGATAACGCAAACGCTAGTGAACAAAGATATATTACTCTTGAAATGAATTATTCTGGTAAAGATTATATCGCCATTGCTGAAAAATTAAATTTACCTAGAATAGTTTATACCTATATGATTCATACGGCTGATGACGTTGTTAAAAACGCTTGCTATGGCGATTCAATGTATTCAATGCTTTCTGCTTCAGGTTATCACGCAACTGGTGAATGGCAAGCAAACAACACTGCCGTTACTAACTTACCATTAAACGCTTGGCAAACCAAGGTAATTGACGTAGCAGATTTTGCAAAGGCGTTCTTAAACAATGGTTCAGACCTATTGGTTTCTAGATTGAAAGGCTTGGTAGCACCTAATGCTGAACAAGGCATCGAAGGACTTGAAACTGATTTTTATCTTGGAGAAATCAAGATGGTTGGCGCTAACTACGTTGCAAATAACGGTGAATTTGGATTTACTCCAAGTGAAGCAAATGCAAGCAAGGCATATCTCGTAACTAGCAAGGAAGATGTAAATGGTAAGAAAGATGACATGGATTCTTTCGTAGCGAAGAATGATATTCCAACAACTGGTATTGACGCAGGCTTTGGCTACGGCGATGCAATTAAATATACACCTACTATTACCGCATGTTATTTCTACGTAACTCTTAACTACACGGTTGACGAATATAAGGAACTTCTTGATCCTTCATATAAGTCAGTTAAATTTACCTATATGGTTAATTCAATCGATACGGTTAAGAATAAATGCTTCGGTGATACTTATTCACTTCTTTCATTTGCAGGTTATCACGCGACTGGTGAATGGCAAGCAAATAACACTGAAATAACGAATTTACCACTTAATACTTGGCAAACAGTTCTTGTTTCTGTAGAAGATTTTTATAAGGCAATTGAAGGAAGCGAACTTTACGTTGCTAGATTAAGTCTTGCTAATATCGATTTCTATCTTGGCGCAATTGAATTTGTTGAAGATGAAGTTGGCACACTTCCTACCTATAACGGCGAATTTGGATTTACTCCAAGTGCAGAAAATGCAACTAAGAGATATCACGCAAACGATTCAAATTATACCCAAACTTATATGACCGCAACTGAACTTGCTACCTTAACTCAAGCAGGTAACTCAGCAGGTTACGTGGTTGATAATTCAATTGGATATAATGGCGATGCTATTAAGTTGGCTGGTTACGTTTCTACTCATAATCCTGTTGGTGTTCCATCAAATTATACTGCAGAAGAATTTACCACGCTTTATAATTCAGGTCTTTTAGAAGGCGCAACCGTTACGTTCTACGTAATGTTTGGTTCGGCTACTTATACTACCGCTTATAATAACGACCAACGTTCATTTAACGCAACAGGTTATCCTAACGGTGACTATTCTAAGTATTCACTTCTCTCACACGCTGGTTATAAAGGATATAATGAAGACGGTACTGCAAGTGGTCACACATTGAAGGTTGAAACAAACAAATGGCTTAAGTTTACGGTTGATTTTGACGAAAACTTCTATAGAGCAATTCAAGTTGTTAAGACTCAAACTATCATCAACGTAATCACTCTTGACCAAGCATCAAGTGGAATGGACGTTTACTTTGGTGACATCGTATTTAACTTACCATAAGGTTTAATCAAAAAAATTGACTTAAAAAAGTTAATAAAAATAAAAATACCGATAGAAAATCTATCGGTATTTTTTTTGGCTTTTTAAGTTATTTAATTTTGTTTCTATATTCGCTAGGGGTATATCCCGTTTTGCTCTTAAATAGCCTTGAAAAATAGTTATAATCTTCAAAGCCACAAGAAAAGGCAACTTCTTTTAACGGTAATATCTTTTGGGTTAATAAAAGTTTTGCTTCGCTAATTTTGTTTTCTATAACGTAATCTAAAATTGGTTGATTAGTATATTTTTTAAACAAAGTGTCGCAATAATTAGGAGAATAACCTATATGTTTTGCAATATCGCTAAGGGTGAGTTTTTTAGATATATTTTCTCTTATATATCTTTTTGTTTTTAAAACGATTGGATTTTCTTCGCGACTATGTAGTTTTTCTCTAATCAAACTAAAAATAACCTTTAATACGCCGTCTATTTTATTTTGCCAATTAAAGTACTTAGAATAAATGCCGTCACAAACGGTTATAAGTAAATTAATCTCACTGTTGACGCAATCGGTAATTCTATTTGGAATAAAAAAATCAACGTTTCCGTTAAAGTTAAAACTAACGTAATCAACGTCGTTCGACTGTTCTCTTGCTCGAATAGAATCTTTTCTTATAAAAACGGCATCTCCACTATTTAACGGACAAGGCTTTTTATCAACTTCGTAATTTAACGTGCCTTTAAGAACGATTGTTAGTTCGTTGTAGTCGATTTTACTACTAGGTATTTGATAAGCATATTTATTTAGTTTGTTGTGCCTATAATAAAAGGTGTTCATAACTATAATATAACAAGAGTATAGTAATTTGTCAATAAATAATCGTAAGAATATGCTAAAATTTAGCATAATGAATAAAATTTTATATTGTTTATAAAGAAAGATTGTGCTAAAATATAAATATAAGGAGAAATTGTAATGATAAAAATCAAACTTGCAGGTTTTGCCGATGAAGCGGGAAACTCTATTGACGAACAAATTTCTGCGTTAAAAGAAAACCAAGTATATGGATTAGAACTTCGTTCGATTGATAAAATTAACGTTGCTGATTTTTCAACCGAACAAGCAAATGAATATGCTAAAAAACTTTTTGATAACGGAATTTTCGTTTGGTCTTTAGGTTCTCCATTAGGCAAGGTAGACATAACCACACCAATTGACGAATATCTTGATAAGGTTAAAAAGGTTTGCGAAACTGCGAAAATTTTTAAGGCTGAAAGAATTCGTATGTTCAGTTTTTTTAAGGCTTATGACGAACCGAATAAAGTCGTTGACTATTTATCTAAAATGGTTGAAATCGGCAATGATTTTGGCGTTTTAATGTGCCACGAAAACGAAAAGGAAGTTTTTGGCGACACTGCTACGCGCGTTCAATTTTTGCTTGATAACGTAAAGGGACTTAAATGTGTTTACGACCCAGCAAACTTCGTTCAAATGGGTGAGCCTTGCGATAAAACCTTGAAAATGTTTCATTCTAAAGCCGAATATTTTCATATTAAAGACGTTGACGCTAAAACTGATGAACTTGTTCCCGCTGGGCACGGCGACGGTGGAATTGATAAACTAGTTTCTATGATTGACCGTGACGTAACTTTGACTTTAGAACCACACTTAATAGAATTTGATGCGTTCAAGTCTATTGATAATACTGAAATGAAGCATCGTTTCACTTTTAACAGTAATAAAGAAGCGTTTAGTTTTGCTACTGAATCGCTTAAAAAAATAATATTAAATAACGGATACCAATATAAAAACGGAATATTCGTAAAAGGAGAATAATGATGAAGGTTGGTTTAAATTTATTTTCTATTAGAACTTTAATCAAAACCGAAGAACAATTTTTAGAAACTGCTAAAAAACTTAAAAAAATGGGCTATGATTTTATTCAATTTTCAGGCACTACATACGACCCTGAAATGATTAAAAGAGTTTCCACTGAAAGTGGGCTTCCCGTTGTTTTAACACACGTTGCCTTGGATAAAATCTTAAACGAGCCTGAAAAACTCGTTGAAGAACACAATTCTTTCGGCTGTAAGAACATCGGTCTTGGTGGACTTAATAACGACATTATGAAAGACGATGCTATTTGGAAAGAAACGCTTGATAAATTAAACGTATCTGCTGAAAAAATAGCGAAACTTGGAAGTAAATTCTTCTTCCATCAACACCATTATGAAGCGCATACTTTTGCTGATGGTACTACCACCTTTGATTATATGTTAAAGAATTGTCCGTTCATCAACTTCACGCTTGACTCTTATTGGATTCATTATAGTGGATATTCTTGTGTTGACTTTGCCGATAAGGTTAAGGGCAGAATGGAATGCACGCACCTTAAAGATTATAGAATTTATCGCAAAGTCAGTGAAGACGGAAAAACCGATTTTTCACCAAGATTTGCCCCTTGTGGAAACGGTGTTTTAGATATGCCGAATATTATTAAAAAGTGGAAAGAATGTGGCACTAAATATTTCTTAGTTGAACAAGATGATGCGGTTGGTTATCCTGACCCACTTGAACAAGTTGAAATGAGTGTTAAATATCTTAAATCATTAGATATAGAATAAAAGGAGAGAAAATTATGGAAAAGATTAGATTTGGTATCGTAGGTGTTGGTAACCAAGGTTACAACTACTTTAGAATTTTTGAAAACAAAGGCATAGAAAACGGTGTAATTACTGCTCTTTGCGACCTTAACACTTTCAAACTTGATAGAGTTAAGGAAAAGGTTAAAGATAATGAAGAAATGCAAAATATCGCTTATTTTACCGACTATAAAGAAATGTTAGATAGTGGTTTAGTAGATGCCGTTTTGGTTGAAACTCCACACTATTTTCACCCTGAAATCGCAATTGAATGCTTAAAGCGTGATATTAACGTTATCGTTGATAAACCTGCTGGTGTTTATACTAAGCAAGTTCGTGAAATGAACGAAGTTGCAGATAAGAGCAAGGCTCATTTTGCAGTTTTATTTAATCAACGCACCACTGCCGTTTATAGAAAAATGCGTGAACTTATCGCTAACGGTGAAATCGGCGAAGTTCAAAGAGTTACTTGGATTATTACCGATTGGTTTAGAACGCAACAATATTATGATTCAGGTAGTTGGCGTGCAACTTGGGAAGGCGAAGGCGGTGGCGTTTTAATCAACCAATGTCCGCACCAAATCGACCTTGTTCAATGGGTTGTTGGTCAAATGCCTAAAAAGGTTAGGGGCTTCTGCAAATACGGCAAGTGGCACGATATCGAAGTTGAAGATGACGTTACTGCATATTTTGAATATGAAAATGGTGCAACGGGTATCTTTATTACCACTACGGGTGAACAACCTGGAACAAACCGTTTTGAAGTTTCTGGAACTAAGGGTAAACTACTTTGCGAAGGCGAAAAGTTATTTATTCAAAGAAATAAAATTGATAGCCGTGAATTCGCTTTAGACCCTAAAAACACCTTTGGTGGCGGTGCAAACTTACAACCAATGGAAGAAGTTGAAACTGATGGAAATAACCCTGCACACGCTGGTATTATCAACAATTTCGCAAACGCGCTTTTAGGTTTAGAAGAATTTTTCGTTGATGGAAAAGAAGGTATACGCGGTGTAGAACTTATGAACGCAATTGAACTTTCTGGTTGGAAAGGTGGCGAAGAAGTTACTATTCCTGTAAACGAAGAAGAATATTTAACCGAACTCAACAAGAGAAGAGCGACTTCACGCCTTAAAAAGTGTGATGACAATAAAGTTCAAGATACTTCTGGAACGTTTGGAAGTGGGAGTGGTGTAAAGGCGTGAAAACAGCAATAATCGGTTTGGGTGTTATTGGTAGCCTACACGCAAGAGTTATTGCTAAAACTTTAGATGAATTGGTTGCCGTTTGCGACGTTGACGAGTCTAAATTTCAATATTATCCAAACGCAAAACATTATACCGACTATAAAAAAATGCTTACTGAAGAAGATATTGACGTTGTGCATATTTGCACGCCACATAATCTTCACGCTGAAATGACCGTTTACGCTTTAGATAAAAACGTTAACGTTTTGTGCGAAAAACCCCTTTGCATAAGTTATGACGAAATAACAGCCGTTTTAGATGCAGAAAAGCGCTCAAAGGCAATTCTTGGCGTGTGTCACCAAAACCGATATAATCCAGAAAATATTTATCTTAAAGAATATATAAAAGATAAAAAAGTTCTTGGTGGGCACGGGTTGCTAGTTTGGAAACGAACTGCTGATTATTACAATAAAGCAGAGTGGCGCGGAACGAAAAAAGGCGAAGGCGGTGGGGTTTTAATCAACCAAGCGCTTCACACGTTAGACTTGATGCAGTGGTTATTAGGTATGCCTAAAAACTTAGTTGCAAAATGCGATAACTTGTGCTTGAAAAACGTTATTGAAGTTGAAGACACTGCAAGTATAGTTTGTAAGGGTGGAGACGCGGATTTTACCTTTTTTGCAACGAATAGTGGCGCGTGCTATTTTCCCGTATCGGTAATGATAAAAACCGAAGAAGAAAATTTGCAAGTTATTCCTAATAAATTTATCGGGCAAAGCAAAACCATTGACTTTGAAAACGAATGTGAAATTTTAGGAAAAACCTGTTACGGTTCTAGTCACGAAACGTTAATTAGAGATTTTTACGACGCGATTAAGACGGGAAGAAAATTTTCTATTGACGGACAAGAAGCCTCAAAAGTTATTAAGATTATTCTTGCAAGTTATAAGTCAAACGGAGAAATTACCGAAATTTAATTAAATTAATAAACCATTAGTTAAATACTAATGGTTTTTTGATTTTAAAAGTAAAGTATAAAAAAACAAATAAGGGGAAAAATTAGGTTAATTAAATTGGAGGTGCTTTATATGGGCAAAAACATGTTAACAACCAAAGAAGCAACGCTTATCGGTGACCTTTTAACCTTAGAAGAAAGCGCGTGCAAAAAAGCAAGACTTTATTCAAGAATTTTAACAGATGCGTCGCTTGCAAAATCTTTCTCAAAGATTGCAGACAACCACGAAAAACGTTTTAATGCGTTGTTGGAATTGTTATAAGGGGGTAATTATGGATAATTATAAGGCAGATATGACGTTAAATGAAAAAGATTCGCTTCAAGATATGTTAAACGTAGAAAAGAATTTAGTTAAAATTTATTCTACTGCAATGACAGAAGGTGCTAGCAACGGTTTTAGAACGATGATAAAAGAACATTGGAACGAAACAACTGACGACCAAGTAAGAGTATTTTTAGAAATGACCGAACACGGATATTATAAGGTTGAATCAGCCCCAGAAACAATGCTAAGTGAAAACAAAAACAAGTTTATGAAAGTAAAAAGTCAATTATCTTAAAACAAAAAATGCAATCTAAAAGATTGCATTTTTATTTATCTATTTAATTTTTTCTTTTTTATTATTTGATAAATTATTATGCCTATAGAAATTAAGATTATGCTTAAGCCAATTAAGAGAGCACAATTAAGGAAAAATTCTTGTGGCATTGCCAAAATAATCTCATCTTCATAAGGGTCAAAAGTCCAATTATCTTTGCCGGGGAAAAATAGATGATGAAAAACGGTAAATGCCGTATCAAAATCAATCGCCACCAAAATCCCGATTATTGCACCTAAAATAAAAATTGAAAGGGCTGAAATTAATGCTGGTGAAAAGCCGAACGGTTTTTTTAGAGAAATTATCTTTAGTTTTTGCAATATTAAAAAAGCAACTATAATAATCGTGGAAATGATTAAAACCGTCAAGTTTAAATTAAACAAAACCTTGCAGTCGGCAAAGTGAGATGCGCCACTTTGCGAAAATTTAAATACGCCCGTACCGAACTCTCTGTTTGGTAGAGTTAAAAAATCTAACACTTGGTCGTAAGCAAATTTAATTTCGCTATAATCGTAGCCGGTTATATCGGGAATTTTTAAGGGTTCAATTTGCAAGTAATAAAAAAACCTGCAGTAAATAGGAAGCCCAATGGAGAAAGTGATTATAAATAAAAAAACTGCTATTCCAAAAATAATCGATAGCAAAGTCGGTAACGTTTTTTTCATACAATCTCCTTTCAAATTTATAAGCACATTTTATCATAAAGAAAAAGTTATGTCAATAAATAAGATAAATTCGCTTGCTTGCAATGGTCAAAACGTGTATAATAATTTTTAGAAGGTTTTCGGTCAACACTTCTATAAAACAACCGAACGAAAAGAAATTATGCCTTTTTGTTTTGGCGATGCTGACCGAAACGAAAAGGTTTTTTTATTATGAAGTTAAATTTATCTACCACAAAACTTGCCCGTGCAGGAATAATTTCAGCACTTTACGCTGTCGTTTCTTTTATAAGCGCACCGATTGCTAGTGGGGCAATACAAATTCGGTTAAGTGAAGCGTTGTGTTTGTTACCGTTAATTTTTCCCGAAAGCATTTTAGGATTAACAATAGGTTGTGCGCTTTCAAACTTGATAACGGGCTTAGCACCTTACGACGTAATATTTGGCAGTTTAATCACCTTAATTGCGAGTATTTTTACTTATTTTTGTGGTAAAATTATCAAAAAAAATATCTTAAAGATTGTTATCGGTGGACTTTTTCCCGTATTGTTAAACGCATTTTTCTTGCCGTTAATATGGAAATGGTGTTACGGCTTTATAGAGTACGTTTACTTATTACAAGTTTTATTTTTGATAATAGGGCAAGGCGTTTCGGTATACGCGATAGGAACTCCCTTATATTTTATAGCAAAGAAGAATTTTAAAAATTAAAAACTCGGCTAAAAGCCGAGTTTTTTGTTAACTTTTAATTTTAGTCGATGTGTCTAAAAGGACGGTACATTGCCCAATAGAAAATCATCCAAAGCGCTGCAATACCAACTAAAGCATAGATAATTCTGCTAACGATTGCCATGCTACCAGCGCCGAAAATAAGAGCCACAGGATTGAAATTAAACAAGCCAATCAAGAGCCAAACGAGAGCGCCGATTAAAACTAAACAAAAAGAAATAATTGTTGTAATTCTCATATCTTTATCCTCCGTAACGTAGTATTTGCGGAAAACAAAAAAATATGTAAAAATATTAAATAAAAATATTTTCCAACACCAATCTATCAAAACTAATTGGTTCTAAAAAGTCTGCTTGAACGAACTTAACGGTGTTATACTTAGCGAAACTAAAAAGATGTTGTTTAATCAAAACGGGGGTGGAAATATCAAGGTGTTCGCAAATATCTCTAAGGTAGTCGAAAAACTCAGCGTAATCTATCGCGCCGTCTTTTTCAAAAGTATATTGAGAAATTATTTTCCCTTTTTTTACAATTTTAGCCCAAATGCGTATCATAGCGTACTCCTTAACGAAAACATTGTAACATATAAATAAAATTAAAGCAAGTTTGTGTTGACAAAGGATTAAACATATTTTATAATATTAACAAAGAAAAAACCAAAGGTTTTTATAGGTATTATGGAAAAATTTATAGTAGTTGGGGCGGGAATTTCCGGCGCAACGATTGCAAGGCTTTTAGCGGAAAGTGGAAGAGACGTTATTGTAATTGATAGAAGAGAAAATATCGGTGGAAACGCCTACGATTTCGTCGATAAAAACGGAATAATGATTCAGCCTTACGGCCCACATATTTTTCATACGCACAAAAAGGAAGTGTTTGATTTTTTGTCAAAATTTACCGATTGGGAAAAGTATGAACATAGAGTTACTGCTAAGGTTAGAAAGGATAAGTTCGTTCCCGTTCCATTTAACCTAACTTCTCTTTTTTCTTTATATCCAAAAGAAAAAGCCGAAAGGATTAAAGAACTTTTAATTAAGGAAATAGGTGAAAACGAAAAAGTTCCCGTTTTAAGCCTTAAAAAACACGAAAACGCTGAAATTCGCGAATTTGCAGAGTTTGTTTATAAGAATATTTTCTATATTTATACCTTAAAACAATGGGGATTTAAACCTGAGCATTTGGGAACAGACGTTATGAATAGAGTTCCCGTATATCTATCTAACGACGATAGATATTTTACCGATGAATTCCAAAGTATGCCTAAAGACGGGTTTACTCATATGATAAAGAATATTTTGAGTCACCCTAGAATTCAAATCAAGTTAAAGACTGACGCAAAAAAGAAACTTGTTTTTGACGGCGGAAAGGTTTATTTAAATGGAAAAGAACTTGATGGAACGGTTATTTATACGGGTTGCATAGACGAACTTTTTGATTACAAATTTGGCGTTTTGCCGTATAGAAGTTTAAAATTCAAATTTAAGACTTTGCCGATTTCATCATATCAGCAAACAGCCGTTGTGAATTATACTACTTCTAATAAATTTACAAGAATAACGGAATTTACTAAATTTACTTGTCCACCAAAAGAGAACACGGTTATTGTTGAAGAATATCCTAAAAAGTTTAGAAAGGGAAAAAATATTCCTTATTATCCTATCCCGATTAAGAAAAACAAATTGCATTATGAAAAATATTTAGAAGAAGCAAAAAAATATGAAAACTTGTTTCTTTTAGGAAGGTTAGCAAAGTATAAATATATCGATATGGACGACGCTGTTAGCGACGCGATGGATTTATTCAAAGAAATAACCGGCTTTGAAATTGAAGCATAAAAATCCTATAAAAAAACGAAAAACCCCAAACTTGAGTTTGGGGTTTTAATAATTTTAAAAACTTATTTTTTAGATTCTTGCAAGTGTTCCTGTTCGGCAATCGATTCTAAATCAATGGATAGTTGTTCTGCGTTAGAAAAGTCGTTTTGTGCTAATTTTTTTCTATCTGCGCGCTTTTTTAACGTTGCAAACGAAAAGCCGATTATTATATAACTATAGAAGGTTAAAAGTCGCCAAATCATCGTTGCAGGGAAGGCTAAACCAGCGCTTAAGCCTGCTTGGAAGAAAAGGAAGAACGATAGGTCAGCAGCACCTGAGTTACCAGGCGTTGGGATAAACGCGATGGTAGCAAAAAGAATAATCGTAACTTGAGCCGACTGTAACCATAAAAGAAAATTCGATGCAGGAACGTAACTTCCGTTAACCATATAAAAGTTGGTATAACTAAAAATTCTTAACACGAAAAAAGTTAGTGAAACAGTTGCAAAATGTTCAAAAAAACTAAACAAGATACAAGAGATAAAGCAAATTGGATTTTTTGCAATTCTTCTTAAGCACTCAGCGTTAAGGAAAAGGTTTTTTATCGTGTTAACGGTTGTTGTTTCCGGGTCTTTTATTAAACGCAACTTTCCTAATAAGCCAATGCCAAATTTTACCACGAACGCACCAAATTTAGGCGTTAAAGAGAACATAAGAATTAAAAAAGGCATCAAAGTACAGCAACATAAACCGATGATTGCCAAAACGTTAATTGTTTTTGGGAAAACGAAATAAATATTGGTGTCTAAATGCAAGTAATTAGTTTTGAATAACGCCAAAAATATAATTCCCAAGGTAACGAAGCAAAATTGATTTAAGAAAAAAGAAGCAATGGTAGCAGAATATGCGACCGAACTATCCACGCCGTGCTTTGAAAGGTGATGAATTTCAAACGCCTGCCCACCCGTTGCAAAGGGAGTAACGGTGTTATAGTAATTGCCGATAATGCCTGTTTCAAAACAAGTTTTAAAGTGGAACTTACCCGTCAAAGATTTGCAAACGACGGAAAGTTTTAATCCCTTAAAAAAATAATTTGCAAATAGAGCCACAAAAGCAAGCAACAAATAGGGGATACCGTTCAATAATATTTTACCAAAACTTTCCCAAGATAAAAAGTCTCTACCTGGTGCAAAAAAATCTTCGTAGGCTGTATATATTAAAACTGCAACGACGAAAACTATAAAAAGAACGGTAATAAATCGTTTAACAATCTTTTGGCGCTTATTGACGTTTTCTTCTTGAGATAGCCCGAAAATCTTTTCTTTTACGGCTTGTTTTCTATATTCTTTATCTGCCTTTTGGTCTACGAAACCAACTTCAGGCATTTCAAATTCAAGTTGTTTAATACCAAGATTTTCAATTAACTCTTCGCGCTGTTCTTTTAAGTTTTTAATTTTTGGTTTTTTAGTGTCTGGGTTTTTACTCATAGCAATATTATATGCAAATCAACTTTTAAAGTCAACAAAAAACAAAACTGAAGAAAAATGAAAAAATCCCCTTAAAAAACAAGGGGAAAATTTTATACGAATAAAAATAATAATTAATTTATAACGGTTACGGAAATTTTAGCCGTTTCTTCTGCTGAAATTCTAACGGTGGCTGGATAAGTACCCGTAGTTTTAACACTAGAAGAAATGGTAATTTTTTTCTTATCGATATCAAAGCCCATTTCAAGAAGTTTATCGGCAATTTCCTTATTGGTTACGCTACCAAAGAACTTCCCGTTTGCTCCGCATTTAACTTGAATAGTAACGGTTATACCGTCTAACTTTTCTCTCAATTCTTTATTTGCTCTTAAAGTTTCCTGTCTATGGAATTCTTGCGCTTGTTTTTGTGCCTTATTTTCATTTAACGCTTGCGCATCAGCAGGCTTAGCCAAACCCTTTTTAATAAGAAAATTTTGTGCAAACCCATCTTTTGCTTCAATAATATCGCCCGCTTTACCAGAGCCTTTAACGTCTTTTAACAAAACAACTTTCATAATAAACCTGCCTAAATATCTTTATTTTATTTTAACAAGAAAAACCCAAAAATGTCAAATATAATGGTATACTTTTCAGTTTTTGGTTGATAATTATGTTAAGGAGTGTGCTATGAAAAAAAATTATTGCATCAAATGTGACGTACAAAAGTGTAAACACAACGCTGACGGCTCTAACTGTCAACTTGATTCAATCAAGGTTACTTGTGGCTGTGGAGAAGCCTGCACTTGTTGTGGGGATTACGAAGAAAAGTGTAATTAAAGAGTAACGAATTAGGAAAAACAAAAAAGATAAAATGGAAGAAGGTTGCTTGTTAGCAACCTTCTTCTTCATATATTATTCGGAAAAAACTTTAAATGCATCGGCCCGTTGCCGACAACAAGAATAATCAAGTTAATTTACAAGATGAATTATAACATAAAAAACGCGTTTGTCAATAGGTTTTTGGAAAAAAATTGGAAAATTTGAAAATAATTTTCATTTAACTTTAATTTTTTACAAAATTTAATTTTTAAAAGTTTAATCGTACTCGCGTAGACTTAAAGATTGTTGACAAATCTAATTACTTAGTATATAATACAAGTTAAAAGTATTAGTGGGAGTGTGTCCCCAAAATCAAATTGTAAATTATACGGAGGTCATATTATGGCAGAAGAAGTAATGCTTACTAAAGAAGGTAAAGAAGAACTAGAAAAACGTTTGGAATATTTAAAGGTTCATAAACGCGCAGAAATTACCGAAAGAATTAAAACGGCAAGGGAATTCGGCGACCTTTCAGAAAACGCAGAATACGATGCGGCTAAAAACGAACAAGCGATGATTGAAGGGGAAATTCTAGAAATTGAACATAAATTAAAATACGCTGTTATCATTAAAGATTCAGCCTTAAAGAAAGGTGTGGTTTCTCTTGGAAGCAAGGTTGACTTCGTTGACGACGAAACCAAAGAAACGTTTACTTATGAAATCGTTGGTACTACTGAAGCCGACGTTGAACTCGGTAGAATTTCAAACGAATCACCTATCGGCAACGCGCTTTTAGGAAGAAAGGCGGGCGATACCGTAAAGGTTAGCGTACCTGTAGGCGTGGTTTCATTGACCATTAAGAAAGTTTACTAAGATAAGGAATTCATCATGGAAGAAATTAAGAACACACAAGTTATAGAAGAACAAGATTTAAGCGAAGTTTTAAGAATTAGACGTGAAAAGTTAGATTCACTTATTGCTTCGGGAAAGAATCCGTTTGAAAAAGTTAAATATAACAGAACGGCTTACAGCCAAGACATGAAAGATAACTATGCCGATTACGAAGGAAAGACGGTTGGCATTGCTGGAAGATTGATTTCAAAGCGTATTATGGGTAAGGCATCTTTTGCCGTTATTTTAGACGGTAAAGGAACTATTCAATCATACCTTTCAATCAACGATTTAGGCGATGATTATTTAGCGTTTAAAGAATATGATATCGGCGATATCGTTGGTATTACGGGTGAAGTGTTTACAACCCGTACGGGCGAAGTTTCAGTTCACGCTAGAAGCATCGAACTTCTTTCTAAATCTTTATTGCCATTGCCTGAAAAATATCACGGCTTAAAAGATGAAGATACGAGATATCGTCAAAGAGAAATTGATTTGATTGCTAACCCTGAAGTTAAAAAGACTTTCGTTATGCGTTCAAAAATTCTTTCTTCAATTAGAAATTATTTAAACGGCGTTGGCTATTTAGAAGTAGATACGCCTGTTTTACAACCATTGGAAATCGGCGCTGCCGCTAGACCATTTAAGACTCATCATAACGCACTTGATATCGATATGTATCTTCGTATTGAAACTGAACTTTACTTAAAGCGTTTAATCGTTGGTGGTTTTGATAAGGTTTATGAAGTTGGCAGAATTTTCCGTAACGAAGGTATGGATAGGTCACACAACCCTGAATTTACCACGGTAGAAATGTATCAAGCATATAGCGATTACTTCGATATGATGGACTTGATTGAAAATATGTATCGCACAATAACTTTAGAAGTTTGTGGAACTGATAAAATCACTTATCAAGGCGTAGATATCGATATGGGCAAGAAGTGGGAAAGACTCACGATGGTTGAAGCCGTTAAAAAGTATGCCGGCGTTGATTATAACGATTGGGAAACTGACGAACAAGCAAGAGAAGTTGCTAAAAAGATGAACGTTATCGTTGAAGAAGGCGACGAAGCGACAAAAGGTCACGTATTGATTGCGTTCTTTGACGCTTTCGTTGAAGAAAAACTCGTTCAACCTACAATTATTTACGATTATCCTGTTGAAAATTCGCCACTAGCAAAGCGTAAACCTTCAAATCCAGCGTTTACCGAAAGATTTGAATATTTTATTTACGCAAGAGAAATGGGTAACGCGTTCTCTGAACTTAACGACCCTATCGACCAAAAAGAAAGATTTGTTAAGCAAGTTGAAGCAAAACGCGCACGTGGTGGCAACGACGCTAAGGTTGACGAAGACTTTATCACTGCGTTAGAATATGGTTTGCCACCAACGGGTGGTTTAGGCTTTGGTGTTGACAGATTGGTTATGCTTTTAACGGATAGTGCTTCTATTAGAGACGTAATCTTATTCCCAACGATGAAGCCAATTAAAAAATAAATTAACGGTGACTAATGGATAACAAAGTAACTAAACGAAGATTATCGGATTTACTCTCTTACGAGTGGATTTTAATAATAGTAACTTGCCTAGCAGGGATACTTCTTTTTGCGTTTTTATTCACTGCATTTTCGGTAAAATTAACCGTAGGGCAAAAGTTTAAATATTATTTCGACCATTCGGTTGTGGGCAATTATGAAGCCGTTATGGATTTTTACGGTGATAATTATCCGTTTAGTTATGACGTTTTAGATTTTTCCGGAGAACAGTTAGGAACGAATGCAGACCTTCTTCCTACTAGGTTGTCCGTTTACGAAGGCGACGTTATTTTTACTAGCAATATCGTAAGCGAAACGGGAACTGAACAAATGCTAGTTCGTTCAAAGGTAGTTCTAGATTATTTTTCGGGTTATTCGTATGAAATTATGTTAGAAGATGCTAAAAACTATCTTTTAACTTACTTTATGAAAGACGGGTTAACCAAAGAAAATGCATTTTCAAACTATAACGAAGAAAACTTTGATTTAGAAAAAGTTGAAGAAACTTTTCGTGTTCGTATGAAAAAAGATAACCGTTATAGGAAAGAAGAACAAATTATTTTAGGAGTTAACGACGAATATTTAAGAGTAAAAAGCCTTTATAAAGAAGTTCTAGATTTTGAAAGACTGATTAGTTATAAAGAGCAATATCCCGATTTATTCGTTAATTATACACTTTACGAACAAGGCTTATATTACGCGCGTGCAACTCAAGCCGATTCGCTTCCTAAATGGGAAGAAGATTATAAAAGAGAAGTTGACGCTGGTAGGATAAACTTAATTTACGCGCTTAATCTTGACGAATTATCGCGCCACAACCCAACGGGGAAAAAGATAAATCCATCAAGGTTTGTTAATTTAGAAGGCAAAAATTCAGCAGAAAAAGTTTGTTTAACAGTGTTTAATTTTAGAGAACAACAACCTCACTTACAGTTTGAAGCAATACCGTTTATAAATACGCTTGTAAGAGAGTGTAGTGATTTATTGGATTAATTATGGAAAAAAAGGGAACGTTTATTACATTTGAAGGATGCGAAGGGGTTGGCAAATCCCATCAAATAAGATATTTGGTCGAATATTTACAAAAGAACGGCGTCAACTATTATTTAACGCGTGAACCAGGTGGTTCAGCCGTTTCCGAACAAATAAGAAGCGTTATTTTAGACGGTAAAAACGTTTCGATGACCGATGAATGTGAAGCGCTATTATACGCTGCTTCACGCGTTCAACTTTTAAAAGAAGTTATTAAACCTAAACTAGACGCTGGGGAATTAGTGCTTTGTGATAGATACGTTGATTCTTCGCTTGCTTATCAAGGTTATGCAAGGGGATTAGGCGTAGACTTCGTTGAAAAGATAAACGATTATGCCATCAAAAATTTTATGCCTGATTATACCGTTTTTCTAAATCTTCCACCAGAACTTGCATTTAAGAGAAAGGGTGGCGTTGATAAAGGGGATAGGTTAGAACTTTCAGGTATGGAATTCCATAAGAAAGTTTATCAAGGTTATCTTGATTTAATTAAAAAATATCCTGAGCGTTTTATCGTGATTGACGCAAGTGGGGAAAAACAAGAAACGCACGCAAAAATTATTAGTGCGTTAAAAGAAAAGGGTGTTATATGATAGACTTATATTCGCTCGTTAAGGATACAAGCGCATATAAAACTATAAAAAACGAAAAAATTAACGATAGGTTGTCTCACGCTTATTTAATTTTGACGGCTGACGAAAAGAACTTAAAAGACTATCTTAAAATTTTCGCTTCACTATTAGTTTGCAAAAACGACGACCCTTGTGGGAGATGTCGCGCCTGCGAACTTATAAAAAAAGAAGCGTTAAGCGACGTGGTTTTTTATCCTAAGGGCGAAGTTATTAATAGTGAAGAAGTTAATTCGTTAATAGAAGAAAGTTATATTAAACCTATTGAAGAAGATAAAAAGGTTTTCGTTTTATTATGGGCGGACAAAATGAATTTGCAAGCCCAAAATAAACTTTTAAAAACCCTAGAAGAACCGTCTAAAAACGTTCATATACTTTTAGGTGCAACTAGCGAATATCCTTTGCTATCGACGATAAAATCAAGGGTGAAAAAACTAGAAATTCCTTCCTTTAGCAAGGAAAAACTCTATTCCGTGCTAAAATATGAATGCGATGATTTAGAGAGACTAAAAACTGCAATTTCTTGTGGCGACGGAACGGTTGGGAAGGCGTTAGCCCTTTATCAAGACGAAAAACTTAAAGCAATAACCGATTTAGCAGAAGAAGTAATCGTAGATATGGCGTCTAGTAAAGACCTTATCAAATATTCAGTTAAAATAACCGGTTTAAAATGTGAATTAGACGAGTTTTTATCCGTTTTAGAAACTTTATTTAGAGATATGATGATATCTTTAACGGGTGGGGAAGAGTTAATTTCAAACGCTAATTCTAAAGAAAAACTAAAAGAAGCGAAAGGCTATACCTTGGGCGCAATAGTAAACGCGTTAGAAAAAATAGCCGAAGCAAAAAAACGCGCAAAGTTTAATACTAATACCACTATGCTAATAGAGTGGGTGTTGTTCCAGATTCTGGAGGGGAAATATAAATGGCAAAAATTATAGGCGTTAAATTTAAAAACACCGCTAAAGTATATTATTTTTCGCCCGCTTCGCCTGACGAAGTGTACGAAAAGAATTCAGGGGTTGTCGTTGAAACGGCAAAAGGCTTAGAATATGGTACGGTCGTTTTTGGGGTAAAGGAAGTTGACGATAGTGAAATCGTGCACCCTTTAAAACCTATTATTAGAAAAGCGACGGAAAAAGACGAAAAGACGGTTAAAGCAAACGAAGAAAAAATTCCAGAAGCAATGGAATTTGCTCAAGAGAAAATTCAAGAATTAAACCTTGATATGAAGTTAATCGGTTGCGAATATGCTTTTGACGGAAAGAAAGTGGTTTTCTATTTTACTGCTGACGGCAGAATTGACTTTAGGGAATTAGTTAAAGTTTTGGCTGCACGCTTTCATCTTCGCATAGAACTTCGCCAAGTGGGAATTAGAGACGAAACCAAGATTTTAGGTGGTATTGCACCTTGTGGAAGAACTTGCTGTTGCGCAAGTTGTATGAGTGAGTTTGGTAAAGTTTCAATAAAAATGGCAAAAAACCAAGGATTACACTTAAACCCAAGCAAAATAAGTGGACTTTGTGGAAGACTTATGTGTTGCTTAGAGTATGAAAACGAATATTATGCTGAAGTTTATAAAAAGATGCCTAAACTCGGTGGAACGGTAGGTACTCCCGAAGGAACGGGCGTGGTCGTTTCAAACGAAATGTTAAAGTTGATTTCAAAAGTTAAAATTTCTAAAGAAGACGGCAGTGAAGTTTATAAGGATTTTCCTGTTGATAGGCTAGAATTTAAGAGAAATAAAAATTCAGCAGAAATTGATGACGAAACCGATGAAATGGTTTTAGAAGATATGAAAAAAATATTAGATTAGTTGTTTACAAACGGGAAAGTTTGTGATACAATATGTATGTAAAACTAAAGGAGGAAGACTCTCATGGCATATAAGATTAGTGATGCTTGCATCTCTTGTGGTGCTTGTGCAGACACCTGCCCTGTTGGTGCTATCAGTGAAGGCGAAGGTCAATACGTTATTGACGCTGACACCTGTGCTAGCTGTGGCGCATGTGCAGAAGGTTGCCCTGTAGGTGCTATTTCTGAAGAATAAGAATTAGCAAAAAAATTAAGGAAGGCTGAAGGCGTGGGGTGACCGCGCCTTTAACTTTATAAGTTGAATATTTATAATTGTTTATGCTTAAGAAAGAATTTTTGGATAACGGAATAGAAATTTATCAAGATGATTCGCTGTATTGTTTTACTTCGGATTCTATTTTGCTATCAAAATTCACTAAGGTTAAGTTTAACGATACCGTTGCCGATTTTTGCGCAGGCAGTGGAGTGGTTGGATTTAATTTATATGCCTTAAATAAAGAAGCGATAAAAAGCGTAACGCTATTTGAACTTCAAAAGGAAATGTTTGATTTAAATAAAAAGAGCATAGAAGAAAACAATTTAGAAAATAAATTTTTTTCGGTAAATTGCAGATTGCAAGATTTACCAAGCGAATATCATGGAAAGTTTTCATTAATCACTTGTAATCCCCCGTATATGCCGAAAGGTACAGGATTAATGGAAGAAAACGAAAATATTGCAGTGGCAAAAACCGAACTTAAGTTATCGTTAGAAGAATTAGTCACGGCTATTGATAAAGGCTTAAAGTTTAGTGGCAGAGTTAATATCGTGCATAGGGCAGATAGGCTTATAGAAGTTATTTGTGAATTAAAAAAGCATAAAATAGAGCCGAAGAAATTGCAGTTTGTTTCTGCTAAAAATAAAGAGCCTTATCTGTTTTTAATGGAAGCAGTTAAGGGTGGAAAGAGTGGACTAAAAGTCCTAAACAATCTCATTAATTAAAGGAGTAAAACATGTTATATTTTGTTGGAACGCCGATTGGCAATCTAAAAGATATTTCATTTAGGGCGCTAGAAGTATTAAAGAGCGTTGATGAAATCGCGTGTGAAGATACAAGACATTCTTTAGGGCTTTTAAATGCTTACGAAATAAAAAAACCACTTTTTTCTTATCATAAATTTAACGAAAGGGAAAGTGGAGAGAAAATTATTGAAAAACTAAAAGCAGGTAAAAACATAGCAGTTATAACCGACGCAGGTATGCCCGTTGTAAGCGACCCAGGAAATATATTATCGCAAATGCTAATTGAAAACGGGTTAGAGTTTACAATAATTCCAGGTGCTTGTGCCTTCGTTTCAGCACTCGTTTTAAGTGGGCTAGACAGTTCTAAGTTTTGTTTTTTAGGATTTTTACCCGAAAAGAATAAAGATAGAAAGGAATTTTTAGAAAAATATAAAAATTTAGATTTAACTCTTATTTTTTATTCAGCCCCACACAATATAAATAAAGACGTAAAAAGCATATACGAAGTTTTAGGGGATAGACGAGCCGTTGCCGTTAAAGAAATAACCAAACTTTATGAAAATGCGTTTAGATTTAATCTAAAAGACGATATTTCGTTAGAACAAAAAGGCGAATTCGTTTTGCTGGTTGAAGGGGCAAGCGAAGAAAACGAAAACTTGCGCTTAAGCGAAAAAGAGCATATTGAACTCTATCTTTCAAAGGGTTACGATAAAAAAGAAGCCTTAAAAATGGTGGCAAAAGAACGTGGCGTTTCAAAATCTTCACTATATAAGTATACGATAGAATAAAATAACCGCAGTAAAAACTACTGCGGTATTTTTATAAAATTAAAGATTAAATAGTTATTAAAAGTCCACCGATAGATGCAATAAGTGTTGGAATTGCAACGGCGCTTCCGTAAAGAATAAATTTTATAAACGGAAGTTTTACTCCATACTCTCCTAAAATCTTATTCCACATAATGCCTGCAAGCGCGCCAACGGGGGTTATAAATGCGCCGACGTTCGAGCCGATTATTGCACCGAAAAGCGCAGGTAAACTTTCACCGTTAATAATTCGTTCAAAAAGCACGCTCATAGGGATATTGTTTAATAGATTTGATGCGCCAGCCGATAAAAGTCCAAATGTAACGCCGTCGATTTTATTGCAATTAATTAATGCTTGGTTAATTAAGTTTGTAAAACCACACTCTTTAAGCGCAAGCACGATAACGAACATTGATAAAACGAAAGGAATTAATTCGTAAGGTTCTTTTTTGATAGAGCGCCAAACGGGTTTTGCAGTTTTTTCAACGATAAGGTCGTAAACGATATCGAAAAGTGTAAGCGAAAGTGCTAAAGTTAAGCAAATAATCCACATATCGATACCTATGATATCGGAAACGGCAAGCAAAGCGATGCATATTAATAGATGAACGATAGAAACGATTAAAGGCGCACGATGAGGAATAAGTTTTTTTAACGGTTTACTCATTTTACCATCGTTATCAGGAAGTGGGGAAAGAAGTTGTTTTCTAAAAAGCAAGAAAATTATTGCTAATCCCGTAAGTCCACCGAAAAGCGCAGGTAACCACATTATAGATAAATATTGACTAAAAGTTATTCCTGCTGAGCCTGCAAGGTAAATATTGGTTGGATTACCCACGATAAGCATCATACTCCAAGTATTTGCGGCCACGAATTCCCCGAGTAAAAAAGGAAGTGGTGATATTTTTGCTTTTTTAGCAAATATGCAAATAGGTGGAGTAAAGGTTAATATTATAATATCGTTAGAAGTAAATATGGTTAAGATTGAAACAACGGCGTAAAGAATTAAAAAAAGTTTAAGCGTTCCACCCTTGGTTTTTAAAAAAACTGAGTCGGCAATATAGTCGAAAAACCCAGCGTCGCCAAGGTAAACGGAAAGCAAAGTCATTGATAAGAAAAGAGTTAAAATTTTAAGGGGGTTAACCGAAGTATCGGCAGTGATGCCGTTAAATACCGAAGAAAGAGTAATTCTTCCTGTCAAGAGCATCAAAATAGCCCCGATAAAACAAACAATCCAATAAAGTCCTAACTTGTGAGAGCGCAAGTTAATATAAGGTTTAATTAAAACAGTTAAAATCATTGCGATAATAACTGTAACTGCAATACAAATCGTTAAAGTCATTTTTCTTTCGTTCCTTTTACCAACGAAGATTATAACAAAAGGCAAAACATTTTGCAACAAAAAATCACCTATGCTTTAGTGGCGTAGCGATAGGGATTATTGCTACGCCACAACTATATTTGCCTATCGGCAAGTTATATTGCTAAAAGCAGTGATATTTTGCTTTGCAAAGTGATATTTTCACTACCGTGAAAGTTAAGGCAAATATAATATAACTTTGACCACAAGTCAAAATAAAACTGCTTACGCAGTTGGCGTTCGCTTCGCT
>JAZNQZ010000037.1:0-10273 GCA_045590475.1 Christensenellaceae bacterium
ACTTTTTTTGTTAACTCATTGTTTAACTATATTATTTTTTTGTTATTTTTAAAACTTCATCTTTTTTATTTTTTAAATAATTATTTAAATCAAATTCAGGCATAGCGTCTAAGAATTTCTTTGACCATTCTTCTACCGAACAAATTCTTTTAGCAGGAACGCCCGCATAAACTCCACCAGACTCTAAATCTTTATTTACTAGTGAACAAGCGCCTATAATTACGTTATCACCAATTGTCACGCCACGAAGAATTGTGCATCTTGCACCTATATAAACGTTGTTTCCTACAACTATTCGACCATATCCAAAAGTATGTCTATATTTTTCTGGGTCCTTACCTTTTAAAACCCAATGAGCACCTTCGTGAGTAATAAATTGAGTACCTGTCCCAGCAACACAAACGTGGTCACCCAAGGTAATTAAATATGGCTCTGAGCCAAAACTAGGTCGACCTAGAAGTTGACATTTTTTGCCAACTTTAACACCTATTTTTTTGCATATTTTTCATATGAAAACCACGATAAAACAAGATTACACATTCTTTTTATAAAACGAAAAAACTTTTTCATGCTATTTTTGGTTCCTTTTTATATCTTTAAAGTTTATTTTTTTATAAACTTTTCCCATTCTCCATAAATTTTTTCTGGAGATAATATTTCTTGCAACTTTCTCGCATTTTCACCAAGTGAATCAGCAAATTCTTGGTCGCTAAGAATTTTTTTCATTGCGTTAACCATCGCTTCTTCATCGCGTTGTGGCACAATTAAACCGTTCTTTTCATTTTCAATTAAAAACTTAGCGCCACCACCGCCACAATCGGTTGAAACAACCGGTAAACCTAGTGCCATTGCTTCCATCAAAGCATTTGGCATTCCTTCATAGTCGGAAGATAAAACAAACATACTTGTCTTTTCAAGTCGTTCTACCATATCAGGAACGTATCCGGGGAATTCAATTCTATCAATAATTTTTAATTCTTCGGCAAGTTGTTTATATGATTCTAAAAGAGCGCCCTTTCCATAAAGAACTAATTTATAATTAGGATATTCATTTGCAATTTTTGAAAAAGCACGAATAAGCAATGGAAAATTCTTTTGCGCACTAAAACGCCCCACCCCAACAATAATCTTTTCTCTTTCACCGTTAAATTTTTGACGAATAAATGCTTGATTAATAGCATTTGGTATAACCACGCTTTCTGTGGTTTTTAAGTATGGTTCATACCACTTCTTTGCCGTATCAGTTTGAAAAACAGCTCCATCAGCACGACAAATCCATTTTTTTAATAAAAATTTTAATATTTTCTTGTTTCTTGTTGGGTCACCTCTCTCAGAAACAACTATGCGTCCTTTTATATTTTTTCTAAGAGTCAACAACATCAACGTCGTTAAAGGAAGAAAAACAACGTATGTATCGTTAGAATTTTCTTTAACGTATTTTTTTAATTTTTTCATACAATGAAAGAAATTAAATAATGAATTCTTTCTTTCATTTTGTTTTAAAAGTATATATCTACTAACTCGTGAATCAAGCCCGTAAAAACCTTCTGCTTCAACGTTAGTTATAACGGTAACTTGATTACCTTTGTCAATAAGATAATTTGATAAATTGCACAAAACACGTTCGGCGCCTCCCCCCGTGAGACTACTAATAAATAACGTTATTTTCATAAAACTCCTTAAGTGAAGTATATTTTTTCTTCTCATATTTAAGCCAAGATTTTAATTCTTTTCTTGAAGAAATTATATTATGTTGATATTCCTCTTTTTTTATCACATTAAAACTTCCATTTTATAATTATTTCTTTTTTGGCAACTTAATCCAACTGCCAAAAGTATAATCCCATTCAATAGGGTCAAACGGTTTTGTTCCACCCCAATGAAAAAATGTAATTTCACCAAAATAAGTTTTTCCATTTACTTCATAAAAATCAATGCGTGATTGAGGGAGTTCTTTTGAAAGTTTAGATGCCAAACTTTTCATTTCTTCAAAATTTTTAGGTTTTTCAGGAAGTATTTTTGCATTTGGATGTCCGTTAGTAAAAGGAAGATGATTATAATCCATATCAAAAAAGTCAAACTTTGTTTCTTCCTCTTCGTTTGCTCTCTCCGTTGCAATAAACATTGCCTTAGGTTCACCATAGAAAGAGAAAAACTTATAATCTCTAAGTTCTGCCGTCTTTTCATCTTCCATATACTTTTCAGCAATAATTCTAGGTTTAACGTTCTTATACGGCCACTCCCTAGAAACGTCATAAGGATTTCTATTAAGTGCAATCTTAAAGATTTTTCTTGCTTTATTTTTATCAAAATTTGACTTATCTTTTACTATTACTATTCCACCTGAATCGTGAGTACATTTAAGAACGAATTGGTTAGGTAAACTATCAAAATCAATATCATCAAACTTATCCCATACTCCAAGTGTTGGGATTATATATTCTTCGCCAATAATATTAGCAACGTATTTTTTTACTTCATATTTATCAACTAAAGTCGTATAAAGTGGATTTCTATCATAAAGTTTAAGCCATTGAAGTTTTTGGCTATACGTTTTTGGGTCTTTCCAATCCATTGGATAACCCATTTTTTTCTTAAAACGATAAGAAAGCCATATCTTAGAAGGGAAAAATCTTATTATTTTTTTACAAATTTCCTTTAATGCTCGATTCATAATAATCGCCACCTGTTAAAATATTGTTATGTTACTTCCGTATTAATTGAAGCATTTTTGCCGTATTTTCTCCAAATAGAGATTTTCCAGTAAATCTTTGACAAATACCTGCAGATTGTCTATAAGTATTTACTTCAATAAGAACAGGAACACCGTTTTCATCCATACTAAAATCCCACGATACAAACCCTAAATATGGCAAACGAGTATGAAGCTCGTGTGCTTTCTTAAGAATTGCTGAAAACCCTGAAATTTTGTAACCAGCAAAAGCAACATGGCTATCAGGGTGTTCAAAATACTCTTCGCCCGCCTCAGAATAAGCAACATTTCCTAGTTGCCCATCTTCACTTATTTGTACCCCGACCCCGCCATGATGGATATTATCTTTTTCATAACCATAACGACCCAATCTAAGCACAGGCGCACAGTGATATATATCACCGTCAAGAATATACGTTGCAATTCTAAAGGTATTAAGCGAACTATGATTCAATTTTGATATTGGTGCAAATTGTTCCACAAATTCTTGAACAACAAAATTAGAACCAAATTGTTTTATTAATTCTGCAACACATAAACCGCTTTTTTGCTCAATACCATCCTTTATACAACAAATAGCAACGTCCCTTCCACTACATGTTTCTGTTGTTTTTTTAATAACGCACTTCCCTATGTTTTCCAAATAAGCTATTACTTTATCCGCAGTTGCCATTTCGCTTCTATCTATAACATACCTGCCTTTTACACAAGAAACAAACGTTTTAGGGATATGAAGTCCTTGAACAGAGCCAAATAAAGTTTCAAGCAAATTTTTATCACTTAATAATTCTGCTTCACGATACGGATTAAGAATAGGTTCTAAACGCGTACTAAATAAAATTTCAGGGAAATAATCATAACAAAAAACCCCTGTATAACTTTGATATAATCTATGCCACTTAAATGAAATCGTCTTACCATAGTGTTCTTTAAAAAATTTTCTAACAAGTTGTTTCTGCTCTTTTGTTAATTCTACTTTGTTAATAAGCGTCTTTTTTCTTTTAATACTTGCTTTTTCTCCAAACAATATCATTGTTCGACGTACCCACGAACTAAAAGAACATAAAACTTTTTCCATTTTATTAGTTACAAACACATATTTTGATGGTTTAGAAGTGAGATTATTTTTTCCTTTCTCGTTGTTAAGTTGTTTCATATTAATTCTCCTACTTATCAAAAAGCGCCTCTTTCCATATTTTTAATATATTGTCTTCAGAAAGAGTATCAAATATCTTACGATTTTCAATACTAATTTCTTCCCACTTATCTTCCTTAGAAAGAATTTCTTCCATTGCGCTAATCAACGCTTTTTCATCATTTACTGGAACAATTATACCATTTTTTTCCCCGATAAGTTCCCTTGCTACCCCTGTGGAAAAATCGGTTGAAATAACAGGAATACCTGTTGCCATTGCTTCGGCAAGTGCATTTGGAAAGCCTTCGTAATGAGAACTCATAACGTAAAGCGCAACGTCTGCAATATAATGCATCACCCCGGGTTTAACGCCCATAAGAAAAGCCTTGTCTTTAATACCTAATGCATTAATATGTTCTTGCAATTCTTTTTCTTGATGTCCTCCACCATAAATTTCTAGTTTATATTCATTAAATCTGTTATCTAGTTTTGAAAACGCGCTTATTAATAATTTAAAGTTTTTCTGTTCATCTAAACGCCCCACACCAACAACTGTTTTTCTACGTTTTCCTTCATATCTTGGTGGAATAGCATCTGCCGAAATAGGATTTGGAATTATAACTATCTTATCATTGGCCTTTTTTTGAAAAAACTCTGCTGCTTTATTACTTTGACATATAATCTTATCGGCTTTTGGAAAATAAGTTCTTTCAAACCACTTATATATTCGACTTCTTTCGTTAGGGTCACACCTCTCAGAAACTAATACACGACACCCAACCCCACTTATTTTTAAAATAATTGCAAGCACACTTGCTGGCCCTAAAAAAGACAACAAGACATCTGGTTTCCATTTTTTTATAATACGTTTAAGTCTAAAAAAACATTTTATTCCACCAAAAATTGCAGTAAAAATTTTTGTGATTTTATTTTTGCGATTTACGTTTTGACCAAGTCCAACGATTTTAACACGCTCGTCAAGTGCATAAAAACTATCAGCATCGGTCATGGTAACGATTTGAACTTCGTGTTCTTTACAAAGATTATTGGCAATGGTTGCCATCACGCGTTCTGCTCCACCGTTGCCCATTCTTGGAATAAGAAGAAGACATTTTTTCATTTTAATAATCCTTTCTCAACATTATTTTTTAGTAATCGGTGGAAGTTCAAAGTAAGAGCCGAGTTCAAAGTCATATGAATCAGGCGTAAATTGAACACAACCACTCCAAGGATAAAAGGTTAATTCACCAACGTAAATTTTTTGATTTACACTATAAAAATCAACTCTAACAAATGGGAAATCTTTTGCAATTAAATTTGATATTTCTATCATTTTCTCTAAGCCATACGGTTTTGGGATTGGTTCATTAGATAATGGACAATCACTAACCACGTCTAAAACGTTCCACTCTGTATCATAAAAATTTCTTCTATGGTCCAAATGACGGTCTACGTCAACCCAAATAGCCTTTGCTTCGCCATTAAAGCACAGTATCTTATAATCGTTAAGGTCGTTGATTTGAGTTCCATCAGTAGATACAAGTAATTCTTCTACAATTATCTTTTGTTTAATATTTTTATAAGCCCACTCTCTTCCTACGTTTATAGTGTTGACCTTATCCCATGATGAAACTTCCTTTTCAATCGCAGAAACGTCCATTTCTTCCTTGTTTTTTATAAAAATATTCGTTCCAGAACCATTATTACATTTAATCGCAAATTGATTTGGTAAATTAGAAAAGTCAATTTCTTCAAACTTATCACAAACCTGATAAAGTTCAGTAACGTATTCTTGAAGTCCTTTATCACGAAGATAAAATTTTACTTCGTATTTATCAGCGCATTGAGTCATAAGCGGGATACGATAATTTAACTTATACCACTGCAATTTTTCAGTAAAACGTTCGGGCTTTTTTAAGTTTGGCCAACGCCCAAGGCTTGCATAATATTGCAAACGAATAACTAACTTATCGGGAAGAATATCTAAAATTTTATAAAGACTTCTTCTTTGTTTTTTGCTTAAACGTTCTTTTATACTCATAATTTTACCGCCTATTTTCTCAAAAACTTTTTATAAACCCAATGCTGAATTTTTACAGGTAACAAAAACATTACGGTTTGCGCTATTGATACTTTTATATAATCACCAAAACTAGCATAGCCCATTTTCCAAAACTTCTTTATTACCTTAATATAACTTTTAGTATTTTCCCAACTTTTTCTTCGTTTTGCCAAAGCGTCGTTAGACCTAAAATATAAAAGTGATTCTTCAATGTTTTCTGCTCTGCACCCCGAATAAAGCATTCTTCCAAACAAATCTACGTCTTGGTTTCTTTTTAAGTCAGCATATCCACCAACTGATAAAACTTTTGATTTTTTATACATTACCGTTGGGTGATTAAAAGCACTTCGACGTTTTGCAAACTCATAAATATCTTCATGCTTAGTTGGAACGACACGTCTTGATATAACTTCTTCAGGATTATTATAAAATTCATCTACTGAAGAACCTATCAAATCTAAATCCGGGTTATTATCAAACGCCATTAGTTGCTTTTCACATCTATCAGGTTTAGCAATGTCATCAGTATCCATTCTTGCAACGATTTCATTTTTGCAGTTTTCAAGCCCAAGATTTAAGGCTTTTCCTAAACCGATATTATTTTCACTCACAACGATAGAAAATAAATCGGGATAACTTTCAACGTAATATTTAAGCACGCTTTCAAGTTCATCTGTCAACGGACCGTCTTTTACAACCACTATTTCGTCAGGTCTTACCGTTTGATTAAGCATACTTTCCATTGCAGACCTTAAATATTCTGGATTTTCTTTTATATATAGGGACATCAAAACACTATATTTTTCCACACTTCACCTGCTCATATAATCTTACGTTTTTAGTTTGGACTAAATATTTTCACTAATAATATCATCTTCAATGCACAAAACTTCGCCGTTTTCCGTATAAACTCTTGGAACACGCTTTCCTATTGCGCATAATATTTCATAATTAATCGTTTTATTTTTTTCGGCAATCTTATTCACTGAATTTTCGCCGTCTAGCCCATAAACCGTGGCTATTGAACCAATTTTAACGTCATCAAGGTCAGTTATATCTATCATGCATTGGTCCATACAAACTCTCCCAACGATTGGCGCATACTTGCCGTTAATTTCTACCACGCCACCCGTTCTAAAATTTGCTCTCCAAAAACCGTCTGCATAGCCGATTGGAAGTGTTGCAATCTTTCTTTTTTCTTTTGCAACGAACTCTCTACCGTAACTTACAGAGTCCCCTATATCAACTTCTTTTATAAAGTCAACAACTGAAAGCAATTTTAAGGTCGGTTTTAATTCACTGCGATTTTTAAGTTCATTTGACGGATGAACGCCGTATAACACGATGCCTGCTCTAACCATATCAAGATGCATCTTTGGATAATCAAAAATGGTTGCACTATTAGCGCAGTGACGCAATCCAACGTTAATATTTTTGTTTTTCAAATATTCTATAACGAAGCAAAACGCGTCAAATTGTTTATTTGTATAATCTTCACCGTTGTCCCCTTCATCTGCAGAAGCAAAATGAGTAAAAATGCCTTCAAAAGATAAATTTTCTAGTGCATAAACGCTTTCAATATCTTCTAAAACCTTTTTCTCACATTGTTTAACGCGAGCATTAAAGCCAATTCGTCCCATGCCTGTATCAACTTTTAAGTGTGTTTTAACCGTAACTTTTTGTTCGGTTGCAAATTTATTAAGGCTTTCCCCAAATTCTTTTGAAAATACGCATTGAGATAAATCGTATTTTGATAAAATACTAGCGCATTCGGGGTCAGTATAACCCAAAATTAAAATTGGAAGATAAATATTTGCCTTTCTTAATTGAATTGCTTCTTCAATATTTGAAACTGCTAAAAAATCAGCGCCTTTTTCTTGGTAAATTTTTGCTAACTTTACTGCACCGTGCCCGTAAGCGTTAGCCTTAATAACACAACAAACTTTTGAATTTGTTGCCGTGCTTTTTATAACGTCAAAATTAAACTTAACGTTTTCAACTAAAACTTCAGCCCACGTTCTTTTTTGATAAGAATTAATTTTCATATACTTGTCCTTTTCGTTTTTCATTTTATTCTTAATACTTATTAAACGTAGTTCTATTTGCATTCAATAAGTTCTTTTGCTAGTTTTTGTTTTTCGTCATATTCTTCTTTGGTAACTTTATTTTCTTGCAAAAGCCAATCGCCGTAATCTATATCGGAAACAGTTCCTTCTCTCTCAACGTCACTTCGTTTAAGAACTTTTAATACGGTTTTAATCAAAATTGAAATATCGCCGAATAAAGAAATTTTTTCAACGTATTTTTCATCCCAAAGAAACTTTTGTTCCCAAGTAATGTTATTTCTACCATTTACTTGTGCTAGTCCTGTTAAGCCCGGTCTTACGGTATGGCGCACTCTAACTTCATCGGCCATAAACACCATATCGCGAACGAGTTGTGGCCTTGGGCCAACTATCGACATATGTCCCAAAAAGATATTAAATAATTCCGGAAGTTCGTCAAGCGAAGTGCTTCTAAGCATTCTTCCGTATTTATTTAAGCGTTGTTCGTCGGGAAGAAAGTTTCCGTCAGCATCCTTTTCACAAGTCATAGTTCTAAACTTAATCAACTTAAAAATTCTTTCTTTACCGGTTTTCTTATTAATTTTTCCCGGTCTAAATTGGGTAAAAAAAGGATTGCCTTTCATTTTGATTGCGCCTAAAACGATTAAAACTAAAAGTATTGGCGAAATAATTAAAATACCAATCGCACTGAGCACGATATCGTAAAATCTCTTAAAAAATTGTCGATACAATACGGCTGAAAGCACTATCAACAAGGTCAAAGCAACTGTAATTATAATTAATATTCCCCACCAACTGCTGGTTAAATAATCAAATAATTCTTTCATACGTTAAAAACAACTTTTTACTATTTCAATAATTTTATCTTGCTCTTCAGCCGTCATTTTATTATCCGACGGCAAGCATAAACCACGTTCAAAAATATCAGCGCCAACGTCTTTAACGCTACCCGTTATATAAGCGTTAGTCTTGCATCTGCCACTGCCTTCACGAGTTATAAATTCGTGCATTCTATACATTGGTTGCATATGCATCGGCTTCCAAATAGGTCTGCCTTCAGCGTTATACTTAGCAAGCGTTTCTAAAATTTCAGTCGGGCAAGTCTTTCCTTTTTCTTTTACGTATAATGCTCTAGAATCATCTCTTACTTGCTTGCACATATATTCTTTATCAATTATCATCGCAGATAACCAATAATTTGGCTTAGTTCCCTCAGTAATTGGATTCATCTTAATAGGTAAGCCCTTGAATCCTTTTTCATAACGTTCGTAAATAGCCTTTTTTTGAGCAATGTGTTCGTTTAAGTAAGGATACTGCCCACGAACCACACCTGCTATAACGTTACTCATGCGATAATTGTAACCAACTTCTTCGTGTTGATACCAAGGTGCATTTTCCCTTGCTTGCGTTGACCACTTACGCGCTTTATTTGCCACTTCAATATCGTTGGTCAATAAACAACCACCTGAAGAACCCGTAATTATTTTATTTCCGTTATAACTGATAGCCGAATAATCGCCGAAAGAACCACATTGTTTACCATTAATCGTTGCGCCCATTGCTTCAGCGGCGTCTTCAATCAAAAGCGCACCGTGTTTATCGCAAATTTCTTTAATTAAATCCATTCTTCCTGGAAAGCCGTATAATTCGGCAGAAACAACCAACTTTACGTCGGGATACATCGTAAACGCCTTTTCCAATGCAACGGGGTCCATATTCCAAGATGATTCTTCCGTATCAATAAAAATAGGAATTCCACCTTCATAAACGACGGGATTTAATGTTGCGTCAAAAGTCATATCCGAACAAAAAACGCGTTTACCTTCTAACGCTCCGTGGCTTATCATAGGCTTACCGTAAAGAGTTTCCCCCGCGTGTTTTACGGCTAAATGAAGTGCAGCCGTACAACAAGATAAGCCAACGGCATATTTCATTTCCGCACTCAAAGCCGCAATCTTTTCAACTTCATTAATATTTTCCCCAACCGTACTCATCCAATTAGTTTCGTACGCTTGTTGAACGTATTTCATTTCATCACCGTGCATAGTTGGTGTTGCTAGCCAAATCTTATTCTTAAACGGTTTAATTTCCATAACCTTTTACCTCACGACTTTAACGCAAAATTTATTTATTTTTTGTTTTAAATAGATTAAATTATATAATAATATATTATATAATAACATATACCTTCTTTTTTTTCAATAGTTATAATGAATAAAATTTATTTCCCGATAATAAAAAAACTGTCGCAATAACGACAGTTAAGATTTTTTAAATATCTAAAAATACAAACGGTT
>JAZNQZ010000038.1:0-88459 GCA_045590475.1 Christensenellaceae bacterium
GGATAGATTATCCCGAAAGTCCGTTTAAGTAAATGCAAATGGCAGACCTCAATACCCTTGCTCAAGGGTGGCTGGTAACGTAGGGTTTCACCCGTTAAAGAAAAACCCCACGTTCAACGTGGGGATATTTATTTTTTAGTAAAAATTAAAAATTTATATTCCATTTTTAATTGCCTATATATACTAGTTTAAAAATTTAAATATATTTAAAAAAATTCTCTTTTAGAGTTGTAAATAATTCTAGTTTTTGGTATAATCAAAGTGACGATATTTTTGAGGTGGACTTTTGAACGGATTAGGTAGAAAAAAAGAAAAACAAAACAATAAAAATCAATCGGTATTTACGAAAGAAACTTTAGGGGTTGTGTTAGTGTTATTCGCAACTCTTTGTTTGGTTTGTCTAATTACTCGTGAGAGTGTTTTTTCTTTACCGGGTAAGTTCGTAAATGCCTTTTTGTTCGGTTGCTTTGGTTTTTTTGCTTACGCAGTCGTGCTTTTTACAATAATTTTAGGCGTTAATTTTATCGTTGGAAGAAAGAGTTCGTTAAGTTTGAAAAATAAGATTTTGTTAACCGTGTCTTTTTGCGCGTTGGCGCTAATAGTTCACGTTATAACTTTGCACGGTCAAAAACTTACTTTTTGGGATTACCTTATAAAATCATATTTGATGGCTGATAATGGATTTGCATCTGCTTCTGGCGGTGGTTTTATTACCGCGCTTTTAGCATACCCTATAACTTTACTTTTAACCGAAGTTGGAACGTACGTTGTTTTCGGGTTAATCTTTGCCGTTTCAACCTATTTTTTGGTTAAAGATTTGGTGGAAAACAAGGGAAGAGTAAGGGAAAATAATTCTTCTAAGTTTAACAGTTCTTTCGTTAGTGACGAAGAAGAAACGGGCGTTCAAATTCAAGGTGAAATGGACTATCCTATAACTAGCGCCGTACAAAACGTCGCTCCCGTTCAACCTAAAACTATCAAACAAAAACTTTTCGTTTCAAACGAAAACGATTTTGCATTAAAGAATAAGCGCGAGATGCTAAAGCCAGCAGTGAACGGCGATATTAAAATGGGCGTTGCAGGTAACGGCTTAAACGTTGCCATCGTTCCAGAAGAAAAGCCTACTATTAAGGCAAGCGATAATTTTAAGACTAAAATCGATTATATTAAAACGCCACCTGAAATTGACCTTAACGCTATGCGCACCAATATTCGCCCAAGCGTTACGCCAAAAGAACAAGATTATTTCGTGCCAAAACAAACTTCTCAAACGGTCGTTTCAAATTACGTTAATAATTCCGTTAATAATGAAGAAGAGAAAACTAGCGATACGATTCCGTTTATAGAACACGTTGAAGATGAAATTAAAGAAGACAGCATTTCTTCGCGTGCAAGAGCGTTCGATAAGTATGCTGAAGTTGAAGACGTTAAAACTGACGATTATAAAGTAGTTGAAGATAACGTTATTTTCCGCGCTATTGAAGATGGAAGAATAGAAGAAATAGTTGACGATAATAGTAAAACTACCCAAATTAACGATATTCCTTTCATTGAAGAAACTTATGAAACTAGCGAAGTAGAAAACGTAGAGAATAAAACCGAAATTCCAGATTTACCTACCACTAACGTTAGGGGTGATAGAGCGAGAAGTATTTTATTCGGTGACGACGCGATTGAAAATGATATCGTTAAGGAAGAACCTAAGAAAGAAATAGAACCTAAACTTGACGGGGAATCGTTAGGTTTTACAAGTAGGGTTAATGCTGATGGAAATTCTTTGTCGCGTAGGGAAAGGGCGTTTAACTTTGATAAAAAAGAAGAAACGGTGACCGAAGAACCACCGAAAAAAGAAGCCCCACCAATTAATAGAGAATATTTCCGTCCACCACTTGATTTACTTGAAAATTACGCTCCACCTATCGATGCACCAAAGGAAAATCACGAAGAGCGTCAACAAATAATTCAAAGCACCTTAGAACAATTCCGTATTAACGCAATTCCAAGAAGTTTCGTTCAAGGTCCGTCTATTACCCGTTATGAGATTGAAATGCCTGCAGGTATTTCGGTAAAGAAAGTTTTGGGCTATGACGACGATTTGAAAATGAGATTAAAGTCTAAAGAAGGGGTGCGTATTGAAGCGCCTATTCCTGGTAAAGACTTAGTTGGTATAGAAGTTGCAAACAACGTTAAAACAACCGTTGGCTTAAGGGAAATTTTGGAAGGCTTTGCCGAACAAAATTCTAAAGAAGGTGCGCTTATGTTCGCACTCGGTAAAGACTTGGTTGGTAAATGTATCGTTGACGACCTTTCAAAAGGCCCACACTATTTGGTTGCAGGTGCAACGGGTTCGGGAAAGAGCGTATGCTTAAATCTTATGATTGTAAGTTTAATTATGCGTTATAGTCCGGAAGATTTAAGACTTATCTTGGTTGACCCGAAAGGCGTTGAATTCGTTAACTACGAACATATTCCACACCTTATGATTGATGAAATTATAACCGAGCCGAAAAAGGCGTTGGCAGTTCTTTCTTGGGCGTATGCTGAAATGGAAAGAAGATTTTCTGTTTTCCGTGAAAACGGTGGTGGTTTAGTCGTTGACATCGATTCTTATAATAAAGTCGTTGCAAGTGATACGGTTGCTAAAATGCCTAGAATAGTTATTATTATTGACGAATTGGCAGACCTTATGGAGACTTGCAAAAAAGATTTAGAATCAAGAATTCGCGCTATCGCTCAAAAGGCGCGTGCCGCTGGCATTCACCTAGTTTTAGCGACGCAAAGACCGTCGGTTGATATTATCACGGGCACGATTAAAGCAAATTTACCATCAAGAATTGCGTTTAAGGTAACAAACTTTAACGACTCTCAAACGATATTGAACGAAGCGGGCGCTGAAAAACTTTTAGGTAACGGCGATATGCTTTATAGAACTGCGCGTATGTCTTCAACCGAAAGATATCAAGGTGGTTATATCAGTAGCCGTGAAGTTAATAGTGTGGTTACTTATATCAAAGAAAAGAACGTCGCTTATTTTGACGACGAACTTACTCAATACTTGGAAAGGGAAACTAAACCTAAACAAGAAGAAGTTTCAGCAACTGAAGACGGTGGCGATGAAGCAAATGAAGTTAACGAATTTTTCTTAAAAGCATTGTGGCTTGCCGTTAACACTGAAACGGTTTCCATTTCACAACTTCAAAGGCGCTTCCAAATCGGTTATTCTCGTGCCGGTGGCTTGGTTGATAAAATGGAAAGAATGGGCTTCGTTTCTCCTAACGAAGGCAGTAAGGCTCGTAGAGTGCTTTTAACTAGAGAAGAATTTGAAGAAAGATTTGGGCAAATGCCTGACTAAATAGGTGCTTTATGATAAAAGGAAAACGCATAGGCGTGATTTCTTTAGGGTGTGATAAAAATCGCGTTGACACTGAAAAAATGCTCTCTATCATTTCTAAAGAGCATAAAATCGTTAACGAAGTGGAAAATGCGGAAATTATCGTTATCAACACTTGCGCTTTTTTGCAAAGTTCAAGGGAAGAAGCAATAAGTGAAATTTTTAGCGCAAACGAATATAGAAAAATAGGAAAACTTGAAAAACTTATAGTTACGGGATGTTTACCACAAAAATTTATCGATGATATTTTTAGTGAACTCGTAGAAGTCGACGCTTTTTTGGGCGTTAGTGATTACGATAAAATTTTACAAGTAATCGATAAAATTTATTTGGGTGAAAGGGTAAATGCAGTTGGTAAGCCCAATAAAGAGTGTGGAAAAGAAAGATATCTAACTACCGATAATTATGCTTATCTTAAAATTGCTGACGGTTGCTCTAATCACTGTACATATTGTTTAATTCCTTATATTCGTGGAAAATATCGTTCAGTTCCACTTGCTGATTTAATTGAAGAAGCAAAGAGTTTAAAAAATATCGGCGAACTTATTTTGGTCGCGCAAGATACGGCTAAATATGGGCTTGATTTAGATGAAAAAACTTCACTAGTAACTCTAATTAAAAGCATTTCAAAATTAGACAACGTTAAAAAGATTAGACTTCTTTATTGCTACCCAGAAAATATTACGGAAGAACTAATTGAAGAGATTAAGTTAAACGAAAAGGTCGTTAAGTACATTGATATGCCTTTACAACACGCTGACGACGCGGTGTTAAAATTAATGAACCGAAAAGGTACGGGTGAGATTTACTTAAACCTTATTAAAAAACTAAGAAGAGAAATTCCCGATATCGCAATTCGTTCTACTTTTATCACGGGTTTCCCTAGAGAGAGTGAAGAAGCCTTTAACAATTTAATCAACTTTATCAAAAAAGCAAAACTTTTTAACGCTGGATTTTTTGCTTATAGTAGAGAAGAAGGTACTCCCGCATATAGATTAAGTGGGCAAATCGATGAAAAAGTTAAAGAAAAGAGATTGAAAAAACTCTATGAAGTGCAAAAGAAAATAGTTGAAAAAAACAATGCTAAATTAGTTGATAAAACCTTTTCGGTTATTGCCGAAGGTTTTGATGAAAACGAACTTGTTTATTACGGAAGGGCTTATTTTAACGCACCGGATATCGACGGAAAAATTTACTTTTTTTCTAGTGAAGAAGTTAATTACGGCGAATATTATCAGGTTAAAATAACCCAATCTACAGGGTACGACTTATACGGAGAAAGACTATGAATTTACCAACAAAACTCACTATTTTAAGAATTATTATGATACCCGTTTTCGTTGCGGTATATTTTATTCCAGCAATTCCATATAACTTTTTAATTTCTGCGATAATTTTCGTGTTAGCCTCTTTTACTGACTTTTTGGACGGATATATCGCTAGAAAATATAATTTAGTTACCGATTTGGGTAAGTTTTTAGACCCGATTGCCGATAAGGTTTTAGTTTCAACTGCTCTTATCGTTATGCTAGTTCCGGTTGGTGGAACTTTAATCGTGCCAAGTTACGCTTCTATTGCAGTTGCAATAATTTTAGCGAGAGAACTTGTAGTTAGTGGGTTTAGAATGGTTGCCGCGTCAAAAGGTATGGTTATTGCCGCTGATAAGTCTGGAAAGGTTAAAACCTTTATTCAAGACGTTGCGATTGCAGTGCTTTTGGCTGGGGCAGACTTAATGCCTAAGGGGTACTCTGGATTTAATATTTTAGGTTTAGTATTGTTAGCGATAGCAACTCTTCTAACCATTATTTCAGGGGTAGAGTGCATAGTTAAAAATATAGCCGTTTTAAAGGATAACAAATGAAAACTGCGTTGATGCTTTTTAAATCTTTTTCCCAATGCTTTGACGGAGAATATTATGAAAAGGTAATTTCTTCGCTTATAAGTGGGGGATTAGAACTTGAAATCGTTGAAACTTTATCTTTAGATGACGAGAGAACTTTTAGGCACAGAATTGATGAGTTCAAAGATACGGTTGATAGTTTAATTATTCTTGCTAACGATAAAATTTCTTTTGATTTTAAGGAAATTATTGCTGAAAAATTAGAAACAGCCTTAATGGAAAATGAGAACGCAAAAATGTTTCTTGACGCCGTTTCTAAAAACGATGGAAAAGATTATTCTAAAAATTACGCGCTTCTTCCTTTGGAAGCAACGGTAGTTCCTAATATTAAGGGCGCATTTCAAGGTTTTATCGTCGACTTAAACGAATTTACTGCAGTAGTTTTACCTGAGAAGTTCGACGAGTTTAAGCCTATGTGCGATAAATATGTTTTACCTTATTTAGAAAATAAGTTTGGGCTTGAAAATAACCGTTTAACCTTAAAATATTTTGGTGAAGAAAAAGAATTAAATAGAGTGCTTTTAGACGCTACTAAAGATTACGACGGCTTAAAGTACAACGTCTATAAAAAGAACGGCGATTTTTCAATCGACTTATTGTTTGAAAGTACGATTTTAAAGCAATTAAAACAACAAATCGTTAGAAAAATAGTTGGGGAATTAAAGGAAAATATTTACGCCGAGTTTGACACTTCCTTGGCAGAAAGGCTTTTTGACCTTTTAAAACTAAAAAAAGTGAAAATTTCGGTCGCTGAATCGTTTACGGGTGGAAGAGTAGTCGCTGATATTATTAAAAATCCGGGCGCTTCATCTTTCGTTCAAGAAGGTGTTGTAACTTATTCTAATTTAAGCAAGATTAAAAGACTAGGTGTAAACGATTTTGATTTACATAAAAACGGCGCGGTAAGTTCAGTGGTTGCATATCAAATGGCTGTGGGACTTTTGCGTTCGGGTGAATGTGATATTGCCGTTTCTACAACGGGTATTGCAGGACCAAAAAGCGACGATACGGATAAACCCGTAGGGTTATGTTATATTGGCGTTGGAATGAAAGACGGCGTTCATACTTATAAACTTAATCTTTCGGGAAATAGAGAGGAAATAACCGAAACGGCAAAAAATACTGCGCTGTTTTTGGCGATTAAAAAATTAAAAAATATATAGAGGAAGAAAATAATGGATGAATCTAAGATTAAAGCGCTTGACGGTGTGATGGCGCAAATTGAAAAACAATATGGCAAAGGCGCAATTATGCGCTTAGGTCAAGCCGCAGGCGATACTAATATCGAAGTTTTACCTACAGGTTGCTTGTCGTTAGACTTGGCAATCGGCGTTGGTGGACTTCCACGCGGAAGAATTATTGAAATTTACGGACCTGAATCTTCAGGTAAAACAACGGTTGCTCTTCACTGTATAGCAGAAACTCAAAAAGCAGGCGGAATTGCCGCTTTCGTTGACGCTGAACACGCACTTGACCCCGTTTATGCAAAAGCGTTAGGCGTAAATCTTGATGAACTTTACGTTTCTCAACCAGATACGGGTGAACAAGCCCTTGATATCACAGCGTCATTAGTTAACAGTAAGGCTGTGGATATTATCGTAGTCGACTCTGTTGCCGCTCTTACCCCAAAGGCTGAAATCGAAGGGGATATGGGGGATTCTCACGTTGGTTTACAAGCAAGACTTATGAGCCAAGCGTTAAGAAAACTTACGGCAATTACCAACAAGAGTAAAACTTGTATTATCTTTATCAACCAACTTCGTGAAAAGGTTGGCGTGATGTTTGGAAACCCAGAAGTTACCGCGGGTGGTAAGGCGTTAAAGTTCTATGCTAGCGTTAGAATAGACGTTCGTAAAGCAGACGCACTTAAAGGAACTGACGGCGCTTACGGTAATCACACAAAGGCGAAAATCGTTAAAAATAAAGTTGCTCCACCATTTAAAACTGCAGAGTTTGATATCATTTTTGGAAAAGGTATTTCTAATGGAAGTTGCCTAGTAGATTTAGGACTTCAATATGAAATTTTGCAAAAGAGTGGTTCGTGGTTTTCTTACAACGGCGAAAAGATTGCTCAAGGCAGAGAAAAGGCTGTTGATTACTTAGAATTAAACCCTGAAGTTGCAGAAGAAATTAAAAATAAAATTATGGAAGCATTTAAGAATAAACAATAATAATCCTTATAATAAGATTGACTTTTTTATCAATAAGGTTTATAATTAAATTAGGTTAAAAAAGCGCGATATGTTTGCGCTTGATAATAAAAAATAACAGGAGGGCATAGTAATATGCAAAATTTTAACTACAGCTCCCTGTTCTTGGCTAACGGTGGAATCGATACTTGGATGTTGATTTCGATTGCCGTAGCGTTTTTGGCAATAGTTGCGTCTATTCTTTGTTGGGTTATAAGCGCTAAGAGCGTAACCAAAAAATTTGAAAAAGAACAAGGTAATATCGACGCACAACGTAATAGAATGCTTGACGACGTAAGAGAAGAAAGCAAAGCTATTAAAAAAGAAGCTATTTTAGAAGCGAAAGAACAGGAAATTAAACTTCGCAACGAATTTGAACGCGAATCTAAAGAGAAACGCGCAGAACTTCAAAAATTGGAAAATAGACTCAACCAAAAGGAAGAGACTTTAGAAAAGAAAGAAGATAATTTAGCGAAGCGAAACGAAGAAACTACAAGACAACAAAACGCTTTAAAGGTAAAAGAACTTGAACTTGATAAGCGCATTGAAGAAATTGCGGCTCAACACGAAAAAATGGTGGAAGAGTTCGAAAAAATTTCTCAAATGAGCAGAGAAGAAGCAAAAGAACAACTTATCAATTCTATTACTGACGAAGCAAAACGCGATGCTGCAGGTATGGTTAAAAATATCGAAGCAGAAGCGAAAGAAAACGGTGAAAGAAAGGCTAAAGAAATCGTAAGCCTTGCAATTCAAAAATGTTCAACCGAACAAGCAACGGAAATAACCGTATCCGTTGTACCACTACCTAGCGACGATATGAAAGCAAGGATTATCGGTAGAGAAGGTAGAAACATTAGAACTTTAGAAAATGCAACGGGTATTGAACTTATAATTGACGATACGCCTGAAGTCGTTATCGTTTCTGGGTTTGACCCCGTTCGTAGAGAAGTGGCAAGAATTGCTCTTGAAAAACTTATTCAAGACGGAAGAATTCACCCTGCAAGAATTGAAGAAACGGTTGAAAAAGTTAAAAAAGAACTTGACCAACAAATCAAAGAAGCAGGCGAAGCCGCTATGTATGAATGCAAGATTTTCGGGCTTCACCCTGAAATCGTTAAACTTTTAGGAAGATTAAAATTCCGTACAAGTTACGGTCAAAACGTGCTAAAACACTCAATTGAAGTTGCCCACTTAGCAGGCGTTATGGCTGCTGAACTTGGTGTTGATGAAACTTTGGCAAAACGCGCTGGTCTTCTTCACGACTTGGGTAAAGCCGTTGACTTTGAAATTGAAGGAACGCACATGCAAATCGGTGCTGACCTTGCTAAAAAATATAGAGAAAATAATAGCGTTATTAACGCAATTCTTTCTCACCATGGTGACGTTGAACCAAAAACTATCGAAGCAATTTTAGTTCAATCAGCCGATGCTATCTCAGGTGCTAGACCTGGTGCAAGACGTGAAACTACAACTAACTACGTTAAAAGATTGCAAAAACTTGAAGAAATTTCAAGTGGATTTAAGGGCGTTGAAAAGTGCTATGCAATTCAGGCTGGTAGAGAAGTTCGCGTTATGGTTAAACCTGAACAAGTTAACGATTCTCAAACCTTATTCCTAGCAAAAGAAATCGCTAAAAAGATTGAACAAGAAATGGAATATCCTGGTCAAATTAAAGTAAACGTTATTAGGGAATGGCGCGCAACTGAATTCGCTAAATAACGCTTATAAACGGCGAAAAACTGCGTTTACTGCTTATATAAATTGAATTCGATAACCAAAAAGGTTAATCTCATCCAATTTATAACGCGAGCCTTGTTTTTCTTGTTTCTAACCGTTATTTACTAGTGTAAAACGGCGCAATACTGCGTTACTGCTTTTATATAAATTGAATTTGACTAAATTAAAAAACTAAATAAAAAAGGGCGACGCAGTCGCCCTTATTTTTAAAAATAAATTAAAACAGAGGATAAATATGAAAAAATTTAAAACTCTTGCACTTATCGCTCACGATAATAAAAAGCAAGAAATGATTGATTGGGCAAAAAAGAACGAACAAGTTCTTTCGTGTTTTTCACTTTGTGGAACGGGAACTACTGCTAAGCGCGTTGCCGAAGCCACGGGTTTAACGGTAAAAGGTTATTTTTCAGGTCCACTTGGTGGAGACCAACAAATCGGTGCAAAAGTTGCAGAAGGGGAAATTGATATCGTTGTTTTCTTTTGCGACCCTTTGCAAGCGCAACCGCACGACCCTGACGTTAAGGCGCTTCTTAGAATTGCTAACGTATATAACGTTGCAATCGCAACAAATCCCGCAACTGCCGATTTAGTTATAACTTCTTCACTTATTAAATAGCGTCAACGGGAATTTTAACAACTACCTTTTTTAAGGCTACGGGGCTATCTTTTGCGATACATTGATGAAGGTCGTTCGGGAACATAATTGCAAAAGAGCCTTCTAATAATTCGTCGCTTGAATATTCTTTTGGAGAGTAGAAAATAACGTCTTTAACGTCGTTATATTCGGTAATAGGTTGGTTTTCGCCTTTATCTACTGAAATAACGGTTTCTACGCCTTTATGGATATATTGAAGGTCAAGATATTTAACGTGCGCTTCCATTTTAACTTCGGTTAAAGGTTTGGTTTCATACGCTTGAACTTTTGCAAAAGTTCCGTCTAAAATATCGTGCGTACCAACTTCCTTTTCTTCAGCGTTGATTAAGAAATTTTTAATTGCAGAAGCAAGTTTTTTGTTTGTAAAATATTTTTCAATGTTAGAAAGTTTGTCAATAATCATAATGGTTAATCTCCTTAAATTTGTATATTAAAAGTTTAACACAAATTATAAATATTTTCAAGAGAAACGATAATAAAAACTTTTTACTTTAACTAATTAACTTAAAAAGGCTTAAAACATATAAGAATAAACTAATTTATAAAGAAATAATTGACAATATTCGCTAATAATGGTAAAATTTTATTATTAGCGATTATTTTTTAAGGAGTCACTATGAACGGCGTAAATATTCCTGAAATTTTCGGTTCAATGGTATTTAACGATAAGGTTATGAAAGAGAAATTGCCTAAGCACGCTTACGAAGCAGTTCGTTTAGCGAAAGATGAAGGTAAGCCTCTTTCTCACGAAGTTGCAAAGATAGTTGCATCTGCTATGAAAGATTGGGCTATCTCTAAGGGGGCAACGCACTTTACTCATTGGTTCCAACCGATGACGGGTATCACTGCAGAAAAGCACGATAGTTTCGTTGAACCTTACGGTGATGGAGACGTTATTTTAAAGTTTTCAGAAAAATCTTTAGTTAAAGGTGAATCTGATGCTTCTAGTTTTCCATCAGGTGGACTTCGCGCGACCTTTGAAGCGCGTGGTTATACTGCTTGGGACCCAACTTCATACGCTTTCGTAAAAGACGGCAGTTTATATATTCCTACTGCATTTTGTTCTTACGGTGGAGAAGCGCTTGATAAAAAGACTCCGCTTCTTCGTTCGATGGACGCATTTAACGTTCAAGCACTCCGTATTTTAAGATTATTCGGCAATAAAACTGCAAAAAAAGTTACGCCAACGGTTGGCGCTGAACAAGAGTACTTTTTGATTGATAAAAGCGTTTACGAATCTCGTCTTGACTTAGTTCATTGTGGAAGAACGCTTTTCGGTGCGCGCCCAGCCAAAGGTCAAGAACTTGAAGACCATTATTACGGCGCAATTAAACCTAGAGTTTCTGCATTTATGAAGGAACTTGACGAAGAACTTTGGAAACTCGGCGTTTACGCTAAAACTAAACATAACGAAGCCGCGCCTGCTCAACACGAACTTGCGCCTGTATACACTTCAACTAACATTTCTTCCGACCAAAACCAACTTACAATGGAACTTATGAAGAGCGTTGCAAATAGGCACGACCTAGTTTGCTTGCTTCATGAAAAACCATTTGCATCGGTTAACGGAAGCGGTAAGCATAACAACTGGTCTATCACTACCGATTTAGGCGAAAACTTGTTAGAACCGGGTGCAACTCCTGCTCAAAACGCACAATTCTTGCTATTCTTAATGGCTGTTATTAAAGGTGTTGACGAATATCAAGATTTGCTTAGAATAAGCGTTGCATCTGCTGGTAATGACCATCGTTTAGGCGCTGATGAAGCCCCACCTGCAATAATTTCAATTTACTTAGGGGAAGAACTTGAAGGCGTTCTAAAGGCTATTGAAAAAGGCGAAGAATATTTAGCGAAAGAAAAAGGCGAACTCAAAATCGGCGTATCCGTACTTCCAACTATTCCTAAAGATTCAACCGATAGAAATAGAACTTCTCCGTTTGCATTTACGGGGAATAAGTTTGAATTCCGTATGGTTGGTTCATCAACTAATATTGCGTGTCCTAACTTTATTATAAATACGATAGTTGCCGAAGAATTAAGGGTTTTCGCAGATAGACTTGAAAATGCTGACGACTTTAACGCTCAATTAAATGAATTAATCAAGGAAACAATAGTAAACCATAAGCGCATTTTGTTTAGTGGTAACAACTATTCTAAGGAATGGGAAATCGAAGCGGAAAGAAGGGGATTATTAAACCTTAAAACCACGGTTGACGCACTTCCACGATATATTGATGCTAAGAATATTGAACTTTTTGAAAAACATAAAGTTTTGTCAGCGCAAGAAATTCATTCTCGTATGGAAATCTTGCTTGAAAATTATTGCAACATCGTTCATATTGAAGCGCTTACTGCTATCGATATGGCTAGAAAAGAGATTACCCCTGCAGTTATTGATTACGAAACTTTCTTGCTTAAAGAATTGAAACTTAAAAAGAAATTTAAAAAACTTTTCTGCAGTTTAGAAGAAAAACTCATTGAAAAGTTAGCAAATCTATCACAAGAATTCTCGATTGCTCTCGATAAATTGGTTATCGATGCTGAAAACTATAACGCTTCTTGGGATAATCTTAAAAAAGCACAATATTGTGAAAAAGTTTTACTTAAAGATATGTGTGATTTGCGTGAGTTTGCAGATGCTATGGAAATGCTTATCGGTAAAGATTTTTCTGCATTCCCTGCATACGAAGATATTTTATATAGTGTAAAATATTAATAAATAAAATAAAAAAGCACTGATATTAAGTGCTTTTTTATTTAAGTTTTTCGGCTGAAAGAACCGTTAAAATTTTATCGTTAACGATAAATTTTATATTTACGTTGTTAAAAGTGAGTCCATATTCTTTACCGTCGTCTTGATACGATGGGCGAGGGTCGTCTTCAAGGCACTCTAAAAGTGCTTTATATTTTTCGGCTGAAAAAAGTTCTTCAATTTCTTTTGGGCAGTTAACGGTTAACTTATAATTTGAAAATTCATCAGCGTAGCCACCCTTTGCGTCGATATGACAGTCGGTAAAGGGTAGATAAGGTTTAATATCGTAAATTGGGGTTTTATCGATTAAATCAGCGCCCGAAACCAATATAGTTGTGCCAAATTCTTTGGTTTTTTCTAAACCCATAAATTTAACTGAAGAAAGACCTATGTTATTAGGGCGAAATGGGGAACGGCTTGCAAAAACGCCAACTTTTTTATTCCCACCAAGCCTTGGTGGGCGAACTAAAAAGGAAGGTTTTTCGGTGTGTGCTTTTGAAAAATCAAATATAATCCATAGGTGAGAAAAACCGTCAATTCCACGAAGTGCATCGTCGTTTCTAAATTCAGGTAAAAATATAATTCTAGATATCAAGTTGGGCGCTCTTCCACTTTGGCGAGGAACACCAAATTTATCTTTAAAATCACTTTCGATATAGCCGATTGGCTTAATTTCAAATTTTTTCATATTGATATTATAACCCTGTTTTTAAATTAAGTCTAATCTTTTTTTAAGTTTAATAAAAAATACGCTAAATATTTATTTAGCGTATTTTAATTTATGAGTTATTATTGTTTAGCCCAGCGCTTAATCATTTCAGCAATAGAACTAGCAAGTTCATCTAAATTTTTCCAATCCGTAGTATTTACGATTAAGTGATAAGATTTTCTATGACCCCATTCGCCGTCAACTATTAAAAATCTAGTGCGTGCACGATTTTTATCAATGCGTTGAATTTTCTTTTTTAACGCTTTATCGGTAAGATTTTCATCTTTGTCGGCGCGCGCTTTACAGCGTTCAATCTTTGATTGCATACTTGCACATACGAAAATATTAAACGGATTATGTTCGTGCAAAATAACGTCGGCATTTCTACCAACTATAACGCAGTTATTTCCTTTTTCGGCGATTTCTTCAATAACTTTTCTTTGCTCAATCAAAAGTTTAGTTTGAGGAGCATCGTATACTAATGGCGAAACGAAAGAGTGGCTAAAAGTTAAAGGAATTGAGTGTAAAATATTAGAATCAAGCGTATCGTCAACGTATTTTTCGTCTAAATTGTGACGTTCGGCAATCGTTGAGATTATTTCCTTGTCATAATAATCATATCCTAATTTTTCAGCGATAAGTTTAGCAAGTTCTCTACCGCCACTACCAAATTCACGACTAATTGTGATAACGTTCATATGAAAGCCTCCCAAAATAAAAATAAAAAACCTATAAATAAAGGCTTATTTACGTATTTATTATACTATAAACTACCAAAAATTTCAATACCTTTTTTAAAAAAGGCTAACTATAAGGGAAAAAATAGAATAATTTATAAACAAAAAAAGTGCCAAAATCGGCACTTTAATTTATTTTTTCTTTTTTTCTATTTCTGGGTTAGCAAGTTTATATTTATATTCTTCTAACGCAGTTGCAAGTTGGTCTCCACACGAAGTATTACTTCTACATTTAATGCCCTTAAGAAGCCCTATAACTTCATCAACGGGCTTACCGTCAACAAGTTTTGCAATTGCTTGCAAGTTACCACTACAGCCACCGATAAACTTAACGTTGATAAGTTTCATATCTTCGGTCACGTCAAATAAGATTTGTCTAGAACAAGTTCCTTTGGTCATATAAGTTTGCATAAAATTCTCCTTATTAAGTTAAGATTTATCAATCAACGAGATGTTCGTAAATATCGCGGTAAACGTCCGACGCTTTTTCACCCCATTTTTTATAAATATCTTTTGCAATTTGTCTATTCGGCACAACTAGTTTAAGTTCTAAAACCGGTTGAGCAGGTTCGATAATTTTTAAGTACGCCGTATAAGTACCGTCTTTATTCATAAAATAATCGGCAACGCATTCTTGTTTTCTGCGATACTTGGTGCGATTATTCTTAATGAAGATAGAAATTTCTTCACGGGTAGAAGCGGGAATATTAATAAAAAAGTTTGCAAGGCAAATTCTTCCGTCAGGGGTAATGGTGTAAAGTGGTTCGCCATTGTTACCAATATTGTAAATCCAACCACAATCGAGAAGTTGGTTCAATATGAGTTGACAATCCATGTAAGCAATCCAGTTATTTGAAGAGCAACACATATCAAGCACCGTATTTTCAGAAAGCGGTACTTCCATTTTGTCAAAGACAAAGAGCAATATTAATTTGTTTAATGAAGAATCCCCTTTGACTTGCATAACACCTAAATCTCCACGATACTGTTGTTTAATTATATCATAAAAATACAATTTGTAAAGAACTTTGCTAAAAAATTTGCAAAATTATGACAAAAAAAGTTTATAATAGGGTGATAATGTGATATAATTAGAAATATAAAATGGCTTAAAGCAATTAATCATTTACCACTAATCTAAAAAATTTTTTAATAAACGGTTTGGGGGATAAAATTTGTGAATAAAATTGATGAATTAAACTTGTTCTTAGAACGCGCTGACGAACTTATTGACAGTAAGTATATTTTAGCAGACGTTAAACTTTCTAACTTTCTTAAAAGTATAGCAGTTTCAAGCACTCTTTTAGCACTTTTTCAAAATTGCTTAACTGATTTTGATTATTATGGAGCGCAAAAGAAATACTTTGTTAAAAGTCAACATTTATCAGCCGATAAAGGCGAGTTTGTATTACCTGCTAACTCAAGGGAACTTTTGGCGTTTATTTTTAACATTTTAGTTGATATTGACGCTAAAAAAATTGACTTAAACCAAATGTTATTAAAATATTTCTTCGTTGACGGAAGTTGTTCTGCTTCATACGATGCGTTTACAAACGCTATGATTAAACCGTTTAGAAACACCGTTAAAATGCTTATGGAAAGCGTTATTGAAGGCAAACTTCAAGACCCTATTGAAGCCTTAACAGAAGAAGAAAATCGCAGAGCAAGAGAAAAAGAAGAACAAGAGCAAACGGAAAAGAGAGAACGCGAACTTCTTAAAAAAGCATACGGTTTGAGTTTAAAAACTATTAGAGAAATTTTAACTTTAGACAAGAAAAAAGTTAAGGAAAGCAAGTTAAGTGACCAAGTTAAAGATGAAATTATTTTAGTTATAGATATGCTTGCCAACGTTTTAGAAAGTGAAGATAAAGATGCTATCGTTTACGCGTTTATTTCTTATAAATACGTTGCAAAGACCAAGCCGATATTATTTTTCAATAGAGTAAACAAAATCGGTAAACTCATAAAGGACGTTTTAAATGGAATTTAAAGAAAAGACCTTAGAAAAAGAATGCGTTTATAATGGCAAAATTCTTTCTCTAAGAAAAGATATCGCTCTTTTACCAAACGGAAACACCGCTATTCGTGAAGTGGTTGTTCACAGTGGTGGAAGTGCGATTTTATGTGAAAAAGACTGGAAAATTCTTTTAGTTAAGCAGTTTAGATATCCTTTTGGTGAGGAAATTTACGAACTTCCCGCAGGTAAACTTAACGACGGAGAAACGCCCGAGCAAACTGCTATTCGCGAACTAGAAGAAGAGTGTGGGATAAAAGCCGAAAAAATAGAAAAAATGTTTGATATTTATCCAACCCCTGCATATAACACGGAAATTACTAGTATTTTTAGGGTGCTTGAGTTTAATGAAACAGCAGTTCACTTAGACGAAGATGAGTTTTTATCGAGTGTGTGGATAGAAAAAGAAAAGTTAAAAGAGATGATTGAAAAAGGCGAAATTAAAGATGCAAAAACTTTGATTGCGCTTCTTAGAATTTTATAATAAAAGGACGGACCTATTTTGAAAAGAACTGACATTAGAAACGTTGCAATTATCGCGCACGTTGACCACGGTAAAACCACTTTAGTTAACGAAATGTTAAAACAAGGTGGAATTTTCCGTGATAATCAAGAAGTTATGGATAGAGTTATGGACTCTGGCGACTTAGAGCGCGAAAGGGGAATAACTATTTTAGCAAAGAATACTTCTGCATTTTATAACGGAGTAAAAATAAACGTAGTTGATACTCCGGGCCACGCAGATTTTGGTGGTGAAGTTGAACGTGTTTTGAAGATGGTAAACGGCGTTTTAGTTTTGGTTGACGCGTGTGAAGGACCTATGCCACAAACCCGTTTCGTTATGCAAAAGGCGTTAGAACTAAATCATAAATTGATAATAGTAGTAAATAAAATTGACCGTCCTGATGCAAGGCTTTCGGAAGTCCAAGATGAAATTTTAGAACTTTTGTTTGACCTTAACGCCAGTGACGAACAAATTGACAGTCCTATAATTTTCTGTTCGGGAAGAGCGGGAACGGCAACATTAGATTATAATAAGCCGGGTAAAGACTTAACTCCACTTTTTGAAACTATTGTAAACCATTTTGAACCTCAAGACGTTGATATGGACGCGCCTTTCCAAATGTTAGTTTCTTCTATCGATTATAATGAGTACGTTGGTAGAATTGGTATCGGCAGAATTGAAAGGGGTAAGGTTAGTATAAATCAAGAAGTTCAAACTTGTAACTATAACGTTAAAGGAAAAGAAGTTAAAGGTAAGTTGGTTAGCATATATCAAATCGAAGGCTTAAATAGAGTTTCGGTTGAAGATGCAAAGGCTGGCGATATCGTATGCGTGAGTGGATTAGAAAACGTTTCGATAGGGGACACGATATGTTCTCCAAAACTCGTTGAACCCGTACCTTTCGTTAAGATAAGCGAACCTACCGTTCAAATGCTTTTTTCGGTTAATGATAGTCCGTTTGCAGGGAAAGAAGGTAAATTCGTTACCACTCGTCATCTTCGCGATAGGTTGTTTAAGGAAATGCTAAAAGACGTTTCACTTCGCGTTGAAGAAACCGATTCAGCCGATTCTTATATGGTTTGTGGTCGTGGCGAAATGCACCTTTCAATTTTGATTGAAACTATGCGTAGAGCAGGTTACGAATTCCAAGTTGGCGCGCCAAAAGTTATGTATAAGTACGACGGTGATAAGGTGTTAGAACCTATGGAAAGGTTAGTCGTTGACGTTCCTGAAGATAAGACGGGAAGCGTATTTTCTAGTATGGGCGTTAGGAAGGGCGAACTTTTACAAATGGAAAACATCGGTAGTAGAATTAGACTTGAATTTAAAGTTCCAGCAAGGGGCTTGTTTGGGTATAAGAGTCAATTCTTAACCGAAACGCGTGGTGAAGGTGTGTTTAACACCCTTTTCTACGGATATGAAGAATTTAAGGGCGAAATTGAAAGAAGAGCCACCGGTTCTTTGGTTGCCTTTGAAACGGGTGAAGCAGTAACTTACGGGTTATTTAACGCACAGGGAAGGGGACAACTCTTTATCGGCGCAGGCACTCAAGTTTACGAAGGTATGGTAGTTGGCGTTTCACCAAAGAACGAAGACATCAGCGTTAACGTTTGCAAAAAGAAACACTTAACCAACACTCGTGCATCGGGTAGTGACGATGCGCTTCGACTTGAAACCCCTAAGATTATGAGTTTAGAAGAAGCAATGGAATTTATAAACGATGACGAAATGCTTGAAATTACCCCAAAGAACGTTAGAATTAGAAAGAAGACGTTGGACACTGAAACAAGACTTAAAAGAAAAGCAAAAGGCTTAGAGTAACTTTAAGCCATATATACTGCGTGATACGCGTAAAATTTGCGCATTTATTTGGTTGCGTATAAATATACGCGCCCTGCATAAATTGCTCATTTTCCACGTCTTACTTGTATCTATGCCTTAAAAACAATTTAATAAATATTAAAAACCACTTCTTTTCACAAGTGGTTTTTTATTAAAGAGACTATTAAGTTTAAAATAAAAAACGCTTTGCGAAAATTCGCAAAGCGTTTTTGAATTTTAGTTTTTAGATTATCAGGTCAACAAGAATGTTGCAAGATATACTACTGCAAGAACCCAAGTTGCAACGCTGATTTCTTTAATCTTACCGGTGCAAACCTTAACTAAAACGTAAGCGATGATACCGTAACCGATACCTTTGTTAATGCTATAACCTAAGCACATAATGATAAAGGTAATGAAAGCAACTACTGCTTCAACAGAGTCAGACCAATCAATATCTTTAACACCACTCATCATAAGAACGCCAACCCAAACGAGAGCAGATGCAGTTGCGCATCTTGGAATAAGTTGAGCGATAGGTGATAAGAACATTGCAAGGATAAAGCAAATACCAGTAACTAAAGCGGTCATACCGGTTTTACCACCGGCAGCAACACCAGAAGAAGATTCAACGAAAGTAGTAACGGTAGAAGTACCAGCAATAGCGCCAGCGCAAGTTGCAACTGCGTCAGAAAGCATGCACTTATTCATGTTAAGTGGAACGCCGTTTTCATCAAGTAAGCCACCCTTAGAGCATGCACCGTAAAGAGTACCAATAGTATCGAACATATCAATCATACAAAGAGAAAGAGCAGTTGTTACGATAAGAAGAACAAAACCACCTATATTACCACTAAATGCTGAGAATTTGAAACCTTCGGTAAATACCTTACCAAAACTTTCTTTACCCCAAGCACCGAAAGCATCGAAAGGATTTGAGAAAGAAACAGCAGCGAACATTTCTTTAGCGGCTGCATTTCCAGCGATTGCGCCAATACCATAAATAATATAGTAAAGAGCAGCAGCGCCTAAAAGACCCCAAAGGATAGCGCCCTTAACGTTCTTTTTAGAAAGAACTGCAATTAAGATAACGCCAGCGAGAGCAACCACAGTAGGAACGGCTGAAGCGAAAGTAGCCTTACCTAAAACGTTGAAAGAAACTAAGGTAACAAGTGTAGCACCGTCAGCAACGATGATGCCAGATTGTTGCATACCGATAAATGCAATAAATAAACCGATACCAACACCGATAGCCTTTCTAACAGCGGCAGGGATAGCTTCGAAAATTTTCTTTCTTGCACCGGTAACGCTAAGAATAATGAAGATAACGCCTTCTAAAAGGGTTAACATCATGCAGTTAGCATATGTAAGACCGGTATTGCCTAAGATAAGAGAATAAACGATAAACGCGTTAATACCCATACCTGAAGCTTGTGCTAAAGGCATCTTAGCGAGGAACGCAATTAAAAGCGTACCAACGATAGCACCGATAGCAGTTGCGATATACATTCCGCCGTAAGAAATACCAGCAACTGCACCTGCGTCAGAGAAGATGCCAGCATTTACCATGAGAATGTAAACCATAGCCATAAAGGTGGTTACGCCGGCAATAATTTCAGTTTTCAAATTACTACCAGACTTCGTGATACCAAAAAAACTGTCTAATTTAGAAAGTTTTTTGGTTTCTTGAGTGTTTTCCATAGAATAAACTCCTTTGTAAAAATTTTATACAATAATAATACCACACAAAAGAAGGCTTTGCAATAATTTTTTTAAAATTTTTCAATACTATTTCAAGGTTTTTTTATAAATAAAAAAAGAGCATTGGGCTACATTGTGAGTCCTATGCTCTTTTTCTAAATTTTACGCGTTATTTATTTGCAACCGCAACCGCCGAAGCCGTTCAAGAAGCCACCGCCGTTTTTACAAAAACAGCAAATAAGTAAAAGCGCCACAGGTAAGCAATAACAACTGTTAAAAATTCCGTTTAAGCATCCACTTTTGCAAAGACAGATGATTAAAAGAATAATTAAAACCCAAAGACAGCAGTTACCACCAAAAAAATCAAAGCCGTTCATAAAATAAACCTCCAAAGTAATAAACCGCTCCGCCTATGTATAAAATTTTTTGTTTTGCGGAGTTCTATATTACCAATATAGTATTATTACTCTAAAAATGTTACAAACTTACCTTTATTTAATTGCTAACAATTAATTTTTATGATAAAATAATTAAGTCGACAAGCGATTATCTATTGAAATCGACTTATTTATCGATAAATATTTTTTTATACAACGGATATCCTATTTTTAGGAATTCGATTGGAGGTTATTATGATTAAGGAAAAGTCTAACTTTTTCACTGCAAGAAACGTTGCTCTTTTGGGGATACTAATCGCGTTAGTTATCGTGTTGCAATTATTTGCCAGTGCAATTCCAATGTTTGGAGTAACGCTTAACTTTAGTTTAATACCAATCGCGTTTGCAGGTATTTTACTTGGCTGGTTAGGTGGGGCGATTGTTGGGTTTTCGTGTGGTCTCGTCGTTTTTATAACGATGGCAGTTTTAGGACAAGAACCGTCAACGGCGTACCTATTTCAAACCAATCCATTTATTTTAACTTTAATGTGCATAGGTAAAACTACTCTTGCGGGGGTAGTTTCGGGATTACTATATAAAGTTTTTTCTAAAAAGAACTTGTTTTTGGCTATTTGTATAAGCGCAATCGTTATTCCAATCGTAAATTCTGGCGTTTATATGCTTGGAATAGTTTTGATGAAAGAATCGGTTGCTCAATTTATGGGACTTAACTCTTCTTCTGCAGGCTTGGTTTTTTCGGTTGTTTTTGGTTTAATTTGGCTCAATTTCGTGTTAGAACTAGCAATTAACGCTATATTTATTCCAGCATTTTATAGAGTAATTAAAGTACTTAATAAAAATTAATTACGGAGAAAATTATGCTTTTAGCCATTGATTTAGGTAACACAAATATTAAATACGGTGTTTTTGACGGCGATAAAATGGTGGCGTCTTTCCGTGTATCTTCAAGAATTTCTAGAACTGCCGATGAATATGGTTCGGTTCTCGTTGGACTTTTGTCTAATAGTGGAATAAAAAATAGCGATATCGACGGAATAATCTTTTCTTCGGTTATCCCAGCACTAAATTACACCATTTGTCATATGTGCGAATATTTCTTCGGTATTTCTCCGCTTATGATAGGGCCTGGAATTAAAACCGGCTTAAATATTAAGGCTGATAATCCAAAAGAAGTTGGGGCTGACATTATCGTAAACAGCGTTTCGGCGTTCAATAAATACGGTGGACCAATCGTCGTTATCGATTTTGGTACGGCAACCACTTTTGACGTTATCAGTGAAAAATGCGAACTTATAGGCGTAGTTATCGCACCGGGTATTAAAACTTCTCTTGAGGGTTTAGCCACTAAAACGGCGCAACTTCCTATGGTTGAACTTGACGCACCGAAAACCGTTATCGGTAAAAATACTAAACACTGCATGCAATCGGGTATTATTTTCGGTTTTGCAGGGTTGGTTGAAAATATTTTGAAAAAAATTAAAAAAGAACTTGGTCTTAATGAAATTACCGTCGTTGCGACGGGTGGTTTAGGCGAAATAATCGCCAAAGAAGTTAAACTTATCAATACCGTTGATAGAACTTTAACCTTAGACGGACTAAGAATAATTTACGAACTTAACAAGTAGTTGTGGAGGATATTATGAAAAAAACAGGCGTTGCAATACTAGGACTTGGCGTCGTAGGTGGTGGAACTTATCAAATTCTTACCGAAAAGAAAGAATATTTTAAGAAAACCCAAGGCGTAGACCTTACCGTAGAATGCGTTTTAGAAAAGAATATTGATAGAGCGCATCAATTGGGAATTAGTGATGATAAAATTGCAAAGAGTATTGAAGAAGTCGTTTGTAATCCAAACGTAGATATCGTAGTTGAAGTTATCGGTGGAACGGGCGTTGCAAAAACTTTCGTTACCAAGGCTCTTAAAAGTGGTAAAACGGTAGTTACGTCAAATAAAGAACTTTTTGCTAAGCATTGGCCTGAACTTGAAGTGGAAGCAAAGAAAATGAACGCAGGTCTTTTCTTTGAAGCAAGTTGCGTTGGTGGTGTTCCAATTATTCGTACCTTACAAGAAGGTATGCAAGCAAATAAGATTTTATCTATTAAAGGTATTATTAACGGAACGACTAACTATATTTTAACCAAAATGGCAGACGAAGGTTGGGGATATGAAGAAGCGTTAAAGGAAGCACAACGCTTAGGATACGCTGAATTTGACCCTACTGCTGACGTTGAAGGGTTTGACGCTACTTATAAACTTTCAATACTTTCAAGTTTAGCGTTTAATAAGAAAATTTGCATTGAAAACGTTTATCGTGAAGGTATTACTAACGTTAATATTAAAGATATTAATTACGGTAAAGAAATGGGTTATACTTTAAAACTATTGGGAATAGGTAAGGATACCGATAAAGGCGTTGAAGTAAGAGTTCATCCAACCTTTATTAAAAATTCTAACCCACTCGCTTCAGTAAACGATAGTTTTAACGCCGTTCACTTGGTTGGCGATGCTGTTGGCGAAATTATGCTTTACGGTAGGGGCGCAGGCGCTCTTCCTACGGGAAGCGCAATCGTTTCCGACGTTATTTTCGCTGCAAAACACAACGAATTTTTCTATGCGAACTTTGAAAATAACGAAAAGGGTAATAAGGAAGTTAAATTTACAGGCGACTTTACTTCTAAATATTATATTAGATTGTCAGTTGCTGATAAAGCCGGCGTTTTAGCAAAAGTTTCGGGCGTGTTCGCAAAATGCAATTTGAGTATTTTAGAAGTTAAGCAAGTTTCTGAAAAAGAAGGCAAAGCGCAAATTATCGTTATAACTCACTTATCTAACGAAAGCATAGTTAAAAAAGCACTTGATAAACTTCAATCGCTTGATGAAGTTAACGAAATCAAGGGCGTAGTTAGAATTGAAGACTAATTAAAATATTATAAAAAATAAACCGTAAAGAGTTTTCTTTACGGTTTTTTAATTTATTTTTTTGAGTTATATTCGATAAACTTTTGACAAGCAAGTGAAAGGTAATGATTTTTCTTTTGGTAAAAATAAATATTTCTTTTCGTGATTAAATCGGGCAGTCTATAATAATAAACGTCGTGTTCGTTATCTAATCCCTTAATCAAGGTGTCGCTGACAAAAGAAATTCCCATTCCCGAACAAGAAATGTTATAAGCCGTAACTTGTTGGTCAAGGTGGAAGATAACGTTAGGGGTGAAAGCATATTTCTTAAAGAGTTTTTCGGCGCGTTTACCCGTGTCGTTTTCAGGGTTTAACACGATAAACGGTTGCTTTTTAAATGTCGATAATTGAACGCTTAAATTTTCATCAAAATGTTTATTATTTTTAATATCTTCACTTGAAAGTGCAAAATCTTTAATTTCTTGATTAATGCTAAAACTTTTTGGTACGGCAAGCAATAAGATTTCATTAGTATAGACTTCTGAAACGATATTTTCATTTTCGTTTATCGCGTTATCGATAATGATATCAAGATTGCCGGAAACCAATTTATTCATAAGGTTTTTAGTGCTGTCTTCAAAAATTTCAAACTGAATTTGTGGGTGTAAAAGATTAAATTCATAAATCAATTTAGGTAAAACGAAAGAAGAGAAAAAACTACTTCCACCGATTTTAATCTTTCCTGCCATAAGATTGGTGTGGTCGTCGATATATCTAGAAAAATCCTTTTCTTTTTCTTGAATTGAAAGGGCGTATCTAACGTATTCTTTACCAATTTCGGTTAAAGAAATAGGACTGCTTGAACGGTCAAAGATTGGTGCGCCAATTTTATCTTCGATTCTTTTAATAGAAGCAGAGAGCGACGGCTGTGAAACGAAAAGTTTTTCCGCTGCCTTAGTAAAGCCCCCTTCTTGATAAACTGCTAAAATATATTCCTTGTTTCTAAACATTTTTTCTCCATAACTTAAAAGTGATAGTAAATATGTTTTAATATGTATTTGATTATATCACACTTTTGTTGTATAATCAAGTTGTAAATAAAAAAATATTATTTTTTAGGGAAAAATTATGCAAAAATTTAGATTAGAAAGTGATTCAATCGGGCAAAGAGAAGTTCCAATAGACGCTTATTACGGCGTTCAAAGTTTAAGAGCGCACGAAAACTTTAAAATTAGTGGAACTAAAACGCATATAGAGTTGGTTAGGGCTATCGTTGAAATTAAAAAAGCGGCAGCAATTACCAACGGTAAAATTGGCGTTATTAGTGAGGAAATTGCAAATGCTATGTCTAAAGCGTGCGATGAAATTTTAGAAGGAAAGTTTGTTGACAATTTTATCGTTGATGCAATTCAAGGTGGTGCAGGAACTTCGTTTAATATGAACGCCAACGAAGTCGTTTCTAATCGTGCCATTGAAATTTTAGGTGGTGAAAAGGGCGATTATTCAATCGTTCATCCTAACGACCACGCAAACTGTGGTCAATCCACTAACGACGTTTTCCCAAGTGCAGGTAAAATTGCAACTATTCGTTTAATTGATAAGGCAATCGATGCTTTAACCGTATTTTATAATGCTATTATCGAAAAAGCCAAAGAATTTAAAGACGTTATTAAGATGGGTAGAACGGAAATGCAAGATGCAGTTCCTATCAGTTTCGGTCAATCTTTTACGGCTTATGCAAATGCGATTAAGCGTGATATAGAACGCTTTACCATGGCAAAGAAAGAACTTTCAGTTCTCAATATGGGTGGAACGGCAATAGGAACGGGAATTAACGCTCACGAAGAATATATTAAAAATATCGTACCTACTTTGGCAAAAGTGACGGGGTTAGACTTGGTTCAAGCAGACGACTTGGTTGATGCAACTCAAAACTTAGACGGCTTCGTTTACGTTTCAGGCATCGTTAAGGCTTGTGCAACAACCCTATCAAAAATGGCAAACGACTTTAGGCTTATGTCGTCAGGTCCAAGAACGGGTTTTGCTGAAATTAACCTTCCAGCAAAGCAAAACGGTTCTTCGATTATGCCGGGTAAAATTAATCCCGTTATTCCTGAAGTTATCAATCAAATTGCCTTTAACGTTATCGGTAACGATACTACTATTACTATGGCTGTTGAAGCAGGACAACTTGAACTTAACGCGTTTGAACCTATTTTATTCTATTGCTTGTTTGAATCTTTAGAAACACTCACTAATGGTGTTAAAGTTTTCAAAACAGATTGTATTGACGGGCTTACTATTAACCAAGATACTTGCGAAGATGAAGTTGAAAGAAGTATCGGTATAGTAACTGCACTTTGTCCTTTTATCGGCTATACTAAGGCTTCTAAACTTGCTAAAAAGGCTTTAAGAGAAAAGAAAACGATTAGAAGCGTGTTGCTAGAAGAAAAAATCATTTCACAAGAAGAATTGTCTAAGATTTTAGACCCTAAAAAAATGATTTAACTTTTGATATTTTTGCGCAAAAGTAGTCGTCATAAACTTTGCGTAGGATTTATACGAAAAAAGACGGTATACCCCGTCTTTTTTCGTTTATTTTTTGCAATATTTGCTTATTTTGCATTATTTTAAGTATGAATTTAGTATTGACATAAGTGAAGTTTTATGATAAAATTTTATCAATATGTATTAAGGAGAAATATAATGAAAAAATTATTAGTTATAGCACTTGCTATAATAACTGCGTTTTCTTGTTTTTCAATGGTTGCTTGCGGTGGTGGTGGAAGTAAAGAAGATGCCACTATTGACGGAATCACTTATACTTACAGTGAAGATTTAAAGGGTTACGTTGTAAGTTCTTACGAAGGAAGTGAAACTAAGATTGTAATTAAAGATAAAGTTAATGGAACAAATGTTTTAGAAATTGGTAAGAATGCATTTAAAGCCAACAAAACGATAACGGAAGTTACTCTTCCAAACACTATTGTAACAATCAACGAAAGAGCGTTTGAAACTTGCACTAAATTAGCAAAAATTAATTTTGAAGAAGGTTTAACGCTTATTGGTACGCGTGCTTTTGCTGGTTGCTTTGCATTAACTCAAATTAGTTTACCTGCGTCTTTAAGTTCAATTAAGCCTTTTGCATTTGAAGGCTCAGTTAATTTGAAATTAATTGTATATGCTGGATTAATGAAAGATTTTAATGCTAAAAACGGTAAATTATCAATAGCCTCTGATGCTTTTGATAATGCTCCAGTAGAAATTATTCAATGTTCTAATGGTTCACTTAATAACGCGCTTAATAACGAAGTTGACAGAAGACTTGGAAAAATTTAACTCTAAAGTTGTTGGCATCGTAAGATAATGCTAAAATAATTTAATATTCATAATATTATGCGTTGAATATTGATTAAGAAATTGCTATAATAAAATCGCGATTTTAATTAAAAATCATATTTGATAAGGAGAAATATTATGAAAAAATTACTAGTTATAGCACTTGCTATAATAACTGCGTTTTCTTGTTTTTCAATGGTTGCTTGCGGTGGTGGTGGAAGTAAAGAAGATGCCACTATTGACGGAATCACTTATACTTACAGTGAAGATTTGAAAGGTTACGTTGTAAGTTCTTACGAAGGAAGCGAAACTAAGATTGTTATTAAAGACAAAGTTAATGGAACAAGCGTTTTAGGCGTTGCGAAAAATGCATTAAAAAACAACAAAACGATAGCGGAAGTTACCTTTCCTGGCACTATTCAAATTATTGACGATAGGTCGTTTGAAGGTTGTTCAAAACTAGCAAAAATTAATTTTGCAGAAGGCTTAAAAACTATTGGTGTAAATACCTTCGCAGGCTGTTTTGGTTTAACTGAAATTAGTTTGCCAAAATCTATGGCTGAAATTAAAATATCTGCCTTTGACGGTTGTGTTAATTTAACTGTAATTAGGTATGCTGGACTTAAAGAACAATTCAACACTTCAAAAGGTGCTTTCCATAACGGTGCTTTAAAGATTGCTACAACTGCTTTCGATGGTGCGCCTGTTGATGAAGTAATATGTGCTGACGGCTCATATAATAATGCCCATAACAACGAAGTAGATATAATTTTAGGAAGACCACAAATTAGATAATTTTAACTAGAAAAAGAAAAAGTGTTTATCATTATTGATAAACACTTTTTTAGTTTATTTTATAGTTTTAAGCGTTAACTTCTACGCCTGATGGAGAGAACATATAAACGCCTTTACCCATTTCGTAAACACCACCACCGAGCGCGTAAATTGCACCTGATAACATATCTAAAACTCTAACAGCCGTTTCGGTTTTTAGACTAGTTAAATGAACCATTGCGTTTTTACCACTTTTAAGAGCGTCGATAATCGTTTCAACGTCAGCGTAAGCCGTTGGACTAAAAACTGATAGGGGAGCGCTTTTATTTTCGCTAAAATTCACTCTTTCGTCAAATTCCGTCGTAACCCTTTCAGTTTGCGTTTTATTGGTGTTTCTTCCTAAAAAATCAAAAAGACCCATAATTTCCTCCGTAATTTCTTTCCCCAAAAATCGTTCTGCCAAGTCTTATCATATTGCTTCCGTTTTTAACTGCAACCTTATAATCGTTTGACATACCGATTGATAAAAACTTAAAGTCAAAGCCTAAACCAATCATTTCATCGTAAAGAGCGCGCATTTTCTTGCATAACTCTTCTTGCGTTTTTTCATCGTCAGTTTTAGGAAGCATTGCCATAAGCCCTAAAACTTTTAAGTTTTTATATTGGTCGTTTATTTTTTTAATATTTTCTTTTGCGTTAGAAAAATCGAAACCACTCTTTGAAAGTTCACCACCGATATTGATTTCAATAAGTACGTTTTGAACTAAATTTTTATTTTTACAATACTTATCTATTTCTTCTGCTAAATGAAGACTGTCCACCGAATGAATAAGTTCAATTTTTCCAACCAAATACTTAATTTTATTGGTTTGAAGATGCCCGATAAAATGTTGAACGGCTTTTTTAGAGATAAGTTCGTTTTTTTCTCTAAATTCTTGAACGCGATTTTCAGCAACTATTTTTAGTCCGTTTTCTACGGCTAAGTTAATAGTATCAACGTCAACCATTTTAGTCGCGCCGACAACTGACACTTTTTCGCCTAAATTATTGCCGTTTTTTATAAATTCAAAAACAGTTTTTAAATTATTTTCTATCATTTCTATTTTTCAGCAATGACGTTCGCCATGTTATATAGCCCACTTTTTTTGCCTTTCATAAATATACTTGCCTTAATTGCACCGTCAGCAAAAACGCTTCTGTCGGTTGCTAAGTGGCTTAAAGTAACGGTTTCAAAGCCGTTAGCAAAAATTACTTCGTGTTCGCCAACGATTCCACCACCACGAATTGCGTGAATGCCAATTTCGTTTTTATCGCGTTTCCCAACAATACCTTCTCTACCGTAAGTATAGTATTTTTCAGGTAAAACTTCCTTTACACCGTCAGCAAGCATAAGCGCCGTTCCACTTGGCGCGTCAACTTTTTGGTTGTGATGTTTTTCGATAATTTCAACGTCAAACCCGTCAAGAAGTTCACTTGCTTTTTTAACTAAGTCTATTAGCGCGTTTACGCCAAGAGACATATTGCCTGAACGGAAAATTGCAATCTTTTCACTAGTTAATTTAATTTTTTCAATTTGTTCTTCATTGTATCCCGTTGCACAAAGAATAGCAGGGATATTTTTGTTTAGGCAAAATGAAAGAATATTATCAAGATTTAATGGGGAAGAGAAGTCGATTAAAACGTCAATTTCTTCATTAACCGAAGAAAAATTAGCGTAAACGGGAAACGTTGGGTTAGAAAAATCTTCCCTAATATCAACGCCACAAACTGCAAGGGTGTTTTCGTTTAGAAGGCTTGATTCATAAACTTTTTTGCCCATTCTTCCAAGAGCACCACTAATTAAAATTTTTACCATAATTATACCTTTAATTTAAAACCGAAATTTTTAAGAACTTTAATCATTTCTTCTTGATGTTCTAGTTCTAATTCGGTAAGGGGAGCGCGAACGATACCTCTACCTAAACCGATTAATTCCATAGCCTTTTTAACAGGAATTGGATTAACTTCGGTAAACATTTGGTCGATTAAGGGAAGAAGTCTTTCTTGAAGTTCGTACGCTTCCTTATTTCTTCCTGCGAAATAAAGTCTTGCAACGTCGCCAACTTCTTTTGGAGCAACGTTTGATGCAACTGAAATTAAACCCATTGAGCCGATACTCATCATCGCTAAATTAAGGTTATCGTCGCCAGAGTAAAGCGCAGTTTTTCCACGAATTAATCTTGCAGTTTCGCAAATTTGTTCCATGTTACCACATGCTTCTTTAATTCCACCGATATTTTTATGTTCGGCAATTTCAGCCATAGTTTGAGGTAAAATATTTACGCCCGTTCTTGCTGGAACGTTATAACATAAAACGGGAATATCAACGTTATCACAAACGTCGTTATAATATTTTACTAAACCTTTTTGCGTACATTTATTGTAGTAAGGGGTAACGACTAAAAGTCCGTCAGCACCGATTTTTTGCGCAAGTTGACTTTTATGAATTGCAGTTTTAGTACAGTTACTTCCAGAACCCAAAATAAACTTAACTCTTCCTGCAATCTTATCAAAAGAAAACTTTGCAACGCTTTCATATTCTTCGTCGGTAATGGTAGAGGCTTCGCCCGTCGTACCTAAAATACAAATAGCATCAATTTGGTTTTCAATTTGATATTCGATTTGTCTTTCAAGAGCGTCGTAATCAATTCCGTCTTGAGTAAAGGGAGTGATTGCAGCCGTGCAAGTTCCCTTAAAAATGGTTTTATTCATAATTATAACCCTTATTTATAAATCTTTATTTTTAGATTTTACCTTTTAATGCGCCAAGTTCAATAACTTTTTGTGCAATTTGAACGGCGTTAGTAGCAGCGCCTTTTCTAATGTTATCTGCAACGCACCATAAGTTAATTCCGTTTTCAACCGTATCGTCTTTTCTAATTCTTCCAACGAACACTTGGTCTTTGTTTTCAGCAGTTAAAGGCATTGGATAGATAAGATTTTTACCGTCGTCTTGAAGAACGATGCCCTCAGCCTTAGATAAAACGGATTTAACGTCATCAACCGTGCAAGGCTTTTCAAATTCTAGGTTTATTGATTCGCTGTGTCCGTAATAAACGGGAACGCGCACGCAAGTTGCCGTAACTTTTATATCTTGGTCGCCTAAAATCTTTTTAGTTTCAAAAATCATTTTATCTTCTTCTTTAGTGTAACCGTTATCTAAGAACACGTCGATATGTGGGATACAGTTACCAAAGATAGGGTATGGGAATTTTTGAGGTTTTTCACCGCAAATTCCACCCTTAAGGTCGTTAAAACCTTTAACACCAGCGCCTGATACTGCTTGATAGGTTGAATAAATAACCCTTTTAATCTTAAACGCTTGATGAAGTGGTTTTAGTGCAACCATTGCTTGAATAGTTGAACAGTTTGGGTTAGCGATAATATTTTTATGCCATAAAATATCGTCTTGGTTACATTCAGGAACAACCAAAGGAACGTTTTCGTCTCTTCTCCAAGCACTTGAGTTATCAATAACTAAAATTCCGTGTTTTGCAAATATTGGCGCAAATTCTTTACTTACGTCACCACCTGCGGAAAAAAGTGCAATATCAATATTTTTACCATCAAGGTTTTCTTCTTTAAGTTCAATAATAGTGTGTTTTTTGCCCATAAAATCAACCGTGCTACCTGCTGATTTTGCTGAAGCAAAAAGATAATAATTTTCAACAGGAAGGTTTCTTTCTTCTAGCACTTGTAAAAATTTTCTGCCCACCATGCCGGTCGCACCAACTACTGCCACATTGTATTTCTTCATAAAACTCTCCTTTATATATACATAATATACGCATAGTTTAACAAAAGACGATAAAAAAGTAAAGTTTTTTTTAGTAAATATGTAAATTTTGTTTGTAAAATATTCAATTTTAATGTAAACTATAATTACCTAGTAAAAGATAATTAAACATAAAGTTGAAATTTCCCCTTTTAATTAAGGGTTGGGAGAATATAATGGCACAAAAAAAGAAACGCTCTCTATGGGAGAAAATCGCTTTTGGTAGTGAAAAGTCGGAAGGATATGCAAGAAATACTTTGCCTTCTAACAGATGGGAATTATTTTGGGATATTTTTAAGGGAAGATTTGGCAAGTTAATAGTTTTGAACTTGTTAATTCTTTTATTTTTGCTACCCGTTTTGATGATTTTCTTTATGCGTTTTATTGCGCTAACAAACTTGGGTATGAAGTATCCGTTTATGAACGCTTTTGGAACGGGCTATCAAATGCCTATAACGTCGATGAACGTGTTTGCTGAAAATATTACCTTAAACGTTAACCTTTTAATTTTTGCGCTTTTCCCAATCGCTATGATGATAGCATCAGTTGGTATATCTGGTGGCGCATACGTTGTTAGAAATATGGTTTGGACCGAAGGTATTTTCGTTGCAAACGATTTTTGGCGTGGAATTAAACAAAATATCAAGCAAATTTTCTTAATTTCATTGATTTATTCGGTTGTTTTTTACGCGTCTATAATTTCAATTTCCCTTGCAAATCAAGCGTTGGCAATTTCAACAGACTTTGCTTGGCTTTTAGTTATTTCTAAAATTTTATGTTACGTTTTAATAGGGTTATCTACGATAATTGCTCTTCATATGATAACCATGTGCGTTACTTACGAATTAAAGTTTAAGGATTTATTGAAAAACTCATTTATGTTTACGATAGCCTTGCTACCACAAAGTATTTTCTTCATTGCACTAGGCGTAATTCCGTTTATTTTAATTTTACTTGGCGGATTATTTTTGCTAGTTGGCGTGATTTTAGTAATATTAGTGGGCTTTTCACTTTTGTTACTCGTTTGGACTGATTTTTGTCAATGGGGTTACGATAAGTTTATTAACGAAAGGGCAGGCGCGAAAAAGAGAAAAGGTATTTACGATAAGATTAAAGAAAGTGATTCGGGCGCTCTTAAACAATACGCAAATCAAATGGCGTCGGTTGGCAGAAGTATTTGGAGTACTAGACCTATTAAGCCTATTACTGACGACGAGTTGAAGATTGCCGACCTTCCATCTTCATTTAACCGTGCCGACTTACAAAAACTCAAAGAAAGTAAAGACGCGTTATATGAAGACCACGCTAAATACGTTGAAGAACATAAAAACGACCCTGAATTTATGCTTAATGAAAAAGATAAAGAATTGCAAAAAGTTCAAGCGGAACGTGATAAACGTATTGAAAAAGCAAAGAAAGAACTTGCTAAACGCAATAAAAAATAAACTACAAAAGACGCCCGTTAAGGCGTCTTTTTGAAAAAGTTAATTACAAGGAAAACTATGAATAAGTTAATTAAAGCATTAATTTTCAACGATGAAATTTCTCTATCCGTTTTAGATACGACCGATATGGTTAACGACGCCATAAGAATTCATAAATTATCACCCGTATGTGCCGCTGCTCTTGGGAGAACGCTTACCGTTTGCACTTTTATGTCAAGCAACTTAAAGAATACGAGCGATAAATTATCGGTTACTATTAACGGTGGCGGGGAAGGTGGAAAAATTACCGTTTGTGGTAACGGAGAATTAAATATGCGTGGGTTTATTGATAACCCTCAAGTTGACTTGCCACTTCGCGCCGACGGAAAACTTGACGTGGGTAGGTTGGTTGGTAAGAACGGAAGACTTACCGTTATTCGTAGTATGGGATTAAAAGAACCTTATTCCGGAAGCAGTGAACTAGTTAGTGGTGAAATCGCCGAAGATTTTACGGCTTATTACGCTTATAGCGAACAGCAACCAACTGCTATTGCCTTAGGCGTTAAAATCGGGACTGACGGAACTTGTATAGGTGCTGGTGGCGTTATTATGCAAGCAATGCCAGGCGCTAGTGAAGGCGCGTTAGTTATGGCTGAAGACGTTATGAGCCAACTAAAAAACCTTTCAAGTTTAATTGAAACGATTGGCGCTGAGGGAATTATTGATAGGTTTATCGGCGAAGTTAAATCTACTACTTACCACCCTGAATATAAATGCCTTTGCAGTAGAGAATATATTGAAAAAGTCTTGATTTCATTAGGGAAAGAAGAACTTCAAGACATTGTTAAAAAGGAAGGGAAAATTCAAGTTAATTGTGAGTTTTGCGATAAAATTTACGAGTTTAACGGTGACGACGTAGACGGATTTTTTAAATAACAATGGATAAAATTATACAGCACGAAAAAAATGAAGAAAGATACCTTTCTTCGGCAAATAAACGCATAGAAAAAGAAGATTATTTAGGGGCTTTAAGATTTTTATTTTCAGCAAGAAGCATTAATCCCGACAGTTTAGAAGTTATATCTTCGATTGCCGACCTTTACGCTGATATGAACGCCTTAGAACTTTCTAACAAGTTTTGGTTTATTTATATGGATAAAGCGCCGAAAGAAGACCTTGGGCGCGCCTACGAAGAACTTGCAATTAACTATTTTTATTTGGATAATTTTTGGGCGTCAAGTTATTATTTTCATAAAAAATTAGACGTTGACGGGTTTATCAGTAAAGAAAATTTAAGCCAAGAAGTAATTGACTTTTTTTCGGGTGAAGAAATAAAGAAAACTGCGTATAGAATAGCATATCCGTTTGACTTAGCAGATTATACTTTCGATACAAAAAAAGCAAAGCGATTAATTTCAATCGGTGGATTTGCTGAAGGGGCTTTGGCTTTAGAGAAAATTCCAAGAGAGCGCTTAGACGAAGATACTGCGGGCGAATTAGCAACTTGTTACTTTATGAACGACGAACTTGATAAGGCTGAGGAAATTTGTAGGTTTTCTCTAGAAAAACACGGGGAAAATATAACGGCTTTTTGTCATCTTTCGACTATAAACGAATTAAGGGAAGATTATTTTAACAGCGATTATTATTATAAAAAAGCACTTTCGTTACGAAAGGGGACTTTAAGCGAAGCGTATAAAATTGCAACTTGTGCGATAGAGAGAGAAGACCATTTAGTCGTTAAAGAATGTTTAGAAACTATTCTTAAAGATAGACCTTATGAAAATGCTATGCGCTTTTTCTACGCCTTATCTTTATCTAATTTAGGCGACTATAAATCTTCGTATGAACAACTTAAAATCTCTTATCAAATCGACCCTAGCGACGTTGCCGTTAAGTTTTTTATGCGCTACGTTGAGAATTTATCTAACGGCTGTGGAGACGAGAGTAATTTAACGCCGTTTAAATACGTTAAAGATATCCCTGAAGAAATATCTAAAGATTGGAAAAAGAAAATTAAAACTTTAATTAAAAATCCTGAAAAAATTTCTTCTGCCCTTAAAAAATACGAGTGGCAAGAAATATTAGAGTGGGGAATAAAAAACGACGACAGTTCTGTTATGAGAGATTCGGCGTTCGTTTTATCTTTTTCAATCACGCCGTATACCAAAAAAGTATTGTTTGAAACAATGCTTTCACCTGACGGTAGAGAAGAATTAAAAAGAGTTTTAATTTACGTTACTTTAATTAGTGGAATAAAGGAAAAATTCGGGGTTGTTGCAGGTAGTTTTTACCTTAAAATAAGACCAAAAAAACTTCTTTGTGAAAAGGATAAAATTTTCGGTGATTTATATCTTTCAGCATATGCTTTGTGCCTTTCAAAAATGGCGTTTTTCGACGTGGAAAGTTTAGATAAGATTGCTAAAATTACCGATAAAATTTATAAAAAATTTAAAGGAAAAATTACTAACGCAGAAGTCAGTAACGAAGAAATTGCAGGGCTTATTCTAAGTCAATGTGAATTTAAAAAATATTCTAACGACCAAAGCGTAACGAGAATTTTTTCAATTACTTTAGATAAACTAAAATTATTAAAAGACCAGCTTCAAGGAGAAAAAAATGATTAAAATTATTGATATCGACGGGCTTTTCGATAAGTATATTGAAAAATTTGTTTATTCTAATATCGGCAAGGTAAAACCTGAAGAAATTGAAAATGAAATTCCTAATCTTTACCTTAAATTCGGCGATGAAAAACTAAAGGAATTAGATGGAAAAACGCCGAACACTTTTTATAAAGAATATCCTATAAAAGACCTTTTAGAGTGCTTAAAAAATCATTTAGAAAAAGGTGTTTCCGTTTCGGATTTTTTGTGTGAAGCAATTACTTTTAATAAAGATAACGAAGATTATCTAATAGAATTTTTAAATGGCGACGAAGATGAAGAAATTATTCTTTACGTTATGAATATGCTTGCCGATATGGGTAGCAAAAAGGTCGCAAAAAAATATTTAGAGTTCGTATTGTGGGATTTTAGCGAACCTATTAGAGAACTTGCAACCGAAGAACTTTGTAATTTTGCAGACGAAGTTAAAGAAGAAATTTTAGCGCAAATTAACGAAGTGTCCAAAGAGAAAAAATCTAATCTAGTTGAAGTTTTATCTAACTGCAAAAAAGACGATAGGGTTTTTGATATTTTGGTTAGTGAATTTGCTCGTCATCAAGAAAACGTTCCACTTTATGCAAGTTATCTTTCAAAATATGGTGATGAAAGGGCAATTCCTTTTTTAATAACAGCCATTGAAAAAGAAAAAATAACTTATGCTGATTTTGAAGAATTAAGGTTTGCAATAGAATCGCTTGGTGGGGAATATAATAAAAAAAGAGATTTTTCAAAAGATAAAACTTACAAAAAAATCGTAGGCGCGAAAGAAGAAAAACAAAACTGATAAGGTATAAAAATTTTATTTTCGCTCATCATAATCATATTCTTATATCAGGGGGATATGAAAATGTCAAAAAAGAAAAAGCGCAAAAATAAAGTTATAAAACTAACCGACGAACAATACGGTGCGTATATTATGGCGTTAAAAGACGAACGCCCACCAAAACTCGTTGAAGAAACACAAAAAGATTAATTTTTAAGTCCGTAACCGAAAAGTTACGGGCTTTTTTATTTTTTATTAGAAATTGCCATTTTATCCCTTAAAATTCTTGAAAATCCCTTTAAATAATGTTATAATTAATAAGTATAATTTTAAAAAGTTCTATGAAGGTGCAGTTATGAAAAGATTAGAATTAAAAAAGATTTTTATTAGTAAAGAACAGTATGCTGACCAAACGGTTACCGTTTGTGGTTGGGCTAAAACTATTAGAGATAGTAAGTCGTTTGGTTTTATCGAACTTAACGACGGGTCTTATTTTAAGAATTGCCAAATCGTTTTCGATAGAGAAAAGGTTAATAATTACGACGAAATTGCAAAACAAAACGTAGGTGCTTGTTTGATGGTTAAAGGAAAATTGATTTTAACCCCTGAAAACAAACAGCCGTTTGAAATCAACGCTGATGAGATTACCGTTTTAGGCACTTCTACCCCTGAATATCCTTTGCAAAAGAAACGCCATACTTTAGAGTTCTTGCGCACGATGCCACACTTACGTCCACGCACCAACACTTTTAACGCAGTATTTAAAATTCGCAGTGAAGCGGCTTTTGCAATTCATAGTTTCTTTAACGAACGTGGCTTCGTTTACGTTCACACCCCAATTATTACGGGTAGTGACTGTGAAGGGGCTGGCGCTATGTTCCAAGTAACTACGCTTGACCTTGATAACGTTCCACTCACCGACGGGGCAACCGATTATTCAAAAGATTTCTTTGGTAAAAAATCAAGTTTAACCGTTTCCGGTCAACTTGACGTTGAAAATTTTGCTATGGCTTATGCAAACGTTTATACTTTTGGACCAACTTTTAGAGCAGAACACTCAAATACCGTTCGTCACGCCGCTGAGTTTTGGATGATTGAACCAGAACTTGCTTTTGCCGACCTTGCTGACGATATGGATTGCGCTGAAGATATGGTCAAGTATATTATTTCTAGAGTTATGGAAACTTGTAAGGAAGAAATCGAATTCTTAAATAACTTCATTGACAAGGGACTTATTGAAAGACTTAATAACGTTAAAAACAACGAATTTAAGCGCTTAACTTATACCGAAGCCATTGAGATTTTGGAAAAGGTTAAAGATAGATTTGACGCACCTGTATATTGGGGTTGCGATTTACAAAGTGAACACGAAAGATATATCACTGAAGAAGTTTTCAAAAGACCTGTGTTCTTAACCGATTATCCAAAGGAAATCAAGGCTTTCTATATGCGCCTTAACGACGATAATAAAACGGTTGCCGCCGCTGACCTTTTAGTTCCTGGTATCGGCGAACTTATCGGTGGAAGTCAACGTGAAGAAAGAATTGAAATCTTGGAAAAGAGAATGGCTGAATGCGGACTTAATAAGGAAGACTATAAGTCGTATCTTGATTTAAGAAAATACGGTGGGGTTATTCACTCGGGCTTCGGCTTAGGCTTTGAAAGAATGATTATGTATCTAACGGGTATTGCTAATATTCGTGACGTGTTGCCGTTCCCAAGAACCGTTGGCACTTTAGAAAATTAATAAAACTTTTATAGATGGTAATAATATGAAGATTTTAGTTGATGCTTTTGGTGGGGATAATTCTCCAAGCCAGATTATTGAAGGAACAATTTCAGCAGTTAATGAAAGACAAGGCTTTACTGCCGTTATGGTTGGTAAAGAAGAAATTATTAAGGAAGAATTAAAAAAATATTCATACCCAAAAGAAAGAGTGGAAATCATTAACGCAAGCGAAGTTATTACTTGCGAAGAAGAACCAACCGTTGCAATTAGAAGAAAACCGGATAGTTCGCTTTGCGTTGCATTTAAAACCTTAAAAGAAAACGATGAAATGAAGGCTTTCGTTTCAGCAGGTTCAACGGGTGCAGTGTTGGTTGGCGCAACCCTAAAACTCGGTAGAATTAAAGGGGTTAATCGTCCTGCCTTATGCCCAGCACTTCCAACGCTTGACGACGATAAAAAGGTGTTTTTGATGGACTGTGGCGCAAATGCCGATTGCAAGGCAATTAACCTGGTTCAATTCGCGCTTATGGGCACGGCTTATGCTGAAGCACACGGCGTGATAAATCCAAAAGTAGCACTTTTGTCTAACGGAACGGAAGATGAAAAAGGAAACGCCTTAAATCACGAAGTTTTCCCAATATTAAAAGCCCTTCACGAAGAAGGCAAAATCAACTTCGTTGGAAACATCGAAGGTAGAGATATCATGAACGGCAAGCAAGACGTGGTTGTTACCGAAGGATTTAGTGGAAATATCGCGCTTAAAGCAATCGAAGGCGCAGTGGGCGTGGTTATGAAGACCATTAAATCGGGGATTTATTCTAGTTTGTCTGGTAAAATCGGTGGTTTATTCTTAAAAAAGACCTTTGCTACTCTTAAAGATAAATTAGATTATCAAAAGAAAGGTGGAGCACTTTTCATAGGTGTTAATAAACCTGTTATTAAGGCGCACGGCTCTTCAACTGCCGACGCGTTTAAGAACGCCGTTTTACAAACGGTTGATTACGCTGAGTTCAATATTTCTCAAAAGATTACTGAAAAACTTGCGCTTTATCAACCACAAGGTGAATAAAGATGATTTTTGAAATCGATGAAATTGAAAGAAAGATAGGCTATACTTTTAAGGATAAACTTCTTTTGCGTCAATGCTTTACACATTCTTCTTATGCTTATGAAAACGGGGAAAAGGATAACGAACTTTTGGAGTTTTTTGGTGATTCCATTATGGAATTTATCGTCACCGAATATCTTTATAAGCACAATTTAGGCGATGAAGGAAAGTTAACTTATATTCGCGCTGAAATCGTTTCAAAAACCCCTCTTTTAGAATCGGTTAGAAATTTAGGGCTCACTGAACACGTCTTGTTAGGCAACGGCGCAAAAAAGCATATCAGTCCTGACGACAAGTTGTTTTCAAGTATATACGAAGCCTTAGTTGCTGGTATGTATTTTGACGGCGGATTAGCCCAAGTTAGAAAGTTCGTTAAAAAAACCATTATCAACGACTACTTAAAAAAGGCTAAACAAAGGGAAAAAGCCAATAAAAATATCGACGCAAAAAGTTTATTGCAAGAATACGTTCAAAAAACTAAAATCGGGTCGATTAGATATACTTTACTTTGGAAAAAGGGACCTGACCACAATCCTGAATTTAAAGTGGCGGTTCTTCTAAATAACGGTAAGATTGCAGAAGGGAAAGGGCCGAGCAAGAAACTTGCCGAAATGAAAGCAGCGTCAGTTGCTCTTAAAAAAATTAAAGGTGGTAATAAACAGTGAATTTCGAAAAAGTTGAAATTTACGGATTTAAATCTTTTGCCGATAAGGCGGAAATTAAGTTTGGTAACGGAATAACGGGTATCGTTGGACCTAACGGTTGCGGTAAAAGTAACGTTGCCGACGCTATTCGCTGGGTGTTAGGTGAACAATCGGCTAAATCTTTGCGTGGTTCAAGCATGCAAGACGTTATTTTTAGTGGAACTCAAGGTAGAAAATCACTATCGTATTGTGAAGTTTCGTTGTTCTTCGATAACTCTACTAAAATGTTTAACGTCGATTATAACGAAGTTATCATAACACGTAAACTATTCCGTAGTGGCGAAAGTGAATATTACATAAATAAGCAACCTGCAAGACTTCGCGATATCGTTGAACTTTTGCACGAATGCGGTATCGGTAAAGAAGGGTATACCATTATCGGTCAAGGTAGAGTTGAAGAGATTATGTCGGCTAAACCTGAAGACCGTCGTTTGATATTTGAAGAAGCAACGGGCATTGCTAAATTTAAGACTAGAAAGAACGAATCGGAAAGAAAGTTAGAGCGCACGCGTGAAAACATGATGCGTTTTAACGATATTTTAGCGGAAATTGAAAATCAATTAGGACCTTTAGAACGTCAGGCTGAAAAGGCAAAAGAATTCAACGAACTTTCTGCGCAATTAAAATTCCACGAACTCAACACATATATCGCTAAGGTTGACGGCGTTGAAACGGCTAAGGGTAAAATCTATACTAGAATTAAAGGTTTAGATGAAGAAACTGCCCTTCGCCAAGGTGAATTTACTACGGCGCAAGAAGAATATGATAAGATTTTTAGTGAAATTAACGACGCTGATATTAGACTTAAAAATTTAAATGATGAACTTTTAGAAAAACGCGTTAGCATGGAAAAATCTTCGGGTGCTAAGCAACTTTACGAAGAAAAAATTTCATACCTCTTAGGTCAAGTTGAACGCGCTGAAAAGGAAATTGAAGAAAACATTAAACTCGTTGACGATTGTAAGCACCAATTTTCTTCAAACACCTTAAAATTAAACGAAGATAAAGTTCAACTTTCTTCGTTGCAAGAAAAAGCCGAAAAACTAAGCAAAAAACTCTTATCTTTAAGTGAAAAAATCGCACTCGGCGAAGAACTTGCCGATGAAAATCGCAAGAAGATTATTGAATCTATCGAATCTTTATCAAACATCAAATTAAATAAAGGTACGATGTCTATTGAGAAAACCAACTTAACTTCTAAATTGGAAGAATTAACTGAAAGGTTAGACGCGCAATCGGTTAAGAGAGAAGGTTTATTTAACGAAAAGGAAAGATGCGATAAAAATATCGATGAACTTGACCGTTCGGTTTTCGATTTGAAGAATAAAATTGAAGATAAAGAAAATCAAGTTAGAAATTGCAACGAAGAAGTTGCAAAGGCTGACAATGCAATCTATTCGTTAAATTCAGTAGTTACAACTTTAATTACTAAGGATAACTTCTATAAAGCGTTAAAAGATAACTACGACGGGTATGCACCAGCCGTTAAAAATTTATTTAATCGCGCCAAAGAAAACGCTGAACTTAAAAAGCGCATAAAAGGCGTTGTGGCTGAACTTATTAAAAGCGATAAAAAGTTCGATATTGCTTTGGAAACAGCATTATCTGCTTCTCAACAAAACGTCGTTACGGCAACTCCAGAAGACGCTAAATATTTGATTGAATATTTAAAGGTTAATAAATTAGGTAGAATTACCTTCTTGCCTATAACTTCAGTTAAACCTAGAGAACAAAGTTTAGCAGTTACTAAAGCACTTAACGAAAACGGTGCGCTTGGTGTTGCCAACGAACTCGTTACCTACGATAAACAATATGAAAACGTTATTTCTAACCTTTTAGGAAACACTCTTATCGTAGACACTTTGGAAAACGCAACCAAAATTGCCGATAAATATCGTTTCGCCTTTAAGATGGTTACTTTAGACGGTGACGTTTTTACCACTCAAGGCGCAATGACTGGTGGTTCAAGAAGAACTGACGCTGTTGGACTATTATCAAACGATAGAAAAATTGAAGATAATGCCGAACAACTTCGCATAAAACGTGAAGAAATGGCTAAAATTAAACAAGATAAGGCTGAACTTGAAGTTAAACGCGATAAGGCGTTAGACGAACTTTCAGTATTAAACGATTTGTATAACGAAAAGCGTCAACAAATCTTAATTGAACGCGAAAAACAAGCCGTTGCAGAAAAATCTTTGAGTGAAATCGGTAGAGAAATTGAATCGGTTAGCGATTTAATTGAAGAAGTTAAAGCGAAGATTGTTAAACTTGACGCTGACTTCGTTGAAGTTTTAAGTGGTGGTGACAAACTTGAAACGGATAAAGAAACTGCAAAACAATCTGCCGACAAACAACAACAAGAATATGACGCGTTAAAGAAAGAACGTGACGCGTTGGCGTTTGAAAGCACTGAAGTTCAAGTAAAAATTACCGAAATTAAGGGTGAAATCGCTAGTTTAGAAACGGAAAACAAGCGTTTAGGCGACTTAATAGTTGAAACCGAACAAACTAACGAAGGATTAAAAAAGAGCAACGTTGGTGCTGGTGAAATCATTGAAGAACTTCGCCGTGACCAAGAAAAAGTTGCTTTAACAAAAGCCGAACAAGATTACATTAATTCTATTCGTTCTAAGATTGAAAATATTGAAAGTTATAAACTTGAACTCCGTGAACGCTTAAATTATAACGATGAAAAGAAAAAGACTTTAACAACTACTTTAAGCGAATTAGCAGAGAAAAAGCACGTTGAAGAGATTGCTCTTGCCAAAATTGACTCCGACTTAGAATATTTAGGTCAAAGTATTTGGGAAGATTATCAAGAAACTTATGAAACGGCTGTTAAAGTTCGTGAAGAAGGTTACGATGCAACTCACGGTGAACAAGAAATTAATCGCATAAGAAGAAAGCGTTCTTCACTCGGTGCGATTAACGCAACTGCTATCGACGATTGCAAGGCGCTAAAAGAACGTTATGATGAAATGACGGCGCAAAAAGAAGACTTAGAAAAGGCTGAAAAGGACTTAAAAGAAGCAATCGATAAGATTAAGGCTGAGATGCTTACTCAGTTTGACGAAGGCTTTACTAAGATTAATGAAAACTTCCAAAGAATATTTAAAGAACTCTTTGGTGGTGGACGCGCTATGCTTGAAATCGATTATACCGACGTTGAAGATAGGCTAGAAGCAGGTATTGAAATCGTTGCCGAACCACCGGGAAAGAAACTTCAAAAACTCTCACTTCTCTCTGGTGGTGAAAAGGCGCTTACTGCTATTGCAATTTTATTCTCTATCTTAAAACTTCGTCCAATGCCATTTTGCGTACTCGACGAAATTGAAGCGGCTCTCGACGAAGCAAACGTTGATAGATTTGCAAGATACTTGCAAAAATTTAGTCAAGAAACGCAATTTATCGTTATCACTCACAGAAAACCTACTATGGAAATGGCAGACGCATTATTCGGCGTAACCATGCAAGAAAAGGGTGTTTCTAAGATGGTTTCAGTTAAACTTGCAGACGTTGCTGAAATTACGGGCGACCAAACGCTTGCTTAATTTATTAAAAACAATTATTAAGGAATTTTATGGGATTATTCAGTAAACTTAAAGCCGTTTTAACAAAAACTCGTGACGGAATATCGAAAAAACTCAACGACTTGTTCGCTAAGAATAAACTAGGCGAAGAGTTTTACGAAGAACTTGAAGATATTTTAATTTCTGCTGACGTTTCGGTTAAAACAACCATGGAAATCGTCGATGAAATTCGCGACGTGGCTATAAAAGAAAAGTGTAAAGATAAAGATTACGTTATCGAATTATTAAAGAACGAACTTTTTGAAACACTTGATTATGCCGACGCGCTCACCGTTAAATCACCTGCCGTTATTATGGTAGTTGGGGTTAACGGTGTGGGTAAAACCACAACGATTGGTAAACTTGCAAACAAGTTTGTAAAAGAAGGTAAAAGCGTTACTATCGCTGCGGGTGATACGTTTAGGGCAGCCGCAAGCGACCAACTCTCAGTTTGGGCTGAAAGAGCAAAGGTTAGAATAATTAAACACAGCGAAGGGGCAGATGCTTCAGCAGTCGTGTTTGACGCTATTGAATCTGCAAAGGCAAAAAATACCGACGTTTTGATTATCGATACTGCAGGTAGACTTCACGTTAAAGCAAATTTAATGGAAGAATTAAAGAAAATGGATAGGGTTGTTAAACGCGAATATCCAAACGCTAACTATTATAAATTGATTGCACTTGATGCGACTACCGGTCAAAACGCTTATAACCAAGTTGAAGTGTTTAATGAAGCAGTAGGTATTGACGGAATAATTTTAACTAAACTAGACGGAACGGCTAAGGGTGGATTTATAATCTCTCTATCATACGAATTGGAAGTTCCCGTATGTTTCGTTGGAACGGGCGAAAAAATTGACGATATTGAAGATTTTGATGCAAAAGATTTCGTTGACAGTATGTTTTAATAATTAACAATAGAAAAAGAAAAAGGCGATAAAATATCGCCTTTTAGTTTTTTAATTAACAATCTTTTATTCCTAATAAATAATCTGCGCTAACGTTAAAGAGTCCAAAAAGAATTATTATCATTTCTGCGTCGGGCAAAGTTTCACCGCGCTCCCATTTGCTTATGCACGATTGCTTTATGTTGCATTTTTTGCAAGTTCTGTTTGATTAAGTTTGTTTTCAATGCGCAATTCTTTTATGCGCTCTTTTATTAAACACACCATATAATTAAAGTATAGTCGTATTTGGAATGTTCTTGTATAAATAGTCTTGACAAGACTAATTTTTATTTGTATAATCGTCTTAAATAATAATATTCAATATTTATTTAATGATAGGTGCAACAAATGAAAAAAATTCTTGCTGTTATTTTAGCAATTTTAACAATGTTTATTTTTACTGCTTGTTCTTCTGGAAGTGATGATCCAAATACTCCACCAACAGAACCCGAACAAGAAACGGCTATATGTTATGAATTTAAATATTATTTGGCTCAATACAATTGTGATGCTAAATATTATTGGGGGGATTCTTATAGAGGAATAGTTTTTACTGAAAAATATGCTAAATTTATACTAAAAAAGGATAAAACAGCAGACGTTTGGTGGAAAAACGTAAAATATACAGGAAGATGGCGCTATGTTGAAAATGAAACTAAAATTGTTTTTGATGATGAAAAACAAAGTGTAGCAATAAAAGATAAATGGATTTCTTCTTCATATGGTGGTTGGTACGAATACTTTATTTATGATATAGGTGAAAATTACTATATGTATGAAAATGATTATGTATATTTGACTAAAGATTCAAACTATAAAATTTAAAATCAAAAATATATAACTGTTAAGTAAAAATGCTTGACAGTTAATAAAAAAATGGATATAATATCAAGGTGTAAAGCAGTTTTGTTTTACACCTTTGGTTTTTTATTATGAAAAAAGATTTAAGATACGTTGAACTTTTTGAAATTTATCAAGGACTTTTAACCGATAAGCAAAGAGAATTATTTTCTTCGCATTATTTTTACGATTTATCGCTTGCTGAGATTGCCGAACCTTATGGAAGCACAAGGCAAAGCGTATATTCTGCGATAAAAAAGGTTAAAGAAAAGTTAGACGAATATGAAAATCTTTTAAAAATTAAAGAAAAGAACCAAAAATTAAGGGTTTTAGCCCATAAGATTAGTGCTAACGATAAAAAATCTGCTGATGAAATTATAGATATTATAGGTGAATAATGGCGTTATTTTCCGGTCTTTCCGAAAAATTAAATCATATTTTCAGTAAGTTAACTAAACACGGACGCTTAACTGAACTTGAAATTAAAACGGCTATGCGTGAAGTTCGTATTGCGCTTTTAGAAGCGGACGTTAATATTTCAGTTGTTAAAGAATTCGTGACAAAAGTCAGCGAACGCGCCGTTGGGCAAGAAATTATTAAAAATCTTAACCCAACCCAACAGGTTATAAAAATCGTTAACGAAGAATTGATTGCGCTTATGGGGGCAACCAATTCAAAACTTAATTTTGCACCTAATCCACCAACGGTTATAATGATGGCAGGGCTTCAAGGCGCAGGTAAAACCACCTTGGTTGGCAAACTTGCGTTAATGCTTAAAAAACAAGGAAGAAAGCCTTTACTCGTCGCGTGCGACGTGTATCGTCCAGCAGCAATAAATCAATTAAAAGTGGTTGGTGAAAAGGCAGGTTGCACGGTTTTTGAAAAGGGACAAGGCAATCCTGTAAAAATAGCAAAAGAGGGCGTTCAACACGCAAAATCTTTTGGGTTTGATACGGTTATTATCGATACTGCTGGTAGACTTCAAATTGACGAACAGTTAATGAAAGAACTTGAAGATATCAAAGCAGAAGTAAAACCTAGCGAAATTTTGCTCGTTGTTGATTCGATGACGGGGCAAGTTGCCGTTGAAGTGGCTGACACCTTTAATAAGCGCTTAGAAGTTACCGGTTTAGTATTAACTAAACTTGACGGTGATACGCGTGGTGGTGCAACCCTTTCGATGAAAGCGGTTACGGGCAAACCGATTAAGTTTTGTTCGGTGGGTGAAAAACTTGGCGATTTAGAGCCGTTTTACCCTGATAGAATGGCAAATCGCATATTAGGTATGGGAGACGTGCTTTCTTTGATTGAGAAAGCGCAAGAAGCCGTTACCGAAGAGCAAGCCAAAAAAATGGAAAAAAAGTTTAGGGAAAATTCCTTTACTTTAGACGATTATTTAACCCAATTTGAAACCATGAATAAAATGGGTGGCATAAGAGAAATTTTAGGTATGCTTCCTGGTATGGGAATGAATAAGGTTAAAATAAACGAAGACGATATTGATGAAAAAAAGATTGCAAGAACGAAGGCGATTATTCAGTCGATGACTATGTATGAACGCGAAAATCCGTCGGTTATCAACTCTTCAAGAAAGAATAGAATTGCAAAGGGAAGTGGAACTTCCGTTCAAGAAGTAAACAGATTGTTAAAGCAATTCGAACAAACAAAAGTTATGATGAAGCAAATGAAAAACAACCGTTTTTTTAGAGGCTTTTGATTATAAAAAATAAAAAAATATATTAAGTTTTTTAAGGAGAACAAAAAAATGGCAGTAAAAATGAGATTAACCAGAATGGGCGACAAGAAGTCACCTTTCTACCGTATCGTAATCACCGATTCAAGAAACGCTCGTGATGGAGCATATATTGATAAAGTTGGTCATTACAACCCAACCACTGTTCCAGCAGAAATCGTTGTTGATGCTGAAAAGGCTAAAAAATGGCTTGCTAACGGTGTTCAACCAACCGACACGGTTAAAAACATTCTTGTAAATCAAGGCATTCTTCCAAAGCCTACTAAACTTTCACCGTCTAAGACGAAAGTTCGTAAATCCAGCAAATAATTTGGATTTAAGGAGTGGCTATGTTAGAACTTATTAAATACGTTATCAGCCGTTTTGCCGAAAAGCCAGACGAAGTTTTATACGACGTTGTTGACGATGGTAAAGTGGTTAACGTAACGGTTACCCTTGCTGATAGTGATATGGGTAAAGTTATCGGTCGCCAAGGCAAGATTGCAAAGGCGCTTAGAACTCTCGTTCGCGTTGGCTCAGCAAAGGAAAATAAAAAGTATAATATTGAAATTAAGGAACGCGGGGAAAATGATTAATTCCCCGTTTTTCTTCCTACTTATTTTAAATGCAAGAAACTCTTAAAATCGGGCTAATTTTAAAACCACAAGGAATTCGTGGTGAGTTAAAAATTCAGCCGTTAACTGACGATATAAACCGATTTAAGTCCTTAAAAGAAGTTATAATCGACGATAAGAATTACAAGGTTTTATCCTGTTCAATCGGTGGGAACACCGTATTTATTACACTTTTAGGGATTAATGATAGAAATACTGCGGAAATCTTCCGTGGTAAGTTTTTGCGTGTAACGCGAGAAAACGCTATTCCACTTGAAGAAGGTAGATATTTTATTACCGATATAATCGGTTGCGATTTGGTTACTTTAGACGGTGAAAAAATAGGTGAAGTTACCGATATTTTTTCTGCACGCACCGATATTTTTACGATAAAATGCGTTGACGGGAAAATTATGCGTTTTCCATTTTTAAATAGAGTGGTTAAAAAGGTTGACGTCGTTAACCGTATTATTTTTGTTGACAAGGAAAAACTCAGTGAGGTTTCGTGTTATGAAGATTGACGTTTTAACGCTTTTTCCCGAAATGTTTACCCCTTTAAAAACTAGCATTATAGGGCGTGCAGTAGATAGTGGAAAACTAGAAATTAATATCGTTGATATTCGTGATTACACTTTAGATAAACACAAAAAGTGTGACGATACTCCTTTTGGTGGCGGGGCAGGTATGGTTATGATGCCTCAACCTATTAAAGACGCTATTTTAGCAGTGGATAAAGACCATACGGCAAAAAGAATTTATCTTTCTCCAAAGGGAAGAGTTTTTAAGCAAGAAGTAGTTTTAGAATATTCAAAACTTGACCATATTTTATTACTTTGTGGACATTACGAAGGCGTTGACCAAAGGGTAATCGACCTTTTTATTGACGAAGAATTGTCTATTGGCGATTTCGTTTTAACGGGTGGGGAAATTCCGGCAATGGCTGTCGTTGACGCCGTTGCAAGATACGTTGACGGCGTTATAAATAACGACTCTCTCGACCAAGAAAGTTTTGCTAGTGGAATGCTTGAATATCCACATTATACTCGTCCACAAGAGTTTATGGGGCTAAAAGTTCCAGAAGTTTTAACTAGTGGGCATCACGGAAAAATCGATGAGTGGCGTGCGCAACAATCTAAGGAAATCACTATGAAAAATCGCCCTGACTTAATAGAGAAGGAGCGCAGATAAAATGAAACATTTACAATGGTTTCCGGGGCATATGACAGCAGCGATGCGTATGATGGAAGAAAACGTTAAGGCTGTTGACGGAGTTATGATTGTGCTTGATGCTAGAGCGCCGAGGGCTTCTCTAAACCCAAAACTAGATAAACTTTTTACGAATAAAAAAGTGCTTTACGTTTTGAATAAAACCGACTTAGTTGAACCTAGTGACGTTAAGAAAACGGTAAACGAATTTACCTTAGATGGTAAAGAAACGGTTGCCGTTAGCGCGATGGATAAACGCGCAGTTGATTTACTATATAGCCGAATTTTTTCCTTGCTTAAAGAAAAGTTAGAAAGGAACAAATTAAAAGGCGTTTTTAAGCCTATCAGGGTAATGGTTGCGGGAATTCCTAACACGGGAAAATCAACGATTATCAACGCCCTTTGTGGTGGTAAAAAGACGGTTACGGGCGATAAAGCGGGGGTTACTAAAGGTAAACAATGGGTAAGGCTTCGCGAACTTGAACTTTTAGATACACCCGGCACTATGCCACCAGCATTTGAAAATCAAACGCTTGCTAAACACCTTGCTTACGTGGGTAGCATGAACGATGCTAATATTGATTTTGGCGACTTGGCGTTTGAACTTTTAATGGAACTTAAAGAAAAATATCCCGATGCCTTAAAAAACAAGTACGGAATTGACGATTTAGATGTTGAAACGATAGAACTTTTCAATGCGATTTGCGTTCGCCGTGGCTTTTTAAGACGTGGTGGAGAATATGATTATGAGCGTTGTGCAACGGCTATAATCGACGATTTTAGAAAGGGAAGAATAGGTAAAATTATTCTCGATTGATATGGATAATTTAGTTTACGAAAGAAAGTATTACGACAATGGTTATAAAATAGTTGCAGGAGTTGACGAAGTGGGTAGAGGTCCACTTGCAGGTCCCGTAGTTTGTTGTGCCGTAATTATGCCCTTAAACGATATTATTGAAGGTGTTACTGACAGTAAGAAACTAACTGAAAAGAAAAGAGAAGCGCTTGCTAAAATTATTAAAGAGAAGGCGATTTCATATTCTATATTTGAAGTTTCCCAAGAAGAAATTGATTGCATCAACATTTTAGAAGCGGTAAAAAAATGTATGGTAGGCGCAGTAAAAGGCTTAAAAGTTACACCCGATATAACCTTAGTCGACGGGGTAAATACCAACTTAAGTATTAACGCAGAGTATATCGTTAAAGGGGATTTGAAGAGTTATTCAATCGGTTGCGCTTCGATATTGGCGAAAGTATATAGAGATAATTTAATGACCGAATATGCGAAAGAATTTCCCGAATATTCCTTTGAAAAACACAAGGGATACGGAACTAAAATTCATATAGAAAAAATCAAGGAGATAGGACCTTGCAAATTGCACAGAAAAACTTTTATAAAAAACTTCTGGGTAGAGCAGGCGAAGTAAAAGCCTGTGAATTTTTAAAAAATAAAGGATATAAAATTTTAGAGAAAAACTATAAAACCTATTGTGGTGAAATAGACTTAATCGCGTTAGACAAAGAGTATATAGTTTTTGTTGAAGTAAAAACTAGAATTAACGATGATTTTGGCGCGCCAAGTGAAGCAGTTACTCTAAAAAAACAAGAAAAATACTATAAAGTTGCAAGCGAATATTTGCAAAGAGAGAAAAAACTTGACTCACTTTGTAGGTTTGACGTTATAGAAATAGAAAACGGACAAATAAATCATATAATTGATGCATTTTCTATGTAAAAACGCTTGCGTTTAATTAAAAAATATGTTATTATAATAGACGCTTTGGGCGTTCCTCTTGCATTTTGATATGGCAATGAACGTTTAATAAAACGGAGGTAAAAGCAAATGAGCAACATTATTGAAGCTATCAATCAAGAAAACGTTAAGAGCAGTGTTCCTGAATTCAACGTTGGTGATACCGTTAGAGTTATGGTAAAAGTTATCGAAGGTGACAGAGAAAGATTGCAAGCGTTCGAAGGTATCGTTATCGCCAGAAAACACGGTGGTATCAGCGAAACCTTTACCGTTAGAAGAATTTCTTTCGGCGTAGGCGTTGAAAAAACTTTCCCAATCCACTCACCAAAGGTTGCGGACATCCAAGTTGTTAGACAAGGTAAGGTTCGTCGTGCGAAACTTTATTACTTGCGCGCTCGTACGGGTAAGGCTGCTAAGGTTAAAGAAGTTAAGAGATAATTGACGAAAAAAATGAGAGAACTTGCTGAAAAATTCAGTAAGTTCTTTTTTTTGTTATTATAATCAATTTACTTTTATAAAAAAATAATATATAATAAAATCAGTCGCTCTATACATTATATATAGGGAATATAAAATTATACCAAAATTTAAGGCTTTATAGGGTGATTTAATTGACAAAAGGAAAGGTAGTTTATTCTACTAAAAGAAAAAAATGATTGCAAAGATTTTTAGTTTTTCACTTATTGGTTTAAAAGGTATACCAATTGAACTAGAAGTTGACGTTTCTAACGGGCTACCAGCATTTGATATCGTTGGGCTTGCGGACACTGCCGTTAAAGAGTCTAAAGAGCGCGTTCGTTCTGCGTTAAAAAATAGTGGATTTAGCGTTCCAACTAGGCGACTTACTGCAAACCTTGCGCCTGCCGACGTTAAAAAAGAAGGTTCTTCACTTGACTTAGCGTTATCTATCGGCGTATTAAAAGCAAGTGGGCAGTTGGTTGCTGAAACTGACGGAATCGTTTTTTTAGGTGAACTTTCTTTAGACGGAAGTTTAAGAAGAATAAACGGTGTTTTACCAACCTTGATTTCGGCGCTTAGCGAAGGATATAAAAAGTTTATTATACCTAAGGGGAATGAGAGAGAAGCATCTTTCGTTAACGGCATTGAAGTTGTTACTGCTGAAAACTTAAAGCAAGTTGTAGACCACTTGTCAGGTTTAGCGCCTATTAAACCTTTAATTTTACAAGAATATCTTTCAAATAAAAACGAAAGCGTTTACGATAGCGATATGTCGTTGGTTAAAGGTCAAGCAGTTGCTAAGCGCGCTTTGGAAGTTGCTGTTTCCGGTGGGCATAACCTTTTATTCGTGGGCGCGCCTGGAACGGGTAAAACTATGCTTGCAAAGTGCATTCCAACGATTATGCCTGATATGACCTTTCAAGAAGCGTTAGAAACTACCAAAATTCATTCTATTGCAGGTATGCTTAAAGATGCTGACGGCATAGTTTTAACTAGACCGTTTAGAAGCCCTCACCACACTGCGACCACGGTTGCTATGACGGGTGGTGGAAGTAGTTTAAAACCAGGTGAAATTAGCCTTGCTCATAACGGCGTTTTATTTCTTGACGAAATGCCAGAATATAACCGTTCAACCTTAGAAGCCTTGCGCCAACCTTTAGAAGACGGGGTTATCAGCGTATCTCGTGCTACGGGGAAGGTTGATTATCCTGCGAATTTTATGCTTTGTGGAAGTATGAATCCTTGCCCTTGTGGGAATTACGGAAGCAGTGATAAGGTTTGTACTTGTTCACCTAGTCAAATATCTAAATATAAAGCGAAGATTTCGGGTCCATTACTTGATAGAATTGATATTCAAGTGGAAGTTGACAGCGTTAAATATACCGAACTTATCGATAACGAAGTTGCTGAAAGTTCAAAAGTTATTCGTGAAAGAGTTAATAGAACGCGCCTTATTCAAAAGGAAAGGTTTATTAACGACGGCATTTTAACTAACAGCGATATGGGTGAAAAACACATTAAGAAATATTGTAAATTAAACAGCCAATGTGAAGAAGTTTTAAAGAACGCATACGATAGTTTGCACCTTTCACCAAGGGCGAGAAGCCGTATTATAAAGGTTGCAAGAACGATTGCTGATATGAATTTATATGAAGATATAAGGGTAGAGCATATTTTAGAAGCAATCAGTTATCGCCATAGTGACGGAACGTTATAAAAATGAAAAATTATACTAACGAAGAATTGTGCTTAATATTTATAGACAGTTTTTTAGAAATAGATTATAAAATTAAGCGCGAAATTTTGAATTTTATCGACGACAAAACTACTTTTGAAGATTTTACCGATAAAGTTTTACAATACCTAGTAACAGTAGTTGGTGAAAAAGAGTATAACACGATAAAAGCGTCGGCGAATAAAGAATATTTAGATTTTTTACTTGAAAACCTTGATAAGAAAGGGGTAGAGGCGACAACTTACTTATCAAACGATTATCCAAAAGCGCTTATAAATATTACTTGTCCACCGATAGTTATATATTATAAGGGCAACTTAGAAATCTTAAACGAAGATACTTTTTCAATCGTTGGAAGTAGAAAGAGTTTAATTAGTTCAATTAATATTGCTAAAAGATATACTGAAGAATTAATTAATGCGAATTTCACTTTAGTTACGGGAATAGCAGAAGGTATTGACGAAGCAGTTTTAACTAAAGTGCTTGAACGTGGCGGTAAAGCCGTTTCGGTTATTGCCGGTGGGCTTGATAAAATTTATCCAAAAATAAATTCTCAACTTGCAGAGAAAATAAGTGAAAACGGATTAATACTTAGCGAATATCCATTGGGAACCTTATCTAAACCATATTATTTTCCAATTAGGAATAGAATAATCGCAGGGCTTTCAAAAGGTGTGTTAATAGTTAGCGCAGGGATAAAGAGTGGAACTTTTTATACGGCTGAATATGCAAACGATTTTGGAAAGGATTTATTTGCAATTCCTTATAGTGTGGGCGTTTTAAGTGGCGCAGGCTGTAACGAATTGATTAAAAAAGGCGCAATTTTAACCGATTGCCCAACGGATATTATTGACTTTTACGGTAAAACCGTAAAGAAAATTGAACTTTCGCTATCTAGCGTAGAGAAAGAAGTTATTAACGCGTTAAAAGACGGCGAACTTCATATTGAAAAATTATCAACCCTAATAAATAAAAAGGTGTTTGAGTTAACCCCAATTCTCTCGATATTAGAGATAAAAGGGATTATAGTAAAAAGTGGAAACGTATATGGACTTATACGTAACGATTTGGAGGATTAAATGCAACTAATTATCGTGGAATCTCCCCACAAAGCAGCGACCATAGGAAAATTTTTAAAAGGTGAATATGTTGTTAAAGCGTCAAAAGGTCACGTTAGAGACTTACCTACAAACTATATGGGGATAAGTTTAAACAACAACTTTGAACCACATTACGTAATTTCACCTGATAAAAAACAAGCGATAAAAGATTTAGAAACCACGGCAAAAAAAGCCGATAAAATATATCTTGCAACCGACCCGGATAGAGAAGGGGAAGCGATTTCTTGGCACTTGGCAGAAGTTTTAGGAATTAATACTAACGAAAAAAATCGTATTGAATTTAATGAAATTTCGGAAAAAGCAGTTAAAAACGCTTTAGCAAATCCAAGAAAAATCGATATGAATTTAGTTGACGCGCAACAAGCACGAAGAGTTTTAGATAGAATAGTTGGTTATTCTATTTCTCCTGCTGCAAGTTCAAGATTAAACGATAATCTTTCAGCGGGAAGAGTTCAATCGGTTGCGCTAAAAATGGTGGTTGATAGAGAAAGAGAAATCACTGCTTTTAAGCCTGAAGAATATTGGAACTTAAAAGCCGAAGTTGAACCTAACGGAAAAAGTAAGTTTAAAGTTTTGCTCGTTGAAAAGGCTGGAAAGAAATTTAAGCCTATAAATGAAGAACAAGCAAAAGAAGTTGAAAACCAATTAAAGGACGCGGAATTTTTCGTTAAAAACGTAAAGAGTGCAAAAGTTAAATCACACGCTCCTGCTCCATACATTACTAGTACTTTGCAACAAGATGGTTCTATTAGGCTAAACTTATCTGCGCCACAAGTAATGCAAATTGCTCAAAGATTATACGAAGGTGTGGAAACTCCAAGAGGGCATCTTGCACTCATTACCTATATGAGAACGGACTCGGTTAGAATTTCAACCGAAGCGCAAAATAAAGCCCGTGAGTTTATTGCTAAAAACTTTGGTAAAGATTACGTTCCTGAAAGACCTAACGTATATCGCGCGAAAAAAGACGCTCAAGACGCGCACGAAGCGATTAGACCTATCGATATAAATTTAACACCGGATAGTTTAGAAGGCGTTTTAGATAAAAATCAATTTAGATTATATAAACTTATTTACGAACGCTTTATTGCTTCTCAAATGGCTGAAGCGATTTACGACAGTATGGCTGTTGAAGTGGGTGCAAACGATTATATCTTTAAAACGAGTGGTAAAACATTGCTATTTAAAGGTTATCTTGCCGTTTACGATAACACCAAAAAGGAAGATGACGAAGAAGGTGGCAACGCGCTCTTGCCAAACATTTCAAACGGTGAAAAATTAAACTTAAGAAAAATCGAAAAGGAACAAAAATTTACCAAACCCCCAACGCGTTATAGCGAAGCAACACTTATCGAAGCGATGGAAAAAAAGGGTATAGGTAGACCTTCAACTTACGCTACGATTATGGCTAAATTAAGTGATAAAAAGCGTGAGTACGTTAGAAAAGAAAAGAAATTTTTAGTTCCTAACGACATAAGTTATTCGTTAATAGATTTCTTGGTGAGATATTTCCCTGAAATTATGGATATATCTTTCACCGCTAAAATGGAAGATTCTCTAGACGATATTGGCGAAGGTGGAAAAGATTGGCATAAACTTATCGCTGATTTTTACGGACCTTTCTATAATCAACTTCAAGACGCTAAACTTACCGACGTTATTTGCGATAAGTGTGGCGCAAAAATGATTATAAATAGTGGTAAATACGGCAATTATTACGCATGCTCTAATTACCCAAAATGCCAAAACATTAAGGCTGTTAATGAAAAGGTAGTTATTCCAACCGATAAAATTTGCCCAAAGTGTGGGGCAACCATGGTTGAAAGAGACGGAAAGTTCGGTAAGTTTTTGGCTTGTTCAAATTATCCAAAGTGTAAGCATACCGTAAGTATGACTGAAAGTGTTGGTACTTGCCCAGAGTGTGGTAAACCTACCAAGAAGATGACCAGCCGTGGTGGAAAAGTTTTTTACGGTTGTTCAAACTATCCAAACTGTAAATTTATGAGTTGGGATATACCTACGGGTGAAAAATGCACCGATTGCGGATGTTATTTGATTGAAATTGACGGAAAGGTTAAATGCTCTAATAAAAAGTGTAAAAACGGTTAAAATGCAAGAAGTTAAGATTATCGGTGGTGGCCTTGCGGGTGCGGAAACTGCATACCGTTTGGCAAAATCGGGAATAAAAGTTAAATTATACGATATAAAACCTAATAAGTTTACTCCAGCGCATAAGAGTGAGAATTATGCGGAATTAGTTTGTTCAAATTCATTAAAGAGTAACGACGTTTACGGTAATGCCGCAGGCTTATTAAAGGAAGAAATGCGCATTTTAGGTTCGCTTATTATTGAGGCGGCGGATAAAACGCGTGTTCCAGCAGGTAACGCGTTGGCAGTTGATAGAGAGAAGTTTTCAAAGTATATAACGGATAAAATTAAAGAAAATGAAAATATCACTTTAATCAACGAAGAAGTTGAAGATATAAACTTTGACGAATATACCGTAATTGCAAGTGGACCGTTAACTACTGAAAAATTATCTAAAACTATTCAAAAAATCGTTGGAGACGGTTTAAGTTTTTACGATGCTTCTGCGCCCATTATAGACTTTAATAGTATCGATATGGAAAACGCTTTTTTTGGCGATAGATACGATAAAGGAAACGGCGACCACATTAACTGCCCTATGAATAAAGAGCAGTATTTAGAGTTTATAGAAGAATTAAAAAAGGTTCAAAAAACACAACTTCACGGTTTTGAAAATACGGCTGTTTTTGAAGGCTGTATGCCTGTTGAAGTTATGGCTGAAAGGGGAATAGATACTCTTCGTTTCGGTCCGTTAAAACCCGTTGGACTTACCGACCCAAAGACGGGGCGCTGGGCGTACGCGTGCTTACAACTTAGAAAGGAAGACGCTGACGGATTAATGTATAATATGGTCGGTTTTCAAACTAATCTTTTATGGGGCGAACAAAAGAGAGTATTTTCTATTATTCCTGCACTTAAAAACGCCGAATATTATAGATACGGGGTTATGCATAGAAATACTTTTATAAATTCCCCAAAAGTTCTAAACGAAGATTATTCGCTAAAAGAACACGAAAAAACTTATTTTGCCGGACAAATAACGGGCGTTGAAGGTTACGTTGAAAGCGCTGCAAGTGGGCTTATGACGGCAATTTATCTAGAGAGAAAATTAAAGGGTAAAGAAGTGAAGCCTATATCGAAAAAGACGGTTTTAGGCGCACTTGCAAATTATATTACAACTGAAAATAAAGATTTTCAGCCAATGAACGCAAATTTTGGCATATTGCCACCACCCGATAGAATTATTAGGGATAAGGCGGAGAGAAAACGTTATATGGCTGAGAGAAGTTTGAAAGAAGTTAATGCTTTTAAGGAGGATATATAATGCATGAATTTATGGGCACTACTATTTGTGCTGTAAAAAAAGATGGAAAAACTGCTATTGCTGGTGACGGACAAGTTACCCTTTCGCAATCGGTAGTATTTAAGAATAACGCCGTTAAAGTTAGACGCATTTACGACGGAAAGGTTATTTTAGGTTTTGCAGGCTCTGTTGCAGACGCATTTTCACTTTCGGAAAGATTTGAAGAAATGTTAAATAAATATTCCGGAAACTTAATGCGTTCAGCAGTTGAACTTGCTGAACTTTGGAGAAGTGATAAGGCAAGAAAATTAGAAGCGATGATGATAACTGCTGATAAAGATACCTTGCTAGTTATTTCTGGTACGGGTGAAGTTATTGAACCTGACGGTGGCGTTTGCGCTATCGGTAGTGGTGGGAATTACGCGTTAGCGGCTGCGCGCGCTCTTCGTCAAGAAACCGATTATTCGGCTGAAGATATCGTAAAAAAATCGCTTAAAATCGCAAGTGAAATTTGCGTGTTTACAAACGATAATATTACTTGTGAAGTTATTTAAGGGGGAAAGATATGAATTTAAGTCCAAAACAAATCGTAACTGAACTCGATAAATATATAATCGGTCAAAAAGAAGCGAAAAAAGCAGTTGCAATCGCGTTAAGAAATAGATATAGAAGAAGTATGCTCTCTCAAAAAGAGATGGAAGAAATTACTCCAAAAAATATCATTATGAAAGGACCTACGGGGGTTGGTAAAACTGAAATCGCAAGAAGACTTGCTAAACTCGTCGGTGCGCCTTTCGTTAAGGTTGAAGCAACCAAATACACTGAAGTTGGTTACGTTGGTAGAGACGTTGAATCAATGATTAGAGACTTAGTTGAGTGTTCGGTGAGATTGGTTAAAGAAGAACGCTTTAATAAAGTCACTGAAAAAGCAGGTGGCGTAGTTGACGCTAAATTAGTTAAAATTTTAGCCGAAGTTCGTAAACTAGATAAGGGCGAAACCCCACAAGATATTTTTGAAAAGAATATTCTTGAAGGATTAAAGAAAGGTTATTACGACAACGAACTTATAGAAGTGGAAATCGTAGACAATCCTAAGCCTATGGAACTAGTTCCTGGTGGTGCAGAAATTTCTATCGGCAGTATTTTTGGCGATATGATGCCAAAGAAGAGAAAGAAGAGAAAGTTGCTTGTTAAAGAAGCAAGAAAACTTTTGCTTCAAGAAGAAGCCGATAAACTTATTGATAACGATTCAGTTAATGAAGAAGCAATCCGTCGTGCTGAAAACGAAGGTATAATCTTTATTGACGAAATAGATAAAATTGCTGCAAAAAGTTCAAAAGGCGGTGGACAAGACGTTTCTAGAGAAGGCGTTCAAAGGGATATTTTGCCTATCGTTGAAGGTTCAACCGTTATGACAAAATACGGTGCTATAAAGACCGATTACATTTTGTTTATAGCGGCGGGCGCGTTCCATATCTCAAAAGTGAACGATTTAATCCCAGAACTTCAAGGTAGATTTCCTATTTTAGTTGAACTTCACAGTTTAACAAAACAAGATTTTATAGATATTTTAACCACTCCACAAAACGCTATTACTATTCAATATGCAACCTTGTTAAAGGTTGACGGCGTGGATTTAAAGTTTACCGAAGACGCGATTAGTGAAGTTGCAAGAATTGCTGAAGATATGAACTCAACTATGGAAGATATCGGTGCTAGAAGACTTCATACGGTTATGGAAAACTTGATTGAAGAAATATCGTTTACAGCGTCGGGCGAAGAAGAAAAAGAAGTCGTTATCGACCGTGCTTACGTGATTTCAAAACTCGGTGGCGACACTAAATCAAAAGACTTGAAAAAATATATTCTTTAAGGAAAAATTGCTATGATAAACATACCAAAAGGAACTAAAGACGTATTGCCACAAGATAGTTATAAATGGCAATTTATTGAAAAAATAGCAAGGGAAACTGCTGGTGTTTTCGGTGCTCAAGAAATAAGAACGCCTACCTTTGAACACACGGAAGTTTTTTTGCGTGGCGTAGGTGAAACTACCGATATCGTAAACAAGGAAATGTATACCTTTTTAGATAAAGGGGATAGGTCTATTACCTTAAAACCTGAAGGTACGGCTGGAATTGCGCGCGCTTTCGTGGAAAACGGACTTAATAACTCAGCCCTTCCCGCTAAATTTTTCTATATTACCCCTTGCTTTAGATACGAAAGACCACAAGCGGGTAGACTTCGTGAATTTCACCAATTCGGCGTGGAATTTTTAGGTTCAAATTCCCCTGATATTGATGCCGAAACTATTCTTTTAGCAAAGACTTTTCTAGAAAAGGTTGGAATTAAAAACGTTACGCTATTTATCAACAGTATCGGTTGCCCAAATTGTAGAAAAGATTACGAAAAAGCCTTAAAAGAATATTTAAACGCTAATACTCATAAACTTTGTCCACTTTGTAAGGATAGATTAGAAAAAAATCCACTTCGCGTTTTAGATTGCAAGAACGACGAGTGTAAGAATATCACTAAAAACGCACCTGTAATTTTAGATTATATTTGCGACGATTGTTCAAGCCACTTAAATAAGGTTAAAAAACTTTTAACTATAGCAGGGGTAGAATATGAAATTAATCCAAATATCGTTCGTGGGCTTGATTATTATACTAAAACGGTATTTGAATTCGTTTCTAATAATATCGGCGCACAAGGAACGGTTTGTGGTGGTGGTAGATACGACGGCTTAATAAAACAATTAGGTGGAACGGATACTGCTGGTATCGGTTTTGCCGTTGGATTAGAAAGAATTTTATTGCTTTTGGAAAATACGGGGGTAAAAATAGAAAACCCTAATAAAGTTAAGGTTTATTTTGCACCGATGGGTGAAATGGAAGGCGAAAAGGTTTTCGAAATAGTTTCAAATCTTAGAGAAAAAGGAATTTCTTGCGATTTTGACCATATGGGGCGCGGAATAAAAGCGCAATTTAAGTATGCTGATAAAATTGGTGCTGAATATGTTGCCGTTATCGGTTCAAACGAACTTTTGGAAGGCAAAGCAAAACTAAAGAAAATGGCTGACGGAAGCGAAACGACCGTTGAGTTTTCTAAAATCGAAGAATTTTTAAGGAACGCTTAAAATGAGAGAAGTGGGCGTGGTAACTAAAATCGATGGAAAATTTGCGTCGGTTAAAGTGAATAAAAAAGACGAGTGCAGTAAATGCGGATTGTGCTTGTTTCCAAAGAACGCTGATAGCGTTGAATTTAGGGCGAATAACGAAATTAATTCTTGCGTTGGGGATAGTGTTATTATTGAATCTAAAAAAGACGGAAAACTTTTAGGCTCATTTTTAGTGTTTTTAGTTCCACTTCTTTTAATCGGTTTAAGTGCAATAATTTCTTATTCGGTTATAAAAAGTGAAATTTGGTTTTTACTTTTAAGTGTAATTTCAGTGGTTTTGTGGTATACTATTTTAGCATTTATCGACAAAAAACTGAAAAAATCGGTAAAATATGGTTTTATTATAATCGAAAAATGTAAAGGAGAATAATATGAACAATGAAATTATTGAAATCGTTGACCAAAACGATTTTAACGAACTTATAAAATCATCAAAGCCCGTGCTAGTTGATTTTTATGCTACTTGGTGTGGTCCTTGCAAGATGCAAGCACCAATCTTATACGAATTTAAAAGTGAAATCGGCGAAAAGGCAACGGTCGCAAAAGTTGACGTTGACCAACTTCCAATTTTAGCCGAAAAATACGGGATTTTCTCAATCCCAACAATCACCGTTTTTAAGAACGGAGAATTAAAAGAAAAATCGGTTGGTTTATCAACCAAAGCAAATCTTGCCGAAATGGTTATCAAACATTTATAATACTATAAAAAACAAAGGAGAAACAAAAAATGATTGATTTAACTTCTATTAAAATTGCAGACCCGGAAGTTTACGAAGGGTTAGAAAAGGAACTTAACAGACAAAAAAACAATATTGAACTTATTGCAAGCGAAAACTTCGTTTCTCAAAACGTTATGATTGCTGCTGGTAGCATACTTACCAATAAATATGCTGAAGGTTATCCAGAACATAGATATTACGGTGGTTGTCAATACGTTGATATTGTTGAAAAGTTGGCGATTGAACGCGCTAAGAAACTCTTTGGTGCTGACCACGCAAACGTTCAACCACACAGTGGCGCAAACGCAAACTTTGCCGTTTATTTTGCCGTTCTCAACCCTGGTGATACCATTATGGGTATGAGTTTAGCGCACGGTGGACACTTAACTCACGGAAGTTCAGTTACCGTTTCAGGTAAATATTTTAATTCGGTTGGTTACGGTGTTAGTGAAGAAACGGGTACTATTGACTACGATGATTTGGAAAAACAAGTTTTAGAAGTTAAACCTAACATTTTCGTATGTGGTGCAAGTGCTTACGCAAGAGTAATCGACTTTAAGAGAATTAGAGAAATTTGTGATAAAGCAGGTTGCTACATGATGGTTGATATCGCACATATTGCAGGTTTAGTTGCAACCGGTCTTCACCCAAGCCCTGTTCCATACGCAGATTTCGTTACCACAACCACTCATAAGACTTTAAGAGGTCCAAGAGGCGGTATGATTTTGTGTAAAGAACAATATGCAAAAATCATTGATAAAGCAGTGTTCCCAGGAACTCAAGGTGGTCCTTTAATGCACATTATTGCAGCAAAGGCAGTTGCTTTCGGTGAAGCGTTAAAACCAGAATTTAAGGCATACCAAGAACAAATCTTAAAGAATTCAAAAGCAATGAGTGAAAGATTCTTAGAACTTGGCGTAAATCTTGTGTCAGGTGGAACTGATAACCACTTAATGCTTTTAGACCTTTCAAATAAAGATATTACGGGTAAAGAACTTGAAAAGTTATTAGACGAAGTTAATATTACTCTAAATAAGAACGCTATTCCTTTCGATAAGCAAAAACCGTTCGTAACTAGTGGTGTAAGAATTGGTACGCCAAGTGTAACTAGCAGGGGCTTTAAGGAAGACGATTGCAGAAAGGTTGCAGAACTTGTTACCGAAATTATCAATAAGAAAGAAGAAGCGTTTGACTACGTTCGCGCTGAAGTTAAAAAACTTATTGAAAAATATCCACTCTACGAAGGAGTTATTAGATAAATGTATACTTCAACTTTGAACTTATTGGATACAGAGATTGCCATTAAGTTTATTAAAGATACGTTTGAAAAAGATTTGGCGAAAGCATTAAAATTAACCCGCGTTTCAGCACCGCTTTTCGTTCAGCCTGAAACGGGGCTTAACGATAATCTCAACGGTTATGAACGCGCGGTTAGATTTGACGTGCTTAATTTAAAAAAGGAAGTGGAAATCGTTCAATCTCTTGCAAAATGGAAGAGAATGGCGCTTGCTAAATATGAATTTAGCGCTGATACTGGCTTATATACCGATATGAACGCTATTCGCCGCGACGAAGATTTAGATGCAATCCACTCCGTTTACGTTGACCAATGGGATTGGGAAAAGATTATAACTAGAAAAGAGCGCACTCTTTCTTACTTAAAAAAGACGGTTAGAAGCATTTACAAAGCGCTAAAAAAACTATCCGTTGCAGTAAATAAGAAATATCCTTCTTTAACGCATAATCTTCCCGATGAAATTACTTTCGTTTCCACTAAAGAACTTGAAAAGGAATATCCAAACTTATCTAGAAAAGATAGGGAAAATGAAATTGCTAAAAAGCATAAAGCCGTGTTTATTTATCAAATCGGTTGGAATCTTAGCGATGGGAAGCCACACGATGGCAGAGCCGCTGATTACGACGATTGGAAATTAAACGGCGACCTTTTGTTGTGGTATGACGTTTTGGGAATCGCGTTAGAAATATCTTCAATGGGAATAAGGGTTGACGAAAAGAGTTTGGTTAAGCAATTAAAGAAAAAAGGCGAACTAAATAAACTTGAAAACCCATATTGCAAAGGGATAATGGAAAACAAACTTCCACTTACAATCGGTGGGGGTATCGGTCAATCAAGACTTTGTATGTTCTTCTTAAATAAAGCGCATATCGGCGAAGTGCAAGCGTCGGTTTGGAGCGAAGAAAGTATTAGAGAAAACGCAAAAAAGGGTATTAATCTTTTATAATATGCAAACTTTTGATAGGGTTAAACTTCTTATTGGGGAAGAAAATCTTGAAAAATTAAAAAATTCTTCAGTTGCCGTTTTCGGCGTCGGTGGAGTTGGTGGATATTGCGCCGAAGCGTTGGTTAGAAGCGGTGTTGGTAGAATTGCGCTTTTTGATAGTGATACGGTTAGCGAAAGCAACTTAAATCGCCAAATTATCGCAACGATTGACACCTTAAATAAGGATAAAGTCGAGGTGTTTAAAGATAGGCTTCTTTCGATTAACAAAGATTTAATCGTCACTTGTAATAAAGTGTTTTATCTTCCTGAAGTCGCTGATAATTATCCACTTAATGAGTACGATTATATAGTCGATGCTGTTGACACTGTTTCAGCCAAAATCGAACTTATAAAAAGGGCGAAAGAACAAGGCGTTCCTATAATATCTTGCATGGGAACGGGCGGGAAAATTGACCCTACGAAACTTCAGGTAACCACTATTGAAAAGACTTCTTCATGTCCACTTGCAAGAGTTATGAGAAGGGAACTAAACAAGCGTCAAATCAAAGGCGTAAAAGTGGTTTATTCTACTGAAACTTTTTTAAGATGTGAAGAAGAAATAAATAAAAATAACGACGGAAAAAAACAAGTTCCACCTAGCATGATTTTCGTGCCGGCTTCGGCGGGACTTTTGCTTGCGAAAGAAGTCGTGTTTGATTTAATTAAGGATTAAAAATATGAAAATTTTAATTGCTTCAGATATTCATGGTTCGGCTTATTATACTAATGAACTAATGAAGATTTTTGAAAGAGAAAAGGCTGAAAAGTTGGTGCTTTTAGGTGACGTATATAATCACGGGCCAAGAAATGCTTTACCAAAAGATTATGCGCCCTTAAAGGTTGCTGAAATGCTTAACGAAATAAAGGATAAACTTATCGTAGTTAAAGGTAACTGCGACAGCCAAGTGGATACTTTAATCTCCAACTTTTCTTTCGTTGAAGAAGCGGTAATTATTCTCGGTGGAAAAACCGTTATGTGTACTCACGGCCACGTTTATAATAAGGATAATATGCCTAAGACCTTTGTTGACCTTCTTATTTATGGGCATTTCCATACGGGATTTATTGAAGAAAAAGACGGGGTAATAGTTGCTAACGCAGGTTCTATTTCTCTACCTAAAAACCAAACCCCGAATAGTTATATTTTACTAGATGAAAAAAAGTTAAGCCTTAAAGATATAGACGGAAAAATTATTGCAGAAAAAGTTTTTTAATAAAAGATTAAGTATTAATTATATATAATGTAAAAAACTATTATACTAAATCCCTTGACAAAATTTTCAGGGTGAGGCGTATAATTTTAAATACTTAATTATGATAGTTTTATTAATTAATAGTTAGATTTTTTTAAAAAAACATTTTCAAATCGTTGTGTTTTAGATTATTTTTTTGTATAATAAATGTTGGCGTTACGAATAAAAAGTTTATTTTGAGTGGAAAAAACTTTGGGAGAAAAAGATGTTATCAATTAAAAATTTAGTTAAGGTGTATGACACCAAGGGGGGAGTTAACGTTCGCGCACTTGATTCAGTGTCGATTGATTTCCCCGAAACAGGTATGGTTTTCTTGCTTGGTCGAAGCGGTTCAGGTAAGTCAACCCTTTTAAATGTCGTTGGTGGACTTGATACTCCAACCGACGGTGAAATTATCGTTAAGGGTAGAAGTAGTAAGGATTTTACCGCTTCTGATTTTGACAGTTATAGAAACACTTACATTGGTTTCGTGTTCCAAGATTATAACTTGCTTAACGAATTTTCTATTGAAGAAAACATTGCTATTGCATTGAGACTTCAAAATAAGCCTAACGACCAAGAAGCCGTAGAAAATATCTTAAAATTGGTTGAACTTGGTGGAATGGGCAAGAGAAAGCCTAACACTTTATCGGGTGGTCAAAAGCAAAGGGTTGCGATTGCGCGTGCGCTTATTAAAAACCCTGAAATTATTATGGCTGACGAACCTACCGGTGCGCTTGACTCTAATACGGGTAAACAAATTTTTGATACCTTGAAAAAACTTTCGCAAACTAGATTGGTTATCGTAGTTTCTCACGATAGGTCTTTTGCGGAAGAATATGGCGATAGAATTATTGAACTTTCTGACGGTGTTATTATTTCGGATAAAACTAGAACGGCTAGTAACGGTTCACTTGAAGATACGAACGTTACCGTTGTTAGTGACGACACTATAACCGTTAAAGATTGGAAGAAAGTTACTGAAGAAGATATTAAATATATCGTTTCTACTATGAAAGCGCATGGTGGCGAAACGGTTATTACTTCAGGTAAAAAAGAAGTTCCTGAAATTAAAAAAATCTTAAAAATTGATGAAAATGCTTCGGGAACTGTATTTAAGAAAACTGAAAAGGTTAACGTAAAAAAATACGACGGAAGCGAAGCCACCTTTATTAAATCGCGTTTACCGTTTGCTCATGCTCTTAAAATGGCTGGGACAAACTTAAAGTATAAACCGATTAGATTATTGTTTACCATTTTATTATCGGTCGTTGCGTTTACGCTTTTCGGTGTTATGTCAACTTTAATGTTGTATGATTCAGCATATTCCGTTTCAATGGCGATGATGAATTCGCATTATGAAAGCGTTGCATTAACTAAGGAATACGATGCCGTTTATGAAAACATTCAAATAATGAATAACGGAAGCCAAAAAATTGCAACAACGTTTGATACGGTACTAAACGCATCTTTCTCTAATAACGACCTTGATGAATTAAACCACAACGAAACGGGCTTAAATTTTGCAGGCGTTATGGATTTTGGTTATTATGAATATACCGGATTAAGCGTTGGCGAATATGAAACTAACGACTTTGTTTTTAAGAACTATTATTTGAATAACGGTTACGATAACTATTTCGCTGTTAAATCTTTATGTGGATTTAGTGACTGTGGGGAAGAATATCTTGAAGCCAATGGTTTTACTAGTATGGCGTCTAAGGGATATTATCCAAAAACAAAGGGTGAAATAGCGATTTCAAACTACGTCTTTGACTTATATAAAAACTCAAAAGCAGCGCAAGGGGTTGATCCATTTAAGTATAACGAACCTAACGATATAATTGGTAAAACTATTTACGTTGGGAATATGTCCTTAATGGTAACAGACGTTATTAACGTTGGTGAAATTCCTGAAAAATATAGTGAATTATATAATAATCAAAGCACGCTTGACGCGTTTGCTATTAAAGAATTAAGAGACGAATTTAAAGACTTAATTAAATATAGTTTCTATACCGTTGGTTTCGTTGCTGAAGATTTTTATGAAGAACACCGTTACGATTACGTGAAAATCGGTTACGATACGATGTTCAAAACCTTAATTGGAAAAACGGAAATAGAAAAAAATAATGCTATCGCAGAAAATGCGTTAGTTGACGTTTATACGCCAAGGTCAACTTCAACTTATAATTACGCGATGAAGTTCCTTGACTTAAAAGGAAACGTGGCAACTTCAAATATTGCTAGCGATAAAGCATATCTTTCAGTTAAGACCATTATTGACGATAATCTTGATACTTTTAAGAAAAAAATTGAAAATACTAATATAAGCAATAAACTTGAAGAAGCGTTAGAAAAATATACGAGTAAGAGATGTTCGGTTGATGATTTTGTAACTATCTATACTGAAATGGTTAACAAATTAGGTAACGAATTATCAGTTCAAAAATGTTATTATATCAACAAGGCTGGTAGAGATGGCGAATTAAAAGTTGCGGGCGTATTTATCTTGCCTAGAGCAGTAAGCAACTTCGGTCCAGAAGCGAAATATTATATTTCTAATAGTGTTTGTGATACGATTGGTATGCCACCACCATCAAGCAATTTGACGGGTGCTAGAGAAGTTGATAATTATAAGTCTTATCACACTGTTGACGCTGAACATGAAAAATATAGTTTAGTGTTAACTAGAACGGGCAACCAAAAAGAACAAACTATGTTTATGCTAAAAGGTCGTGATAACGGCGTTCATTATGCAATTGAAAATAATCTTTACGATGAAGCACACGCAATTGCAGAAACGTTCTCAAATATGAAAGTTGCGTTCCTTATTGCTTCATTGGTTATGGGCGTGTTCGCAGCGTTGATGTTACTCAACTTCATCTCTGTAAGTATCGAAAATAAAAAGAACGAAATCGGTATTTTACGTGCAGTGGGCGCAAGGGGATTAGACGTGTTCAAAATCTTTATTACCGAAGCGCTTATGATAACGGCAATTTGCTTTATTTTATCTACCTTTACTAGTATGTTCGCTTGCTTAATTATCAACAACATTGCAGTTCAATCGTTCATTAAGATTAACTTCTTGAACTTTAGATTTATCAACGTAGTATTTATATTAGTTGTATCAATCATAATTGCAATTTTAGGTACCGTATTCCCTGTTGTAAAGGCTGCAAAACGTTCGCCTGTTGAAAGTATTAGAGCAATCTAATTAAAGCATAAAAGGGGAAAATGGCCCTTAAAACAAATTTATTAATTAAGCCCGTTGGATTAAAACCAACGGGCTTTATATTTTCATTATTATTAGTAATACGATAAAAAATCCCAAAAGGAATTTGCCTTTTGGGATTTAATTATATTTACTTTTAATTAAATTTCTTTAATAGTTTTTCTTGGACATTTAAGAACGCAAGTTTTACAACCCGTGCATTTTTTATAATCAATAACCGGTAAATTATCAACCATCGTAATAGCGCCTTCAGGACAGTTTTTAGCGCAAAGTCCACAACCTACACAACCAACGGTGCAAGCACCTAAAACGTCTTTACCACGGCATTTACTTGAACATGCTACATAAACTTTAGCAGTGGTTGGGATAAGTTCAATAAGGTTTTTAGGACATTTAAGAACACACGCGCCACATGCACCACAAAGAGATTTATCAACTATTGCAACGCCGTCTTTAACGGTAATTGCACTTTCTTTACAGTTAATAGCGCAAGTTCCGTCGCCTAGGCAACCTTCCATGCAAACTTTAGCACCACCAAGATATGCAATTTGTGAGTCGCAACCTTTATTTCCAACGTATTCAAATTTGTCTTTAGCATTTATTCCGCCTGCACATTTAACGATAGCAAATTTAGTTTCGCCTTTTGCAAAAGGAATATTTAATACCGAAGCAATTATTTCCTTTGATTCGTTCGAAGTTGCACCACAATCGCTAAGGTTTGCTTTTCCTTCAACTAATGCTTTAGCAAAATCAGCGCAACCAGCGTATCCACAGCCACCACAGTTTGCTCCTGCAAGATTTTCACTAACTTTTGTTATTCTTTCGTCTTCTTGAACGAAACAAACTTTATTTACGACTAAAATTAAAATGGTAAATATTAAAGCCAAAATCGCAAGAATTGCTAAAACGATGCCAACGCTACCCCAATTAATATCTTTCAATAATAAATTCATTTTGCGTTCTCCTTATAGTGAAATCATGCTGAAAACGTAAAACGCCATAGCGATAAAGCAAGCGGTTATCATTGCGAGTGGGAAGCCTTTAAGGTGCTTATTAAAAGGTGCGTTTTTAACTTTTTCTCTTAAACCACTCATAATAACGATAGAGATTAGAAAGCCTACACCACCAAAGAAGCCGTAAGCAACGGAATTTAGTAACCCCATTGATGCAAGCCCAAACGCTTCTGCAGTGGTCGGTGCGATAACGAGTTCAGCAACGCCTAAAACTGCGCAGTTTGTTGTTATTAAAGGTAAGTATATACCCATTGAATTATAAAGGGTAGGTGAGAATTTCTTTAATACCGATTCAATCATTTGAACGAGTGATGCAATAACGAAAATAAATACGATAATTTCCAAATATTCAAGACCGAAAGGTACTAAAATAAATTGATAAATCGGGTAAGTTATTAGGCAGGTTAAAGTCATAACGAAAGTAACTGCAACACCCATGCCAAACGCTGATTTAATATCCTTACTAACGCCTAAGAAAGGGCAAATACCTAAGAATTGAACAACGACGAAGTTGTTTATAAAAGTCGCTGTCAAAGCAATTATAAGCAATGTTTCCATAAACTATTTAACCTCCTTTGATGCGATTTTCTTTTGCACGGAGTTAACTATATAATTAAATATAGCGATGAATAAACCGTAAGTTAAAAACGCGCCGGCGCTTGAACCGAAGAAGCCGATTGAAAATGCGTTAGAGTCCCAAATCACAAGATTAAAAATTTTACCTGAACTTAAAAGTTCCCTTACTGCGCCCATTAGTGTTAAAGAAAGGGTAAAACCTAAGCCCATAAAAAGTCCGTCTAATGCAGAATCAAAAACAGGGTTTTTTGAAGCGAAACTTTCAGCGCGACCTAAAATTACGCAGTTTACTACTATAAGTGGTAGATATACACCTAAAGAAGCGTAAAGGTCTGGAATAAATTTATCCATAACTAATTTAACTATAGTAACGAAAGTCGCGATTATAAGTATAAAGGCGGGAATTCTAACGGTGTTTGGAATAACTTTCTTTAATAGAGAAATCAACACGTTAGAGCAGATTAAAACGAAAGTTACTGCTAATCCCATACCGATACCGTTAGAGGCTGCGGTGGTTAACGCTAAGGTTGGGCAAGTTCCCAAAACTAATCTTAGGGCAGGGTTACTGAAAATTAAGCCGTCAGAAGCAATTTTTCTAAATTTTCCCATAAATTAACCTCCTATAACCTTACTAACGAATTGTAGAGCAACGAACACAGAGTTAGAAACTGCATTTGCTGAACGTGTTGCGCCCGCCACGATTTCCGTTACGTTTTCAATGCTATCGTTTGCGCTTTTACCAATAAACTTTTGATAATGGTCAGTTAGTTTAGACATAAGCGTTTGACCTGAATAAGAATCTTCAACCACTTGTTTAACGATTAAATCTTGACCGATAGCAACGTAAGTTGTAACGGTTCCGTTAGAATAACCCTTTTTGCCGGTTGATAAAACTAAGAAGTCACCGTTATCAAGTTTATAACAAGCCTTAATAACACCGATATCGTTAAATTCGGTCATATCGATTTTCTCTAAATCAATAGTTTGGTCTAATTGAACTGAAGTATCAGTGTAAATTTTATCTATTGCGCGTTGAATGCGTTCTTCTTGCGGAACGAATAAAAGGTCGGATAAAACTGCTAAAATTCCACCACAAAAAAGAATAATTGCAAGCATTACGATAATGGGTTTCAAATAATTTTTCATATTATTTAGCCCCCTTTTTTTGTTTTACGAAACCAAACGGTTTAGAAAGAGTAACCTTGTCGATAAGTGGAACTAGAATATTCATTAATAATATAGCAAACGAAGCCGTTTCGTATCCTGAGAAATGTCTTAAAAGAGAAGTCAATAAGCCAAACCCAATAAAGAACACAACGTTTCCAAGAGTGGTAACGGGATTAGTAACGTAATCGGTTGCCATAAAGAAAGCACCGAAAATTAAGCCACCAGATAATATTGCAGGCAAGAAAACTTCAAAACTGCCGTTGAGTAATACTGCCACGAGTCCTGCAACTATAACCGAAATAATAGGAAGATAAATTTTGATAATTCCCTTAATTGCAAGGTAAATTGCACCGATTAAAATTGCGATTTTACAAGTTTCACCAATACAGCCGGCAACACCCGTTCCTAAAAGCAAATCTAAAGAAGATAGGGTAGAACCATCTTTTAAAAAACTTTGAAGGCTAGTTGCACCCGTAATAACCGAACCGTTAATTGCTTTTATTGAAGGGGCGAAGAAAGTGTTCATAATTGTCGTAAAAGAAATAAAGGCAAAAATTCTTCCCGTTGCGGCAGGGTTAACCAAGTTATAACCCGTTCCACCAAAAAGCATTTTAACAACGATTATCGCGAATATACTTGCAAGCGCAGGTATGTATAAGTGAATAGTTGGTGGAATTATTAAAGCGATAATTAAACCCGTAACCAAAGAAGTATTATCTAAAGAACGGATAATATCCTTAAATTTTTCTTTAGTTAAAAGGCGATATACGATTTCAGCACCAACAGAAAAAATTGCTGAAACTAAAATCGTTAAAAGAGCAAGGTAACCAAAATAAACTATACCCATAATGCAAGCGGGAATAAGCGCAATACAAACGTCGAGCATAATTTTTTTAGTGGTTTTAGGAGATTTAACGTGAGGGGATGAAGAAAATTTATAAAGTTTATCTACCATTTTGTTTCATCTCCTTTATTTTTGATTTTGCCATTTGCATACTTTGGACTAACGAGCGTTTTGCAGGGCAATTATACGCACAAGAGCCACACTCAATGCAGTTCATAACCCCGTATTTTTCAGCAACAGCATAATCCCCACCAAGAGTTGCGCGTTCAATGAGCATAGGCGCTAAGCGCATAGGACAATTTTGAGCACAAACCCCACAGTTAATACAGTTTGTTGGGGAAAGTGAAGAAATCTCATTTTCAGTCAAGAATAAAAAGCCCGAATCGGTTTTTCTTGTATAAGCCGTAGTGTTCATCATTGCTTTACCCATCATAGGGCCACCAGCAACGATTTTAACCGTTTCATCAAGTTGTCCACCACAAAATTCAATAATATCTTCTAAAGAAGTACCAATTTGAATTCTTAAGTTTTTCGGTTCTTTAATGCCGTAACCACTTACCGTTAAAACGGTTGAAGATAACGCCTTATTGTCTTCGATTGCGTGTTTAATAGCAATAACCGTTTTAATGTTTTGCACGCAACAGCCAACGTCGAAAGGCATTTTTCCACAAGGAACTTTTCTACCCGTGGTGCAATAAATTAAATGTTTTTCACTGCCCATAGGGTATTGTTTTTGAAGAATAACTACTTCTAAATCGTGATATTTACTAAACGCCTTGATTGCGTCAGGTTTGTTGGCTTCAATACCGATAACGATTTTCTTAATTCCAAGAGCCAACGCGCAGTATTTTATACCCCTATAAATATCTTCGGTGTTTTCAATCATTAGTCGGTAATCGCAGTTAAGGTAAGGTTCACACTCAGCACCGTTAATAATCAAAGTGTCAAGTTGAGTTGAAGGTGAAAGTTTAACTGCGGTAGGGAAGCCTGCGCCACCTAGACCAACGATACCTGCAAGTCTAATGCGTTCGATAATAGTTTCGCGACTAAAATCTACAATATTATCGAAAAAGATTTCTTCTTCTCTACCGTCGTTTTCCACAACGACGTATTTCATTTTTTGACCGTTACCACCAACGATATCTTCAATGGCGATAACCGTTCCGCAAATGGAAGAATAAACGTTTGCTGAAATAACCCCGCTAGCCTTACCTATAAGTTGCCTTTTGGTGACCTTATCACCAACGTTAACGATTGGGATAGCAGGTGCACCAATATGTTGAGACATACTTATATGCACGATTTTTGGTGCAGGCATTTTAACTATCGGCTTATCAGCGCAAAGTTCTTTCATATCCTTAACGTGAATACCGTAAGGATAAAATTTGCCTTTTTTTGTGTTCAATTTGGTTTCTCCTAAAAAAAGTTTAATTAACAAAATATATAAAATGCGTTAGTTTGCATAAATATCGGTATAAAATATCTAGTCGTTACTTAAAGTTAAAAATAATCGTTCTGGTAATCTTTTTATCACTAAATGAACGGAGAGTCCAATCAAAAAGCCCGTTACAACGCTAATTAAGGAAAGGTAAGGAAGATAATATAACATTTCAACGCTATTTGTAACTAAACAAAAAATCAAATTTTGTACGCTTGAATTGATAACTGCACCAGCAACCGAAACGGCTGGTAGGCTTACCTTTTTTATTATGAACAATAAAATTACTTCTATGATTAGCGCGAATAAACCTGCGGGCAACGAATATATTATTGACGAAAGGTTACCGGCAAATAAACTTCCAAGAATAGTTTTAACAAAGAGAGTTATAAAGCCGTAACGTATACCAACTAATAAAACGGATAGCAATATAAACACGTTTGATAACCCCATTTTTGCACCCGGTAAAACTATAGGTGGAAAAAGATTTTCAATAACGAAAGTTATGGTCGCAAAAGCAGAAAAAACTGCGCACAACGTAATTTTTCTTAAAATAAGTTTATTCATTTTTTCACCCCGTGGTCGGCGGAATAAAACCGTCGGTAGTTAACGGCACGATTTTAAGGTCGTGCGGGGCGCAATAGATTGAGCCGTTGTCGGTAATCTTTGGGGTATAAACGCAATCTTTTGATTGTGAGCAAGTGCTTTCAATTACCTTTGCGCTAATTTCGTCTTTATTAAACGATAGTGTATTAAAAGATTTTTTATCTAATGAAAGATAAATTTTAACCGTATAAATAGATTGCTCTTCAGTAACTTCAACTAATTCCAAATACTCTTCAGTAATTGAAATTGGTGAAGAATTTTTAGCGTTAAAGGTTAAAACCGTTTGATTTTTAACCGTTACAATAAATCCGGAATTTTTTTGCTTATTGCAAGTTGATGGAATAATAAAGATTAAAAACAAAACTATAATAAAAAGGAAAAGGGATAAATAAACGAAAATATCTTTAGGTAAAAACAATTTAGCATTTTTAACTGATTTCGTTAATTCGTTTTTTCCGTGTTTCATAACTCTATAAAAAAGAAAAGCCCCTTTCTTCATTTAAGTTTATAATTTTATTACATAAAATTAATAAAACTTCCCACGAATACTATTTTACATAAAATCTTTATCCTTGTCAATTATATAGTAATTTGTTAGGAAATGTTTTTTAAAACGCTTGCAATATTTTAAATGATTGTTTAAAATAGACGTAGTATGTCAAAGAATTTTCAATTTTCAAACAATCTTAAAATTGCGTTAACCTGTGCGTCGGGAGTAGAAAAAGTTTTAAAGAGTGAACTTAAACGCTTAAACTATCAAGACGCGCCGTTTGAAAACGGTATGGTTACCCTTTCAGGCACTATGGAAGACGTTGCTAGGCTAAACGTTTTTTTGCGAACGGCAGATAGGGTTTATATAACCGTTGGTGAATTTACTACCGAAGATTTTGACACCCTTTTTGAAGGCGTTAAAAGTTTAAGGTGGGAAGATTATTTACCCGAAGACGCTTTTATTACGGTTAACGGAAAGTGCGTTAAGAGTAAGTTGTTTGCAGTTTCTGCTTGTCAAAGCCTAATAAAAAAGGCAATCGTTGATAGGCTTACTAAAGTTTATAAAATCAATCGCTTAAATGAAAACGGTGCAAATTATCATATAGAGTTTTCACTATTTAAAGATAAATTAACCCTAAATTTAAATACTAGTGGCGCGGGGCTTCATAAAAGGGGTTATCGCGATATGGTGGGTATTGCCCCAATAAAAGAAACGCTTGCTTCAGCGCTAATATTACTCAGTGATTTTTATAAAGAACGCCCTTTTGCTGACCCTTTTTGTGGTTCGGGAACACTTGCCATTGAAGGCGCGAAAATTGCTTTAGATATTGCTGGTGGGATTGGTAGAAAGTTTGCTTTTAACGATTGGAAAAACTTTGATAAAAAGATTTTCGATAGGGTTTTTGAAGAGGCGAAAGACCGTGAAAATCGTTCTAAAAAGATAGATTTTTTTGCTAGTGACATCGACCCTAAAGCAGTAAAATTAGCAAAACACCACGCTGAAAGGGCAGGACTTAAAGATAAAATCCGTTTTGAAGTTAAACCTGTTAAAGATTTTACGTGCGACTTGTCAAACGGAACAATAGTAACCAACCCACCGTACGGTGAAAGGGTTTATGATAGAAGAGAAGCGGAAGAGTGCTATAAAGCGCTTGGTAAAGTTTATAAAAACCTAGATAATTGGTCGCTATTTACAATAACTTCAGCCAACAATTTTGAAAAGTGTTTTGGCAAAAAATGCGATAGGGAAAGAAAACTTTATAACTCAAATAAAGAGTGTAGATTGTTTTATTATTATAAGAAAAGGGGAAACTAACGTGATTATCAATCCAATAGACGACAAATTAGACATTATCATTATGGCAGGGCAGTCGAACGCACAAGGCTGTGGCATTGGTCCAACGACTATGCTTTGGTCGGTTGACGCTGATATTTTAATGCTTAAAGGTGTTTATGAAAAGAAGAACGAAGATGCAGATATCGCACACATAGCACAAAACTTGGTTTACACCGATACTTCAAAGATTGTGTTTGCAGATGAGCGTCACGCCGAAGGTTATAGACGTGGTGTTTTAGGGCTTTCTTTTGCAAAAAAATATAAGGAAGAGTTTTTGGAAAAGGATAGAAAAATCTTAATCGTTGAAGTTGCAAGGGGTGGAACGAGTTTTGCTGAAAAATATTGGACCAAAGACGGCGGTTTATATAATCAAATGTTGATTATGGTTAACGACGCACTCAAACTAAACGCAGAAAATCGCGTTGTTGGGTTTTTATGGCATCAAGGAGAGTCGGATTCAGCGAGAAATCCTAACTTAAACGACAGTGAACTCTTTGAGTTTTATAAATCTTGCGTTGGATTAATGATTGAAGACGTTAGAGAAAAATTTGGTGATATGCCCTTCATTTCGGGTGGATTTAATAACGAATTTAATAAAAAAAATATTCGTGCGGAAATAATTGAAAACGCGCTAAAAACTGTAGCAAACGAAGTTGATGCTTGTGCTTTCGTTGAAGGTAAGGACTTACAAAGTAATAATCAAGTTCTTTCAAATAATGACCCGTTTCATTTTTCAAGAGAGAGTATTTATATATTGGGTAATAGATATTTTGAAGCATATAAAAAAATAGTAAAAGGTGAATAAATTGAACGTTTTAGTTACGGGTGGCGCAGGCTACATTGGTTCTCACACGAGCGTAGAGTTATTAGACGCGGGACATAGCGTTATCGTAGTTGACAATTTATCTAATAGTAAAATCGAAGCCATTACTCGCGTGGAAAAAATCACGGGCAAAAAGGTCAAGTTTTATTTAGGGGACATTAGAGATAAAAGTATTTTAGATACAATTTTTACCGAAAACAAGATTGACGCGGTAATAAATTTTGCGGGGTTTAAGGCTGTTGGCGAATCTTGTGAAAAACCACTTGAATATTATGAAAATAATATTAACGGCGTTTTGGTTTTAGCCTTTGCAATGCGTGAACACGGTGTTAAAAACCTTGTGTTTTCATCATCTGCAACGGTTTACGGCACACCGAAATCGCCTTGCATAAAAGAAGATTTTCAAACGGTTGCATCTCACCCTTACGGCAGTTCTAAATTCTTTATAGAGAACATTTTAAAGGACTTATATAAGGCTGATAATTCATTTAACATTGCAATTTTGCGTTATTTTAATCCGGTTGGCGCACATTCTTCGGGGTTGATTGGTGAAGACCCTAAGGGAATTCCAAACAATCTTTGTCCTTATATAACCCAAGTTGCAGTTGGTAAGCGCGAATATTTAGGTGTTTTTGGCAACGATTATAATACCCCAGACGGTACGGGTATAAGAGATTATATTCACGTTGTAGATTTAGCAAGAGGGCACGTTTTAGCAGTCGATAAATTAAAAGAAAATCCAGGATTAATTATTGCAAACTTAGGTACGGGAAAGGGTAGTAGCGTGTTTGATATGCTTAAAGCATTTGAAAGGGCGTTAGGTAAAAAAATTCCTTATAAAGTTTTACCTAGAAGAGCAGGGGACATTGACGAATACTACGCAGACCCATATTATGCAGAAGAACTTTTAGGTTTCAAGGCGGAAAAAACCATAGACGATATGTGCAAAGACGCACTTAATTGGCAACTTAAAAATCCTAACGGATATATGTAATAATTAAAAAATGGCAAAAAAGCGAAAAATTTTAAAAAAATGAAATTTTTCGCTTTTTTTATTATTGAAATAATTGCAAAAACTAACAAAAAGGTGTAAAATTAAAATTAGAAAATAACGATTTTTATTAAAAAAGGAAAAAAACGATGAATTTTGATTTTATAAAAGTAGGCACTTTTACTCCTGAAATTAAGGTTGCCGACGTTGAATTTAACCTTGATAGCATTAAAAAAGGTATAGACCAAGCAGTTAAAGAAAACGTTAAAATTTTAACTTTTCCAGAACTAGTTTTAACGGGTTATACGGCTGGGGATTTGTTTTATTCTTCCACGCTTTTAGACAGTGCAAAAAGCGCGTTAATGGATATTGCCAACTATACTACGGGTAAAAACGTTTTAGTTTTCGTTGGCTTGCCAATTAAAAAAGACGGGTTAATTTATAACGTTGCAGCCGGCATTAGCGACGGGGTGGTTTTAGGTATCGTGCCTAAAAGTTATCTTCCAAATTACAGTGAGTTTTATGAAAAGAGATATTTTTCAACCGTAAACGACGAAATTTCTTATATAAAACTTGGCGATGGAAATTGCGAAGAAGATTTTGTTCCTTTTGGAAAAAATATAATTTTTGTCGATGAAAAAAATGAAAACTTAAAAATTGCCGTTGAAATTTGTGAAGATTTATGGACGGTTATTCCACCTTCAATTTCACACGCAGTTAACGGTGCAAATATCGTTGTTAATCTTTCGGCTTTACCAGATTTTTCAGGCAAACTTGAAAGTAGAAGAGAGTTAATTAAGTCTCATTCGAATAGAATTGTTTGCGGATATATTTATACAAATGCTGGGTATGGCGAATCTTCAAGCGATTGTGTTTTTTCTGGGCATAATTTAATTGCCGAAGATGGTGAGATTTTAGCTGAAAGCGAGCCTTTTTCGTTAGGCTTAACTACTGCTGAAATTGATTTATCTTATATTGATTATCAAAGAAGCAAAATATTTAATCAAAAATTTAATCTAAAAGAAGATTATTTAACCGTTGGTTTTAGTATTGAAAACGACGATAAATTTACTAGAAAATACGATAAAACACCTTTTATTAAAGAAGGTGAAGAAGAATATTTAATCGATATTAGCGCATATGGACTTAAAAAGCGCATCGAACACATTAACGCGAAAAAGTTGATAATAGGGGTTTCAGGTGGACTTGATAGTACGCTTGCTTTAATTGTTTCTGCAAGAGCCTTAGAACTACTAAATAGACCAAAGAGTGATATAATAGCAATAACTATGCCGTGTTTTGGAACTAGTGAGCGCACATTTGATAACAGCATAGTTTTAGCAAAAGTGTTCGGCGCAACCCTTAAAAAAATTGATATATCTAAAGCAGTTAAACGCCACCTAAAAGATATTTCTCACCCAGAAGACCTTTATGATGCGTGTTATGAAAATTCTCAGGCAAGAGAACGCACGCAAGTGTTGATGGATTTAGCAAATACTTGTGATGGAATTGTTGTCGGTACAGGCGATTTATCGGAATTAGCATTGGGTTTTGCAACTTATAACGGCGACCATATGAGTATGTATGCCGTGAACGCTTCTATTCCAAAAACTCTCGTGCGCCATTTAGTTAGTTATACTGCAAAAAAAGGTAAGGGTAAACTTAGGGCAGTGTTAAAAGACGTGCTTGATACTCCTGTAAGCCCTGAACTTCTTCCGTCAACCGAAGAAAAAATGTCACAAATTACCGAAGATATAGTTGGGCCGTACATTTTGCACGATTTCTTCTTATATAATATTGTTAAGCGTGGATTTTCGCCAAAGAAAACTTATCAAGTAGCAGTTAACACTTTTTTAGGCGAATTTGATGAAAAAACGATATTAAAATGGCTTAAAATTTTCGTGAGAAGATTTTTTTCTCAGCAATTTAAGCGTTCTTGTTTGCCTGATGGGGTTAAAGTATCTTCATTATCTCTTTCACCAAGGGGTAGTTATCGTATGCCAAGCGATGCCGTAAGCAAACTTTGGCTTAAAGAACTTGAAAATATTGACGAATAATAAGGGGATTTTTTATGCCAAATGAAAAACTTTCATTAATTTGTAGTTTTATTGCCTTGATTTTTGCAGTATTAAGTTATTTTGTAAAGAAAAAGCAATTCTTTTTAATATGTCAAGGGGGTTCAATCATCTTTTTGATGCTTACAACCTTTTTCGATATGAATTATTTTGTTTCGCTTTCATATTTATTATCTATAACTAGGGTAATAACGTATTACGTTATAGAACAAAAAACAGGGAAAGCATCGCCGTTTTTCGTGATGATGATTTTTGCAGTACTAGTAGTTATAGTTTTCATAATTTTAAGCGTAGTAAATGGATATAAGCCAATAGACTTATTGAGTTTAACGGGTTCAGTAATTTACGTATTTTTGTTTGCAATTCGCGACATGCAAACTTTACGCGCACTTTTCGTTATCCCAACGATAATGTTTATTGTATATTTCATAATAACAACTGGACCAATTTTTACAATAATTTCATATTCATTTGAATTGATTGCAACTGTGGTGGCATTTACCTTAACTCGCGTTAGACAAAGAAGATTTTTAAGAATAGAATTTCCAAAAAAGGGCAACAAAAAAGAAAGTTAAATCTAAAAATTGACTATAAAAATTATCGCTTAAAATTTTTTCAAAAAAGGTAAAAATATTTTATAAAAACCCTTGACAAAATTAAATCTCTCGATTATAATAATAGTAATCATTACTGATAACGACTTACAAAGGAGGTTTAATTTATGCGTTATTCAAGGCAAAGGGAACTAATAACAAATGTAATAAAGGGAAGAAAAGATCACCCCACGGCTGATATGATATATAATTCTGCTAGAGAACTTGAACCAAATATTAGTCTTGGAACTGTTTATCGCAATTTAAAACTTCTAGCCGATGAGGGAGTGATAATAACTTTAGAGACCGAAGATAAGCGCTTGCATTACGATGGGGACCTATCTCGTCACAGCCACTTTATCTGCAGTCATTGTGGCAAGATAATCGACTTATTTAAGCCTTCAAAAACGCCTGTTCAAATCAGTGAAATGGGGCTTAAGGTTACCGGTGAAAAATGTGTTTATTACGGTCAATGCGCTGACTGCGCTAATCAAAATGAAATAAACTTTTAACAATTTAATGAATTATTAAAATAGAAAAGAAAAAAAGGAGAAACTTTTATGAAAAAATTTGTTTGCACTATTTGCGGTTACGTTCACGAAGGAGATTCAGCACCAGAAAGATGCCCAACTTGTATGGCACCTGCTTCTAAGTTTAAGGAACAAAGTGAAGAAAGAGCATGGGCTGCCGAACACGTTGTTGGCGTTGCAAAAGGAGTTGACCCAGAAATTATAGAAGGTTTAAGAATGAACTTTAACGGTGAATGCACCGAAGTTGGTATGTATCTTGCTATGGCTCGCGTTGCACATAGAGAAGGATATCCTGAAATTGGTCTTTATTGGGAAAAGGCTGCTTACGAAGAAGCAGAACACGCTGCTAAGTTCGCTGAACTTTTAGGCGAAGTTGTAACCGATTCTACTAAGAAGAACCTTGAAATGCGCATAGAAGCAGAAAACGGCGCAACGGCTGGCAAATTTGAACTTGCTAAAAAGGCTAAAGAACTTAACCTTGACGCTATTCACGATACCGTACACGAAATGGCTAGAGACGAAGCGCGCCACGGCAAAGCATTTGAAGGACTTTTGAAGAGATATTTTTCTAAATAAGGAGAACGCTCATGAAATACGTTTGTAAAGTTTGTGGTTACGTTTACGATGAAGAAGTTGAAGGCACACCTTTTAACGAACTTGGCGATGATTATGCCTGCCCACTTTGTGGAGTAGGAAAAGACGAATTTGAAGTTGAAGAATAAAAGGGGGATAAAACTAATGAAGGAAAATTATACTGTTTGTAATTGCAAAAAAGTTACTTATCACGATATAGTTTCAGCGCTTGAAAATCACAATCGACTTGAAGACGTTGAAGCAGTGTTTAAAGACGTTCAAAACGTTACGCATTGTTCAACCGGTTGTGGTGGCTGTTACGAAAAAGTGAAAGACGTTATAAGCGAAGTGTTAATGGGTTAATTCATTAATAATATCAAGTAAATAATGCGAAAAGCGAATTAAAAGTGCTTTTCGCGTTTTTATTATTCTTGCTTGACATAAAATAATACTCTTTGTTATAATTTACTAAATAAAAGTTATAAGGTGATTAGATGAAAAAAGCAATAGTTTTTATTCTTTTAGGTCAATCAAACGCCGTTGGTCACGCATTGCCAATGGAAGAAAACGATAAGATTAAAAAACCGTTAAAAAACGTGTTTGGCTTAACTCGTAAATTAAATCAAAGTTTTGATAACGACGCTCTTACTTGGAGTGGATACACTAGTAGCGAAATGAATTTAGGTGAAACGCAAGACGATACATATTCGGTTGCAAACTTAATGGCAAAAGATTGGCAAGATAGAATTGATAACGGTGAAAATTTACCCGATTTATATATTATTCATATTGCTATTGGGGCTCAAGGGGTTGCTGAAAACGGAATGTGGTATCCTGAACGCGAAAAAAAGTTAATCCCCGGTCCATTAAGTCAAGCGAATATCTCACTTTGTCCGTTTACCGAACATATATTGTTTTTAGTGAATAAAAGTTTTGAAGATATTGGTGTTACTCCAGAATTTATGGGGTTGCATTGGCGTGGTGGGGAACAAGATACTCTCGTTTCTAAATCGCACCTAGAAGAAGTTCTTAAAAATATATACGAAAGAATTTTTGAAAAATTTTATAGCGCGTTGGGTAAGAAAATTCCTGTAATTTTACATAAAATTACTCACGAAGAAAGGTCGAAAATCAACGGTGTGCTAGACAGTTTTTATTATATAAACCAAGTATTTGAAAAGTTAGAAGAAGAAAATGAAAACGTTAAAATTTTTGACGTTAAAACTGCACCGTTTTATGACGATAATCTTCACGATAAAGGCATTTTGCAAGAAGATTTAGTTCATTATACGCGCAAGACGAACGCTTGGGTTGCAGAAAAAATTATTCTAGATTATCTATCAAAAAAATAAAATTTAATAATAATATTTAATAAAAGCGAAAGGTTAATAGCCTTTCGCTTTTTTGTTTTTTTAGAATAATTATCGCCTTTTACTCATATCGTATTTTAGTGAGTTTTATTATTTGACGAAAAATTACAAAATTAGACAAAATTAGATAATTTTCATCATTTAGGAAGTTTTATAATGTATTTTGCAGTTTTAAGAATAAGAAGAATAATCTTTGTTAGCGCAATCGTAATAATAAGCGTTGTTTTTTTAGTGTTTACAAATCTTTATTTAGCGCAGGAAGTATTTGTTAAACAAGAAAAAATGCTACCCATATATAGCGTTGAAACAAGTGAAAAAAAGTTGGCAATTTCTTTTGATTGTGCTTGGGGAACTGATTATACCGATAAGTTGCTTGAAATTATGGATGAAGAAGGGGTTAAATGTACTTTTTTTGCCGTGGAATTTTGGACGAAAAAACACCCTGATTATATTAAAAAAATCAGTGATTACGGTCACGAAATTGGAACGCACTCTTCAACTCACCCTTATATGAGTAAACTTTCAAAAAGTCAAATTGAAAAGGAGTTAACTAGTTCTTCTAACGCCATTTATGAAATTACGGGTAAAAAGGTGGAACTCTTTAGAGCACCTTACGGGGACTATAACGATTTATTAATAAATACGGCAAAGGAACTTTCACTCTTTACTATTCAGTGGAGTGTGGACAGTTTAGATTGGAAAGATTTAAGCGCGAAAGAAATTTATAATCGCGTTATAACTAAAGTCAAAAGTGGTTCGATAGTGCTATTTCATAATCAGGGATTGCATACGGCTGACGCTTTAAGAGATATTATTCGCAAGTTAAAGAGCGAAGGATATGAGTTTTGCACCATTGGTGAACTGATTTATAGAGAAAATTTTACTATTAGATCGGACGGCACTCAAGTAGGAAATTCATAGGAAATTCTTTTGGAGGAAATATATATATGAACATTATGCAAGAAAAAAACAACAAGGTATTTATCAGCGGGGAAATTGTAACCGAAGCCGAATTTTCTCACGAAGTTTACGGCGAAGGGTTTTATGAAATGAACGTGCTGGTTAAAAGACTTTCGGGGCAAGGAGATATTTTACCGGTAACAATATCCGAACGTTTAATATCTAACGGTGACCTAAAAATCGGTGTTACTATTAACGCTATCGGGCAATTTAGAAGTTATAATAAATTAGTCGATGGAAAAAGCAAGTTAATGTTAACGGTTTTCGTTAGGGAACTACTCGACGATATTCCCGTTAAAAACCCAAACAATATCGTATTAATGGGATACATTTGTAAGCCACCTATATATAGAACCACACCGTTTAATAGAGAAATTGCAGACGTGCTTATTGCGGTCAATCGTTCTTATAATAAATCGGATTATATACCCTGCATAGCGTGGGGAAGAAACGCAAGGTTTGCAAAAAATCTTGCCGTTGGTGAAAAAATTGCAATAAGTGGAAGGATACAAAGTAGGGAATATCAAAAGCGCGTCAGTGACGATGAAGTTAAAACAATGACGGCTTACGAAGTCTCAATAAGTAAACTTGCCGCTTATGAAAACGTTGATAATTTTGACGTTGATAGTGAGTTTGAAAGTTATGGATATTTTACAGAAGTTGAAGAAACCGAAAATTTATATAGTGATTAATAATATTCGACAAAAAAAACGCCTAACTGCTGTTAGGCGTTTTTAATTTTTTATAGCGAATTATTTTTTCTTTCTTAAAATAAAGTAAGTTGCAGTACCGAACACGCAGATTGAAACGCCAAGTATAATTAAGACGTTTCTAACGGCAATTTTTTCTTCGGCTTTGATTGCTGAAAGAGATATAAAGCCTTCTATCATATCACCGTTTATAGAAACTAAAACTTTAGCGTAACCGTCGCCTTTTTCCATAACTCTAACAGATTGACCATCTTCTAGTTCAAAAATAGAAGTGGTTAATAATGAGTCGCTATATAACGTGGTTTTATTTGTGCGTTCGATAGTGTAACTATCCTTAAACACGTTGCTTGATAAAATTTCAACGGTAAAGTCCACGGGAATAAATCCTTTATAGGTGTTTCCGTTAACAGTAACGGAAGCGTAATAAAAATCTTTATCTAAAACCGTTAGTTTTGATATAGGTGAAATTTTACTAAATTTTTGAAGTCTAATAGTATTTAAATCCTTTAAAGAATATTCGGCGTTTCTAGTAACTAGTGGCATATAGTATGCGTTGACGTTAGTGGTTATAAAGGCTTCCGTCGGTGCGCTAGAAAGTTTGAATTCGTTTAACGAAACTTGAGTTTTATCAACCAACACAACGCCGTTTTGACCACCTAACGCATAGAGAGAAAATTTATCGTCAAATTTAATTTCACAAATATAAACGTATTCACTTTCTTTTTCGGCTAAGTTGTTAAATGTAAATCCACTATTTACTCTATCCACGTAATATAGGTTAGAGTCATTTTTAACGGTTGCCCTTTTTAATTGAGAAAGACTAGCGTTTTTATCGGTTATCTTAAACACTTCGTCACTTATAGAAATTTGTGAAATGGCGTAATTATTTACGCTGTCATTATCGATTATATATTCTTTTGAACCGTAAAGTAAAGAAATTTCTTTTTGGTCAAAATACATTGCAAACGACTTGATTTGGTCTCCGTTTACGTAAGGAGTAGGGGTAACGTCTTTAATGCTTCCGTCGTAAACTCTTAATTTTGAATCGCTTAAAACGTAAAGTTTTCCACCGAGGTCGGTTAAAATTTTTGAAACGGAAAGTTGGTTTACGGTTGCAGATTTTTTATAATTTGAGTTAGTTTTTTGATATTTATAAATTCCGTCCGTTCCCGCAAGATAAATGTTTTTATATACGTCAACTGCAATTTTATCAAAAGAATATGAGTTTGTTTGATTAAGAATATCTTTTAATTGTGCGTTTTCATCATTTTCGTCAATTTGATAAACGATAGAAGCAGTACTGGTGTGAATTAACGCGTAAAAATATCCGCTTTGATAACATAAGTCGTCAACAAGCGCGTTTTCAACCGGTATTTTTATTTCTTTTATTGATGAATTATTTAAGTCTAAAATTTTAATTTTTGCGTTTGTGTTTGAGAATAAAATCTTATCGTTTCCAAGTGTAAAATATTGAACGTTTTGGTCAATATCTTTACCGATAATAAAGTTTTTGAAGTTTTCTTTAGCGTAAGGATTAGCATTATCTTTATTGATAACCGTCAACTTAAAATCATCTAAAACGGCAACGGTATTTCCAATTTTTTCTACGTCAGTTGCATCTTTAGTGATTCTATTATACGCAGTTTTATCGGCGCAAATAGCAAACCCCGTAAAGACTAAGTTAGTTCCTTCAATCTTAAATTCTTGAACGGCGTTAATAACGTTATCGGTAATTAATAAGTTTTCATTTTTAAAAGTTATTCCACTTGGCGAAGAAAGATTGCCTAAATCATAATCGGGGGAATTTGCTGTTAGTTCACTTAATTCATAATTATTGTTTAGGTTTAATTGATATACTTTTTCGCTAGTGCTTAACAAGTAATATACATAGTTATCGTTCGCAATCATTTTTGAAGGTGAAGCATTTGAAATCTTCTTTGGCGTTTTGGTTACGTCGCTAGAATTAACGGTATATATACCGTTATTTTCAAAGAAAATTTCGCCCTTATTATTTATTGCGATAGGCTTATCTCCGTCTAAGGTAAATTTACCTAAAAATTTATATTCGTTTGCAGTTCTTTTGTATATTGAACCAACTTTACTAAATGCTGTTACTAAATAATTTTCGTTTAAGTCAAAGTAGTTTCCACCGATAATATCTCCGTTATCTGCTTTAATAGCGGTCTTTTGATTTGGGGAAGATATATTGATTGAATAAATAATTCCACCGTCACTAACTAAAAGAGTATTATCGTTTGCCTTTTTAACTTGCTTAATTGAGTTGAAGTTAGTAATAGGCGTTTTATATTGACCGTTTACGTTAATAAGAAGAGAATCGTTATTAATTATCGCCGTGATTTTATCGTCGTGATAAACGTCGATAGGGGAAGATAACGCCTTATATTCTAAATCGCTTTTTGGAAGAACCAATTCTGCGCCAGGATTATTTTCTAACGCAAAAACTTCCTTAGGTAAATTTATTAAACCTAAAGAAATAGAAAAAACAAAGGTCAAAGATAAAATTGAGATAAACAAAAATCTTTTAAAATTCGTCAAATTTTTCATATTCTACATTTTACCACATAAAAATATATTTTTCAATATATTTCTACTTTATATTTAAAATTTTTATCTTTCTTTGTTTTTTGGATAAATAAAAAATCTTTATTTTCAATAATTAATATGACAAATAGTGTCATATATTGTTGTTATCCTAAAAAAGAAAAACGAACAAATGTTCGTATTTTTGTGACATAAAATATTGACTTAGCAAAAAATGCAAAAGTATAATTGCGCTGACGTCAAAGCAAAAAAACAACTTGATTTAAGGAGATAAAATTATGAACGTTTATTACGCTAAAACGGCGCTATACGCATACGCAAATTTAGATGCGATTATGGAGCAAATTGATGAACTTGTTGAGAAAAAAGCCTTGAGTTCGATGAGTGATTTTTCATCGGCTTTAGAGCAGTGTGAAAGTATATTAAATTACACTTTTCAAAAGGATATTTTAATCGAATTAAAACTACATATCGACGGCGTTTTATCAAAATTAAAAGACGAAGATTTAGATTTTTTAGATTATAAATATTTCAAGCAAAAACCTAAGGATTACTACGCTGACTTTGATTTTGAAAGCAGGAATTATTTTAGAAAACAAAATAAACTTGCCACTCGCGTTGCAAGGCTACTAGAATCAAGCGGAGCAACGGACGAGTGGTTTAGAAAAAATTGCCTTAAAATAGACTTCTTTTTTGAACTTTATAAGAGAACTTTGGCCCATGAAAAAAGTTATTCTAAAAAAGCAAAAAAGAAGAGCGCGAAAGATAATAATATAAAAAATTTTCAAAAGTTATCAGCGTAGTTATTCGTAATCGTTATCGTCGTAAAAACTAACTGCAATAGATGATTCTTTTTTATTCGTCGCTATGAAAATTAAGGCAATAATTCCCGCAAATATAAGTGCAACGATGATTGCTACTTTTATACCGAAAAAGCCTTCGCTTATAGGTTCTTCGGTTGGGGGGTCTAACGGTTCGGTTGGTTTAATAAAGGTCAGTTCGTTCGGGTGATTTTTAATTGAAAATGGAAAAACGTCGCTTTCTTTTACGTAACCTAATCGGTCGTTATAAGCAACGTAAAAAATCCTGCCGTTTGGGGTTGATAACGAGCCGTAATATTGCAAAGTTCTGTTTTCAAAAAGATATTGTGATTTTACGCTGAGATTACTGTCTTGATATAATATAGCCGTTGATACCGTGGTGATTTCTAAAACTACGTAAGGATTTTGAACTTCTAAACCGTCATAAAAAAGCATTTCAGTTGGAACAAACCCGTCTAAAGTGGCGGTGTTTCCGTCGCCATAACATTCAACGTGAGTTAATTTTTCTCCCGATTCTATAATTTTAACGTAGTAAGTGTACGGCAAAAAAAAGAGAGGGGACTCGCTTTGTTGAGTTTGATAAAAAGGAGTGTCTTCGGTAATTATTCTCGCGTAAAGATTTTCAGCGTCCACTATATTTATTAAGTTTTTTGGCGCAAAAATTGAATAAAACAAGATTAGCGCCGTAATTAAACAAATAAATTTTTTCATAAAACCTCGAATTAGAAGCGAAAACGATTATACTGCAATCAAAATTAAGACAAGTGGAAAAAATTGTTAAATTTAAGCCAATCTTGTCAAAAATAAAAATTTAATATTGGTGATAATGCCTAAAATAAAGAAAACGCGGAGTAATCCGTAATAGGCATATTGATTTTAATTAAAAACAAAAGTGTAGCCCACTATACTTCGCAAGTAGCGAAATATGGTGGGCTTTTCATATCTGCAACAATTAAGTTAATATAGTTATATTTTTAGCCTTGAGGCTAAAAGTGATATGCAAAACAAGTTTTGCGTTTTATTTTGACTTTCTTCAAAGTTATATTATATTTGCCAAAACTTACCCTACGGGTAAATATCACTTTGCGTAGCAAAATATAACTGCGAAAGCAATATAACTTGCCGTTAGGCAAATATAGTTGTGGCGTAGCGATAAATATCTATCGCTACGCCACTAACTTCCGCGTTTTTTACATAATTTGACAAATTCTAATTATAGAATTTTCTATTC